>NZ_JAILMR010000103.1 GCF_024692365.1 Ruminococcus sp. | reverse complement strand
GCGCTGGTTATGCACCTGTTGTATATCGGCGCAGCGATAATGAGTATTTGGATAACAGCCCTATTGGGCACTGGTAAATTCGATTTGAAAATCGGAATTGTGACCTAAAATTTTTTCTTGCAGAAGCAAGTATAGATTCTTTCGTATACCGAAAGAATCCGTATACCGATTTTGCGTTTTCCCGAAAAATCGAGTTTAGGGAACCCACCGCCCTAAACCAGAGCCACTCATTCGAGGGTGCAAATAATCAAAGCAATAAAAAGAAAGGAATGATCATTATAGCCAGGAAGTATAAACAGGTTCATCGTAAGGAACTGACATTTGATCTGAAGGATTGGGAGATGATAGAGCGAAGGCCTGAATCCTGCCACACCGACACTACTAAGTATCTTCGGACGATGATATTGGAAAAGCAGCCGATCTTTTACGACTTTAGTGAATTGGCTCCGATGGTGAACGGCATGAGAATAATATCAGGCAACATCAACCAGATCGCCAAGAAGGTGAATGCGACCAACAACATTTATGCAGAGGATGTTATAGTATTGAAAAAGGAAGTGGATGAGCTTTGCCGTATATCAGATTTATATCTCTCCAATCTACAGCCCAAAAGAGTTTGAAGTACATACTGAATCCCGACAATACAAAGGAGCTGATCTACACCGCCTCAATCAATTGCATGACCGATGCAGAGTCTGCCAACTTGCAGATGCAGCTCGTTTACGACCGGTTCGCCCGCGACAGTTTTAACAGTACTCCGCCTTTGGAGGGTATCAGCTGAAAAGCCGCAAAAAGAGAAAGCAGTTAAAGAAAGCGTGCCGGTTACTTATAATGATACCGTAATCGTATCTGATAAGACGAACAAATCTGATAATACTTCGGAAACTAAAACATGATAATTGTGTCGGCAGTGTAAACGACGATCGGATCGGGATATGTTTTTTCATATCACCCCGCTGCCGCTGACAGGATCATAATATTCCACATAGAAAGGACTGATGAAAAATGCTTACTAAGATCAACTTTACCATATAAACGCACAACCTAGAATTATGGAGGAATTCTTATTTGAAAAAGACAACGGAACAGAACACAAAAAAAGAGATATTGAATTCTCATGAGATAAAGATCGGTGATATTACATATACCGTAGTATCGCATTTTGATAATAAATCGAACGAGACTGTCGAGGATAAAATAGAAAGACTGATCAGCAGAGATATCAAGCTGTATTGATCTGATACTTATAAAAAATATGGACAGCCGAACCGATCTGTGGTATAATAAACATGATCGATTTGGCTGTCGGAAAGGAGTAAATAATGATACAGCCAAATAAAATAACTGCACTTTATTGCAGACTTTCACAGGACGATGCTAATTTCGGCGAGTCCAACAGTATAACCAATCAGAAGAAGATGCTTGAAAAATATGCTACAGATAATGGCTTCGAGAATTTCAGGTTCTATGTTGATGACGGATACAGCGGTATCAGTTTTGATAACCGTCCTGCATTTCAGGAAATGTATTCCGAAATTGAAAACGGCAATATCGGAACTGTTATTACAAAAGACCTTTCACGTTTCGGAAGAAATTATCTTTTGGTCGGGCAGTATTTACAGATCATTTTTCCACAGTATGGCGTGAGGTATATCGCGGTCAATGATAATGTCGATACTATTCAGGGCGATGACGAATTTACGGAGCTGAGGTCGTTATTTAATGAGTGGTATGTTCGTGATTGTAGCAAGAAGATCAAAGCTGTAAAGCTGGCACAGGCTATGCGTGGTGAGAGGGTGAACGGGTCTGTTCCTTACGGATATATACCTTCGCAAGAAGACAAAAATCGGCTTATTGTCGATGAAAGGTTTGCGCCCGCGATTCGGGATATGTTCAGGATGTACGCCAATGGAGATGGCGTGATAAATATTATTCGTCACCTAAAAGCGTGCGAATATCCGAAGCCTGCGGTGATGAAGAAGCTGCAAAACGATCCGGGCTTTGATGTTTCAGCGATTGCCGATCCTTATGTTTGGTGCAAACGTTCGATTAATATAATACTTGATAATCCCGTCTATCTTGGGCATACATACACTCACAGGTCGGGTAAGGCTTCCTATAGATCGAACAAGAAAGTCAAGTATCCTCAGGATCAGCAGTTCGAATTTCTGAACACGCATGAACCGTTAGTTGATGCCGATACATGGAACACCGTTCAGCGCAGAAAAGCGGACCGACCCAAAATGAACAGACAGAGTGAAGTTGACAGCTTTTCAGGGTTGTTATTTTGCGGAGACTGCGGAACTAGAATGTCATTCCACCGTGAGAAAAACAGACCGAGGATCTATTACACCTGCGAAGGCTACCGCTCGCGCAAAGAGCGTTCCGACCAATGCACCACGCACTGCATAAACAAGAAAATAGTTGAAGCCGTAGTGCTTGATGATCTGTTGAGAGTCACATCAGAAGCGAGGAATAACCGCGAGAAGTTCATAGAGCTCTGCAAGAATAATTCTTCAACAGCATCTAAAAAAGAGCAAGCCGCAAAAAAGCGTGAGCTTACCAAATCCGAGAAGCGCTTGAACGAGGTCAAGAGAATGTTCGTGAAGATCTATGAGGACAACGCGCTTGGAAAGCTGTCTGACGAGGATTATGTTATGCTCTCTGGAACGTATAAATCAGAACAGGCTCAGCTTGAACAGACTGTCAGTGAACTTTCAACAGCACTTGAACAGATCAGGAACGATGAAGAAAACACCGAGCGTTTCTTGAAAATCGTAGATAAATACACCGATATTACCGAACTGACATATGACCTGCTCAGAGATTTCATAGATAAGATTTTCATCTACGAAAAGGACAAAGTAAACAAAACACGAAGGATCGAGATATTCTATAACTTTGTTGGGAATATTTCGTAAACGTAAATAAGAAATATGGTGTACGCTGTGGGAGGCTGACTGAAAAAGGTTATCCCTCGTAATTGTTTATTGACCTTCTAAATAGGTTACAGCCTTATTCCATGCCGTACCAATATTATTCTTCGCCGTCCGATTCAGAACCGTTGTCATCTGCATGATCGTTCTCAGGCTCGGCAGTTTCCTTCGTTTCGGGAGCGTTTTCAGCCTTTGGCACTTCAGGCTTGTCGTTCACAAAATCATCAATGGCATTCGAGAGGTTGTTCTCAGCCTTGCGCACCATTTCACCGAAAGTGTTGAAGCTTTCAGCCGCATTCTCAAAGGTGCTTTTCAGCATATCCTTGAAGAAATATCCGCCGCGGGGTTCTTCCTTTTCGGGCTGTACAGTTTTCTCGGTATTCACGGTCTTCTCGGATCTTTCAGCCTTTTCAGCCGCAGGTTTTTCCTGTGTTTCCGAAGACGCTGTAAATGTGGAAGAAATATTGTTCGCCGTGATGGTGCTGCCTGTCTTTATCTTAGAATAGATAAGGTCAAGCGCCTGCTTTGGCAGAGTAACATCGTTCAGCACGAATTTTATTCCACTGGCATCGTTATCGGCATCTATCATGGAATCCACGCCATCCGAGGTAATGGTAACATCAGTGAATGTAACTACGCATCCGCCGCCGACCTTAGCCATTATCATCGAAAGCGCATATGAGGTCATGGTCACATCCTCAAAGCAGATGGTGCTGCCCGAAGTCGGGCTGCCTATCATCATACAGCTTCTGTCGCCGCAGGGACCGATATTCACATCTTTCATCCTGAAAGTGCAGCCGCTGCCTATCTGCAAAAGCTTTTCGGCAAACTCGCTCTCGTTGATATCAAGGTCAGTGCAGTTGACGTTCATACCGTTTGAACCTGTGGTGAAACCGCTTGCGTTGTCGCTGCCGTTATCCACATAATCGGGAGTGCTCTTCTCGCAGCCGAAAAGTTCGCCGTCGGGGTCTATGCCCTGCTTTACCTGTTCGATAAGGTTTTCAAGGTCGAATCCTCTTCTTGCCTTTTCGATGATGCTGTCAACATCTGCACCCTGCTTTGCCATATCTATCAGCTTTCTGAAAGGACTGCCGCCTGCAAATGGGTCGCGGAAGATAAATCCGCTGTCCTTGGAAGTCTCGCGGCTGAAGAATCCGCGCTTCTTGGCGTTCTCGCTGAGCCACTGCTGATATGTCATATTCTCAAGCCCTGCATAAGCATCAATGGGCAGAGGTGCTGTGAACTTGGCAGGTGCTTTCTCCTGAGTGATGACGATGCACCAGTCCTCAGCATTATCAGAATTGAAAGGCAGTTCAAAAACTCTCAGCAGACCTGTCTTGTCGCGCTTGCTGCAAACAGGTTCGTAGCGGTTCTTGTCGAGGGCGAAAGTAAGCCTGTCATCCCATCTGTTCTCGGGGAATATGTTCACCAGCGAAACTTCGTCGCCGTCCTCGTTATGTCCGCCGACCATCGCAAATCTGAAAGTATAATCGGTAAACCTTTGCAGCTTCATACGACTGATTATCTGCGACCTGTGTCTGTCGTGGTCGCCTATCTCCCATACCTCGGCAGTACCAAGGGAAAGGGTCATAAATGTGCGCAGCCCCGAATTGGAGCGGCAGCTTTTGTCAAACGCGAATTTTCTCGCATCAAATTCTATTATCTTGCTCATCTGTTGTTCCTCCGTTTTTATCTCTGCGGTCGGAGCGTGAGCAGTTATCAGTCTTATCTCACAGTCGCTGACATACTCTGCCCGACCGTTCTTTACAAGCCCCGCCGCCCTTTTAGGGTAGGTGGTGCCTATCACTTTGCCGTTTTCGTCCGTTACAATAATGTTTTTTGTCATGGGTGTCCTCCCCTTTGTAACTCAAACCTTTTTCTGTTGTACGATGTCCGTTTTTTATTATGGGTGCCATCCCCTCATCGTTATCTGTAATGATACCACATTTTGCCCCCGGTGTCAATGTAAATCAGGTGAAATTCGCATTACATGGTAAGATATGCCAAGGCACAAAACAAAAATGTCTAGTGAACAATAAAAGCGATACGAACTGATACCAAAAGTTGAGCGGGCACATTGTCAACGCAGTCGCAGATACCAAACAATACGAGCGGATACCAAAGTATACGACCGTATCGTTTGGTATGAGTTCGTATCACTCTTGTAATTTGTCGTACATTTTTGTTTCCCGACACTCCACTTTTACTCACCGTCGCGCAATTGAGCCGATTGCACCAAATAAATACCATAAAAATCCGACCTTTTGTCCTTTTGGCTGAAAATCAAAAAAACTCTTGACAAATGGGGGATATCGGTGTATACTCATATTTGTTAACAGCAATGGCGCTGTGGACGTTTAGTCCGCAGCGCTTTTTATTATTCTGGAGGGATATTATGATAAACGTACCCGAGATATTCGGCTCAGATGTATTCAATGAGTCTGTAATGAGAGAAAAGCTGCCAAAGGCAACTTACAAGGCACTGAAAAAGACTATGGATTACGGCGATCCGCTGGCACCCGATGTTGCTAACATCGTTGCAAATGCCATGAAGGATTGGGCAGTTGAAAAGGGCTGCACACATTACACTCACTGGTTCCAGCCTATGACAGGTCTTACCGCTGAAAAGCTGGACAGCTTTATCACACCTGCTG
>NZ_JAILMR010000075.1 GCF_024692365.1 Ruminococcus sp. | reverse complement strand
CATAGCGCCCTGATCGGGATACTGCTCGTCATACTTCTCGTGAACTGCATCATATATAGGCTGCATTCTTGCATCTCTTATGTTCTTGTCATCGGTATCGAGAGCCTTCTTAACGTCCTCGCCTACCATAGCCTCGATCTCATCGAAGAGGTCGTGGTCAACTTCCATAGACTCGAACTCGAACTTAGGCTTGCCGATCTCCTTCTGGATGCCCTTGATGAACTCTACCATCTTCTTGATCTCGGTGTGACCTGTCTCGATAGCCTTGAGCATCAGATCATCGGGGATCTCCTCAGCGCCTGCTTCGATCATAACGATCTTCTCGGCAGAACCTGCAACTGTCAGGTTCAGCTTATTCTTAGCTCTCTGCTCCAGAGTGGGGTTCAGTACCAGTTCGCCGTCAACATAGCCTACGTTGATGGAAGCAACAGGTCCGTTCCAGGGGATATCGGAGATAGAGATAGCGATAGCAGCAGCGATCATACCTGTGATCTCGGGTGAGTTATCGGGATCAACTGCCAGTACTGTCATAACAACAGTTACATCGTTTCTCATATCCTTGGGGAACAGAGGTCTGATAGGTCTGTCAACACATCTTGAAGTCAGTATAGCCTTATCGCTTGCCTTGCCCTCACGCTTTGTGAAAGAGCCGGGGATTTTGCCTACTGCATACATCTTCTCCTCAAAGTCAACGGAAAGAGGGAAGAAATCAACGCCCTCTCTGGGCTTCTTGGAAGCTGTAACGTTAGCCATTACAACGGTCTCGCCGTATCTTACCCAGCATGAGCCGTTTGCAAGTCCGCAGGTCTTGCCTGTTTCAACAACAACGGGTCTGCCTGCATAAGTAGTTTCAAAAGTCCTTGCGTTCTCAAACATATTAATTATCCTCCTTAACACTGTTCGGCAAAGGCTTTAGCATAAAGCGCAGAGTGCAGATCTTTGCGGCATTTACACTCTCCGTTCAATGCTAAAAAACCATCACACGAACTTGATTTTACTGTTTTTAAAAACACCAAAAGGCAGTGACGGATTACCGTCTCTGCCTTGATGATCTTAACTTGATTACTTACGGATACCCAGCTTCTCGATAACTGCTCTGTATCTCTCGATGTCGTTCTTCTTCAGGTAGTTGAGAAGGTTTCTTCTCTTACCGATCATCTTGTACATACCTCTTCTGGAGTGGTTATCCTTCTTGTGAACCTTCAGGTGTTCTGTCAGGTCGCCGATTCTCTTGGTCAGGATAGCGATCTGTACCTCAGGGGAACCTGTGTCGGTCTCGTGGGTTCTGTTAGCCTCAATTACGGCTGTCTTTTCGTCTTTTCTCAGCATAATTTTGTACCTCTTTCTTAAAATATTTTCCTCTGCGTCGGGATACGGCAGGTACTTTCTTCTTACCGAAGCGTGACCCGTATTCTGATGCAGGGATACTTATGCCTGTGCGTTCTTGTCACGCACAATATGACTTATATATTATACAATATATCTTGCTGTTTGTAAAGGGAGTTCACAAACTTTTTACATCTTCCGTCGATGAAGTCTGCGCCCCTATGCCATCGCTTGCGGTCGCATATTTATCCTGCTCGTTTGTAAACAAATGTTCCACGTGGAACATTTTCACTTGCTATTGTACTGCGGTGGGTAGGGTCGCCCCTCGTTCCTCGGGTCGAGAAATCAACGAGCGTACCGCCGTTGATTTCGGGCGCGGCAATATATTTACGGACATAGTTTGAGCGTATGCATACGATCGCATACGCTCGTAATTTTTTTGTATTGCCGCGCCCTATTTGGTCGAGAGATTGTTGTGCTATTTATGGCTTTGTTGCCGCGTCGCTTTTGCACCTTGACCGAGAGGCTCTGCCTCTCGAGCTCTCCGCAAGCCTTTCGCGAAAGGCTTGACCCAAAGCTCTCCTCTTTGGCATTCTATCCTAAGTACAGCTACGTTTCCGCCCTGCCAATAATTATGAATTGTGAATTATGAATTATGAATTGTAACAGGCTGCTATGTTCTTGCCATCGCATTTGACGATAACGCTGTCCGTTCTCGTCAGGAACACCTCAGCACCGAGTTTTTCAAACAGCGCTGTCGTTTCTTTATCCTCGGGTTCTTCCTCAGAACTCGTTATCACTGCAATTTCTGCCTTGATATCCTCAGCAAATGGTTTCAGCTGTTTCTGCCAGTGACCATGGTACGGCACTTTTACAAAACGGTAGACTTTATCGTTATTCGCTGTGAATTCCGCAAGTCTGTCATTCTCGGCATCTCCTGCGAACAGCATATTCACTTCGCCAAGAGTTACTTCGGTTATCAGCGAGGAATTATTGCTGGGTTCTTTTTCGTAAACCTCCTGCGCAGGAGGGTCAACTGTGAACTTGGCGTCGCCAAGTGTAAAGGTGAGTTCATCACGGACAGTCTGCGGGGTCATATTTTTATTTTTCAGTTCTTCGAGGTAATTATCATACTCTTCGCTCTCCTTGGGAGAATTGCTTTGGAGTACAGCACCGACCTCGCAGGATTTAAGCACCTTTGCCGCACCGCCCACATGGTCTTTATCAAAGTGGGTGATGATAAGGTAATCCAGCTTTTTGATTCCTTTTTCTTCCATATAAGCGACTATATGCTTGCCGAAACCTTTTTCGCCGCAGTCGATAAGAACTGCCCAGTCATCGCCGTAGATGAGTTCAGCATCTGCCTTGCCAGCCTGAAAGCTGTAAATGGTCAGACCATCGCTTATATCTTTTATATCGACTTTATTTGTTTTCGTGGTACAGCCCGACATAAACGCCGATAGCGCCGCGGCTGCGATGCAGAGAAATTTTTTAAGCATAAAAATGTTCCTTTCCGTTCCCCTGTATCTCCCCGTATGTTATCTGTCTTTTCGGGATACTTATTCAGTCGTCAGTATCGTCATATCTTGTATCAGCCGAGGGATTGAGTTTTCTCAGATACTTTCTCTGTGCTATCAGGAAACACAGCACGCAGTACAGACCTATGCATATCAGCACGATACTGCCTGTTATCTTAAAAAGCTTCGAGCCGAAATACGCCTTGATGATGCGACCTCTTTCCTTGACGGGTGAACGCTCGACTTTTGTAGTTGAGATGAGGTCTATCACCGTAAGGACTTCGCCCTTGTATGAGAGTTCCATCTTACCGAGAACGTCGCCCTCTTCAACAGGTGCAACAATATTATCAAGGACGGTTATCTTCTTTTCAACATCATCCACAGGGATATTTGCGGGCCACATTCTGGTGTAGCCGCAGGCGGGTTTGAGGTTGGCGTAATCACGCTTTTTGCCGTAGCCCACTTTTACGTCCCTGACTTCGCTGAATTCGTTGATGAAATCCTTCTGCACAAGGGTATCGAAAGCCCATTCGTAGAGATTTATATGGTCGATGAAATTATAGTAGACCACATCGTCCGCATACATTGAATCAGGGTCAGCTTCGCCTTTTTTGATATCCTCGGGAAGTTTTTCCATAGGTGCGCCCATGGTGACGGTCATATAGGTCACGCCGTCGTTGGTGGCGTAGCTTGCGAAACATCTGCCTGCGGCTTCGGTGGTACCTGTTTTTATGCCGCGGCAGTTGGTATAATAATAGTCGGTAAACTCGTTTATCATATAGTCGGTGCTGACGATATACGTACCCTCGGGGTGATAGTCGGTAGGCGCCATAGTGAATGAGGGACTGCCGACAAGTTCCTTGAAGACGGGGTATTTATCGAGAGCGTACCTGCATATGGTCGAGATATCCTTGGCAGTGGAGAAATTCTGCTGAGTGAACAGACCGTGAGCATTGGAAAAATGGGTATGTTTCAGCCCGAGTTCGGAACATTTATTGTTCATCATATCCACGAATGCGGGAACGTTTCCGCCGACGTTTATAGCGATGATATTCGCAGCCTCACAAGCTGAGGGTATCAGTAGTGCCGCCAGCAGGTCGTAAGCGCTGACAGCCTCATTGGGCTGGATATCGGCGGTCGCCGCGCCTGTATCGTAAAGTTCATCAAAAGCCTCGGTACCTGCGGACATCATCTTGTTTTTAAGGGTGCTTTCATCGCCCCCGACTGTATCCAGCAGTACAACAGCCGTCATAAGTTTGGTAAGTGAAGCGGGTGGGACTTCCTTTTCGCCGTTGATATCCACCACGACTTCGCCGGTATCCATATTCACCATATAAACGCAGTCGGAATACAGCCTTATATCCCTGCGTTCACCGTCAGCATCCACAGTTGTGGGCACAAAACTCAGTGCCGAACCGCGGAAGCTGCCTATATCAGCAAATATCAGCGCAGCACACAGCAGCGCCGATATCACACGCAATTTATTTTTCATCTATACATGACCCTCTTTGTCCAAAATTCTTAACAATATCAGTATAGCACGATTCCGTTTCTTTTGCAAGCGGCTTTTGACGAAAATGGGGTGAAAATTTTTTGTTCACTGCACCCCCGACATATCGGCAGTGCATATGACCGGTCTGCCGTTTTTGATGGACAAACGCAGGTTTCTGCCGCAGCCCGCGAGTATATTATCGCAGAGGATATCCTCTATCTCCTGTTCGGCAAATCGGCGGATATCTCTGGCTGAACCGCCTGATGACAGACATTTTTCTGCGGCGTAGTTCTCGCATTCGGGGGATATTTCGAGAGTATAGCCCAGTTCTGCGACACGATGGGAGAGCTTTGCCAATTCTTTGCGGGTGATGGCGGAAAGTGCGTCCATATCCAGCGGGTCAAACACGATTATATCGTCCATGCGGTTTATAAGTTCGGGAGAGAGAACTTTTTTAACAGCCTGTTTGATATCCTGTTGAAAACTTTCACTGCCGCGACTAAAAAATCCTGCGTGTTTACTTTCTGACAGTTCTGCCGCACCTGCATTGGTGGTTAGTATCACCATAAGTTCGGAAAGTTCCGCACTTCTGCCTGCGCTGTCGGTTATAACGCCCTCTTCAAGCATTTGCAGAAGCACACCGAAGATATCCCTGTGGGCTTTTTCTATCTCATCGAAGAGGAGAACTCCGCAGGGATTTCGGCGGATAAGTTCAACTAGTCTGCCGCCGTCCTCATATCCCACATAGCCTGCGGGGGCACCTATCAGCTTCGCGACGCTGTGAGGTTCCATATACTCGCTCATATCAAGGCGGATAAGGCTGTCCCCGCCGCAGATGAGTTTGGAAAGTTCTCTTGCGAGGAGTGTTTTGCCCACCCCTGCCGTTCCCGCGAAAACAAAACTGCCAACAGGTCTGCCGCCCCTGCAAAGACCAAGCCTGCGCCGTCTTACAGCACGTGATACCGCGGCTACTGCCCTTTTCTGACCTATGACGGCTTCGCCCAGCTGTTCTTCAAGATGTCGAAGATTTTCACGTTCGTCCTTATCGGCGGAGGTGCATTTTATTCCTGTGCATCGGCTTATGGTTTGTTCAACAATGCTTCGGGTGAGGACAGTTCGTCTGCGGGCGTTTGAGATGGCATCAAGATATCCGCTCCTGTCTATCTCCCCTGCCAGATACTTTTCAAAAGCCCGCTCGGGAATCTTGTTCGTGCCCGCTTCGAGCTTTGCGGCACTGCAGGCGCCGTCAAGAAGTTCAACCGCCTTATCGGGAAAATGCTTATGCTTCATATAACGTTCGCTGAGTTCCACCGCACAGCGGCAGACCTCGGGAGATATGGTCACATCGTGATGATCTTCCAGTTTGCCTTTCAGCCCAAGAAGCATGGTATACGCTGTATCTTCATCGGGTTCGCATATATCCACCCGACAGAAGCGCCTGTCCATGGCGGCGTCTTTTTCAATGGTGCGGCGGTATTCCTCGGGGGTGGTGGCACCTATTATCTGTATCCTGCCGCGGGCGAGGTCGGGTTTGAGGATATTCGCCGCATCGATGGCGCCCTCTGCTGCACCTGCCCCCATGATGTTGTGAAGTTCATCTATAAAAAGTATGACGTTCCCCGCCTGTGCGGCTTCATCGATACAGGCTTTAAGGCGTTCCTCAAAATCGCCGCGGTACTTTGCGCCCGCAAGCAGAAGTGTGATATCCAGTGCGAACAGCCTTTTATCAGCCAGCTGAGATGGCACATTCCCCGATATGATCTTAACTGCAAGACCCTCGGCGAGGGCTGTTTTGCCCACACCCGCTTCACCCACCAGACAAGGGTCGTTCTTGCGGCGGCGGCAGAGTATCTCCATAATAAGGCGCATTTCTTCTTCACGCCCGATGATGGGGTCGAAACCGAGGCACACAACAGGGTCAGTAAGTTCCGTGGCGTAGCGGGAAAGTGTTTTCAGCCGCGGGTGTTCACGGCGTTGGATATCGCATCGGGGGCTTGTGAAGCTGTCGGAAGCTATCCTGCGTTCATCGGCGTGAAGTCTGCGGAGTATCTGCATTGCGCAGGAGTTGCCGCATCGAAGAAGTCCCGAAAGTATATGCTCGCTGCCCACGCTTTTTCCGCCAAGACGTTCAGCAGTTTCAAGTGCGGCACGGACATTCTCGGTCTTTGCACTTTCAGGTGTAACGCATGGTGTGCCCCTGCCGATAAGTTCATCTATCTCGCTGCATACCCGCTCGTAGGTCACACTGTACCGCCTGAGTACTGCTTCAGCCGCACCTCCGCAGCAGGTCAGGGCAAGCAGGATATGTTCGCTGCCGATATAGGTATGACCCCTTTCTCCTGCAAGCACCGCCGCCCTGTGCAGTGCTTCCCTGCCTGTTTCAGTGTAATTCTCATAGCTCATGTAAAACACCTCCGCTGAAAGTATAGACTTATAAGATAAAAGTATTCAACACAAGAAAAAATATGACCGCAGTAACCTTTTACCCGCCGCAGCATAATATGTACCATAAGGCTCACGAAGCCTTAAATAAACCACAAAGGAGAAACACTATGAACTTCGGAAATAACAACTGCTTCTGGATAATCATCCTTATCCTCATCATCGCTATGGCAGGTAACGGCTGCGGATGTGGCTGCGGATGCGGCAATAACGGCGGCTGCGGCTGCTGATATCTCGTAACCAAAAAAGGAGGGACAGCTGTTCTGTACGGCTGTCCCCCTGCTTTTTTGATGTCAGAGAATAAGACATATCAGCCCCGAACAGCCCTCGTTTATCATGCGCTCAACTGTTTCTTTCAGGCGCATACGTGCGTCATCGGGGAGTTTTGAAAGCTTGGTTTGAAGTCCGTCGCTGACAAGTTCGTGAAGAGATTTGCCGAAAATATTGGAGCTCCATATCTTGTCGGGATCTTTCTCGAAATCGCTCATCATGTACATAACCAGCTCCTCGGACTGCTTTTCCGAACCCACTATCGGCGCGACCTCGGTGTTTATCTCGGTGCGGATAAGATGTATAGCAGGTGCCTGAGCTTTCAGGCGTATGCCGTATTTTCCTCCCTGACGGATTATCTCTGGTTCTTCCATGGTGAGTTCATCGGGCTCGGGCATGACGATACCGTATCCCGTGCGCTCCATCTGTGATATGGCGTCCTTGTATTTCGCAAATCGTTTGCGTATCTCCACAAGTTCAAGTATGCGGGGCAGAAGTTCGTTCTCGCCGTTTATCTCAAGACCTGTGGCTTCCCCTATAACACGGTAGAAAAGATCGCTGAAAAGCTGAGCTGATATCACAGCCGAACCGTTTCCCGCATCGATGGTCTTTACCTCGCATTTTTCCATGTACTCACATTCACCGATGGTATCGGCACACGCCGCTATCTGCCTGAGAGTTTCCACACCCTCGGCGGCTTCGCGGATATGGGCGAAGACTGCTTCTTTCAGCCAGTGTCCCTTGCCGAGAGTATTTATCCATTCGGGCATGGCAATGCCTATCTCCCGCACAGGGAATGAGTACAGCACGTTCGCCATTATGCCGCGTATATCCTCTTCTTCAAGCTCCGTGCAGTTCACGGGCATTACGTCCGTTTCGTACTTTCTGCTCAGTTCTTCGCAAAGCCTGCGGGCTTCAGCGCTGTCGGGGTCTGATGTATTCAGCAGTATCGCAAAGGGCTTGCCTGCGGCTTTAAGTTCACTTATGACCCTTTCTTCGGCTTCCTCGTATTCGTCGCGGGGGAGTTCGGTGAAACTGCCGTCAGTGGTTATCACAAGACCAATGGTGGAGTGTTCGGTGATGACTTTCCGTGTGCCGACTTCCGCCGCCATATTGAAAGGTATCTCGGTATCAAACCATGGTGTCATGACCATTCGGGGCGCTTCTTCCTCGATATACCCCTGCGCCGACGGTATTATGTAGCCCACGCAGTCTATCAGCCGCACATTGAAGCTTGCACCGCCCTCCAGCGATATGTTCACCGCTTCTTCGGGTATGAACTTCGGTTCGGTGGTCATTATGGTGCGTCCCCCTGCGGACTGGGGAAGTTCGTCCTGCGCCCTTTCACGGCGGTACTCGCTGTCAATATTTGGTATAACCAGTTTTTCCATGAACCGCTTTATGAATGTTGACTTGCCTGTTCTTACAGGTCCCGCAACCCCTATGTAGATATCTCCGCCTGTTCTGCGGGCTATATCCGTGTATATGTCCCTGCTCAATCTCTATGCCCCCTTATCCTCTTATGACTATCATTCTGCCGCAGTCTATGCTGTCAGCACCCTCGGGAAGGCTGTTGTCTTCCATAATTGCTTCAACAGTAGTCCGACAGCGCTTGGCTATATCCCATATATCTTCATGATTTCCGCATCTGCAAAGTCTCAGCGCACAGCCGCTGTCACGGTCGGCAAGCTTTTCTTTGTCGAGTTTTACACTGCCCACAAGCTTAGTGCCTGCTCCGCCGAAAAGCTTATAAACTATGCGTATGTCCGTCCTGACCTTTATACTGCCGCTCTCACCAAGATAATAGGAACAGCCTGCTGTCTCGGCAATTGCTTCGAGAGTACACCCCGTACAGCCATCGGGTACAGCGACTTCGGCTTCATAGGGGCTCTGACCCTCAATGCAGAAAAGTCCGCCCTCACTGCCCTCCCCCATAACGGAACAGGTCACACTGCCCGATATGCGAATGGTGCCGTTCTCTTCCCTGACGGTGGGTCTGGTGCAGTTGGCATAATGGTCATACACTGCGCCTACCGTCCCATCGGGCGCGATGAGGGTGCATTCCGAAGTGCAGGAGAGTTTCTGCTCTCCGCCGCTGTCTGCTGATATCTCCACCATCTCATCGGGCTGACAATCGTACTCGGTAGAGTATACGTCCGTCACTCCAACACCTGTGCCAAGCTTTTCGGCAGTACAGAATACATTCAGGTCAAGCTCCCATTCCACGGTCTTTTCTTCACCGCTGCCCGCCGCAAGACTGCAACCCGCAGGCGTTACCCTAACGCTGACATTGTAGCTTTCGTCCAGACCTTCCATATCTATTATACGGCTGAAAGGCAGGGTGAAGTGCAGGTTCTGCACGCAGTCCGCACCTGTTTTGTCAATGCAGGCACAGAGGGCTTCAAGTTCTACTTCACCCTTGACTGCCAACTTTCCCGCAACGATGCGCTGTTCCGTTCGTGTGACGATACAGCCTGTGCGCAAGACGGTTCCCACAGCTGGTTTGTCATCTGGGAGAGAAGTCTGCTGAATGACGGTTATACGCTTGGATGCCGAAAGCCTTTTCACAGGGTAAGTGACCGTCTGCCTGCGAAGCTGTATACCACAGCCTGTACCCCCTGTTATGACCGCCTTTTCACGGCGGCAAATGACTTTCACGGCAGCGCACACCGTCCCGCGGACATCTATCCTCCTGCTGCCCTTCGCCCTGCATGACACCCCACGGCTGGCAAGGTCTATCATGACTTCGGGTGAATCGCAGTCGCCCTCAATATCGATAGTTCGGCTTAATTCAGCGTTCTGTTCGATGCAGTTTATACGTCTGCTGCCCTCGGTGAGATACAGCACCCTCACTGTCACGGCGATATCAAAAGTAAGTCTGCCCCCGCTGATACTCTGTGAAGTCAGCTGAGGTTCAGCTGTACACCTAAGTATGCGGAACACATCGGGGTAGTAGTCGGGCAGGACTATGTCCCGTTCAAGGGGAAGTTCCTCAGTGCAGTCGAGCGCTTTTTCCGCCACGCAGACAGTATCTGATGTAAGTCTGAGTTCATCGTTCATGTCTATTTCCTCCTGTTTCTCGGATAGGCTTTTGCTATAAACATCATATGCCGAGTGACGACGGGATATGCAATTCATAATTCACAATTCATAATTATTGGCAGGGCAACGACGTAGCAGTTCTTAGGATAGAATGCCAAAGAGGAGAGCTCGAGAGGCAGAGCCTCTCGGTCAAGGCACAAAAGTGACGCGGCAACAACAAAATCAATAGCGAAACAAACCTCCGACCAAAGGGCGCGGGCAATCCCAAAAATCCGAGCGTGAACAAATCCATATTACACGCACCAACTAAGTGCGTAAATATTGCCCGCGCCCGCCGTCAAACAGCGAAGCGTTTTTGACGGCTCGACCCGAACGGAGAGAGGGGCGACACCCCCGCAGTACGTCCATCTAAATCGAACCCCTGACCAACGAGCCGCGTGATAAGTGCCGAATGTATCAGAATGCATCTTTACTTTCAACCGAAAATATGCTATGATACTAAAAATGAAATCCAAGGAGGTAACACTATGCTGAAATTTCTTGGCAGAGGTTCGGCTTTTCACAGCGATAATAACTGCGCGTTTTTCACCCATAATGACAGACTTGTTCTGCTTGACTGCCCCATGTCGGCATTCCATAAAATGCGCGAACTCGGCATCGAAAAACTAGCGGGATCCAGACCCGAAAATATCACCGTGCTTATAACTCACACTCATTCCGACCATATCGGCGGACTGGGTATGCTGGTGCATTTCAGCTTTTTTGTGTGGCATATCCCTGTTGTGATAGTTGCAGCTAATGACGAGATTAAGCAGGATATCAGCTTTGTGCTTGAAAGGCTTGACGGCTGTGAAAGTTCTGCCTATACCATTATCTCTCCCGAAAACACAGGCTTCACCCCTGTTACCGTGCATCATGCTGTCCCACTGAAAGGCAGATGCTTCGGCTGGGTATTTGATATCGACGGCAAGCGCGTGGTATTCACAGGCGATACTTCTTCCCTTGAACCTTTCATGCCCTATCTCACAGACGGTGCGCACCTTTACACAGAAGCTTCCGCTTACAATTCACCTGTTCATCTGCATATAGATAAGCTGAAAGCCCTTATGCCCGAACTCAGAGACAGGAACGTCAGGGTGTTCATAATGCACCTCGATGACGAGGAAACTCTGCGTTCCGCCGCAGATGAAATAGGTGCTGAACTTGCTCCACTGTATGATATTTAAAAAACTATTGCAATTTCACGAAAAATATGTTATACTGAACATCAGAAAAGTAACGGTCGGCGGGCAGACATAATACCCGCCCGCGATGAATAATATATAACGAACAGACGGCAGTGCCGCGTTGTGCTGTGCGGTCGGGCTGACAGGCAGCAGACGATGCATCTGCGGGACAAAGTTGTTCCGCGGGTGTATTTTTTTAAGGAGATGATTTAATGAGCGCAGATACAACAAACAAGCTTGAAAAAGAAGCGATGAAAGTCTCGGTGGTCAGCATCATTGTGAATATAGCCCTTTCCCTGCTGAAACTGCTTGCGGGTATACTCGCTAAGTCGGGGGCGATGATATCCGACGCTGTACACTCGGCTTCGGACGTTTTCAGCACTTTCGTAGTCATAGTCGGCGTGAAGCTTGCAGGCAAACAGCCCGATAAGGAACACCCCTACGGTCACGAGCGAATGGAGTGCGTAGCATCGGTGATACTTGCTGTGGTGCTGGCAGGTACAGGCATCGGTATAGGTGTGAAAGGCGTGCAGAAGATAGCGGGCAGTCAGACAGAAAAACTTGTGGTACCAGGGGCGCTGGCACTGGCGGCGGCGGTGGTATCCATTATCGCCAAGGAGTTGATGTTCCACTACACCAAGCGCACCGCGGTGAAAATAAATTCGGGGGCGCTGATGGCGGACGCATGGCATCACCGTTCGGACGCACTTTCGTCTATCGGTTCATTCGCGGGAATACTTGGCGCGAGAATGGGTCTGCCTGTGCTTGACCCTCTTGCAAGCGTGATAATCTGCGTGTTCATCGAAAAGGCGGCATTCGATATCTTCATGGATGCCATCAACAAGATGATCGACAAATCATGCGGCGACGACACCGTTACCAAAATGCAGGAAGTGATCCTCGGCACCGAGGGGGTTCTAGGGATAGACGAACTGAAAACAAGGCTTTTCGGTGCAAAGATATACGTTGAAGTCGAGATACGCATGGATCCTACCAAGACCCTCGTTGAAGCCCACGACACTGCCGAAACGGTACACGATTCCATCGAAGCGGCTTTCCCCGATGTTAAGCATTGTATGGTTCACGTAAATCCCGATATACCCGAGTGATGAAGCTTAAATCAAAACTGAATAGCAATGTACTGCTCACCGAATTTTCGGCGGGCAGTTTTTCTTTGTCATGCAATGGAATAAAAGGATAAAATAATTACATAAACGGATATTTTTACAATAAGTTATAACCTATATCTGTTCTTTTGGTGATTATTACTCAAAATTATCATAATGTACACAAAAATTCAACAGTATAATCATAAATAGGTGTTGTAAATTTTCAAGGAGTATGTTATTATAATTTACAAAAGGTAAAGATGTTGTATATTCAATATTTTTGTCAGGAGGTAAAACATGAAAAACGCATTCAAACGAATCGCAGCGGCAGAAGCTTCAATGTCTGTTGCGCTGAGCGGCTTTGCAGGCACAGCACAGCTGACTGCAAGCGCTGCATATGGTCAGGGCGGAAACGGCACCGCCATAATGGAGTATCTCGACCGCGGCATTTATGCTATTAAGTCGGGCAACGGTATGTTCATCAGCTGGAGATTCAACGCCAATGACGCAGATGAGACAGAGTTCCGCCTTTACCGCGACAATACTCTGATCTACACCAGCAAGGCCGGTCAGGCTACCAATTACTGGGATGCTTACGGCAGTTCAAACTCGGTATACCGTGTGGATACCTATGTGAACGGTGCTTTGAAGTCTTCGGAGACCAGCAATTTCACTTCGGGCTCCAATTATTTCGATATACCGCTGAACAATCCCGATTCAAGCAAATATTCACCCAACGACTGCTGTGTGGGCGATGTCAACGGCGACGGACAGTATGAGATATTCGTAAAGTGGGACCCCAATGATTCACAGGATAACTCAAAGACAGGCTATACAAGCAAGGTATACATCGACTGCTACACCCTTACAGGCAAGCAGCTGTGGCGTATCGACATGGGCAGGAATATCCGTGCGGGTCAGCACTATACACAGATGTGCGTGGCTGACTTCGACTGCGACGGCAAAGCTGAACTCATCACCAAGACCTGCGACGGCACTATCGACGGTACAGGCAAGGCTATCGGAAATGCGAGTGCTAACTATGTTGACAGCGCAGGTACTGTACTGACAGGTCCCGAGTACCTGACACTTTTTGAGGGTGCAACAGGAAAGGCACTGGATACCATAGATTTCCCCGTACCCAGAGGTACTGCAACAGGCAACACTGCTAAAAGCACATGGGGCGATAACTACGGCAACCGCTGTGAGCGTTACAATTCAGCTATCGCTTATCTGGACGGCGTACACCCATCGGCTGTATACGGCAGAGGCTATTATACCAGACTTTCACTTTCCGCTATTGATGTCCGCAACGGCAAGCTTTCAAAGCGATGGGTATACGATACAGGATTCAACACCAGCGACCCTGCTTACGGTCAGGGCAACCACAACGTTATGGTAGCCGATTTCGATAACGACGGCAAGCAGGAAGTCTGCATGGGCGCATCTTGCTTCGATGATAACGGAAAACTGCTCTGGACAACAGGTCAGGGTCACGGCGATGCTATGCACGTAGGCGACCTTGACCCCAATCACGAGGGTATCGAGGTATTCCTCTGCCACGAGGGCGGAAGCTACGGTATATCCCTTATCGACGGCAGAAACGGCAGCAAGATATGGCACTATGACGGCAACAAGGACACTGGCAGATGCTGTGCCGACAACGTTCTGGCAGGCAACGGCGGTGCTGAATTCTGGGGTTCAAGACCCGCAGGCGCTGTATATAACACAAAGGGTCAGCAGATAGGCAGCAAGCAGCCTTCCACAAACTTCCTTATCTACTGGGACGGCGACCTTGAGCGCGAACTGCTGGATAATATCTACATCACCAAGATGACAGGTATCGATACTTACCAGACCATATTCACAGCAAGCGGCTGTGCTTCAAACAACGGCACAAAGGCTGTTCCCTGCCTGACCGCAGACCTCTTCGGCGACTGGCGTGAAGAACTGGTGCTTCGTACAGAAGATAACTCCAAGCTCCGTATATTCTGCACAAATACGGAAACTCAGTACCGCATGACCACACTCATGCACGATATGCAGTACCGTATGCAGGCAGGCTGCGAACAGTCATCTTACAACCAGCCTCCTCACACAAGCTACTATCTGGGCAGTGAGACAGGCGTTCCCGCAAGACCCAACATCAAGCTGAACAACACTCCTCCCGAGCCTGTTAACGGCAAGCTGATAAAGAACTTCCTCGTTAAGGACAGCGCTAATGCTGACGGCTGGAAGCTGATGTCTTCAAACACCACAGGCGGTCTTATCTACGGCGACAGAGATTTCACCTATACTTCTCTCGCTTCCGATCTCCAGAACTGCGAATACATCATGACAGCCTGCAACTCCAAGAACACAGATGCTGATCTTGCAGAGTTCACAGCTGACAAGGATATGGAAGTTTATGTAATGGTAGACGACCGTGAAGAAGCCGCAGGACTTATCCCCTACTGGCTCAGCGGATACACCAAGACTTCACTTACAGCAAGTTCAAGCAATGATGTAACATATACCGCTTACAAGAAGGCTTTCAATGCAGGCGATAAGGTAGTTCTCGGCACAAACGGCATGACAGGCTATGTTGTGAACTACACGGTATTCGTGAAAGAGCAGGCTACATCAGCACCTCTTCCCGCTCACGTTGAGAATATCAGAGTTAATTACAACACTCAGTATCACCAGATCCAGTTCGTCTGGGATAAGACTAAGGGCGCTGATAAGTACGGTATAGCAGTATATCTGGCAGGCAAGTGGAGAGTTCAGAATTCCAACATCACTACAAATAGCTTCGTAACCCCCAAAAACCTGACCCCCGGCAAGACATACAGGGTAGCTATCGCCGCAAGGGTAAACGGTCAATGGGATACAAGTTACGCTGTTGCGAATGCAGTGACTGTTACCGTAAGGTGATAAATACATAAACATCCTCTCAAATCGATAAAAGCTCACAGGTACGCGCCTGTGAGCTTTTCTTCTACAAAATAACAGCCCTCGTCTTCACGAAGGCTGTTTTATCTTATCCGCATGAACGGAATTATTTTCTCCGACGGGCTGCCTGTCAAAGGAGAAATGAGCAAATAATAATGTAACACAAATTATTTGGCAGCCGCATCGGCTTTGGAGAAAAGAGTTCAGAAGGTTCTAACATTCTCTGTAAATGACATCGAAACTATCCACATACCGTTCGCATATACTGTGGTTCCTGCAAATGTGTACGTCATATGAATACAAACTACATCATTTACTTTGATACAGCAGCCTGATGCTTTGATATCCATGGCAAAATATGCAAAGTTGCCTACTGTATTGCACATCATCAAGGTTAACTTATGATGTTATTTTGTTCAAGAATGCTAATCTTCTTGTTGTAATCAGTATAGCATATTATTTTGAAAATGTCAATAGAATTTATAATTTTTTATTTTATAACTAATTAATATTATCTGTAAGCACCGTACTTCTTCTTGAACTCGGACTTGTTTTCATACATCGCTTTGTCAGCACGCTTGAATACGAAATCAAGCGTCATATCATCGGAAGCTTTTTCAGCCATGCCCACAGCCGCCGAGAATCTGTTCCACGGATCGGCTTCGGTGTGGGAAAAGGTTTCTGCAAAATCATCTTTCAGCTTTTCAAATATACTGCGGCGGTTCTGATAATCCGAACCCATCAGCAGCACAAGGAACTCATCTCCGCCTATCCTGTACACGGGGGAATGTTTAAAAGCCTCGCAGATCATACGGCAGCAGCCCTTTATATAAACGTCCCCTGACTTGTGACCGTACACATCGTTTATCTTTTTGAGATTGTTCATATCCACCATAACGATAGCAAATTCTTTGGGCTGATCGACAGTGAATCCCTCGGTCTTTTTGATATACGCCGCCTTATTGCCAACTCCCGTGAGTGCGTCCTTATAGGTTTCAATACTCAGCTGACCTATCTGCTGCTGTTTTGCCTTGATGTCCGCTTCGGCTCTCAGCTTGTCAGCCTGAAGGTCATAGAGCTCGTTAAGCTTGTCTATGGTGTCTATCTCCATATTGCGGATACATTGGTATATCTCACCGATCTCGTCATTGTTCTTTATATCAAGGTCTATGACCCCTGCTTCTTTATAGCTGAGATGTTCCGAGGGCTTGAACTTTTTGAGTTCCTTTGTAATAGTATCAAGGGGCTTGATGATTATCTTGTTGATGAGAAGCACGGCACCCGTCAGCACCACAGCCACAAATCCCAGTGAACCAAGGACTAGGTAGACCAGAAGTCTGCGGCGGGCTTTCATAACATCGTCCATGCCGAAATCACAGCCTACCACGCATACGCAGTCGCCCTTTGAATCATAAACAGGCTCAAAATCCGAACACAGCCAACCCCAGTCACCTTTTGATATAGCAGCTTCGGGCAGGGCTGTGATGTCCATTCCCACAAGTTCTTCCTCGCGTTCCTCATAGTAGCCGACCTCGTAAAGAGGTGAACTGTCATCGCTGATAAGGTACATATCCTGCAAAGATTCCTTATCGCCCTGGACAGCTACGTAGATATATTTCATATCCTCCATATTGCCGAGATATGCCGATATATACGCTCGGGTCTTATAGAACCGCTCCCACAGACCTTTCTCTTTGAGATAGTCCTCAATAGGCTGATCGTTCTCTTCTTCCTCAGCTATCGCCCTTATCTGCTGATATTCCTCACTTTCAGCAACAGCTTTCAGCTCGGCAAGAAAATCACCGTCCATCACCGAAGCTACATTCTTAGCATTATCGGAAGCGCGCTGTCTGTAATGGTCGTTGATGCGGTTCGCACTTGTGACAAAAGCAATAAGCGACGTTCCCGCAGCCACGGCGAACACAGTCAGAGTCACAAATAAATACATTTTGGTCTTTATAGAAAAACGTCTGTTATCATTGGTCATACCGTATCTCACCCCTTTGTTTGGTGATATATTTTGTTCATTTGTATTATACTATATTTTCATAGTTTAGTCAACAATATTGTTGGAATTTTTCAATTAATTATTTATCCGACATTCCCGCAGAAAAATCTTATAAAAAGATATGAATATCATTTGATTCGGTTATAGGGCATAGACTCTGTTTTTCGCTGATATTATCGGCTTTTTCTACCAGAAAATATTATGAACAGTGCAATCATAAAAAGTGAAAAACTTATTTCTAAATACTTGACTATAATTTATGAGCGTGGTATAATATGACTAATAATATCTGAAAATCTTTTGTTTTTTTGTAGCCAATCACAAGAAATTAAGAAATATTAAAATTTTAAGGTAACAAGTCGGTAAAGGCAGTCGGTAACTGTCGATTTTTAGAGTGGTGATGATATGAACAGCGAAAACAAAGGTATTCTGCTGATGAAAGAATATCTTGAAAAAGCGTCGGGGGCGGGGAGCATAGGCGAGCTTGAAGCCCTTGATGAACAGTACAGGGCGAAGCTTGCTGAATTCGATGAAGAGGGATTCGGACAATTGCAGCAGGCGTTCTTTGATTATGCCCACAGCATGATGCAGCAGCTTGAAGATAAGCGCAGCTCCGGCAAAGCTGCAGAACTTTCGGGCGCTGCAAGGAGTGAATATCTGAAAGTGCAGCAGCTGCTTGACATAAATCAGCTGACCTACCATTTTCAGCCAATTGTCCGTGCTGATAACGGGCAGATATTCGCATATGAAGCGCTTATGCGTGCTGACGGTGTGGAGGGGATAACCCCTTTCCATATACTGAAATATGCAGAGCTTTCGGGCAGACTCAGCGAGGTGGAGGAATACACATTCCTGAATGTGCTGAACTTCATGAAAGAGAAAAGCAAAAGTCTTCACGGAAAACCTGTGTTTATCAACAGCATAGCCAATGTGCGCACATCTCCCGAAAAGGAATCGGAGATAGAGCTTCTGCTTGAAGACCATGCTGATATAGTCGTTGTAGAGATAACCGAGATATCAG
The DNA here is from genome assembly GCF_024692365.1 of Ruminococcus sp. Classification (GTDB taxonomy): domain Bacteria; phylum Bacillota; class Clostridia; order Oscillospirales; family Ruminococcaceae; genus Hominimerdicola. Next base: position 9,492 of record NZ_JAILMR010000075.1, on the reverse strand, counting down.
AATTCGATGACAGCAAGCTGGCGAAGATAAAGGAGAAATACGATTCTCTCGGCATACCAATTGCGATAGACGATTTCGGAACGGGATATTCAAACATATCCAACCTGCTGAGGTATACGCCTAATTTCGTCAAAATAGACAGAATGCTGATAACGGATATAGAGAACAATACCAACAAAAAGCATTTTGTCCGTGAGATAATAGATTTCTGCCACGAGAACGGTCTTAAATCACTGGCTGAGGGCGTTGAGACTGCTGAGGAACTCCGCACAGTGATACTTCTCGGTGTTGACCTGATACAGGGCTACTACACTGCACGTCCCTCTGCGGAGATACTGCCCGAGATACCCTACGAGCGCCGTCAGGAGATACTGGAATGCAGACAGGAACTTGAAGACGGCAGACGGCTGAAGATATACTCCGCCGAGAAATACGAGCGTGTATCACTGGAAAGACTTGGCAAAGAGGGTTACAGCTGTATACACATCGGTTTCAGGTACCATGACGGCAATGTTACCATCGTGGGCTCGGACAATTACGATTCGGGAATACACATACAGTGCTCCGACGGATTCAACGGTATGCTGATACTGGAGAATGCCCATCTTTCAAATATCGTGGGCAGGCCCTGCATAGACATCGGTGCGGAAAGCTGTGTGACTATGCGCCTTGTGGGCAGCAGCAAGCTGACAAACGGCGGCATAAGGGTAGATGAAAGCTCGGCGTTCATCACAGAGGGTGCAGGCGACCTTGATATACAGCTGGGCGATTCTGACTACTACGGCATAGGCAATGACCTGTCATCAGCCCACGGCAGACTTGAATTCGGGCATGACGGCACTATCTCGGTAAGCGCAAAGAGCCTCACGGGCGTATGCATAGGCTCGGGACGCGGCGGCGAGATATCCATAGGCAGGGGCAGATACAAGCTTTCAACAGCGGGAGCTTCAAGCATAGGCGTGGGAGCTTTCGACGGCAGCTCAAACATCGAGATACTGGGCTGTGACCTTTCGATAGACCTCTGCGGAGCGTTCAACGTGGGTATAGGCACAGTCAGCGGCAACGCAAATATACATATCATATATTCCAGTGTAAATATATCACTTAACAGCCAGATGGCGCTGGGCGTCGGCACGATAACAGGCGGGGCCGCGGATATACGCATCGAGAATATAAACATACATCAGGATATCCATGCTTTTGAGCTTACTGCCTACGGTTCGCTGAGGGGAGATTCGGATATCAGGATGGATAGTTCAAACGTGGTTATCTCAGCCGACGGCACAAATGCACTGGCTTTCGGTTCGCAAAACGGCAGAACAAGTCTTAACATCTACGATATCAGCCTTACTGTTGATATATCCACCACGCTGGGCATCATCACCACAGCCGAGAATATCAGCAATAACGGCGGAAGAACGAAGCTGACGATAAACGGCAGTGAATACGACGATATCCGTGCGTGTCGTCCCGATGACACAGATAAAGGCGAATGATGTTTCTTTGAGGAAAGATCCGCTTCGCGGGGGAGGTATAGCACTTGAAATTGTTCCGTACTAACAGATCAGTTATATTTACAGCATTGCTTCCTCTTTCCATACTGCTTTTCATTATCGCAGGTGAGATGATAAAAGTCACCTGCTGACGAACAGGCTTACGGAGAAATTCTCTGTAAGCCTTTTTTATGCATACAAAAAGCGTTCGGGAAATAATCTCCCGACCGCTTGTATACTTTTATATCATATAGAACCAGGCTGTATCGTCTTCTTCTATTTCCATTCGCTCAACAGGGTGAGCCGCATCATAGTTGTATCTCAGTTCCTGATTCTTTACGCTGACCTTTGCGCCCTCGTTCACGGAGCGTGTTATGAATGCGTTGCCGCCGATAACAACGTCCTTGCCGATAACGGTATCTCCGCCGAGTATGGACGCTCCCGAATAGATAGTCACGTTATCCTCGATAGTAGGGTGACGCTTTTTGCTCCTCAGTGCCTGACCGCCCCTTGTGGAAAGCGCACCGAGAGTCACGCCCTGATATATCTTAACGTTATTGCCTATCTCGGTAGTTTCACCGATAACGATGCCTGTTCCGTGGTCGATGAAGAAATACTTGCCTATGGTCGCGCCCGGATGGATATCTATACCCGTCACGCTATGGGCATACTCGGTCATCATACGTGGGATAACCGGCACGTTCAGCAGGAAAAGCTCATGGGCTATCCTGTTGACGAGTATGGCGAAAAGTCCCGGATAGGAATAGATTATCTCGTCCTCGCTGTAAGCGGCAGGGTCGCCATCGTATGCCGCATGAACATCGGTGAGGATATACTCCCTGATAGTGCGCAAGCGCTTCACGAATTCAAGAGATATATTCCTTGCTCTGTCCAGTATATCACTGTTGTCGGATTCACCGTTATCAAGCACTATGGTTATCTGCTTGGTCAGCTTGAATATCACATCTTCCAGCAGCATGGAGAGATTGCTCTTCATGGTATATACCTTGATATCCCTGTTCCTGAAATACCCGGGAAAGATTATCTTTCTCAGGCTGTATATGATATCTATGATTATCTCCTTATCGGGGTGATTGAATATCTTTATCTCTTCGCCGATCTTTTCGCTTTCATGATCAGCCAGAAGATCATTGACTATACCGCCCACGGTCTCTTCAAATGTGCTCATTGAATATCCTCCTTACCCTGTCGCATGGATATTATATATCATCTTTATATATTATATCATATTAGTAGGATAAAGTCAATATTTGTGGGGGAATGTTTTGTAGGAACCGCATAGGTTAAGCATTACAAAGTCGTTTCCACAGATATTCTCATAACCCAAAAGACCCGACTGCCGTAAATGCAGTCAGGTCTTTCAAAAAGCTATATTATAGTTATATACATTAATTATGTATATCAGCCGCAACCGAATCAAATTCCTCTTTGATATCATTAGTGGGGGCGGGTGTGACGAGGGACACTATCACGGTGACGATCAAAGCTGTAAGGAATGCGGGGAGCAGTTCATATATTGCAAAAACGCCGCCGAGTTCTGATATTTTGAACTTCCACAGGAATACCATTATGCCGCCTGCGAGCATTCCCGCAGCAGCGCCTTCCTTGTTGGAACGCTTCCAGAAAAGTGCCGCAAGCATAACGGGTCCGAATGTTGCGCCGAAGCCTGCCCATGCAAAGGATACGACTTTGAATACCGAGCTGTTCTCATCCCATGCGATTATAACGCCGAGAACTGCTATGATAACAAGTACTGCTCTTGCAACAAGCATGGATTTCTTTTCGTCAAGCTTTACCTTGAATACGCCCTTGAGGATATTCTCGGACATACTAGATGATGCCGCCAGAAGCTGAGAGTCAGAGGTAGACATTGTACAAGCAAGTATACCTGCAAATACAAGACCTGCAACTATCGCAAGGAGCAGACCGTTATCACTCATGAAGAGTGCGGTCTTGATGATGATCTTTTCGGGGTCATCAAGCTGTTCGATGACGTTCTGCTTTGAGAGCAGATTGCCAATAAAGCCGATGAATATCGCAACTGCCATTGAGATGACAACCCATACAGATGCGATGCGACGTGAGGTCTTGACCTTGTTTTTATCCTCGATAGCCATGAATCTGAGGATAATATGAGGCATACCGAAGTAGCCGAGTCCCCATGCAAGGGTGGAAACGATGGTCAGGAGACCATAGGGGTCGGAACCGTTGGTATCGGGGTTGTAAATATTTGTCAGCGAGAGATAGCCCTTGATAGACTTTGCATTGTCAATAACTGCATCGACACCGCCTGCTTTTGTTACGCCGAATACTATGATACTGATAAGTGCGACTGTCATAACGATGGACTGTATCAGGTCGGTGAAGCTTGCCGCGAGGAATCCGCCGGAACAGGTATAGGCGATTATTACCACGGCGCTGATTATCATGGCTGTGTGATAATCCCAGCCGAATATAGTTGAAAACAGCTTGCCGCAAGCCGAAAAGCCTGATGCGGTATAGGGAACAAAGAATATCAGGATAATAAGTGCAGAAACACCCATGAGTATCTTGTTCTTGTCGTGGTAGCGGTTTGAGAAGAAATCGGGGACTGTGATAGCGCCCACCTTCTGGCTGTACACACGCAGACGTTTTGCCACGAAAAGCCAGTTGAGATAAGTTCCTATCGCAAGACCGATAGCTGTCCAGCCTGCTTCGGCACCGCCGGTGAGGTAGGCAACTCCGGGAAGACCCATAAGCAGCCAGCTGCTCATATCCGATGCTTCGGCGCTCATTGCAGTTCGGTGCTTATTCAGCCTTAGCCTGTTTCTTTGAATTTGAAATACTGCGTATCATAAACAGTACGCCGAGCATCATCAGTATGCTGCATCCCAGTACGACAAATACGTTCTGCACGAAGCCTGCCAGCAGATATCCCACCGCACAGACAACTGCCACTGTAAAGGCATAGGGAAGCTGGGTAGATACATGGTTGACATGGTCGCACTGGGCACCTGTTGAAGCCATTATCGTTGTATCGGAGATAGGCGAACAGTGGTCGCCGCAGACAGCACCCGACAGACAAGCCGAGATGCAGATGATAACGATGGGCGGGATAGTCACGCTGTCACCATTCTGTACTAGCTGTGAGGAGAACACGCCTGTCACTATTGGTATCAGTATACCGAATGTTCCCCATGAAGTACCTGTTGCGAAAGCAAGTCCCACTGCTACAACGAACAGTATCATCGGCAGAAGTATCTGCATGGTGTGGGCGTTTTCAACCACTTCGGAAACGTACTTGCTTGCCTGGAGAAGATTAGTCATTGTTTTAAGTGTCCATGCAAAGGTGAGTATCAGTATAGCGGGAACCATCTGCCTGAAACCGTCAGTGATGGAATCCATGCACTCGGTGAATGTCAGCACGCGGCGTGCAAGGAAGTACATTATTATAACGATAAGTGCGCCGAGGGAACCAACTGCAAGACCGAATGAAGCATCGCAGTTTGCAAAGGCATTCAGGAATGATTCGCCACTGAACAGTCCGCCTGTGTAGACCATGCCCAGTACGCAGAGGGTTATGAGTATCACAACAGGCAGTATCAGGTCAATGACCTTTCCTCTGCTGTGTTCGGGTTTTGCATCTTCGGGATATACCTTGTTGCGGGTGGTGAACAGGTCGCCCTTGACTGCGTTTTCCTCATGACGCTTCATGGGACCGTAATCCACATCTGACAAAGCCATGAAGATGACCATTAAAAGTGTGAGAAGCGCATACAGATTATAAGGTATGGTGCGCACGAACAGCGATATGCCGTTTACGCCGTCAACAGTACCCGCAACAGCCGCCGCCCATGAGGATATTGGTGCGATTATACATACAGGTGCGGCAGTGGCATCTATCAGATACGCAAGCTTTGCGCGGGAGACTTTATGCTTATCCGTGATAGGGCGCATTACCGAACCTACGGTCAGGCAATTGAAATAGTCATCTACAAATATCATGACACCCAGCAGGAACGTGGACAGACAGGCACCCGAACGGGTCTTGATATGTTTTGATGCCCATTCGCCGTAAGCGCGGCTCCCGCCCGCCTTGTTCATCAGCACAACGATAGTGCCAAGCACTACAAGGAACAGCAGTATGCCCACATTGTAGCTATCCGCCAGATTGGCGATTATGCCATCTTTTACCACGGCGTTGAACATTCCTGAAAATCCGCTGTGTTCAGTGATCGCATACAGTGTACCGCCTGTCAGTATACCTACAAAAAGTGAAGAGTAGACCTCTTTGGTCATCAGTGCAAGACCGATGGCTACTATCGGCGGAAGCAGTGACCACAGCGAACCCACCGCATCGCTTATTGGTGCCTGTATCATACATAATATGACAAACACCACAACGATCAGCGCAAAACCGATCTTACTGACGTATTTGTTTTTCATATCGATATCTTCCTTCGTTTTGGATTTTTCTGGCAATAACTGCCATAAAGTCATATCCGGGTGAACGTATATCATCGTTACCCGGAAAATTTCAGCTTATTTATTCAATTATATCACATTTTGAGGTACTATGATATTATTTTTTCTAAACTTTTTCTTGTTTTTTGTCAATATTTTTGGTTTCTCAACACATAAATCCGATTCAGGCTAAAAAAGTTCTGCAAAAAAAACTGAATTATTTTTATAACCAAAGCAGTTGTCGGTCGTCTAACTGTCAGAAAGTAAAAAAATCAGACGACTGAAAAAAAGTTTATAACCAAACAGAACTTTGCTCGTCTAACTATCAGAAAGCAAAAAAATCTGACGGCGAAAAAAGTTTATAACCAAAGAGAAATTCGCTCGTCTAACTGACAGAAAGCAGATGACAAACGGATGCAAATGTGATATAATACAGGAGGAATGAGACATTGATATGGAGTATTCATTAGATGAAGTTATCCGACAGGTGCTTGCGATGATGCAGGCAGAAGCCGCACTGTCGGAGGACGAGATATATGCGGCTCAGAAGAAGTTGGGAGATATTTTGACGAAAGAAGGAATCATTAATGAAGAAAACTGACCTTATCAATACCGTAAACGCTGCCAAGCACGGAGATAAAAAGGCTTTTGAAAAGCTGTACAACGAATATTATTCAAACCTCTACTTCTTTGTACTGAAGAATGTAAAGAACAAGGAGACCGCTGAGGATATCACCCATGAGGCTTTTCTGAAGTCCATGGAAAAGATAAAGACACTTGAACACCCCGAGAACTACGGCACATGGCTCCACAGCATCGCTTACAACAAGTGTACCGACCATTTCAGAGTAGAAAGCAGAAACGCTTACTTCGATACCGATGAGGAAAAAGATTTCGCTATCGAGAACAACGCTATGGATATAACGGTCATGCTCCCCGAAGACTACGCTATAAACAAAGACCGCAAGAAAGAGATAGCTGCTCTCATCGACGGTCTGAAGCCTGAGATGCGTTCAGCACTGATACTGTACTATTACAATGATATGAGCGTTTCAGACGTTGCAAAGTCACTGGGCATGAACGAGAACACCGCAAAGCAGAAACTCTTCCAGGCAAGAAAGAAGCTCAAGACACAGATAGAAAAGCTTTACGGCAAGGGCGGTATGCTCGCAGTCGTTCCTATGAAGGATATGTTCAAACACACTATCACCCCCAAGTATGCGGCTGCAAGAGTTGCTGCTGCACCCGCTGTAAGTTCGGGATTCCTCGCAGGCAAGATAGCTGCTATTTCCGCAGCAGCTGTTCTGGCTATCTGCATCCCTGTTGGTCTGGGTATGTCCGAAAAGAGCGAGAAGGGCTTTGCAGGTGATGTAAAGCTGACTGACAGCAGTTCTCATGTTGAGGTATCCTACAATGAGGTCACCGACAGCAAGGCAGAAAAGAAGTTCACTGTGCCTGTCAAGAATTCGGAATCAAAGTCTTCCGCACCTATCACCGCAGTAAGCACCGAACACAAAGAATCTACACCCGCTGCCGAGAGCAAGACCAAGTCAGGCAGCACTTCAAAGTCAAACAAAAACAACACTTCAAACAACGGCGCTTCAAACAACAATGCAGCTTCATCAACAAACAACAATACGCCCGAAAAGAAGCAGAACAAGAAAATAACTGCTGATGACCTTATCGGTGCAAGCTACAGCGAAATAAATGATATGGCAGGCGCTGATATACAGGGTATGTTGAGAAGTTCTATATACGGTCCTTATACCGTTGAGTGCAAAACTGAGATAAATGGTAAAAAGTGGTCGATGTCATATGAGCTTTCAGAATATGAGTACCAGCAGATATGCTCACAGATAGGCAACTATTCCGAGAGGGGCTGGGAGAAAGCAAGCGCATATTCAAATGCCACATACGCTTATGTTAACCTCTCCGAATTTGACCCTGTATGCCTGAATGCAGAACAGCTTCCCAATAATGCAAACATCGAAGCCGAAAAAGGGATACCTGCCATGAATGTAAATGAAATGCTCTCCATGAGCGTAGACCAGCTGAAAGCGCTTTCTGATAATGATTATGAGATGGAACAAGCAGCAAGTGCTCAGGCACTGCATTTAGGTTACAAGTGTTCGGCATTCCCTGAGTATGTATTCTGTACAGATACTTTTGGAAAAGCTGATGCTGAGCATAATACCGAAACATACAACGGTAAGGAGTTCGAGATCAGCAATACGATAGACCAGCTCAATCTTTACACAGGCGCAAATGTAGGCGGTGGAATAACAGTCGGCATGACCTATAACGAAATAAAAGATATAGTCGGTGATCTGTATATTGAATCTTCAAACGATTCACTGAATTTACGTGCCCCTGTCACCATTGATGGAAGAACTTGGTATATCAGATTCGTTCTGACCCAAGAGCAGGAAGATATAGTATGGGATCGCCTTTATGACTCTGTAGGCGGCAAAGAAAACTTCTCCTGGCAAACTCCCGGTCATGCAGATATTTCCGATTTGAATCCTGTATCAGATTGTGCGGTACTTTTCTGCTGGGATATAAGGGACGAATTTGACTATTGAGCAGTTCAGGACATATAATAGTCTTTTGACTGACAGATGACAAAGCGTATTATGGTTATCCCCTTAACACACCACAAGTAAGATCACTGCACCAAAGCAGCCCAAAGCCTTAAATACGCACTGTTTCCCAGCTTACGACGTTTGAATTTGTAACAGTATTCGGCAGCATATAACGCTGTGTGGATCTTTTCGTTTCCGTGGTAAGTTCCCATGATCATTGCTTTGAAGTTTGAAATAACTTTATGCATCCAGTTCAACTGACCGCTTGTCGGATCATATGTCTCAAAAACATGGAAGTATTTCTGTGCCAGCGGTTTCTTGTAACTTCGAGCATTATCACTCTCGATCTTCGAGCCTGCGCGGATATTATCCCTGGCAAATCTACCAACAGTTATACCCTTTAAATTCGGCACATCGCTCATTTTAACGTACTCGGGATTTCCTGCTGAGTTCTTTGATAAAGCTACGATCATTTTGACTTTTTCAGTACCTCTACCACGCTTTTTACCGTGAGTCGGAGCACCGAGATACGTGTCATCAAGTTCAACGATCCCGTCAAGCAAATAGCGTTCTTCACGGCATTTCATAGCTTTTCTGATGCGATGAAGGATGTACCATGCAGTCTTGTAGGTCACCCCCAAAGACCTCATCAGCGTAACAGCAGAAACACTGCATTTGTTGCTCATAATGAGGAATGCGGTGACTATCCACAGTCTGAGCGGAATATGTGTTCTGTGCATAAAAGTTCCGTTTGTGGCGGAGATATCTGCTTTACAGAACTTGCATCGCAGCAGATGGCGTGACCTTATCCTGCGGTACTCAGAGCCACCGCAAAACGGGCAGGCAAAGCCCTTTTCAAAGCGGATATCAAGCAGAAAATCCTTGCAAAAGCTTTCATCTGCGAACTTTGAGTATATCCCATCAAGTGTGATCTCAGGTTTCGGAAATCTTTT
>NZ_JAILMR010000045.1 GCF_024692365.1 Ruminococcus sp. | reverse complement strand
GGAAGAATTGACCTTCCAGTGCACCTTGTAAGTATGACCCTTTTTTATCACAAAATTTCTGTAACCTAACTGAAGATCCCATCTTGACTCGGGACCATCGTTGTTCAGTATCGTTACAGTGTAAGTGCCGTCTGAAATATCGAAGTCCTGCCGTGCCGGGGCATTCTCGGTGGTGTACCAGGGAAGACCTATGCCTTCATCGAAGTCAGACTGGATAAGTATTTGTTCATATTCTGCAAATACACTCATAGGTGCAGATGCGGCTGCTGCTGATAAACCAGCTGTAATTGCCACAAGCCCTGCGGCGATCCGTTTCATTGTCTTGTGCATTATCTCTTGAACCTCCTTATGAAATTAAAAGAACGTAAATCTGATACGGCTGTTACAGTAAACGACATAAATACCTTAAACAGCCATAGCCAAATTATAAATAGGATGGACATTTCACCGTTATTACGCTGTTACGTCCGATAGATATTATATCACATTGCTTTTCAAATTGCAATGATTTCAATAATATAATTTTAATATTTTTTTAATCAAAACCTCAGCCGCATCAGATTTTCGCAGTATAAAGTCTTTGGCATCTTTCAAATATTTTTCTGTTGCTTAGGTTCAATGAAAACATTCCAACATTCATAAGGAAAAATATAAAGATAATTGCGTGAATAAGAGATTTCTATTTGAACATCCACTAATCCCTTATCACTTATTCAGGTACATAACCGTCGTTCCCGATATTCCGCCGTTAATAGGCAGCAGCCAACCGCTTTCGCAGAGTTGCTGCATGATCTTCTCCGTCTCTTTATAATGCAGGAGCACGGCCATTTTGCTAACATAATCCTCAAGGTGGGACGGTGCGTGATCGCATAGCACCCTTCTCATGTTCTCGGTTCGGGAGAGGACGCTTTCGCTAAGTTTTGATGCAATGCCGTTTATCATTCCGTTCAGCTCCGCACCCTGTTCAGCTGTGAAGCATGGGAAGTTCGGTTTGATACCGTCATCTGTCCTTAACGCAAGACCTGCCTCCACAAGTTCGGAGCAGACGATGCCTGTCATCTCGATCTCGATGCCGAATTTTCTATTTTTAATCCCATCAAAATTTTCCGGCATTCTTTCACCTCCATTCTTTGATATGTAAAAATAAAAAAGCCCGAATCCGGTGTTCTCACATTTCGTGAAAAGCACCAAATTCGGGGTGAAAAGTTTGTGAAACTTTTTGGTGTAAATTTGAGTTGTTTCCCTTCAAAAAAATCTTTTATTCTTCAGAAAACGCAAAAAAAAAGAGTTCGAATCCTGTCCAAAGGCATTTTATACCAAAAATCATCTTCGGTTTTCATATAAAAAATTTCTGTTTCAGGGCAACAAAAAAGCGCGTAAATACGCGCTTTTAAGTGAAATCATCTTTTTTGACTTCATAGGTTGCAAACGCAGTTCAAAAAAGATGATTATTTCGAGTGATTAAGCTACTGTTTATTCAAGTTCATGCTTGCTGTTTTTCAGAAGTGTGGTTTGAATAGCTCTGTTCAGAAAATTAGTAAAGCAATATGAGTAACGGGGCTGTTGCACCAAGCAAAAGCCCCGTTTTGTTTATTTTGAATCAGATCAGTGTGACTATCACTTTATAATAACAGCCACAGCGTTTTTGATTGCGTTTTTGATATCCCAAGTACCGTTTACTTTTGGGGCGATAGCTACTTTGTAGGTCTTGCCAAGTGTGAGATTTTTGGGAGAAGTGTAAACTGTATCGGTGATATTCTGCGCCTGAACTCTCCACTTGCCTGCCAGATAAACTGCTATGCTGTACTCGTCAGCGCCATTTACATCATCCCAAATAAATTTCATCTGCTTGTACTGTCTGTTGTATTCCATCTTTACGTTCTGAACGGGATCATCTTTATGGTGTTCGTCGCCACTGTCGCCTTCATACATATTCATAGCAACATCAGCATGACCGTCGGACTCCCAACCTTCAACGCTGAAAGCAACTTCGTACAGGTTACCCATCTTCATGCCAAGGTTCTCCCAAGCCTTGAAGTGCTCAGTAACGCTGATGGTGCCCTTGGTTCTTGTGTTCTGACGTATGCTTATATACTGTGTGAAATTCTTATTGCCTTCGATGGTGTAGGAATTTCTTGCACTTGTGTATATCTTGTACTGGCTTCCGTCAATTGTAACAGAACCCTTGTACTGTGCAGAGGGATCCTGTTCAGGTGACCAGTTCTTCCAGTCTTCAATGATGTAGTACTCTACCAGAGGATTCTGTGCCCAGCCGTAGATACCGATCCTGGCGTTACCGGATGAATCTGTATACCAGTTGCAATCGTAGTCACAGTAGAAATCACCATAGTCCTTGTAAGTCTTAGGGTTGTTCAGCCCCCAGTACAGACCGCGATGAGCAAAGAAGTTACTTCTCGAGTTATTAGGACCGCACTTCCATGATGTGCTGAAACCGCCGTCATTACCATGCAGTAACACAGCAAATGAATTAGGAGTATCTGCCTGCCAGATCTCGTGATGGTAATCATTATACCAGCCAACATCCTTTGTGTCTAAAGGGACCGTAGGGATCTTCATTGCAGATGCTGTGATAGCAGGTGCAACAGTAGACAGAGGCGATACTATCAGCATTCCGGCAACAAGAGCGCCTAAAACACGTTTTGAAACTTTCCTCATAAGCTATTTCTCCTCGCTTTCAAAAAGATTAAAAACTATAAATAGATACTTAAATAATACGGCACATTGACCCTTTCGGCTCAATGTTAACTGCTGTATTATTTGATTATATTTTATAATTTTTTGGTAATTGATTCTAATCATATTTTGCTTATTATCATTTTTACATTGCCAAAAATTGCTATTTATCACTTTTTAGTCATCAACTATTTACTTTTTAAATTATAATTGCCAAAAATCTTTTAATCATTTTAAGATAAGCATTTAACACATAAAGCGCCAGAACTGCGCAGTTTTACAGGATCGATAGCATAGAAAATGTATGTTCACAAACAAGGATCTGTCTGACATTAATGCAATTTTTCTGTCATAAACTTAATATTTTCTGCGCTAATATTGATAAGTTTAAAATCATACATCATGCACAAAGTATCAGGTAATTATCCGCCGCTTGTAATTTTCACCGATTTCTTACTCCCTATGAGTATTACAACAGCCTTTTTGACGGCAGAAACAGTTTTTCCAAGACCGATACCGATGCGACATTTATGCGTATAAAGGAAGACCATTTAAAAAGGAGTAATATTATGCTAAATAAAAAAAGAAAAAATGTTAGAAGCTCATCTTATGAGCGCGGCGAATTTGCTCAAACATTTAAAACGTGATGATTTGGCTTCTGATTTATCGGCGGCATTATAAACATGGCTATCAATATTTACAGAAATGATACAATGAATGAAAGTACAGTGATAATTATTGAGAGCAGCCTTGTGCTATTCTTTTTTATCTTTGAGATTTTGAATTAGTGTGTTTATTTAAGAGTATGTACCACATTCACAAAATTTATCCGGAAAATTCAAATTTTATGTTCTTGAAAAGCTGTTACGGTTGAAGTATAATACTGTTAATGCATTATTTACAAATAAAAGGACTGATACGATTATGAAAAAAAGAATTATAAGCGGACTGGCGGCACTGGCAATTGTGCTTTCGGGCAGTGGCTCGGTCGTTGGGAACGTGGTCGATTTGCAGTTTGATATTGCGGCAAGCGCGGAGAGCGTTGCAAGCGGCACCTGCGGTGAAAATCTGACGTGGAGCCTCGATAACGAAGGCACGCTTACGATCAGCGGTACGGGAGAAATGAATAATTATGCCTATTCTGATTCAGATATCGGGAAAGGTTATTCAAGCTCCATAAAAAGAATTGTTATTGAAGAAGGTGTTACAAGCATCGGAAACAACGCATTTACTACCTATTGTAACGGCATTACAGATGTAACCATCCCGGAGGGTGTTACGAGCATTGGAGCTAATGCGTTTGAACTTTGCCGTCTGACAAGCATAAACCTCCCCGACAGTGTCACAAGCATCGGAGATTTTGCGTTTGCAGACTGCACTAAGCTTAAAAGCGTAACTATTCCCCGCAATGTTTCGAGCATTGGTAAGAATGCATTCAAGTCGTGGTTTGAATCCGATCTTGAAAGCATAAATGTTGATCCCGACAACAGTTACTATTCCTCGGTAGACGGTGTTATGTATAATAAGGACATGACAAAACTCGTGACTTTCCCGTGCGGCAAAACAAGCGTAACGCTGCCTGACACCATAACGAGTATAGATGAAAATACGTTTTACGAATGTGAAAAGCTTGAAAGCGTAATTATCCCGAACGGCGTTAAAAGTATAGGTGAATCCGCTTTTGAGGGCTGCAGAAAGCTCAAAAGCGTAACTATCCCGGAAAGCGTTGAGAGCATTGGAAAGGATGCGTTTTATGACTGCACCGCTATGACAATTGCAACTCTGCCGAAGAGTAATATAAAAATTGGCAATTACGCTATCGGTTACTGCTATCATCTCGCGGAGGGATATCCTTGGTCTCCGAATTTCGTCGAGGACGGTCCCCGTGTGAACCAAAACTTCAAGATATACTGCTATGAAGGCACAAGCGGCGAACAGTACGCGAAAAACAACAAGATCGCCTATGAACTGCGCGAAGATATCGAACCTGCCAATCCCGTTGTTACATACACCCCCGGCGACGGATGTGTCACACTCAAGTGGAAAGCTGTAAAAAACGCTGAAAAATACGCTGTCGCAGTCGAGGTCGATGACAAATGGACTATTGTTGAAAATACTTCCGACACTTCCTTTGTGCTTAGAAATCTGAAACCGGGCGAGAATTACAGCGTTGCAGTGTTATCAATGTTTGACGGCGAGTGGTACGTCAATTACTCGAACATGATAACCGTCACACCGTATGCGAAAACACCCGTGTACCCGATCGTTACCAACACCGAATACAACGAAACATATAACCAGTTCAGGATCCACTGGTCGGAGGTCGAGGATGCGGAAAAGTACGGCGTTGCCGTATACATCAAAGGCAAGTGGAAGATCGCAGATCAGAATATCCCCGCAACAAAGACCTCATTCACCTCGCCCAAACTCACACCGGGACACCAATACAAGGTAGCAGTCTGCGCCAAGGTTAACGGCAATTGGCAAACTGACAAGATCAACAGCAGAGCTGTATCAGTTACTATAGTAAAGGGAACGACGTTATTAAAAGGTGATGTTAACGGTGACGGAGAGATAACTGTTACCGACCTTACTAAGGTTGCAGCTCACATTAAAGGCAAGAAGCTACTGAGCGATGATGAAAAGTTACGTGCTGATGTTAACGGCGATGGA
>NZ_JAILMR010000035.1 GCF_024692365.1 Ruminococcus sp. | reverse complement strand
CCCGCCATGTACTGCCGATATAGACAGTTTTTCCGTCTCTGGGATGCTTCACATTTTTGCAGACTGATTTCAACTCTTCTGCAATTGCATAACGATCTTCACGACGAAAAATATGCTTGATCAGGAATTTCAACTGCGGATCCTGCCAATGCAGAAGCAGCATATTTTCAAGTGCATCATTGCCTGAATCCATACGGAACAACAGCGGCTTTCTCGTCATCTGCTTCGCTGCTGTGATGGCTTCGGAGAGAAATTCCGGCGTGCCGCTCTGACAATGCTGCTTTCCCTCACGGAGTTATGCATTGCAGAGATATCCCTCGGTTCCGATGGTATGCCATAAGCGATACCGAGTGCGATCTTGTAAAATTCCTCGTCCTTATGAAACTCATTGACATTCTCAAAGTCCGATTTCCCGAGTGCCAGCAGACCGATCATGGTCGGGAGAATGTCGCCGTTTTTGATCTGTGGTTGAGAGCGCTTTTCCGTCCGCATACGGTTGGCATTTTTGTTCAGATTTGACTTGCCGAGCACTTGTCCTACGAGTGACAATCCGCTCGGCGTGATCAGTCTTTCTTCGCTTACAACATACTCAATTTTCCGCATTTTTGTTTTCACTCTCCGGGTGCTGTTTTCACAGCGTTTCTTGTATCTCTATTTTACCATATTTACGCTGTTTTGTATAGTACTTCGCGGGTTCAGTTTTGCGGATTCAGGTAATATTTAGACAAAAATGCAACTGATAAGGCACAGGTGATAGGCACGGCGGGCTGTGCTTACGACAACGGAGTTATCATTACGGGGGAAATGCGCGGGAAAATATTTCAGACCGGCGAGGGTGCGCTGGAACTTCTGGCGGACAGCTTTGATGATTTCTACACCCACTGGCTGGACGAACTGGCAGACGCGGAGAAATATCGGCAGAAGATTGAAAGAACAAAAGCACTCCGAAGAAAATACTGTTCGGGTAACAGTTGAGATTATTGATATAAAATGTGCCGATCTCCGCTTCGGAGGTCAATTGAGACATATTACAACGAAAACCACTTAAGCAAATTGTTGTACTAGATAAAAACGCGGCTATCCGCAAAAATTTCTAATCATATTATTGACTTGCATGAATAGATGTGATATAATGTGGCTAGAATAAATTGCGGGTATCCGCATTTTTGTCGAATGGAGTGATATCATGATAGAACGCAGAAAATATCTTGACAAACTGATACGCAAAAAAGAGAACGGGCTGGTCAAGGTAATTACAGGCATAAGGCGGTGCGGCAAGTCATATCTGCTTTTTGAGATATATCATAAGTACCTGAATTCAATAGGTGTAGATGACGGGCATATAATTGAGCTTGCGCTTGATGATGATGTAAATATCCGTTACCGAAATCCGCTGGAACTGGGAGAATATATCAGATCGCTCATGACCGATAAGGAGAAGATGTATTATATCTTCCTTGATGAGATACAAAAAGTTGCCGAGATACCGAACCCTTATCTTCCCGAAAGTGATGAGAAAATAGGCTTTGTTGATGTGGTGCTCGGGCTGATGAAGATAAAGAATGCTGATATATATGTTACGGGAAGCAATTCAAAAATGCTTTCCTCTGATATCCTTACCGAATTTCGCGGGCGCGGTGATGAGATAAAAATCAACCCGCTGTCATTCTCGGAGTTTTATACTGCATTTGAAGGCGATAAGCGTGATGCGTGGCGGGAGTATTTCACCTACGGGGGAATGCCGCTGGTGCTGATGCAGCATACTCATGAGGATAAGAGCAAATATCTCAGCGACCTTTTCAGCAAGATATACCTGGACGATATCATGAACCGCAACAATATCGGTCACGATAAAAGCGTGCTTGAAGATCTGCTGAACATAATCTCGTCATCGGTAGGTTCGCTCACTAATCCTTCAAAGCTCTCAAAGACTTTCAAGAGCATAAAGAATATATCTGTTTCTGACGATACTATCGCAAAGTATCTCGATTATTTCATAGATGCTTTTATGGTGTATAAGGCTCAGAGATATGATGTCAAGGGGCGCAAATATATAGGTTCGCCCATGAAATATTATTTTTCGGATATCGGACTCAGAAATGCAAGGCTCAACTTCCGTCAGCAGGAAGAAAACCATATAATGGAGAATATCATTTACAACGAACTGCTTTACCGTGAATTTGACGTTGATGTGGGCGTAGTGGAATATAACTATAAAGACAGTGAAGGAAAAAAGATACGGACTAATCTGGAGATAGATTTTGTTGCCAACAAAGGCAGTGAGCGTTATTATATCCAGTCGGCACTTACTATTTCCGCAGAAGAAAAACGACAGCAGGAGATAAATTCACTTCGCAGGGTGAAGGATTCTTTCAAGAAGATAGTTGTGGTGAAGGATGACATCATTCCATGGTATGATGAAAACGGCATATATTATGTGGGCATAGAGAAATTTCTGCTTGAAGAAAATGAACGGTGATATAATTGCATGAAAAAATTATTCAAGGAGAAGCCATGAAGATTAACATCAATATAAAACATATAGGCTCTGACAAAAATGCAGTAGATAAAGTTCTTTTTTATTTTGATCAGATACCTTCGACTGTTGGGGAGATTATCACAATTATAACGGAAAAATGTGTGAATGACCATAATGAACGTGCTTCCAAAACCGAGCCTGAACCCATGACTGAGGAATATTTACGCGATATGGAATCTGTCGGTAGATTTACTTTTGGTTTGGATTACAATGGCAATTTACAGGATAGATCAGATGCAATCAAGAATGCGTTTCAATGCTATGAAGACGGTCTGTTCAGGATATTTTTAAACGATGAAGAGCTTGGTTCACTCAGCGACAGTATTAAACTCTGCGAAGACGATGATCTTACATTTATTAGACTGACAATGCTATCCGGAAGGGTGTGGTGATATGGAAAAGACAGAAAATATCGAAAAATCAAAACGCGAGCAAGAAGCTAATGATATCCTCGAACATTACAGAGAAGTCTACAGAAAAAAGATGTCAAAACTCACCGAAGACCAGCGGGATTTTGTAAATATCTGCAACGGCATTCCAAACGAACACTGTGAGCTTTTCACAAAACTGAGGGATGGACTGGAGGGGGGAACATACAAAAAGCCATCTGAATTTTTTGAGCAGGAAGGTGCTTTTCTTTTCGCAAATGGTGCTGATGCACTTATAGCCGAAAGATTCAGAGGATCCTTCCTTTATGAGACAGATAACTGCAACAAGTATCCGTACCATAATAATAGTTCAAGAAGAAACTTTCGAGTAAAGGACTACGCAAGGCACCTCGACAACATAAAAGATATAGTTTCAAAATACTCGGGTATGTACATAGACCGAGACCTTGCTTCTGTGCTTGATGGTTCTGATCTCGATGAGTATGAACGCGCTTTTTGCAGATATTATTTACCCTTCACCAACTATCATATAGCATATCTAATCGATAAGGGTGAAGAAACCGCTGTAAACTGGCTGAAAAAAATTCTAGGCGAAGACAGCAAAAGACCATTTAACAGCTATTATCTTAAAGCTGTTATGATGACAGAGAACGAAGAACTTATCGAGCTTGTCGGAAAATTTCTGATATCCGCAGAACTTCAGGAAGGACTGCGACAGGCTGTATGTGATTGCTGTGACCAAGGCACGCCGACAGCTTTTAAGAACATACTGCGCTTTATACGTGATAATGACCTTATCAGATTTACGTCTGTGAAAAAGTCTGTAGCAACATGGTGCGGACTGCTGTCGCTGAAAACTTTCGACCTTGAAAATTTAAACGACAAAACAATGGAGCTGATATGTGAGCTCCTTGGTAATGAAGCCCAGCGACATGAGTACCTTTGCACCGAAGACGACATGAAGATATGGCTTGCGCTGTGGGCTTACGGTGTTGATGACGCAGGTGCTGCTCTCGAAAGGATTAACGAGCTGAAAAAAAAGGGAAGCCTACGTCAGTTCATGACCGCAGAACTTTTCATGCAGGCATTGTTCCCCGAGCTTTTTAAGGCATCTCCTGCGAAGCAGTACATATTTGACCGACCACATGATGTGGCTCTCGTTGCTATGTGTCTGCCTTTGGTTATAAATGATATGTTATATTATATCGGCGAGGGCGATATGTACGAAGAGCTCCGCGGTTTGCCCTACAACAGGGCTAAAAGAGAGCTTGAAGATTATTTCAAGGACGAAGAGGAAGAGCTACGTATGTTCGATGCTCTGTGCATTACTTTTGAAAAAATGACCGAGAAAGAATTCCGCTGTAATAATACTATTTTCCATGGTAGCAGTGCCACTGTTTCAAAGGCTGAAATAGCACAGGTAAATGCGCTCATAGCCTGCGCAACAGAAGACGAGGTTCGTATAGAGAAAGCTCTCTCTATGGTCTCGGAGATACCAACATCGGGCACATACAGCAAGCGTGCCTTTTATACTTCCATACTTCTTCGCAAACTTCCGGAGGAAAAAAGGCACAAGCGCCTTGTTGAACTGCTTGGTGACAAGAACAAATCCATGCGCGGGATGGCTTATGGTTTCCTCAAAAATTCTGAGCTTACCCTCGAAGAATATCGCGGGCTTGAACCTCTCCTTAAACTCAAGACAGAGGATATGCGGTTTAATGTCATAAATATGCTTGTTAAGCAAAAAGGCAATGACCTGCGAGGCTGTGTTGAAAGACTGCTTTCGGATAAATCAGAAGAAAAGCGTATAGCGGGTCTTGATCTACTGCTGAACCTGATGAATGATGAGGAAAGAAGTGCTGAGTACAAACAGCTGTGTCAAC
This sequence comes from Ruminococcus sp., assembly GCF_024692365.1. Taxonomy (GTDB): domain Bacteria; phylum Bacillota; class Clostridia; order Oscillospirales; family Ruminococcaceae; genus Hominimerdicola. The sequence goes on along the minus strand of NZ_JAILMR010000035.1, from coordinate 4,216 downwards.
TTACAAAGAAGATAAATTCTCCCTCTGTCCGCGAACAGATCATTCTTGAACAGTTGACGGTCGATGAACAGGAAACCGAGGAGTACGGTCATGGTCTGTACAGTGCTGACGATAGCTGGACACCTGTTATAAATGAAAAATATATCGAAGAATGTAAGCAAGTCTTCCTGCGATATTATCCTGCTTCAAAAGCGCTTGGCGGCAAGGACACGCTCCCTGATCTTAAAGCAATTCTTGATAAGCTGGACAGACTTATTGATGAACATAAGAATGATGAATTTACCAATGACAACGGCGATGAAGTACTTATCGGAAATTCACATTCGATAAACACAAACCAGAGAGATGAATCACATCACCGTATCATCGCGATGAAAGAGGTGTGGGACAGGTTCTATGAGGACGAGATTTGCTCGCCCGAAAATGCTTATCTGCTTTTATGTGCTTTTCCGGATACATACCGCGGTATAGTTTTTGAAAACTATGAGCTTTATGCTTATGGTCTTATACCATTTACTGAAAAAGAACTTTCTCTTGCGTATCCAAAACAGATGAGCGATATCCTGCATTATCTGATGTATTCTCATGTAAGCCGTGATGATCTGCATAAGATCAGATTCATGGCGCGCGAGCTAGTTCTCGGCTATGATAATTACGATGATCTGTATACTCAAAGAACCTCATACAGTATGCGTGAAGGAACTCATGTGACCAGGTATGTGTGTGCGGCAAGAGAAGTTATACCTTACTTTGGTATCGATGGGTATTCACAGGAGCATTTTGCAGAGGAGTTCTCGCAGTATCTGCGCATCTTTCAGAAGTTCAGTGATAAAAAGCATACGGCTAAATTTGGCACTGCCTATGGTTATCCGTCTTTCTGGGAATACTTTCGTGCTGTCTGTGAGGGTGTCATAAGCGAAAGATTTCTGTATAAGCATTTCTTTGAAGAAAGTATGGACGGAGTCAAAGGCTTTGAGTTTTTATGCAACGCGGTATGGATAACCCGTAAACGCGGGAGATACGGCTATAACAATAATGAAACTAAATATTTTCCCAATGGAGTACGTGTTGCGCTGTCCCAAATGACAAGTATACATACTTCCGAACTTGATGATGAGGTAATGCGTAGGGTAAGATTAGCTGAAAAGGTCTACGATGAACTCATCACTATTGTGCTTGATACTGAGCTGAAGCGCGGTGATTCTCTTACAGAATATTCAGGATGCATAAAGGGTATAAGTTCTGTCTACGGCGTAGACCGTTTTGTTCAGATACTTTGTGCAATGGGCAAAGACAACTTTGAACGTCTGGCATACGGCGTGGGAGATACACCTACAAGAAGAGAGAGTCTCAGCTACCTGCTGAGTCGTTGTACCCCTTCTGACGGCGATAATGCCGAGAAACTGAAAGCTGCTTTGGAAGGTAAAGGTATCAGCGAAAAGCGCCTTGTTGAAGCCGCACTGCTCTCAACAGACTGGATAGAAATTATAGGCGAACTGCTGGGCTGGAAAGGTTTCACTTCGGCTTGCTATTATTTCATTGCCCATACAGATGACGATATCCCCGCAAGAAGAGCGGCTGTTATAGCAAGGTATACCCCCTTGAAAATTTACGATCTTCGCAATGGCGTGTTTGCTCTGGACTGGTTCAGAGAAGCCTATGCGGAAATAGGGGAGAAGCGTTTTAATGCCATCTATGATGCGGCAAAGTATATTTCTTCAGGCGCAAGACATATCCGTGCAAGAAAGTATGCTGATGCAGCACTTGGAAAGCTCGATCCCGTAAAAGCTGACGAAGCAATACATAAAAAGCGTGACAAGGATATGCTTTCGGCTTATATGCTCATGCCTGTCCGCGATGAACAGGACATGACCGAAAGGTATCTGAGTATACAGCGCTTCAAGAAAGAGAGCAAAGCATACGGTTCACAGCGGCGTGCCAGTGAAGCAGAAGCGGCAGATACAGCTATGAAAAATCTGGCGATTTTCCTAGGCTTTAACGATGTTACAAGGCTGGAACTTATAATGGAGAAAGCTATCTTTGATAATATCAAAGAGCTTACCGAACCAAGGAGTTTCGATGATGTTACTCTCAGGCTTACTGTTGACGAAGTGGGCAAGACGGATATCGAAGTTCTGAAGAACGGCAAAAAACAGAAGTCCGTTCCTGCAAAGCTGAAAAAGGATGATTTCGTCATAAAGCTGAAAGAGACCCAAAAAAGCCTTGCAGAGCAGTACAGCCGTACAAAGAATATGTTTGAACTCGCTATGGAGGACAGAACGGTATTCAGGGCGAAGGAACTTATTCCACTGCTGGATAACCCTGTAACCGCGCCGATAATCGGCAGGCTGGTATACATGAAAGGAGAGTGCACAGGCTTCCTGACCGAAAATGGTCTATTGGACTTTGATGGCAATATAACAGTCCTTTTTCCTGACGATGAACTGATAACAGCCCACCCATATGATCTGTACAAGGCAGAAGTATGGCGCAGCTATCAGCAGTACATTTTTGATAATGGCATAGTACAGCCTTTCAAGCAAGTATTCAGAGAGCTGTATGTTAAGACTGATGAGGAAAAAGAGAAGCACAGCTCCATGAGATATGCGGGCAGCCAGATACTCCCCAAACAAACCATAGCCTGTCTGAAATCCCGCCGCTGGACACTGGAGCGCGACAATGGACTGATGAGAGTGTTCTATAAACAGAATATCACCGCAAAGATAAACGCTCTTGCAGACTGGTATTCTCCATCTGATATCGAATCACCTACACTTGAATGGGTCGGATTCTATGACCGTCTGACAAATATACCGATAAAGATATCGGATGTACCTGATGTGGTATTCTCGGAAGTAATGCGCGATACCGATCTTGTTGTAAGCGTAGCCCATGCAGGAAAAGTTGATCCGGAAAGCAGCTATTCAACTGTTGAGATGCGCAGAGCAATATGTGAATTCACGGTGAAACTTTTCAAGCTTGATAATGTTCGTTTTGAAAAGAGCCATATGTTCATAAGAGGCAAGCGTGCAGATTATGCTGTCCATCTTGGCAGCGGCGTTGTACACGTACAAGGCGGAATCATGATAAATGTATTTCCCGTACATACTCAGCAAAGAGGTAAGATCTTCATGCCTTTTGTAGATGATGACCCAAAGACTGCACAGATCGTCACGGAAATGATAATGTTTGCCGACGATATGAAGATCAAAGATCCAAGCATAGTGAAGCAGATAAAGTAGTACTATATGCTGCAAAATATCTAAATAAATGTTAAGTTTAAAGCTTATGCGACTTTAATGTGTTCAAAAATAATACAATGGGCTATTGCAATTGCAGCAGCCCATTGGCAAATGGTCATTATAAAAATCGGAATACGTCATATCAATTTTTTTGATGGTCATTAAATGGTCATTATCAGCCCGAAAAGTGGCTGAAAGTTATCAAAAACGAATTTTGCTAAGTTATACTATAAGCGCGTATTTTCGGGATATTCTGAGATTTACACTAAGTTTGCGGCGAACATTTGTACGATTTGAGTCCCGCCGGAGTCGCCATAATTCCGTTTCGTCTAGTGGTAGGACATCGGTTTCTGACACCGAAAACGGGAGTTCGAATCTCTCAACGGAAATAATATGACTGTGTAGCCAATTGGAAAGGCAGTCGGCTACAACCCGACGAGCGTAGGTTCGACTCCTATCATAGTCTTTTGCTAAATGCCTTTGTAGCTCAGTTGGTAGAGCGCAGGTCTGAAGAACCTGGCGTCGCAAGTTCGATTCTTGCCGGAGGCACTATAATTCCGTTTCGGCTAACAGGCAGGACAACAGACTTTGACTCTGTCAATGGGAGTTCGATCCTCTCAACGGAAGCTATAGGAAAATAGTTCAATGGTCAGAATGACGGTCTCCAAAACCGTAGATCTCAGTTCGACTCTGAGTTCTTCTGTCTATACTACAGGTTTATTGAAATCTGTACTAAGTTATGTTATAATGTCATTAAAGAAATCAAGAAAGGAAGTTCATTATGAAAAACACAGTATTTGCATTCTCATATTCATATAGTTATTCTAGCGTTGTTCAGAAGAATAGGGCTCGATTGGCTATGCGTGAATGTTGATACTGCTTGATGATAAGTTTCAGCATATACCGTCCGGCTTTCGGGTCAGGCGGTATTTTTATTTGTTAATTCGGGAGAGTCACCCAGCGGCGAGGGCAGC
>NZ_JAILMR010000032.1 GCF_024692365.1 Ruminococcus sp. | reverse complement strand
GAACAGCTCATGGGCGCTATCAAGGCTGTATTCCGTTCATGGGACAACCCCCGTGCAAACGTATACAGAAGAGATAACGACATTCCTTTCTCATGGGGCACTGCCGTAAACGTACAGTCAATGGCATTCGGTAACATGGGTGATGACTGCGGTACAGGTGTTGCATTTACCCGTGACCCTGCTACAGGCGAAAAGAAGCTCATGGGCGAATTCCTGACAAACGCACAGGGCGAAGACGTTGTTGCAGGCGTTCGTACACCTATGCCTATCGATGAGATGGCTAAGACATTCCCCGATGCTTTCAAGGCTTTCCAGGATGTTTGCCAGAGACTTGAAAAGCACTACAGAGATATGCAGGACATGGAGTTCACTGTTGAACACGGTAAGCTCTATATGCTCCAGACAAGAAACGGTAAGAGAACAGCTAAGGCTGCCCTCAAGATCGCTTGTGACCTCGTTGACGAAGGCATGAGAACAGAGGAAGAAGCAGTAGCTATGATCGATCCCCGTAACCTCGATACACTTCTCCACCCTCAGTTCGACGCTGCTGCACTCAAGGCTGCAACACCTATGGGCAAGGGTCTCGGCGCTTCACCCGGTGCTGCTTGCGGTAAGATCGTATTCACAGCTGACGACGCTGTAGAGTGGGCTGAAAGAGGCGAAAAGGTAGTTCTCGTTCGTCTGGAAACATCTCCTGAAGATATCACAGGTATGAAGTCCGCACAGGGTATCCTCACAGTTCGTGGCGGTATGACATCTCACGCTGCCGTTGTTGCCCGTGGTATGGGTACTTGCTGTGTATCAGGCTGCGGCGACATCAAGATGGATGAAGCTAACAAGAAGTTTGAACTCGCTGGTAAGACATTCAAGGAAGGCGATCCTATCTCAATAGACGGTTCTACAGGTAACATCTACGACGGCATCATTCCTACAGTTGATGCTACTATCGCAGGTGAGTTCGGCAGGATCATGGAATGGGCTGACAAGTACAGAAAGCTCAAGGTAAGAACAAACGCTGATACACCTACAGACGCTAAGAAGGCAAGAGAGCTCGGCGCAGAAGGTATCGGTCTCTGCCGTACAGAGCATATGTTCTTCGAGCCCGACAGAATCGGTGCATTCCGTGAAATGATCTGTGCTGACACTGTTGAAGAAAGAGAAGCAGCACTCGCTAAGATCGAACCTATGCAGCAGGCTGACTTTGAGGCTCTCTACGAAGCACTCGAAGGCTGCCCCGTTACTATCAGATTCCTGGATCCTCCTCTCCACGAATTCGTTCCTACAGAAGAAGACGACATCGCTGCTCTTGCTAAGGCACAGGGTAAGACTGTTGAAGATATCAAGAATATCATCGCTTCTCTCCACGAATTCAACCCCATGATGGGTCACAGAGGCTGCCGTCTTACAGTAACATACCCCGAGATCGCAGTAATGCAGACAAAGGCTGTTATCAAGGCGGCTATCAACATCAAGAAGGCTCACCCCGACTGGAACCTCGTTCCTGAGATCATGATCCCTCTCGTAGGCGACATCAAGGAACTCAAGCTCGTTAAGGATATCGTTGTTAAGACTGCTGACGAAGTTATCAAGGCAGCAGGTTCCGACCTCAAGTACGAAGTTGGTACAATGATCGAGATCCCCAGAGCTGCTCTTACAGCTGATGACATCGCTAAGGAAGCTGAATTCTTCTGCTTCGGTACAAACGACCTCACACAGATGACATTTGGTTTCTCAAGAGACGATGCTGGTAAGTTCCTCGGCGCTTACTACGACAAGAAGATCTATGAGAACGATCCCTTCGCTAAGCTCGACCAGACAGGCGTTGGCAAGCTCATGGATATGGCTGTTAAGATGGGTAAGCAGGTTCGTCCCGATATGCACATCGGTATCTGCGGCGAGCACGGCGGCGATCCCTCATCTGTTGAATTCTGCCACAAGCTCGGTCTGACTTACGTATCATGCTCACCTTTCAGAGTACCGATCGCAAGACTGGCTGCTGCTCAGGCTGCAATCGCTGAAAAGTAATTCTCGTTGTGAAGAACGACTTATAAGTATAAAAGCCCTCACCGTATGACCCGCCCCCTGTCAAGTAGACAGCGCAAAAAACAAAAATAATCTATGTAGTGACTAAAAGCAGTCTGTGCAATTTGTGCAGGCTGCTTTATTGCTTGACCGATTACGCAGCATATGCTTCATGATACTCCATTGGTGTCATACAATGCAATTTGATCTGGTATCTACCGGTATTGTAGTATCTGATGTATTCTTCTATCGCCGAGATCAGCTCATCCTTATCTTTAAACTTGCAAAGATAGTACATCTCAGACTTCAGAATGCCCCACCAACCCTCCATTGGTCCGTTGTCGATACATCTCCCAACACGTGACATACTCTGTATCATTCCGGCATTTACAAGCTTTTGATGGAAATATTTGCTTGTGTACTGAAATCCTCTGTCACTGTGGAATATCGGATGGGCATTGGGATTCAGTCTGACAGCCTCATCAAATGTGGAAAATACAAGATAATTATTATTGATGTCACTGATTTTGTATGCTACTATACGCCTATCATAAAGGTCAAGAATTGCACTTAGATACAGTTTCTTGATGGTCGTGCCAACATAGTATTTAAACTCTGTTACATCGGTAAGCCATTTCTCATTCGGCTTGTCTGCATGGAAATCTCTGTTTAGAACATTTTCCGCTGTGATCTGAGGTGTTGACGGAATATATGTTTTTTTCTTTATACGGGTCACTGATTTCAAGTGAAGAATATTCATCAGTCTGTAAATACGCTTCTTGTTGTAATGCACATTATGCTCACGATTGATCACAATTGTCATCTGACGATATCCTAAGATACCATTGCGTTCCTCATAGTGCTGCTTTATCCATTCCAAAAGCTGTTCATTGACCTGTTGGCTATGACTTGGTGTCCTGTTCAGCCACTTGTAGTATGCCGAGCGTGCAATATGTACAGCTGCACAGAGTTTTTGAATCGGGTAATGTTCAGCTTCATTCATAAATTTGATTGCAAGATATTTGGCTTCATTACGTACTCCGCTTACCAATCGCCTCCTTCCAATTCTTTCAGTTTTTTTAACAGCTTGATCTCCATTTCCTGATCCTTGATTTTTGCCTGTAATATCTTGTTTTCCAAGCGAAGCCTGTCCGCTTCTGTAAGCTCATCTTCGGGCTTTGCTTTCCCTCTGTGATCATTAAGACCTTCTATGCCCTTTGACTCATACTTGCGTACCCACGAATAGATCTGCTGGTAAGATACGCCGTATTTCTCCATAGTCAATCCGTAATCCTTGCCATTCTCAATACAGAACGCTACAATTTCTACACGTTCTTCCTGTGTTGTTTTTCTGCCTTTGTTCATGGTAATACCTCTTTCCGAGCGTGTACGCTCTTTAAAGCCCTTACCACTATTATACCATAATATCCAGTGCTGGAGAAGAGATACATGTTTGATATGATATTTTAGACATATTTCTAACTGACTACCTTTTCCTTCAAGATACTCCTTTACCGATGATATTTTTGTTTCTAATGTGTATTTCCTATTTGTCTTTTGTGTTCTTAATGTATCTATTCCTTCTTTTTGCGCTCGAATAACAAGTTTTCGGAAGTATGAATACTCTATCCCATTTTTTTTTGCAATTGATTCATAGCCGCCATTTCCATTCAGATATTCTTGCACCGCTGCTATTCGTTCTTCATCTGTTAGCTTATTTCGTTTGGACATAAAATACCCCCTTAGAGTTTTCACACTTTTGTTTTTTCGTGTGTCTACTCTAAGGGGATTATATCAAAATTCGGGGCGTTGATTCGTTTATTGAGACAGATAAGCTTTGAGATCTTCTTATTATTTATTATTTCTCAGGATACTCCTGAAAGTATTCACGCCATTTTCATAACTAAAGCTCAGATCATCCGAGCATTTATTTATGATTGATACGGAGAGCTCGTTACCATCGGAAACGGGGTCAAATCGTTCGCCGTTATAAGTTGCTTCGAGTGTAACGCTGTCATCTGTTTCCGATATCTCAACTATGACATTTATGGGGAATACATCACTTCGTTTGGAGATACACTGCTTTACAGTTTCCTCGAATACCAGCATAAGGTTTTTTACTGTCTTATCTCTGAGCATATTATCTTTGCCAAATATTTCAATCTGTGATATAATGCCGATAAAGTCGAAATCTGCGTTTTCTATTGTAAACGGGAGCTGTTTCAGGCGCTTAATGAAAATTCGTGTCTTTTCCTTTTTGGGAGCGCCGAATATCTCGTCGGGCGTGCCTTCTTCGTAGATGCCGCCCTCGTCCATGTAGAATACTCGTGTTGAAACATCACGGGCAAACTTCATTTCATGAGTTACTATCATCATGGTCATTCCATCTTTGGCAAGTGAGCGTATTACCTGCAATACTTCGCCTACCATTGTGGGGTCGAGGGCAGAAGTCGGCTCGTCAAACAGGAGCATTTCCGGCTTCATGGCAATAGCTCTGGCAATAGCCACACGCTGTTTCTGACCGCCTGACAGTTCATCGGGATAGTTGTCTGCTTTTTCGGCAAGACCAACACGCTTTAAAAGCTCCATTCCAGTGTCAAAAGCTTCCTGTTTTGACTTACCGAGCAGCTTCATAGGTCCTGTCATGATGTTTTCTATGATAGTCAGATTGGAGAACAGATTGAACGACTGGAATACCATGCCCATTTTCTGGCGTATCTTTTCCATTTTGCATTTAGGATCGGTTATGACCTCTCCGTTAAATGTGACTGTGCCCGAAGTGGGCTTTTCAAGCTGGTTGAGACAGCGCAAAAGCGTGGATTTACCGGTACCCGATGGTCCGATTATGGAAATAATATCGCCTTTGTTTATCTCAGCGCATACATCCTTTAAGGGTGTAACGTTAGGGTACTCCTTGCGAAGATGTTCGATTTTTAACATACTCATTTTGTCCCCCTCCTTCTTGACCTCGGGTCAATGCGCTTTAAGATAATGTTCAGTACTATTGTTATTACCCATGCTATAATAAAGTATATTATCGCTGTAGCTATCAATGGGAAGAAAGCCTCATATGTACGGCTTCTGATGATGTCCGACATTTTTGTAAGGTCTTGTATGGCTATATAACCCACGATAGACGTGTTTTTCAGAAGTGAGATTATCTCGCCTCGGTATACAGGAAGCTGGCGTACTGCCGCCTGCGGGAAGATAAAGCGGAAGAATGCCTGATTTTCCGAGAAACCGAGCGCCAGCGCCGCTTCATGCTGTCCGCCGTCAATACTCTCGATACCCGAACGGAGCGTCTCTGATACATAAGCTGCAAAGTTGAGAGAGAAACCTATTACTGCTACCCATATTGCCGATA
>NZ_JAILMR010000003.1 GCF_024692365.1 Ruminococcus sp. | reverse complement strand
AGTTACGATGTAATATTCGTGGGCTATCCGATATGGTGGGGCGATATGCCGATGGCGATGTACAGCTTCCTTGAAAGCTATGACTGGGACGGTAAAACAATAATACCGTTCAACACACATGAAGGCAGCGGGCAAGCAAATACTGTTACCACTATAAAAGGAATCTGTGAAGGTGCAGAAGTAATGGGCGGTTTCTCTGTAAGAGGCTCGGTTGCTCAGAATGAAGGCGAAAGTGCAAGGACTATCGTTCAGAACTGGCTCGATAACAATAATTTCAATAAGATCGCTGAAAAGAAAGAGGTGCATTATACAATGCAGGATATTCGCAATTTACAAGACTTTCTCCTTGGAAGACCCACTGAAGAAGATCTTTCCGGAAAGCCGTATGATCTGACCGGCGATGAACGTTGGGACGTATTTGATCTTTGTCTTATGAAAAAAGCATATATCAATGATACGCAGACCGTTGATGCAACAAGTTCTGCTACCATAACAACAGATCAAAGCGCAGTACTTGAAACGTATGAAAGATTTGAACAGGCTATGATCGATAAGGACATCGATACACTGAATGACCTTGTAACAGCGGATAAGACTTTTACGCATATGTCAGGCAAGGTCCAGACCAAAGAGGAATTCTTCGGTGAGATCGCAGACGGTACTCTGAATTATTACTCCTACAAGCTGAACAGCCCTGTTGTTACGGTTGACGGAGATACTGCATTGCTGACAGGCAGCACCACGCTTGAAGCCAAAGTATACGGCGCTTCCGGAACATGGACGCTGAAAACAAATCAGCATTTTGTTAAGCAGAATGGTAAATGGCTTCTGTCAGATAAGTAACCATTTTGCAGAAAGTGTTACCTAAGTAACCGTTTCAAAGAAACTGCCCGTTGTTTTTTCGGGAGTTATCTGCTAAAATAGAATTAACGGAACGACAGTTACCTAAAGCCAAAGGAGGAACTACTATGAACACTATCGTTATATTCTTTTCAAGAGCTGATGAGAACTACTTCGGCGGTTCGATGAAGTATGTGGAGGTCGGCAACACCGAGATCGCAGTCGGACATATCACTGAGCTGACAGGTATTGACAGCTTCAAGCTCGAAATGGTGCAGCCTTACTCAGCAGACTACATGACATGCATCGACGAAGCAAAGGCACATCTCAGAGCAAACGCACGTCCTGAGCTGAAAGATATGCCCGATGTAACAGACTACGACAATATCATTCTTGCCTATCCGAACTACTGGGGAACTGCTCCGATGGCGGTGTTCACATTCCTTGATAATGCCGATCTTTCGGGCAAGACGATCTATCCGCTCTGCACCAACGAGGGCAGCGGACTCGGCAAGAGCGTTTCGGATATAAAGAAGTATGCAAATGTCGGCGAGGGACTTTCCCTGACCGGCAGTGGAGTTAAAAATGCAAAGCCGCAGATCGAAAAGTGGCTTAAAAATAACGGACTTATCTGAGGAGGTGTTTCTATGCAGACTTACATCACTTTGAATGACGGTACGAAGATCCCACAGTTCGGACTTGGCGTTTATCAGGTTCCGGAGGGCGAAGCGACATACAACGCAGTGCTCGATGCACTGAAAATGGGGGTCCGCCACATCGACACGGCTCACGCTTATCAGAACGAGAGAAGCGTCGGAAAGGCTGTGAAGGACAGCGGTGTTCCCCGTGAGAAAGTGTGGATAACCACAAAGCTCTGGCCCCACGAATACGGTGAGGGCAAGACCGCAGCAGCTATCGACAAGATGCTTGAAAGGCTCGGCACGGACTACATTGATCTTCTTCTCCTGCATCAGCAGTTCGGAGACTACCTCGGAGCGTGGAAGGACATGGAAAAGGCTGTGAAAGCAGGCAAAGTGAAGTCTATCGGTATCAGCAACTTCGAAAGCGAGCGCCTTGAGGAACTGTGCGAAGCTGCCACGATCATGCCGTCCGTTCTGCAAGTAGAATGCCACCCATACTATCAGCAGAATGCACTGAAAGAGCGTATTGGAAAGTACGGCACGGTCATTGAGAGCTGGTATCCCATCGGTCACGGTGACAAAGGGCTTATTAATGAGAGCGTGTTCACAAAACTGGCTCAGAAATACGGCAAGAGCAATGTGCAGATAATCCTACGCTGGCACATCCAGGAAGGAACGATCGTATTTCCGAGAACAACCAATCCTCAGCACATGAAGGAGAATTTTGATATTTTTGACTTTGAATTGACCGCCGATGAAATGGCTGAGATCAGAGCACTCGACTGCGGAAAGCGTTTCTTCAATATGACGCTTGCTGAGCAGGAAGCAAATCTCGGAGCGTGGCATCCTGCGGACTAAGGCTTGAAAGAAATGGCACTCTATGGTATAA
>NZ_JAILMR010000077.1 GCF_024692365.1 Ruminococcus sp. | reverse complement strand
TGCTTTGCAGGCGAAAGAGCTTCGGGGCTGACGGCTATGCCCAGTTCAGGAGCAATATACGGCTCTAAGGTCGATACCATAACAGGGACCGGAATACGCCGTGATGAGTATGGAGATTACTGCTGTGCTATGGGCGTATGGTACGGCTACTGCAATGACAGATTTCTGATTGAGCTTGAAAACGGTACACAATTCACTACAAAAATCTGCGACAGCAAGGGCTTTGCCGATGATGGCGAGGGAAAATTTCACAACTTCGGTGGCAGCGGTAAGTGTATTGTGGAGTTCATCTATGATGACAGCAATCTTCCGTCCTGCGTAGCTTTTTCAGGCTCATGGGGTTACTACAACTGGAACGGTCTTGACCTCGGAGCTAACATCAAATCTATCAAGAAAATCAACTACGGCGATCCCGTAGAATACTAAAATCATGGAGGAAAATGATTATGAAAATCAAGAAGATCATCAAGGGAATTATCGGTATCGGTGCTGTGGGCGGTATTGCCTATGCTGCATTTAAGCTCGGTGAGAGCAACGGCGAGATCAATGAGCGTTTCCGCCAGAAGTATGATGATGACGAGGACGAATACGACTTTGACGATGATGAGGACGGCTATAACTTATATGACGAGCCTGATGATGGCTGTATCGCACCTGCGAATGCAGATAAATATAATGTTGATCCTGTCAATATTACTGATATTTGCAATCCGACCGGAAACAAGGTTACAAAGAGCGACGTGCTTAAAAAGTACAGTTCTTTCGATACTATCTCTGTTACGGGAGTAGAGTATGGCAACCTTAGAAGTACGCTTCTCTATTTTGTAATCCACAAAGATGTTACAAGAAAATTCCTTGTTGATCACTTTGATTCAAACGAAAGAACGGCGGACAAGGTTATCAAAGAGTTTGAAAAAGCTGGATATATAACGAAATCCAGTAAAGGAAAGTACCACTGTCTTCTTACCACAGAGGAATATTGCAGGCTTGTAGAATAAAAAGCAACCGAAAAATAACATCACGATTAATAAATGTCCTTGCACCACTCTTGAAAAAGCAAACCTTTTTCGGACAGTTTTAACGTATATTTTCTTCCATACTGATCAGTAGTCTTATCAAATAATGACATATCGCTGTTTTTTTCATAAGAATAATATGAGTTATAACTTGTATCTATGGTACGTTCCTCAAATTTAACAATAGATTTAGAAAGGCTACTATAATAGCTTTTCCTTGAAAGTCCGTCCATTCTTGGCTGAGAATATGACTGGTCTAAAACACAGTAATCCATCCAGCTCAAAATATCCTTTTTATCAAGTGTTCTTAAGTCAAACACTGTATCAGGACTGTTTCTTATCATCTCAAAACAGAATTCTTTAGGAACATATCTCAGAAATTTTGTAAGGTGCTCTCCAAAATCATAAACCTTATACACTCCTTTAACTTCTGTGTACTTATATGGAATTCTTCTTAATCCACCCATTATATCATGATCCCAGCTGAAATATCCGCCTCTGGATTTATCTGGTCTTTCAGTATTATAAATACGAATCAGCATCATAAATTCTTTCTGCTCAGGGGTAAGTCTTAATGTATTTATTATACTAATCTGCTCATCAGTATACATAAAGAACGGAAAATTTGAGAAGTCCTCCCCGTCATCATTAAATACTGTTTCGAGTTCATCGGCATCTACACCAAGATGATTTGCAAGATCATATAGTTTAGTTTTTTTCGGTTTGTATTTTCCTGATTCCCAGCTCTGTACTGAGTTCAGAGATACACCAATCAATTCTGCTAATTTGTCCTGAGTAAGATTGGCTGCTGTTCTTTTTTCTTTTAAATACTCACTGAATTTTTTCATTGCATTTACATGATCACTATGATTATAGCGATTCTCTCCTTTTCGTTATTTGAAATTTGGGTCACTTTACTATCAGCGACACTGTAATACTAACACAGAAAACAAAGAATGAAAACTAAGATTAAGAATATTTTTTTCTTGTTAAGTATGCGAAAAACAAAAATGATGAATTCACTCATTCACTTTTACCAAGTGAATTATATGTGGGTGATATCGCATATTGCTTAGAATTCTATTAAAATCGTTGTTTCAAACACCAAGTACGATTCAAAAAACAACTTGGTCTTTAATAGAAGTATATCATAACAGTTATCATTTATCAATAGTTTCTTGAAAGGATTTTATAAATGTCAATTTTAATCATCGGAGAAAAGCCGAATGTCGGAAAAGCAATCAGTACCGTAGTCGGTGCTGATAAGGTCCAGAAAGGATATATCGAAGGTAACGGCTATATTGTATCGTGGTGTGTCGGTCATTTGGTGGGGTTGAAGTTCCCGAATGATTACGGTAACGGCTGGGACCAGAAGTGGAGCTTTTCGCAGCTCCCTATGATTCCCGACAAGTGGCAGTTTACCGTAACCGATAAGACCAAAGGTCAGTTTAATCTCCTGAAAAGCCTTATGAACAAAGCTGATGTATCAGAGATCATCTGTGCAACCGATGCTGACCGTGAGGGTGAATGTATTTTTCGCTATGTCTATAATATGACTCGGTGCAGTAAGCCTGTCAAACGTCTATGGGTTTCTTCCCTTGAGGAGTCCGCCATCCGTGCGGCTCTTTCCAATATGAAACCTATGTCCGCTTATGACTGCTTATATAACGCAGGCTTTGCCAGGGCAAGAGCTGACTGGCTTGTGGGAATGAACGGTTCAAGGCTGTTTTCCGTCCGTTACGGCAGTAAGCTCAATATCGGAAGAGTTCAGACTCCTACCCTTGCAATGATTGTTCAGCGTGATGCTGAGGTCAATGGCTTCGTGAAGCAGAAGTATTTTACCGCTGATCTGAACTGCGGTGACTTCATTCTTTCTTCTGCAAGAATAGATGATGAAGCTGTCGCTGATAAGCTCGTTACTGACTGTGACGGGAAATCGGTAACTATCTCCTCAGTCAAACGTGAGGTCAAAACA
>NZ_JAILMR010000048.1 GCF_024692365.1 Ruminococcus sp. | reverse complement strand
ATCATCGCAGTTATCCTGTGCCTGACAAGTCCTGTCTATCTCTTCTTCGGATATCCCGCAGTCGGCAGTTCTGTCTTTCTTATGTTCTTCCGGCTCTTTTACGACTGCAAGTATTATATCGTCATCATTCTTTTCAAGGCTTATGCAGACAGGAGTGCCCTGTGCATCATAAAGTCCAGAAAAAGAAAACTTTCCGTTTACTGATATTACTGTTCCTGTAATGATCTTATTCATAAAACAATTCTCCCTTCATTGTCAATAGGTTCGTAGTCATTGAAAAATGTTGTCTGCACTCCGTTATTATATAGGCTGAAAATATCATAGTTTGCTATAAGAAATTCATTGTAAAGCGCACCCGGTTCGTTATGCAGAATCATACTGTTGGGTCTTGCAACACGCATCTTATACCACTTGTCCTCACAGTACAACTCATCTATAAATTTGCAATCATTGTAGGACAGCAGAACCTTGCTTTCACAGTTAAGAAGCGTGTCATGAAGCTGTTTGTGTTTTTCATCACCAAACAGCGGAACTCCGTTATATAGATCTTCAGCCATATAGTAAGGCGGATCACAGTAGAAAAATGTCCCGGGTGCATCGTGAAACTTTATAAGGTCGATGCAATCCTTATGTTCGATGATGACTGATTGAAGCATACGAAAAGCACCATTCAGCAGATTGATCACAGACTCATAATTTACCGGTTTTATAGCCCAGCTTGTCCCTGTTGCCGAGTAACTGCATTTCATAAGGATATAGAAATTCACAGCGTCCCAAAGTCTGGGGTCTTTTGTTCGGTCATCGTACTCTTTTATTATTTCGCCTGCAAGCCACAGTTTATGGAGCTTTTCATCATGGGTCTGAGCTGAATTTATGATCTTCTTTATCTGTTCATAGTAGTCATCAAAATCTTCACCATGATAAAACACCTTTGATGATATTATAAATTGATCTCTTGCATTCAAAAAATACGCTCTGATAAGATCCTCACTTAAACTGCCGTCTGCATTGTAAACACCTGTCAGCCTGCTGATTAATTCATCAGCCCTTGATTTCAGTGTTCTCATGAAATTAACTAGATGCTGGTTGAAGTCATTATATATCTGTATAGGTGCTATCTTTCCCGAAAAAGTCAGCGCACCTCCGCCGCCGAACACCTCTACATACTTCTTCGGATAGTCGGGCATTATTCTCCTTATTACTGGGATAAGAACCGATTTCCCGCCTATCCACGGAATGGGAGGGTCGCAGCCTCCGTAATGCTGATTACTCATTTTTTCCTTTCCGTCATCATTGCCGATGACGAAAAAGAGAAACAGTCGCTTTGCCGCCATCGGCAAAACGACTATGGTTTTTATCTGTTTATAATATTCTTTTCTTCTCTGCGCTCACGGTTTAGTCTTGCAATCTCCTTACTGGCATCATACCAAGCAGTTGAAAATCCACCAATAAGCAGTCCGATTATACCACCGATGATCATTCCAACAAACAACATTGTCATTCTGACATTCCTCCTTCGATATCTATTGTTTCATCTTCCATTTCATCCTCCGAGCATATATCCACATACTCTCCTATAATATTCAGCGCTTCATAATAGCTGCCCGAATTTGTAACACGTTCAGACATCTCCTTTGCTTCATCCCTCATTCCATTTCTTCTGAGCGTTCTTGATGCTATCCCTATAAGATTGAAGATATTTCCGTCAGCACCTATAAGCGCACATTTCGGTTTAGGTTTTTCAAGACTATGTTCCTCATCCACGAATCCGCCAAGTCGGTTCGGTACATAGTCGGAAAGCCAGGTACCTCCGAACTGTGAGTGGGTCTGCAAGCGCCACATAGCAAGCTTACCGATGTCAATATCTACGCCCTTAAAAGGAAACAGTATACAGGTACAGCCGTCATGCTGAAAGACAGAGATATCCTCAAATCTGCTGCCGTTCTGAAGTATTCCTTGAGCTGTCAGCATATCATTTATCCCGTCAAGCCATTCCTTCGGCTCACCGCCGCAGCCCTGTAGGATAAGCCCTTCATCCTCTGACATTGAACGCAGCTTTTCAGCTTCTATAATTTCAATGCTCATTGTTTCAACTCCATTCCAATATTTTCATCTTCCGACTGTGCCGGTTTATACTCCCTGAACTCATATAGTGACATGGTCTCACCGATGAAATTAGGTGAAGTATCTTCTGTAAAGGTTATACGACCCTGTTTGCCAAGATCTATAGGTTCTTTTGTCACCACAGAACCTGCGAGGTTTACAGAAACACGTTTTTCTATAGCACAGATATATCCATCATCGCCGTGTCTCAGATGATAGCAACACATTCCTTTTGGGATATCCGCATCTGTTATCCTTTCATTCGTGAACAGTGCGGGCTTGCCAAACAGTTCGATAAGCTCATATCCATCGTCAAATTCGATGTTGATATATCCTGTTTCCGAGGCGTTCAGATAAAGACAACAGTCTTCCTCTAGTTGAACTTCCATAACTTTTGCGGCGAACTCTATGCTTTCTTTTCCGTAATCCGGGTAGTATTCCTCTATCCTCTCGCCGTTATAATAAGTACGGCGCCCGCAGTTAGCACCTATGTCCTCATCTGCCCACTCATGTTCGATCTTCACGCATGGAAACATTTCGGACAGCTTTTGGATAATAGGGTGTGGTGCAGACCAGGCAGAAAGAAAGCGAAGACTATCTTTATTGCATGAATAGTCTTCGCCCTCATTATATCCATAAGCATTCCATTTTGTACCCCAGTTTGCTAAACTCCAGTCGTACCAGTTGTTTTTACCATAGAGTTTTTCTTCGGCTGGTCCTAAACTTCCTCTGTAGATATTATCCGGCATAGGTATGACTTTCTCAAAATCTATCGTTCCCAGTCCGAATTCATCGTTTTTGATATCTTCCATGAGTTTGTGAATATCTGCATATTCTCCGTTCAGCTTTATTCTGTTAGTAATATGATTAGGCATCAAGCACCTCCGTTTCATTTTCTCTTATCAGCCGTCCAAGAACATACTGCTGTCCCTTGCCTGTAAGATATGTCTGACGATAGATCTTCAGCTCGCCGCCCATGTTGAACACGCTTTCTTTTACTCTGAAATATCCACGTTCTATATACTCCTGATAAGGCAGATTTCCGTCCATCAGGATACCTTTTGACCTCAGCCACCTGAACAGCCTTGTGCGTCCTATGCGTATACCGTGATCTGCACATATCTTTGCCATTTCGTTCATGTCGATGAGATCTGCTGTTTCGGACACATGGTCTGCAAATCTGACCTTTGGTTCATCACGGCGAATACGATCGTTCAGCTGACCGATATACTCAAACTGTATCTTGAACAGCTCTTTTGTCGGTTCATCAGCAAATGGCAGATAAGTATTTACGAATTTATCTGCATCATTTACATAGCCGCCTGTTTTTCGTATCGTTGGGAGAACCTCAGATGTGACCCAACGCTTGATCTTTTTAGCACTCGGAAGTTTGCTTGAAAGCACAAGGCAGTAAAAACCACTTTCGTTTATTACTATTGTCCTCTGCCTTCCACCGGGGGTGACCGATTCGTTCACCCCTTTGTCCTCATCGTCAACATGGTCTCTTATCGCTTTATGAGGGTTGCTGTAACCAAGCATTAACGCTATATCCTTGCCCACCAGCCACGGCTCGCCGTTAATGCTGACTGTCCTCACCGAGCCGAAGTCTTCATTTACAAAAGTCATTATATCATTCATTTCGATTTACCTCCTTATCGATTTCTAAAATAAATAAAGCCAGCGCTGCGATGACATTAACTGTCACCGCATTGCCGGCTTGTTTGTATAATTGTGCATTTGAGATGCCTGACGCCTTGACCTTACTGAATTGCTCGTCTGTAAAACCCTGCAGTCTCCAGCATTCAAGGGGCATAAGTTTACGGATAAGACCGTTGTACATCACACCGTTTCTGTCTGTCACAGTTATTGTGAACATGGGGTCATCGGGATCCTTGAATCGTCTGCCCTGCTGTCTTACTTTTTCTTTCATCGGTGTCAGCACAGGGATCGGCTTTTCCAGAAGCAGAGCTGCTGATTTCTCACCCTTATGGGTACTCATTCCATTATTCTGTCTTGCGGTTATGCACCTCGCAAGTTCGGTAATTGCAGGATCGGGGTTTAGGTCAATGCATTTCACAGAGTAGAATCCCTGAGTTGCAGATGGTGTGACAGTATGTGCTATATCGTGTCCGACACGGCCTCTGCGGCTGTTCATATCTGCATAAGCAAGGTCGATGCTGTCACCCGGTACAGCTATCTGGTAGCCTGTCTTTGTAAGCGACTTAATAGGAAGACCAAGTATCTCATAGAGACCCGATCTGCCTCCGAATCCGCCTGCATTGCCTGTCAGCGTTATACTCAGTCCATCGGGTGAATAGACTCTGCAACCTTCTCGTCCGGGTATGCGTTTGATAAGAGTTTTTGGGTTTGCGTCTGTGAAAGACAATACTCTGCCGGAACATTCACCTCTAAGAAATCCGATAATGAACACTCTTTTTCTGGCTTGGGGAACACCGAAATCTGCGCTGTTAAGCACCTGCCATGCGACATCGTACCCCAGTTCATCCAGCGTCTGGAGTATGGTCTCAAACGTCCTGCCTTGGTCATGTGACAGTAAGCCGGGGACATTCTCCATGAGCAGATAACGAGGTCTTTTAACGGCAGCGATTCTGGCAATTTCAAAGAATAGAGTTCCTCGGACGTCGTCAAATCCTCGCCGCTTTCCAGCGATTGAAAAGCTCTGGCAAGGGAATCCTCCGCAAATAAGGTCGATATCCGGCAGTTCTTCTGGGTCGATTTTTCTGGCATCATCAAAATACAGCTCCTTCCGAGTGTCGTATAAGGCTTCATAAGCCTGTTTTGCGAACTTATCGCATTCGCAGTAACCGACACACTCAAAGCCCCCTACTTTCTCAAGGCCTGAGCGGAAACCGCCGATTCCTGCGAACATATCTAAATATTTTATCAAGTATGGTTTTCTCCTTCCGTGGTATTCCTGGATTTTTTCTGTGTAGATATACGTTGGTCAATTTTAACACCTCTTTCCTTATTTCCTATGTATATCAGTTCTTATTGGAAACTTTGCCGATACAAAGTAAATTAAAGCCAATCAATGTTTGCTCTCATCTCAGATTCATATTCTGTACGCATTTCGCTTTCGTAATCTGCAATTACATCCAGCATTAAATCACAACTATCAAGAAATTTGATTATTGCTCTTAGATATAAATACACATTATTAATATCCAATGTTTTATTATCGAATCGATATTCCAAACTATATGATGTCGGATAGCGAAAAATATCACCATTTTTATCAATACTACTGATTTGAAGTAACATATTTTCAACAATTTCAATCGTTTTTAATTCTTCGCCTGATTCCGTTGCGTAATAAACAATCACAGGTTTAACGTTCTTCCACAAATCTTTCTTAATAAGATGACTTTTTCGTTTTGAATTAAACACCTTAAGGGGAACGCCATAAAAAACTCTACTATAGAACAATCTCTTCAAGCATAATTCAATCGTATTTCTAAACATAAAGATTAGAGGATATAGCTTATCTTCATTTGTGATATTTTGATTCTGATATATATAATCAATCACCTCAGAATACCCTGTAACTTTAACATGGAAACCTTCGTCAGAAATACTTTGCCATAAATAACAATTTCCAATTCCATGTGAAGCAAAAACAAAAAACTCCGGTTTTAATTTTTCATCAAACTCATCTTCCTCAGCAACAATTCCTCTCTCAATGCATTTTTTTACTAACGCATAGGCTTGTAACAAATTATTAGCAACAGCTTCATTATCTAAAAACTCATTCCTGTATTTGGAAAGAAATTCATTTTCAAAAGGAAATCTAAACATATCAGATTTTTTATCAACCTCTTCTAATGACTTCAAATACTTAATTAACCATTTTTCTTCTTCGTTTGACAAGTACTTTTCTTTTCCTTTGTCGGAATACTTATGATACAACATGAAGACATCATGACAGCATTCTTCAAAAGCCTCTTGAATATCTTTTTTTCGGGGCAAAATTCTACATAATAAAGCTTTTAATCCTAACTCAAGACTATGACGCACTAAAAAAATGCCTGTTAGAAACCACATATCTGCTTTAATGTTATCATCTCCACTACTAATCACTTCATCAAATGTTTTATATCCGCATTCATAGAATTGAAATGATAAGAGTTTATAATCATCAAAAAAATCATGGCTCCATTTAATTGTTACAGTAGAAACTACATCATTAATATTCCAAAAATCCATATCTGATGAAGGCCAAATCTCCATTGAATAATTCATACATTATCCTTCTTCCATATAATCCCTTGCCCAATTTTCGCTCATATGATAAATCTTATAATTTATTATGTAACAGCCGAACTCATAGTCGGCTTGTTTTTAATAGTATATCATACTACTTATCTGTTTTCAAGTTCTACATAGACAAATCCATACCTTCAACCTCAGCCTGCTCAACAACATGAAAGCTGTCAACTCCCGGAATAAGAGACAGCGACCTACCATTATCCCATTTCATAATCAGTTGCCCTGCATCATCAACTCCCATAACAGTTCCACAAGTCCCGCGAGGTATAGGATTAGGATCATCAGGCATCTCGTCACAGCATACTCTCGTTCCTACTGGATATCTATTTCTTATCATCTCGGTTTCGCATCGCATTTTATCACCCCATATCCATGTTCAGATCATCATACTCTTCGAGGTCTTCATCTTCATTATCCTGATAACCCTCAGTTTCTTCAACCTCATATTCTTCGTCAAGTTCCTCATCTTCAGCTTCATCTACCTCTTCGACAGTTGTCTGCTGCTGATCTCTATCAAGCTCTGCTTTTATCAAACCAAGAACAAATTCCTTCTGCGTCATATGATGCTTGTTGAGATAATCTTTTATCTGATCAAATAATTCCTCTGGAACCTGAAACGCCATAGTTCTCATATTACCCATATTTCTTGCCTCCTGTATCTTCGGGTGCAGCTCGTTATCCAGAGCCTGGGCTACAAAATCGTTCATTGTTATACCATGTTCTTCGATGTATGCTCTTACCTTAGCATGAAGCTCGGCATCAACCTTTACGGTTATGCCTTTTTTCTCATTTGACATCTTCTTCACCTCTTTCTAAAAAGTTTTTTATTTCAGTTTCGACTATATCATCAGCTGAAACACCTTGTTGTTCTGCGGCTTTCTTGATCATTTCAACGTACTTCTGTGGTATATCGATTTCTTCCTTCATGATTGACCTCCCATTCCAATTTCTTCCGATCGTGTAAAGCTGTCTAGATAGTCTTTTTCGGGCAAAAGCTGCCAGTCATCACCGCTGTTCCAGAAGCTGACATTTATTTCGCCTGCATCGGTCTTGAGATATTTCTGCTCTAAACTCTCACCCCAGCCATCACTAAGCTGTCCCGAACAGTATTTTATGAACCTTGCCATTGCATCCGCTGAAAGGTCTCCGATC
This sequence comes from Ruminococcus sp., assembly GCF_024692365.1. Classification (GTDB taxonomy): domain Bacteria; phylum Bacillota; class Clostridia; order Oscillospirales; family Ruminococcaceae; genus Hominimerdicola. The sequence goes on along the minus strand of NZ_JAILMR010000048.1, from coordinate 44,237 downwards.
ACCTTTAACGTTATAACTCCTGTAAGTTCGCCGCCTATTACCTCCACGGAGCAATGTGCTGAAAAAACTTTGTTGTCCAGCTCATCATCAATACTTTCGGGATGATACCAGTGCATCAATCCTCGCTCACATTCTTCAGGCAGATCATTCTCCCGAATGCCGATATTTATAACATCGGCATACTTTGCCATCTCTGCGTTATCCGCAATGCAAAATTCGCGTGGATAATCGATGATATTATGATAGATTTCCAGTGGACAGCAAAGTCTGATCTCATGAGCATGGTTCTTTGCAAACTGCTCAGCTTCTTCTATGCTGTCGGTCAGTATCTCAAATCCGACTGCCGCTGAAAACTCATCGAACTTTTCTGTATGCTCTTCATCAGTGTACACCGAAAACCAAAACCCCCGGCAGACCACATCATTTCCATCGCTGTCGCTTCGGATAATATTATTGTCGGGGGAGATGTCGATATAGAATCCTTTGTATCTCATTTCTGCCTCCTTAAAGTTTGAAACTCATCTGTATGTCATCATCAAGGCTGCTATCATCGATAATGTCAAAGTCCTCATATTCCTCTTCATCAAGATCCTGTGAATACTTGATATTAATATCCGAAGCAAAATCATAAGACCTTGATGCGGCTTCTATCAGATAGCTTGTATCCATACCGTTCGCCTTATAGCCGTCCCATATCGTCTGTAAATACCCTTGTGTCGGAGGAGATATCTGTCCTCTGTTCATAAGGTACGCCATGCCCATAACCTGCTTTCCGTCAAGTTCAAGAGGTATATCTTCCTGTCTGTACAGATGAGGAAATCCCTCATAGCGGTTGAGTGCAGGAATATCTCTCGCATCAAGTTCCCACAGCAGTACCGGAATTTCTGTATTCGGCTTAGGGACAATAGTTGCGACACCACGGAATTCCAACTCCCAGCCTTTGACCATTGCTGAACCTATGACCTTTGAATGAGGACATCTGAAAGCCATTTGCGTAAGGTTGATGTTCGAGCCGTAAGCGATGTACAGCATAGACTTATCTGACGGTTTGTATTCTTTTTTCTTTTTCATTTTCTCACCTCTACATATTCATTGTGACTGCCGATTCTTCTTCCTCAAAACTGCTCGACAATTCGCTTACCGCGCAGTTTCCGTTTTCATCGGGTATTTCCCCGAACCCTCCCGTCCCCTGCGACACAGGGTGTACACGCTCGTTTCGTGCGGCTTCTCTTTCTGCTTTCAGACGTTCCCGCTGGGCAATAGCATCTTCTGGGTGACGCCACGCTATATTCCCGGAAAGGTGCTTCAGAAGATGAGCCCGATAGTTCTTGAACTCATCACCGATAAATCCTAAACTCAGCAGAAAAACACGAAAGCTGTACCGCATATTGTCAGAATGCGATACAGCAGGGGAACAATATTTTTTTGTTACAGCTGCATTTGATATAGCAAGTGCAAGCAAAACCTGCGCTTTGACCTCTCCTGCATGGAGCGATGCATTGCAGGCTCTTATCTCATAATGACCATGCTGAAAGAACGAATGCAGATTAAGCGCATGATATCTTGTCGGATTATAGTGGTTATAGCGGCTGTTTGAAGTTTCAGCATACCACAGGTCACTTATTCTATCTAGAGTCTTCGGCTTTTTACGGTTGAGTTGTTCCACAAAAGTTCGGTTGATCTTTTTGCAGTAATTAGACCTAGCAGATGATACCTGAAGAGCATCCCACAAAAAATCCTCTTTACTTGACCAAAGGTTTACAAGGTTTCTTATCTGCTGTGGCGTATAATCAGCCGCATCGATATGGATATGAGTACCGCAGTCATAATCAGGTCCTGTTATCGCTCCTGCTTTTCTCAGAGAACGAATAACATTTTGCAGCAGATCAAAGTCCTCATATTCAAGCACAGGAGAGTTAAGCTCTACTTTGTAATAGTCACTGGCAAAATCTCCGTTTTTCTTTCGTGCATAGATACTGCTGTCAAAAACTATCTGCCACTCTCTACCTCGGTCATCACTGACAGTATACTTATCATAGGTACCGCCCACATGATCTATATCACCCCCAAGAACTTTTTTTATTGCTTTAGCAGCTTCGCACCTTGTTATACCAGTCATCTCGATCTCGATGCCGAATTTTCTATTTTTTATCCCATCAAAATTTCCCGGCATTCTTTCACCTCCGTTCTTTAAATGTAAAAATAAAAAAAGCCCGAATCAGGTGTTCTCACGCTTCGTGAAAAGCACCAAATTCGGGCTGAAAAGTTTGTGAAATATTTTGTTGTAAATCGTGTGTTTTTTCTCTCAAAAAACTCTTTCACTCATCCCAAAATGCTCCAAAAAAGAGTTCAAATCCTGTCCAACGGCATTTGATATCCAAAATCATCTTCGGTTTTCATAAAAAAATTTTTGTTTTAGGGCAACAAAAAAGCGCGTAAATACGCGCTTTAAGTCGGAATCATCTTTTTTGATTCCATAGGTTGGTGCGGCAAACGGGACTTGAACCCGTACGTCAAGGACACACGCCCCTCAAACGTGCCTGTCTGCCAGTTCCAGCACTGCCGCATTGTTTTTTTCTTTGAGGGAACTGAATTTCACACATTCAGCTTAATTATTATATCATGCGAGCAAGCAAATGTCAAGCACTTTTTTCAGAAAATTATAATTATATCCAATTTTATATATCGCATATAGTTATTTATATATTCAATAAACCACTCCGCTTCAGGCATCAATAATGTCGAAACGGATACTGTCAGCATATAATACATCGATAGAAATTTTCTGCCCTTGAATCATCCCCAGCAAAACGGGAATAATGACCACAGAGAATATTTACACAAGGAGTGTTTTGATATGACCGTTCACAGAGGTGACATTTATTACGCCGATCTCAGCCCCGTTGTGGGCTCTGAACAGGGTGGGCTACGACCTGTGCTTATCGTGCAGAACGATATCGGCAACCGCCATTCCCCCACGGTGATAGCCGCCGCCATTACCAGCAGACAGGATAAAGCACGCCTGCCAACCCATATCACTCTGGGGACAGGCTGCGGTCTCTCGCGGGATTCGGTGGTTCTTCTCGAACAGATACGCACCCTCGATAAGCGTCGGCTGAGGGAGAAAATGGGGCAGCTGGACAAGGGCGCAATGTCCGCAGTCGATTCCGCACTGTCCGTTAGTTTCGGGCTTGGGGGATAGCACTTTTGCACAAACCCTTTGCTGTGATCCTGTTCACTAAAATGATTTTTCTTTTAACTCGGACATATTTCTGTAAAAGTTGTACAAAAACGTACAACTTTTCGCCTGTTTTCGCTGATAGTGAAAGACGTTTTTCATCATGACCGTTCCCGATACCGCCCCCCATCGGTCGGGCACGGAAAGTTTTCAACATGAAAGGAGCAGAATTATGACTATATTAAAAGAACAACTGATAGGCATAGGCGAGGATACCGCCGTATGCCGCATGGAATTTGCAGTTGACAACGCCGAGGAGATACCTCTGATAGCAGGCACCGTCCCCAGGACTATCGCACCCGGTTCAATTGTCTGGGATATCGCCACGGGTGAATTCTACGGTATGAACTCTCAGGGAATATGGATAAACCAGTCCACAGGAGAAGCGGTCGTGCCTGAATAAGCGCGCCAAAAGCAAAGGCACTTCCGTTCATCATAACAGAAGTGCCTTGCTTGTATATCAATTATTTCCGAATGCTTTCAGTATCTCTTCCACACCCGCCAGACAGCGTGTATAGTCCTCGATAAAGGCATCATGACTGCGCATGATATAATCTGTATCGCCGTCCCTCGCGGCAAATTCCAGAGCCTTTGCTTTCTCCGAAAGCATCTGCGCACCTATGGTCAGCGAAGCACTCTTCACGGCATGGACATTCACGCGGTAATCGTCCCACCGCTTCTCGATAAAGGCTGCCTTGATCGGCACCACCTTGTCAGCTTCCACATAACCGTCAAGAGTATCCAGATAGAACTCTCTCGAATCCATGCAGTACCCCAGCCCCACAACAGGGTTCACATAGGCATTCATCGAACTCATCTTCTGGAGTTCTCTCAACGTGAAGCTGTCCTCATTTGCCTTTTCTTCCGTCTTCGGAACGTCTGCCTGTACCATGGTGACTTTCGAGGCAGGGATATACTTCTTCAATGTCTTTTCAAGGAGTTCGCTGTCGATGGGCTTGGTGAGGTAATCATCAAATCCCGCCTGCAAATAGAACTCCCTTGCACCCACAACTGCATTTGCCGTCAGTGCTATCATCGCCGAACCTGCATCACGTATACCCTCATCGGATATTCGTTTGAGAGTCTGTATACCGTCCATTCCGGGCATCATGTGGTCGAGCAGTACTATGTCATACCGCTTCTCCCTTATCATCGAAAGCGCCATATAGCCCGACGGTGCAGTTTCGGGAACTATGCCGTACATTTTCAGCAGGCTGACAGCTACCTTGATGTTCATCTCGTTATCATCTACCACCAGTACCTCGGCGGTCGGTGCGTAGATATGGGTATCAGGCGCCTTGCCCTTTACCATGCTCCTGTGGAAATTATCTCCCATAGGCGTGCGGTCGGATATCTTCTGTGGCAGGCTGAACCAGAATGTGCTTCCCACACCGTATATGCTCTCCACATGGAGTTCGCTGTCCATCATATCCAGCAGTTTGGTGACTATCGCCATGCCAAGACCTGTGCCCTCGATGCTCCTGTTGCGCTGTTCATCAAGTCTTCTGAAAGATTCAAACAGTGCGCCCATGTCCTCTTCCCTGATGCCTATGCCCGTATCACCGACTTCCACATAAAGGGTCAGTTCATCATCGTGAACGTTCTCTGCACGTATCGTCAGGGTGACACTTCCCTTCTCGGTGTACTTCACCGCATTTGTCAGCAGATTTGATATCACCTGCTTTATACGCATATCATCGCCTATCAGCTTGGCAGGAAGTTTCGGGTCGGCATTTACCTTGAACTGAAGTTCCTTCTCAGCCGCCCTTGTCTCCACCGATGTTACAAGGTCGTTTATCATCGAAGCCGTGCAGTAAGTGGCAGGGATTATCTCCATCTTGCCGTCCTCTATCTTCGAGAAATCAAGTATGCTGTTTATCAGCGAAAGCAGTATCCGTCCCGCACTCTGTATATTCAGTGCGTATTCCTTGATGTTGTTATCCGCACATTCGCGGAGTATCATCTCGTTCATGCCAAGCACTGCATTTATTGGCGTTCGTATCTCGTGGGACATCTGTGCTAAGAACGTACTCTTAGCTTCGTCCGCCGCGATAGCCGCATCTGCCGATTCTTTCAGCTGACTGTTAGCCTTGTTCTGTAAATCTATCAGATGGTGCATCAGTATATAAACCGTCACCGTACAGCCCAGCAGTACCACAACGCATATCGAGCCGTAAACCAGCACACTGCTGTACACGCTCATAACGTTCCTTAGTACGTATATCGTGAAGCCCGATTCCGTCTGAGTGCTTGCGATGGCGGCTCGCAGTTTGCCGTCGTAATCAGATATTATCGAAACATTGCTGCCGTTGGGTTCAGCCGAAACATAGGGCAGTTCAGCCACATTGGTGATATTGTCCTCGCTCAGCCTGTAACTGCCGTAAGGGTGACTTATTATCGTGCCCTCGTTATCGGTGATGAACGCATAGCCGTCCCCCGAATAGCTGTTGCCCAGCAGTTCCACCAGCTTGTCCATATAAAAATCTATACCGAAACTTCCAATGAACCTGCCTGTATGTGCATCAAAAACTTTCTCCGCGAATGTCACACAGTAAAGCCCTGTCTGTTCATCATAGTAGGGCGCAGATATGCACCAGCCCTCATCGGAAGCCGCAAGGTCTCTGTACCATTCCCTGTCCTCAACGTGCCAGTTTTCGTCAGGTTCCCAGCCGTTGCTCATTATAACCGTTCTGTCCCATTCGGGATTTACTATATAGCTGACAGATATATCGCTGTACTGCGAGGTTATATCGTCCAGACGCTTTACCGCCGCATCATGATCATCTAGCAGCTCGGGCTCGGTGGATATCATCGAACAGAACATATCCAGTACGCTTTTCTCCGTGCTTACCCATGTCGAGAGCCTGTTGGTATAGCCGTCAAGTTCCTCACGCATCTGCGATTTTCCCCACCTCAGTGTGGAAGTGGTATTCACGTACATACTCATGATGAACACCAGCATCAGCGCGATTATTATCAGCCGCCTGAAATGCACATCTATCGTGAGCCCCTTGCTTCTGTCCCGCCTGCGCTTTTCGGTGTTCTCTTTTTTGACAATGCTGTTGTAGGAAACTATCTTTCCTATCATGTCATTGAGTTTCAGCCCAGCCTCACGGATACTCTCAAACTCTTTCTCGTAGCTTTCGGCTCTCCTGATATTCTCGGGACTTGCCGCGGCTATCATTCTGTGTATCGGTTCCTGCAATCCTGCTGTCAGGTTTTTCAGGAAGTCTTCGTTGTGCCTTAACATAGTGCGGGCACGTTTTGCCGAACGTGCAGTGTTGATATACATAACCGCCAGCATGACGAATACCACCAGCGATATGCCTATCATTGCCAGCATCTGTATGTACGAATGCCTGTAAAGCGACCAGTTGTCCTCGCTGACGATAAGATACCAGCCGAATCCCGACCTTACCGCAAACAGGTTCTTACCCTTCTGCCTTACGTGTACCGAACCGTCGCTTCCCTTAGCCAGAGAGAATATCCCGCCGTATTCAGGTATCTCGTCCATTATATCACTGCCCACATGGGTCTCATCGGTACAGCCTGCGATTATTCCCTTTTCGGTGACTATCACCGCTTCCCTCTCACCGTCGGCATACATCTTTGATATATGCCTGCGGATATCCTGCATGGTGTAATCCATAGCAACAACAGTCTCGCCGTCCGCCAGCATTACCGATACCGTATAGCAGATATCCCCTGTCGCCGCATCAACATAAGGGTCGGTAACATAGGATTCTCCGCCGCTTCTCAAAGCGCCCTTGTACCAGCTTCTCTCATTTACATTATAATCAGCGGGAGCGTCAAAATCGGGTATGATAAACCAGTCCTCACCCGCCGCATAAACGTTATAGCAAACGCCGTCCGTCTCCTGACGCATCTCGTTCTTATATTCATTTACAAGTTCTTCCAGCTTATCACGGTCGCCGATATCATTCTGTGCCGTAACAGCAAAACGCATAGCCTTGCCGCGGGCATCGTTTATGGTCTGTTCAAGTTCACGGCTGACAAGTTCAAGCTTTGTGCTGCCCGATTCATCAGCTTGCTGTGAATTCACAGTGAATACCAGTGTTATCTCGGTCACCATCGCTATCACCAAAAGCACCACAGCTATCAGGAATGCCAACGTCATTCTTACTGACTTTTTCAACGCTCTCACCACCTTTTTGCATATCATTATCTGTGTTTAATTATATCACATCACTTTCATGTTTTCAAGTCCTTTTTTAAGGACAGAGGGCTATTATCCGATAAATAATAATGAATAGTTAAAAATGAATAATGAAAAGTTTTCCTCGGGGCAATAATAAACAAATCCCACCGCGGCGTGTTGTGAAAAGGGGAAAAATGTGGTCGATATCCTTTACATTCACCCGCGAAGTATGATATAATAAACAAAATAATTATAGCGGAAGGAGTGTATCATATGACACGCTGGGGTATAATCGGCACAGGAAAAATAGCACGAACATTCGCGGCTGCACTTAAAGAACACAGCAGTTCCGTGACGGCGGCAGTGGCTTCAAGAACTCTTGAAAACGCACAGAGCTTCGCAGAAGAATTCGGCTTTGAAAAAGCTTACGGCAGCTACGAGGAACTCGCAAAGGACGAAACCATAGACATCGTCTATATCGCAACACCCATGCACAAACACTACGAGGACACACTGCTTTGCCTTGAAAACGGCAGAAACGTTCTATGCGAAAAAAGCATCGCCCTGAACACCCGTCAGGCAGAGGAAATGTTTTCCAAAGCCCGCGTAAAAAATCTCTTCCTCATGGAAGCCATGTGGATGAAGCTTCGCCCTGCCTATCTTAAAGTAAGGCAGTGGATAAACGATGGACGCATAGGCGAAATACAATACATCAAAGCGGATTTCAACAACTTTATCCCCTTTGATAAAAACGACAGGCTGTTCAAGCCCGAATGCGGCGGCGGTGCCCTCCTTGACCTTGGCGTGTACCCCATCACTTTCGCTGTGGCGCTTATGGGTCAGCCAAGCAGTATCGAGACCCATGCCCACATCGGCAGCTGCGGTGTTGACCTCTCAAATACCGTGACCTTGCTGTATCCAAACGGCGCATACGCGTCCACCACCTCGGGCTTTGAGATACAGAACCGCAACAACGCAGTGATCGTGGGAGATAAAGGCAGTATCACCATGGGCGACTGGTTCTTCTGTTCTCCCGAATGTACCCTGTACGATGCCAACGGCAGACAAATCGAAGACAGGCTGTTCCCACCCGAGATAAACGGCTACGAATACGAAATAAGAGAAGCTGAAAAATGCCTTGCAGAGGGACTGAAAACCAGCAAAGCCGTCCCCCCCGAAGACACACTTCAAATAATGCGTATAATGGACGAATGCCGCAGTAAATGGGGCTTAAAGTTCCCGCAGGAAGTCTAGCCAATTCATAATTCACAATTCATAATTGTTGACAGGGCGGATAGTGTGTTTTGCTATCGTAAGTAAACATCAAGAATACGTTCCAACCCTGACAATTTTAAGAACACAAAAATGTGCGCTTACCGCAATTCCGCGATAAGCGCACATTTTTTATTAGCTATATTTTCAGTATCATAGATACTATCTTCATCACAATCCTTTGACCCGCCGTCACACGATACTTATCTTCACCGCGAACCTATAATAGGCGGAAACGGCCCGCCCGGCCGAGGGCAATTATGAATTGTGAATTATGAATTATGAATTAAATCATGAGTTTGCATACCAGGTTTGCGAACTCAACGGGATCATCGATGGACAGACCCTCTATCAGCAGTGCCTGATCGTAAAGCAGCTTGGTATAGTCTTTCAGGGTATCCTTGTCCTCAGCGTACAGCTTCTGCAGCTTGCCGAATATCTCGTGGTTGGGGTTGATCTCCAGTGCCTTGTCTGCCTTTACACGGTTAGCATCGTTCTGGGGCATGGAGTTCAGCACCTTCTCCATCTCGATGGATATCATACCACCGTCGCTTGAAAGGCATACAGGGTGAGATTTCAGCTTCTTGGAAAGGCGAACCTTGTTTACCTTGTCAGCAATAGTCTCCTGCATGAAGGCGAACATATCCTTGTTCTCCTCGTCCAGCTTCTTGACCTCTTCCTTCTCTTCCTCGGTGTCGAGATCAACATCGGCATCGCTGATTGACTTGAATGTCTTGCCGTCATAGTTCAGCATAACTTTCAGGCAGAAGTCGTCAACGTCCTGAGTCATGTAGAGAACCTCGTAACCCATATCCTTGATCTTCTCGATCTGGGGCAGCTTGTCGATACGCTCCTTGGTCTCGCCGCAAGCATAGTAGATGTACTTCTGATCTTCCTTCATTCTGGAAACGTACTCTTTCAGAGTTACGCTCTTGCCGTCCTCAAAGGTGGACTTGAACAGGAGCAGGTCTTTCAGAGTATCTATCGCAGCGCCATAGCTCTGGTAAATACCGAACTTGAACTGAAGACCGAATACCTCAAAGAACTTCTCGTACTTCTCACGGTCGTTCTTCAGCAGCTTTGCCAGCTCGTTCTTTATGGACTTCTCAACGTTCTTCGCGATTATCTTTACCTGTCTGTCCTGCTGCAGCATCTCACGGGAAATGTTCAGCGAAAGGTCTTCACTGTCAACTACACCCTTTACAAAGCTGAACCAGTCAGGCAGAAGGTCTGCACACTTGTCCATTATCAGCACGCCGCTGGAGAACAGCTGGAGACCCTTTTCGTAATCCTTGGAATAGTAATCGAAAGGCGCCTTGGAGGGGATATACAGCAGAGCGTCATAAGTAGCTATACCCTCATTCTTGGAATGTATGTGAGCGATAGGCTCCTGATAATCCATGAACTTCTCAGAATAGAACTTGTTGTAATCCTCGTCTGTCAGCTCGCTCTTGTTCTTCTTCCAGATAGGTGTCATGCTGTTGAGAGTTTCAGTCTCAATAGTAGTGGTAGGCTCCTCGCCCTCCTCAGCATAGTTTGAATGTTCAACATCCATCTTTATGGGGAAACGGATATAGTCGGAATACTTCTTGACCAGCTGCTGAATGCGCCATGTCTCGCAGTACTCGGAATACTTCTCGTCCTCGGTATCCTCTTTCAGCACCATAGTGATGACAGTACCCGCAGTCTCCTTTTCAGCAGGCTCGATGGTGTAGCCGTCAACACCGTTGGACTTCCACAGAAAAGCCTTGTCGCTGCCGTAAGCCTTTGTCAGCACGCGAACTTCCTTGGCAACCATGAAAGTAGAATAGAAACCTACACCGAACTGTCCGATGATATCAACGTCCTCACCGAGGTCATTATCGGTCTTGAAAGCAAGAGAGCCCGACTGTGCGATAGTACCCAGATTGTTCTCCAGCTCTTCCTCTGTCATGCCGATACCGTTATCCTCAACAGTAAGGGTCTTGGCTTCCTTATCAGCCTTTATCTGTATAGCGAAATCGTCCTTGTTAAGACCAACGCTTGTATCGGTCAGGGACTTGAAATACAGCTTATCGATAGCATCGCTGGCATTCGATATTATCTCACGCAGGAATATCTCCTTATGAGTATAGATGGAGTTTATCATCATATCCAGAAGTCTTTTGGACTCTGCTTTGAACTGCTTGGTTTCCATTATATTTCAGCTCCTTAATAATTTTTGCAAATATTTAGCACTCTGTATATCCGAGTGCTAAATATATTATACCTCATATACGTGAAATTGCAAGAGGTTACACAAAATATCTTTTATTTATTTACAATTTAGCAATAAATACCATTAAGCTAAAAACACCAAAGTTCTTCTTCTTGCCTATCACTCCAATTGACAACACAGCCCAAAAGTGCTATAATTTTTCATATCACCCCGATCGGAGGTTTGACATATGGATATAGATGAAAACAGGATAGCTGATCTCGAAATATACCTCACTCGTATGCAGCGCTCTATCCTTGATAAAATGTTTTTTATAGATAAGGTGTTCGAGCCTTTCAAATACATACTGGATTTCGGCTGTGCCAACGGAGAACTTATTAAAGCTATGCAGCCCATGTTCCCTGATTATAGCTACATCGGTTATGACATCAGCAGTGAGATGATCGAAGCAGCCAGAAAGAATGTTATTGATGCAGACTTTTATGACGACTGGGACAGCATCGGTATACCTTTCGGGGAGAGCCTTATAAATATTTCAAGCACCATTCATGAGGTATACTCATACGGCTCGGAGAAAGATATCCGCATTTTCTGGGAAAGAGTTTTCGCAAGCGGTTTCAGATACGTAGCTATACGTGATATGAGTTGTCCCGCGATTATGGCAGAAACTCCATATGATGCTGACAAACTTGATATCATCAGAAAAAGCAGTTATGCTGAATGGCTGGAAAGCTTCGAGAATGTCTGGGGCAAGGTTCGCACTCAGCGCGATATGGCACATTTTCTTCTGAAATACAAATACACCCAGAACTGGGACAGAGAAGTTCACGAGAACTATCTGCCTATCTCCGCCGAAGAACTTATCAGCCGTATTCCTGATGGTTACAGGGTGGTTTACAGAGACGACTTCACTCTACCGTATATTTCATGGCAGATACGAAAGGATTTCGGTTTCGACTTTACCGACCACACACATATCAAACTTATACTTGAAAAGATCTAGCGAGGTCCCGAATATGACAAAAAAACTTTATGACAACGGTATGCTATTCAGCTTCAACACCGTTGTCACAGGCTGTACAGAAGTAAAAAACGGATTTGAAGTGACGCTGGAATGCTCCGCTTTTTTCCCCGAGGGCGGCGGTCAGGCTGGCGATGTGGGCACTCTTGGGGGTGTAAAGGTCATCGACACCTATGAAAAAGGCGGCGAAGTCGTGCATTTATGCAAGTCACCGCTTGAAGTTGGCGTTGAGGTTCGCGGTGAGATAGATGAAGATATCCGCATAAGGCGTATGCAGAATCATTCGGGCGAACATCTTTTGATGGGATTTATCCACCAAAAACTGGGCTATGAAAATGTTGGTTTTCACATGGGTTCTGACGAAGTTCTGCTTGACCTGAACGGTGTGATATCCCCCGAGGATATCCGCGATTGCGAGCAGAAAGCCAACGAAGCGATAGCGCGGAATATCCCCATAACGATAAGCTATCCCGACAGCGAAGAACTTGCAACCCTTACTTACCGCAGCAAGCTTGAAATGACCGAGAATGTGAGGATAGTCACTATCGAGGGCATTGACAACTGCGCCTGCTGTGCGCCCCATATGCCATCTACGGGCGGTATCGGCATAATAAAGGTGATATCATCTGAAAGCAACCGCGGCGGGACAAGGCTGCATATCCTAAGCGGACTTGATGCCCTTGACCTCATCAGGCAGAGAATGGAAAGCAACGCGGCGATATCCCATCTGCTTTCGGCAAAGCCCGAAAAAACCGCTGATGCAGTTGAAAAACTGCTGAATGAGAACATCGCTCTGAAAAGGCAGATAACCGAAAATGAAAGGCGTGCCGCTGAGGAAATTATCAGCGGATTGAAAAATGACAGCCGCAAAAGTTTCTGCATTTTTACAAAGGGTATTGGCAGAAACACCATGCGTGAGATAGCCAATCAGGCTGTAAAGCTGACAGACGGTGCGGCGGCTGTTTTTTCGGAAGAAGAGGGTGGATTCGGATATATAATCGCTTCCGAAAAACTTCCGCTTAGAACTATGGCTAAGGATATAAACTCGGCGCTTGGCGGAAAAGGCGGCGGTTCTGACCTTATGATACAAGGTTCTCTCACCGCAGAACGCGACGCGATAGAAAAATATTTTGCAGAACTTGATGTATAAAAAATGCGGAGGGCAGTGATACGTCCTCCGCATTTTTGTATTGTCATATTAGTGAAATTTACAGCCATTTTTTCTTTTTGAAGAAGACAAGGCTGATGATAACAATAAGTACACTGACCGCCGTCACGATTGGATAAGCATACCTGTATCCCAGTTCGGGCATATATTTGAAGTTCATTCCGTACCAGCCTGCGATAAGGGTCAGTGGCATGAAGATAGATGTTATGACAGTCAGGATAGTCATTATCCTGTTCTGTTTTACGTCAAGTCTGGACTGATAAAGGTCGCGTATCTGTATCGAATAGTCACGCAGAGATGCAGTGATATCGTGCAGGCGTGATACTCTCTGGTTGAACAAGTGGAAGTATCTCACGTTATCCTTGATGAAGAAATTGTTCTCGTTTTCTTCCAGCTCCTGTGCAAGATCCTGAAGCTGTTCGTAATGAATGCGCATATCTCTCAGGTCACTTCTTATACGGCTGACCCTCAGTGAAGGATCAACTTCCGAACCCTCCAGTATCCTTGATTCGATGGTATCAAGTTCCTTATCGAAAGATTCAAGTATCGCCTGATCGCCCGTTACTATCTGTTCGAGAAAATCAAAAATGAACCTTTCAAGGCTGGGCAGTTCCCATTTTTTTGTACGGATTATGTTCTGCAAGATACGCTCAACCATACCGCTGTCATCGATGAAAACTATGCCTTTTTCATCAAGTGCAAAGGCGAAATTCGTGTTGGGTCCCGAGATGAATTTACGGTCGGGAACAGAAAAAGTTCCCGTCAGAGAATCGTAGTTGACCTCAGCTTTTGTGGAATGAACGGAGGAAAGATCAATGTCCATTTCTATGCCCATATCAAAGGTATCCTTATATTCGTTCCATTTGGCGGAGGTAAGTACCGCCACATATTTAGCCCCCTGTTTTCCGCTCAGGGTATCTTCTGCTTTTTCGAGTGTGTTCTTGATGTAGTATAACATTGCTGTCCTCCTATACGATGATGTATTAAACGCCCGGGAACTCCTATTGGAATTGTGAGCGTTCACTGTAAATATATTATAACATTTTATATTCAAAAAAGCAACACAAAAATGACTTTTTTGTAACAAAAGTTACATTATTATTTCTGACTGAAAATACTGTTCCTGAAACCTGATTTTTTCGGCTATTTCCTCTTTGCTGAATGAACTATCCTCTGGGCAGACCACCCATTTTTCTTCCACATCATCACGCCTGTGAACTATGGCGATAATTTTTCCTGTAAATTTTTCAACAGGAACATCTACGCCTAAAATATAAGCGTCCTGTTCCTCGCCGTCTGGGGCGATAATGCCCTCGATGTATCCGTAGTTTATGGGATAATACATATCCTTGTACTCGGGATGATAACTCCCGAGGGGTCTGTCAACTGTGACTGTCACAATATCACCTATCATTTTTTTACCTCCGTGAACGAAAGAAACGCCACAGCATTTCCGAGAGCTTATCGGAAATACCATGGCTCAAATTTTCCATATCAATCTCTTCTGAAAAGGTCTCTTGTGTAGACTCTTTCTTTCACATCATCAAGACAGCTGTCATACCTGTTAGCGATGATAGCCGCAGACTGCGCCTTGAACTTTTCAAGGTCATTCACAACAACACTTCCGAAGAATGTTTCGCCGTCTTTCAGAGTTGGCTCGTAGATTATAACAGTAGCACCCTTAGCTTTGATACGCTTCATAACGCCTTGAATTGACGACTGACGGAAGTTATCGCTGTTGGATTTCATTGTCAGACGATAAACGCCGATGACAACATTCTTTTCGTTGGTGGAATCCCACGAACTATTGGAAGAGTAGTATCCTGCCTTTTCAAGAACACGGTCAGCGATGAAATCCTTTCTTGTACGGTTGGATTCAACGATAGCAGACATCATGTTCTGGGGAACATCTTCGTAGTTTGCAAGCAGCTGCTTGGTATCCTTGGGCAGACAGTATCCGCCGTAGCCGAAAGATGGATTGTTGTAGTGACTGCCGATTCTCGGGTCAAGGCAAACACCGCTGATTATCTGCTGTGTGTCAAGACCTTTCATTTCGGCATAGGTATCAAGTTCGTTGAAGTAGGATACTCTCAGCGCAAGATAAGTATTTGCGAAAAGCTTTACAGCTTCTGCCTCGGTGAAGCCCATAAACAGAGTGTCGATATCCTCTTTTATTGCGCCCTGCTGAAGAAGTTCCGCAAAGGTATGTGCGGCTTTTACAAGTTTTTCGTCCTCTGTATCGGTACCGACAATGATACGGCTGGGATAGAGGTTATCGTACAAAGCCTTGCTTTCACGCAGAAATTCGGGGCTGAAAATTATGTTTTTCGTACCGAACTTCTCGCGCACGCTCTTGGTATATCCAACGGGAATGGTGGATTTTATGACCATTATCGCATCGGGATTTACTTTCTGTACCAGTCCGATAACCGCTTCCACCGCACTGCAATCGAAGAAATTTTTCTTCGGGTCGTAGTTGGTGGGAGCTGCGATTATAACAAAATCTGCGTCCTTGTATGCGCTCTCGCCGTCAAGAGTTGCTGTGAGGTCAAGTTCTTTTTCAGCAAGATATTTCTCTATGTAATCGTCTTGAATTGGCGATTTTTTGCTGTTTATGAGGTCAACTTTTTCGGGAACGATATCAACGGCTGTGACCTTGTTGTGCTGTGCCAGAAGCACTGCCAGCGACAGACCAACATATCCTGTTCCTGCAACTGCGATCTTCATTTTAGTTTCCTCCCATGTAGAAATTCTTGTACCATTCCGCAAAACGGCGCAGACCTGTGCGCAGGTCGATGGTCGGTTTGAAACCGAAATCACGCTCCAGTGCGGTGCTGTCTGCGTAAGTCACTGGGACATCACCGGGCTGCATTGGTACAAGTTCCTTGTGCGCATCAAAGTCATAATCCTCGGGCAGAACACCTGCGCGGACGAGTTCCTCGCTGAGTATCTGCACAAAGTCAAGCAGATTTTCGGGAGTGCCGCCGCCGATATTGTACAGCGCATAAGGCGGTACAGGCAGACCGTCCTCGCCGTTTTTCTTCTCGGGAGATTTCTGCATAACGCGGACGATTCCCTCGACGATATCGTCAACAAAAGTGAAGTCGCGCTTGCAGTTGCCGTAGTTGAAAATCTTTATTGTCTCACCGTTCACAAGCTTATTGGTGAAACCGAAATATGCCATATCGGGACGACCCGCAGGTCCGTAAACGGTGAAAAAGCGCAGTCCCGTTGTGGGGATATTGTACAGCTTTGAGTAAGCGTGTGCAAGAAGTTCGTTGCTCTTTTTAGTAGCCGCGTACAGTGAAACAGGGTGGTCAACCATGTCATCAGTGCTGAAAGGAACCTTCTTGTTTCCGCCGTAAACACTGGAAGAACTTGCGTAAACAAGATGTTCAACAGGATAATGACGGCAAGCTTCAAGTATATTATAGAAGCCGATTATATTTGAATTTATGTAGGCATCTGGGTTCTCGATGGAGTATCTTACGCCCGCCTGCGCCGCAAGATTCACGACTATTTCGGGCTTGTGTTCCTCGAAAATCTTTGTGATAAGCACCTTGTCGGCAAGGTCGCCTTTATAGAATTTGAAAGTGCATTTGCTGTTCTTTTCAGCCTTTTCTATCTCGGCGATGCGGTACTCTTTCAGACTTACATCGTAGTAATCGTTCATGTTGTCGAGACCGATGATTTCTACACCGTCAAGCATACCGAACAGCTTTGTTACCAGATTCGAGCCGATAAAGCCAGCCGCGCCTGTAACAAATACAGTTTTTATATTATTGTCAAACATTTATATTACCGCCTAAAACTCAATTTCTTTCAGATATCTCGCTACTGCGTCCTGCCATGTGGGCAGAGGTTCAAAGCCGTTTTCTGCAAGCTTGGACTTGTCAAGTCTGCTGTTGAAAGGACGCGCCGCCTTGGAAAGTCCGTACTCCGCAGTGGTCACAGGGGTGACTTTCGTATCATAACCCGCTTGCCTGAATATCTCGCAGGTGAAGTCGTACCAGCTGATGAAACCGCCCTCGTTGGTAGCGTGATAGTAACCGTACTTATCGCTTTCAGCCATATCCACCAGCAAACGCGCAAGGTCGAAGGTGTAAGTGGGTGTACCAATCTGGTCGTTTACTACACGAACTTCGGGATACTTTTTGCCGACTTTCAGCATGGTCTTGATGAAGTTATTTCCGTTTACGCCGAAGACCCAAGCGATACGAACGATGAAATATTTATCCAGAGTGTTTGCCACTGCAAGTTCGCCGTCAAGTTTTGACTGACCGTAGACATTCTGGGGTGCGTAGTCCTTGCAGTCAGGCTTCCAGGGAGTTTCGCCCTGTCCGTCGAAAACATAATCGGTGGATATCTGTATCATCTTGCAGTCCAGCTTTTTGCAGACATTCGCGATGTTCTGAGATCCATCAACATTTATTGCACGGACTTTCGTGAGATTTTCCTCGTCCTCGGCAGCATCAACAGCTGTCCATGCGGCACAGTGTATAACAACATCGGGATTGACTTCGGAAAGCACTTTTTCAACAGCCGCGGGGTCAGTAATATCAAGTTTTATGTACTCAAAATCCTGCGGAACACTATCAAGTATATCCGAACCGACAGCCTTATGACCGCGCTTTGTCAGTTCGTTCATTACATCATAACCGAGTTGACCACCAATACCAGTCACAAATACGTTCATATATATCCTCCAAACGAAGTATTCTGCCTATAAATGAAAACAGTTTTTCCCTGAGATAATCCAGCAGTATGCAGACAGCAAACAATGCTACCGAGTATACTATTATCGAAGATATCACAACGACCTGACCGTTGTGCACTTCAATGAATTTCTTTACGGGATAAAAAACATAGGTCGGGTTTACCGTTATAAGATAGACGGCAAGCACATATTTCGATATCCTGCTGGAAAATTCTGCCACAGAACTGTAGGAATCCCAGAAGATAAACAGCAGACAAAGAGATACCGCACCGATAACTATCAGCGGGTCGTTGTAGCTGTAAATATACCATGACAGCACCGAATGTGAACGCCTGTACATCACGAATGCCGCAAATGCCACGGCTGCCGATGATGCCAGATAGATGCCAAGGTATAACAGCTTGCTTTTTGGCAGCTTATCACTGTTCTTTCTGCACAGCATACCAAGAAAATACATATACAGTCCGTGCAGGAATGTATGACCTCTTCCGATGCCGTCCCAGTCGAAAACAAAACCGTAGATCACTGCGACCACGCTAAGCGTAATCAGCAGTTTTTTCTGCTTTTCAGCATCAAGTGAATCTATAAATTCATTGACGAAGGGCGCAAGGATACAAAGCAGAAAATATGCGCCCATGAACCAGTACGTAGATATCGGGAACGCCACATTCACCAGATATTTCAGCGATTGCCCCGACATCAGCGTGAACTGTTTTGTAAATAGCATGACAAGGTACCAGATGAACAAGTAGAACATCATCTCGACGTACAGCAAGACTATTTTTTTACCTTTAAGTTTTATGGAATAATAACCGCTTATAAAGAAAAACGCATTAACAGCTATTATGCACAATGAGTTCAGCATGAACAGTGAAAAATCGAACTGATCGGGTTTCACATTGCCTGAACCAAGCACTTTGAGATTTAATGTATGGACGATGATGTGATGCGCAGTTATCATTATCATCAGTATACAACGAAGCAAGTCCGTTGAATAATTGCGCTTTGCGGACATCTTCAGACCTCCGCACGATTACCGTACATTTTCTCGTAGTAGTTCTGGTATTCTCCGCTGATTATTGTTTCCCACCATTCACGGTTGTTCAGGTACCAGTCAATAGTCTTCTTGATACCGTCCGCGAACTTGGTCTCGGGCAGCCAGCCCAGTTCGTTGTGTATCTTTGTGGGGTCGATAGCGTAGCGCATATCGTGACCCTTTCTGTCCTCAACGTGGGTGATAAGGCTTTCGGGCTTGCCCAGTTCCTTGCATATCAGCTTGACGATGTCGATGTTCTTCATCTCGTTGTGTCCACCGACGTTGTAAACTTCGCCAACCTTGCCCTTATGGATTATCAGGTCGATAGCACGGCAGTGATCTTCAACATACAGCCAGTCACGGACATTCAGACCCTCGCCGTATACAGGCAGGGGCTTGTCAGCCAGCGCGTTTGCTATCATAAGGGGTATCAGCTTCTCGGGGAAGTGATAGGGACCGTAGTTGTTTGAACATCTCGAAATTGTCACAGGCAGACCGTAAGTTCTGTGGTAAGCCATTACCAGCAGGTCAGCTCCAGCCTTTGAGGAAGAATAGGGTGAAGATGTATGTATAGGTGTTTCCTCGGTGAAGAACAGGTCGGGTCTGTCGAGAGGCAGGTCGCCGTAAACTTCATCGGTGGAAACCTGATGATATCTCTGGATACCGTACTTTCTGCAAGCGTCCATAAGAACCTGAGTACCGAGAATGTTGGTCTGGAGAAATATCTCGGGGTTCTCGATGGAACGGTCAACGTGAGATTCAGCCGCGAAATTAACAACGATATCGGGCTTTTCTTCCTCGAACAGCTTGTATATAGCTTCACGGTCGCAGATGTCTATCTTAACGAATCTGAAATTCGGGTTCTGCATAACGGGTTCAAGTGTGCTGAGGTTGCCTGCATAGGTCAACTTATCAAGGCACACAATGCGGTATTCAGGATAAGTATCCAGCATATGGAAAACGAAGTTCGAGCCGATAAATCCTGCGCCGCCTGTTACAAAAATAGTCATATCGATTCTCCTTAAAATTCAATCTTGGATTCTGCCAGTGATGGGTGAACTTTGTCCTTTTCACTGAGTATCAGTTCGCCTGCTTCAGGCCATTCTATACCGATGGCAGGGTCATTCCACATGATACCGCCCTCGTCCTCGGGGTGGTAAACGTCGTCGCATTTATACGCAAACTCGGCGTAATCGCTCAGTACAAGAAAACCGTGGGCAAATCCGCGGGGTATCATGAACTGACGCTTGTTTTCCTCTGAAAGCACCGCGCCTACCCACTGTCCGTAGGTCTCGCTTCCCTTTCTCAGGTCAACAGCAACGTCAAATACCTCGCCTTTCAGCACGCGCACAAGCTTTGCCTGAGGATAGGTCTTCTGGAAGTGAAGTCCCCTGAGCACGCCCTTGCGTGAACTGGACTGGTTATCCTGAACAAATTTGTAATCAAGACCCGCCGCTTTGAAATCGTCCTCTTTATAGGTCTCCATAAAGTAGCCGCGGTTGTCACCGTAGGTCTTGACGTCGATTATATAAACGCCTTTTAGCTTAGTCTCGTTGAAAGTAAAATTACCCATCTTAAAAGCTCCTTAGTATTTTATCTTCCCCTCAGCCACCTTTTTCAGGTGTGCGCCATAGGGAGATTTGCCGTACTTCTCGGCAGATTTCATAAGTCCGTCCCTGTCTATCCAGCCATTGATGAAGGCTATCTCTTCGGGGGCGGATATTTCGATTCCCTGACGTGTCTGTACCATCTGCACGAAGTTTGTTGCTTCCGCAAGGCTGTCCATCGTGCCTGTATCAAGCCAAGCAAAGCCCCGCCCCAGAAGCTGAACATCCAGCAGACCGTCATCGAGGTACATCTCGTTGAGTGTGGTTATTTCCAGTTCACCGCGTGCAGAAGGCTTAACAGCATTTGCTCTTGCAGAAACGCCCTTCGGATAGAAGTAAAGACCTGTCACTGCATAGTTGGATTTAGGCTCTTTCGGCTTTTCCTCAATAGATACAGCCTTTCCGTTTTCATCGAATTCCACTACGCCGAAACGCTCGGGGTCGGGGACATAGTAGCCGAATACCGTCGCCCTCTTGTTATCCTCAGCGTCCTCAACAGCCTCACGAAGAAGTCTGCCAAAGCCGTTGCCGTAGAATATATTATCGCCCAGCACCATAGCGCAGGCATCATCGCCGATGAACTCCTCACCGAGAATGAACGCCTGTGCCAGTCCGTCAGGTGACGGCTGTACTTTGTAGGATAAATTGATGCCGTATTCCGAACCGTCCCCGAGAAGTCTTTCAAAATTCGGCAGATCGGTGGGGGTGGATATTATGAGTATATCCTTTATGCCCGCCAGCATAAGTGTTGACAAGGGGTAATAGACCATGGGCTTATCATAAACAGGCAGAAGCTGTTTTGATGTGACCATTGTAAGCGGATAAAGCCTGGTGCCGGAACCTCCGGCAAGAATGATACCTTTCATTTCGTTCACTCCCAATTAATAATGTATAATCATCGGCTGAGAAAATCAGCCCCGAACACGCGACGATCTGAAACACAGCTCGCCGTACAAACAATTATCATTTATATTATACTATTTTTTAACGTCTATGTCAAATCTCACTTGTTAAGATAGAATGAATTCTCGCCGTTTTTATATCAATTTGAAACTGAAAATCAGCTAAATGCAGTAATATTAACTTGCTTAACAAGGTAAATGAACAGTAGGTGAATAAGAATAGTTAAATTTACGTCATTTTAAATTATATCAGCACAACAAATTTTCCGAAATCATCAATCTCATTTTCGGTATTTTGTATAACTATCTGAAATAGGATCAGAAGCTTAACTTTCTGATATTTTATCACACAATCTCAAAGTTCAGATGTTCGAAATTACGACATCAAGTGCATTTTCGTATGTTATACCGGACATTCAATACATCATATCAAAAATCAAAACATTAAAATACTATAATTTTTAGAATCAGCCGGCAACACTTATCATACATCAAATTAGTCCAATCATCAAATTAATTTTTACTTAATTCTACGCGAAACAGGCATAATTTCGAAAACAATTATCGGAGCTGACCAAAGCAACAACTTAAACATTAGTTAATTTTTTTGTCCCTTGCATCATGTTAATAAATTGCCCATAATCTTTTCGTGTAAAATGTCCGTCGAAAACGCCTGCAAATGATGTTATAATGGGGTTAGTCAAGAAGCGAAAAGGATTTATTACCGCAAAAAGCAGTCTTTTTTCAGAAAGGGACGGCATTGACATGGGCATCTTCCGACATTTTAAATATCGTTCCCGCAAACCTGAGAGCAGTCACCAACTCATATTATCATCAAACACAGTTCGTTTGAGACAAGTGTCAACGGTGATATCAAGAACACTATTACCGTTACTGTTAAGTATTATTATAGTATAAGTATAAAATCACTAACTCGGAACAACAGTTTTCCTTGGAGCAGTCGGTTTTCTGTTTATATATCAAAAATGTCGCATAGGATATCAACAATGTTATATAAGAATATTATCTTATTCAAAATATACTAAACGTCCCAAAAATAGCGAAATAAAAGTTGTATTGTATACAAATTGTTATATCTTATATAATTATACTAATGTGATAAACGCCGACCAAAATATTTATTTATTTTAACTATTGCAAGCGTATAGATGATATGATATAATTAAATAAGTTAAGAAATCGGATCAAAGGGGTAATAGGCTTTATAGGATTGGCAGTTTTCACAAAAAACTGCGTGTTGATCCGATATTGCTTGACGGAAAACTAAATTAATATGGAGGTTTTTTTGATGAACATGAAAAAAGTTGTAAGCAAATGCGCAGCAACTCTTTCAGCAGTAGCTATCATGGGTTCTACCGCTGCAGGTTTTGTTCCCGCAACATTCGCAAATGCAGGCAATGTTATTGCAGCAAGCGCAGCTGAGATCAGCGATTTCGAGTACTCCGGCACATTTTTAACAACAGACCTGTACTGTGCAGTAGGAAGTTCCTTCACAATGAAGGTCACTCTCGGTCAGGAAGATAAGCAGTACGGTACTGATGGTTTCACTTATGAGTGGTACTACAGCACTGGCAAAGCAACAGGTACAAACCTGCACAACCAGTTCACCTGGTCCAAGCTGCCTTACACCACACAGTCTATCACAGTTAACATGACTACTGCTATGGACGGTGCTCACATCTACGCTGTAAAGGTAAACAAGGCTACAGGCGAGAAGACTCAGCTTCCTATGAGAACAGTTTGCAGCGCTAAGGCTAATCTGCAGCTGGGCGACACTTCTACTTCAACTTCAAATGGTGCAACATACGTTAACGTTCCCGTATACCTCAGCAACCTGACCAACAGACAGATCTCTGCTGGTACTATAAACGTGAGCGTAGACAAGAACGTATTCGACGGCGCAAGCTTCAGTTTCGCTGTAAGCGGTCTGGAGGGTCTGGACAGCTTCGCTAACGGCGTATACACCAACGCATTCCTCAATGCAACTTCTCCCGCAACACTCAGCTCCAACAACCTGCTGGGTACACTCAAGCTGAAGGTTAAGAGCGGCGCTACCTACAACGGTTCCAAGATAACTATGGTTATCGACAAGCCCACACTGACAGGCGACACCATCAGCGGTAACCGCGTATACGGCGTCAACACTGCTTCCGCAGTAGTTGGTTCTTCCAGCACTACCGATACTGTTCCTCAGAACTTCAGAGCTGTTACCAACGCTCAGTATCACCAGATCCAGTTCGTTTGGGACAAGGTAAAGGGCGCTGACAGATACGGCATTGCTGTTAAGCTGGCTGGTAAGTGGAGAGTTCAGACTTCCAACATCACAACCAACAGCTACATCACTCCTAAGAACCTGACTCCCGGCATGACCTACCAGGTTGCAGTTGCTGCAAGAGTTAACGGTAAGTGGGATACCAACGGTGCTATCAAGAACGCTATTACTGTTACTGTTAAGTAATTCGATACAAGCGAATTTGATCATGATAAAAACGGCAGCTTCTTCGGAGGCTGTCGTTTTTTTGTTTCAGAATTTATAACGAACAAAATAAACGAATGACATCTCGCAAAAGATGCCATTCGTTTTAATATACTGTATCAAAGTTCCTTGATCATTTTCTTGATATTCTCAGCAAAGATATCATAGGTGAACTTATCAAGCACTCTTTCTCTGCCCGCACTGCCCAGTTTGTTTCTGAGTTCGGGATCTGCCGCCAGTTTTTCGAGAGCTTCTGCATAAGCCTTGCTGTCGGAGTTCGGACACTCAAGACCTGTTACGTCCTTGACATTAACATAGTTAACACCACTGCCGGGAATAGTGAAAGTCACCGCAGGTTTGCCAAAGTACATACCCTCTGCAAGTGCAATACCGAAAGCTTCGTTCTTTGTTACCGAGGGGAAACAGAAGATATCACAAGCCATCAGGCAGGCGATAAGTTCGCTGTCGCTGATCTTTCCAAGAAAATGCACCTTGCTGTCGCCTGACGCTTCTTTCATCAGCATACCGGTCAGTTCGCCCTTGCCGCCGATAAGGATAGCAAACTTATCATCAAGATAACGGCTGGCTTCAACCAGTTTTATAAAGCCCTTATAAGGGATATGTCTGCCCAGACCGAAACAGATGGTCTTGCCCTTGTACTTGTTGCGTATCTTCGCCGCAAGTTCCTCGATCTCGGGTGTAACTTTCAGACGTTCGTTGTTGATGCAGTTCGGAATTACCGTACACTTGTCCTTGAAACGTCTCAGGAAAGGACTTCCCTTTATGTAATTCGGGCTTGTTGCAACTATCAAGTCAGCCCTTTCGAGCAGATCGATGTTCTGTTTATAGAACAGCTTTGAGAGGACTTTCTGCTTGGTGATATCCAGATGCCAGTAAATTACAAGCTTGAAATCCTGCTTTTTGTATCTGAGAAGAAGTTCAGATACAAAGGGGTTGGGATAGTGGAACACGATGATATCGGGCTTGTAGCTTTCCATAACGTTTTTGAGTTCCTTATAATAAGTCACCGAAAGCGCCTGTGAAGCCACTTTTGCCACCGAACCGCAGCGAATTACTTCAACACCGTCAAAATTATCGTGAACAGTTTCGCCCCTGTGGGTAGTCACGCCGTCCGTGGTAGAATCCTCATTGAAGCAGATGATCTTCTGCTCATAGTCCTCCCCTCTCAGTGCAAGAGTTATGTCAGCCGCGACCTCCTCAACTCCGCCTATAAAGGGATAATAGTATTTTGAAATATGTAAGATCTTTTTCATTGTTCAAAGCCTCAACTTTAATTATTTCATCGACATCTCGATGGCTTTCGCTTTTTTGAGCATGGGCTTTTCAACATACATTGTCAGCAAATAAGCCAGACCCAGACTAGCCGCGAATTTTATGATGATAAATATCACCGTACCAACGAAATAATTCATAGGTATAATTTTCTCAAGTATTATATGGGGTATATCCGACACAAGGAAGAAGGAGAATCCCACGCTTCCAAGTTTGTTCATCGCCTCAGATGATACCTTGTGCTCGTCTGCAAGAACAAACAGCGCAATTCCTGCCGCATACGCCACAATATATCCGATAGCTTCCCATTTGTACGAAAGGATAACGCTGGGTACAAATGCGATCGCGAATATTTCCAGATATTTGGAAATGCTGCGGATATCACCGTATTCATGGTACTGTATGCCTATCAATCCCAGCAGCAGCAGCAATCCGAATGCCGTCGGTAAAGGCTTGCCTGTGATAAATCTCAGCAGTGAGATAAACACCGTAATTCCGCCGCCCGCGATGAATATCTTCTCCATCATGTCTCCGCTTATGTATTCAAAGAAATCCACCGAAAGAACCGCCAGTATCACAAAGAATACCACCTGTATGGGCATCATCCAGCTTGTACCGATGATACAGCCCGACCCGAGAAAATCATTGAACAAAGTCGCATTGAACAACAGGTCTTTAAGGTGCCCGAAGAAACTTGCTTTCCACGCGATTATCTTCACGATGTATGTAGCGATCAGTATCAGCCAGAAAACAGGGTACATTCTCACAAAGCGGTTGAACAGATACTGTTTTCTCGTCCTTTTCTGCCTTGCCTGCACTGCCAGATATCCCATGATAAGGAAGAATATGGCAACGCCTGCCCTGCCGATGGCAAAACCTACCAGATAATGAGGCCACGGTATCGGCAGATGCGCCGCAAACACTAGCAGTGCCGCAAATCCTCTCAGGGTAGATATCCATCCGTAATTATTTTCATTGTTGCCGCTCATTTCTTCCTGCCCTTACCATATTCAGTTTCGTATATGATCTTATCTTTTCTGCTGATCTCCTTGCCCATCTGTACCTCGATGATGCTCATATCCGTATCAGCGATGATCATATGCTTTACACCCGCTTTAGCGTTCACGGTATCACCCTGCTTAACGGGTATCACCTTGTCGTCGATCACAACTCTGCCCTCGCCCGAGATTATCGTCCACACTTCATCGCGGAAGTTGTGGCTGTGATAATTCATATTGTTTCCCGCAAAAAGCTTTATCCTGACGGTCATAGCCTCGGGTGCGGTATCGATAACGGTGTAAGTTCCCCAGGATTTCTCCGCAAAATGGATATCACACGCAATTTTCTCAACATAGGGCTTCATATATCCGCTGCGTTCTTTATCGGAGACCAGTATGCCGTCGCCGCTGACAGCTATCACCATATCGTGACAGCCCATGCAAAGCACTGGTATGCCCAGTTCATTGACTACCTGAGTATTTTCGCAGGTATCATCAAGGGTGACATCGCCCTTTGTAGCGTCAGCCATGACCTCAGCCATCATATTCCAGGTGCCGACGTCTTTCCAGTTGCCCGAATAGCGTACTGCCTTTATGGAACTTTCCTTTTCAACTACTGCGTAGTCAAAGGATATCTTTTGAAGTGTCTCATAATTTTCAAGAAGGTCATCATAAGCGGTATAACCTGTTACCTCCTGTACCTTATCGATAAGGTAACCCAGTTTGAATGCGAATACGCCCGCATTCCACAGCGCACCCTGTTTCAGGTATTCCGCCGCAGTTTCTTTATCAGGCTTTTCCTTGAAGCATCTTACTGCGCTGACAGTATCTTTTGCCTCGGGTATGATATAGCCGTACTTATCCGAGGGATAAGTAGGTTCAATTCCCATCAGCGTAAGATTAGTATCGCCTTTTTTAACATGAGCTTCCAGCGATTTTACGCACTCATAATAACTGTTATCAACATAAGGGTCAACAGGGCAGACTATCACGCACTCTTCCCTGTCAACTTTCTGCACATCATGAAGAAATGCCGATGCAAGTGCTATTGCAGGAAAAGTGTCACGTCTGCAAGGTTCTATGCATATAGATACCTTATCACTGAGCTGATTCCTGATAGCGCTGACCTGTGAACGTGATGTTGCAATAGTTATGCTTGCATCACTTACCGATGTTATCTGACGGTACACCCTCTGAAGCATCGACTCATATTCGTCATCATCATTTTTAAAAAGACGAATGAACTGTTTGCTTTGAACATCATTTGACAGCGGCCAAAGCCTTTTTCCGCTTCCGCCGGAAAGTAAGATTATATTCATTCCATATCCCCCGTTCAGCCGTTATTATCCATTCACCTTATATCAATAACGAGCTAACTTTACGATACTACACCTGAAATTGTGAACGCGCGCACCACCGCGCATACCTTTAATATTATAGGGTTGTGATATCGTTTACATAAATAACCATTCGTTTCCTGCAAGTACATCGATACGTCACTTGCAGGGAATCAAATAAATTACATATATTATATATTTATTATTGTACTGCATTTTGTCTAATATGTCAAGGAACTCACGTTTAATAACATTGCCAAATTTAACTAATTCAGATATCAAAAACACAATTTCCACATTTTGCTATATAAATATATTACCCTATGCGACAATACTACTATTCAGTTTCATATTTAACTATATCAATTATCAAGTAAAAGCGCGATTTTAGGTGCTTTTTTACATATATTTCCGTCATCGGTTCGGTAAATTAGTTTTAAATTCATTAAATTTGTGCACAATTCGTTTCAACACGTTTAAGTATATCTATAATCCTGAAATTGTACTAAAAAAATGCTGTGTATATTATTTATAGTGATGAAAAAGATTAAAATTGTTGACTTTTGACTTTTTGCGTGATATAATATATTTAACAAAAATACATTTAACAAAAAGCAACCTACGATCCTCGGATCAGGCTGCAAACATTGCTTAATTAAGCCGTTTTCCAACTTGAAGAACGATCAGTATTATATTAAAGATGTAATCTCAGCTTATAGTATTTTTCTTCATCTTTTAAGATCGTTTCATCAGCGCAGGGTCATCGATAATATGGCTCGGGTCTTATGTCAAAGCACATCATTCGTAAGCAGGCTAATTACGCCGGAAGAAATAACCTTGAGATTTATTGAAAATGGGGAGATCGAAATGATGAATTTAAATGTACAAACAGATACAAGCATACTGACAAGCAACATCGAAATTACATCTTACAGTGAGCAAGCGCTGCAGGAAAGAGAAATCACTGTTACACCGGGGTTACGTTATAAAAGCAAACCTGTATATGAGACAATCAAAAGGGCGTTCGACATCGTATGTTCCCTGATGGCACTCATTGTGCTTTCACCTCTCATGCTGATAGTCATGGCACTTATAGTAATAGATGACTTCGGCAGTCCTCTGTATATGCAGGACAGAGTTGGAAGAAACGGCAAGACATTCAAGATCTACAAATTCCGTTCAATGTATAAAAAAGCTGATAAAAAGCTCGAGGAACTCCTGGCTAAGGACGAATGCAAGGGCGCTACCTTCAAAATGAAGAACGACCCCCGCATCACCAAGATAGGTCATTTCATCAGAAAGACCTCCATCGACGAGCTTCCTCAGCTCATCAATATCCTTAAAGGTGAGATGTCGATCATAGGACCCAGACCCTTTATTCCCAGAGAGCAGGCAAATCTTCCCGATGACAGGCTTCTGGTAACACCCGGTCTCTCCTGCTACTGGCAGATCGGCGGTAAGAACTCACTCACAATAGAAGAGCAGATAGAGCTTGACAGAAAGTACATACGCGAGCGTTCTGTTCTGGTGGATATTGGTATTATTATAAAGACTGTTTTGTTCGTATTCAAGATCGGCAATTCCTGAGTCTGAAATCGATCCGGTGCAAGTCCGCTGTGATTTTGCACCGGTTTTTTATGTTAAATTAAAAACCTTTTGATCACGACTTATTTGAAGTTCATGAAATTTTAATGTTTATCACTTGAAAAACTTTATTAAAATTTGGTATAATTTAATTTGGTATAATTTTAAAAGTATGGGTTTTTGAATCTTCACGGCAGATATCTGCCAAATCAAAAATTAAAGAATGATCCGGGAGGACCGCTATGAAAAAAGTTGCTGTTGTCGTATGCCCGAATATAAGGAATTTTGGCAGCGTATTGCAGTCATACGCAACACAGAAGGCTGTTACTAAACTCGGTTATGACAACGAGTATATCAAATACGTAAAGACCAAAAAGACAGCCTACAAATATCTTATCCAGCTGCTTATCCCGTCTATAATGGCGGAAAGATGGTCTTTTGTAAAAAGAAAGTTTTTCCAGAAAAAGAACGGCGAACTCATCAGCAGGCGCAACAAGGCGTTCGATAAGTTCGTTGATAAGTATATGACAGCTTCGCCCAAGTATGTTGGATACGATCAGCTGAAAAAAGCCGCAGGCAAGTACAGTATGGCTGTGCTTGGCAGTGACCAGGTATGGAACCCCATCAACAGCGGTTCGGATTTTTATACCCTCAACTGGCTGAGCTCGGGGACAAAGCGCGTCGCTTATGCCCCAAGCTTCGGTGTTTCCGAAGTTCCCGCGTTGCTGCGTGATTTCTACAAAAAATTCTTAGACAAGTTCGATCATATCTCTGTCCGAGAGAAAAGAGGAGCAGTCATCGTAAAACAGCTTACAGGCAAAAAGGTTCCCGTGGTATGCGACCCCACCCTGCTTTTCAAGGCAGAGGAATGGGATGATATCCAGCCTGAAAAGCCCGTAGCCGAAGGCAAATATATCTTCTGCTATTTTCTTGGCAACAGAAGAGAACCCCGTGAGTGTGTGCTGAAACTGGCTGAAAAGACAGGTCTGCCTATCGTAATGATGCCGTTTTTCGGCGAGATATCGGAGTATGACAATAAACTCAATGCGAAGTTCGTGGATAATCCCGATCCCTCGCATTTTGTAAGCGCTATAAAAAATGCTGAGTATGTATGTACAGATTCCTATCACGGCACAGTATTTTCCATTATTTACCGTAAAAACGTGATGGTGTTCAGGCGTCACAGCGCCGACAGCAGCAAGGATACATTCTCCCGTCTTGAATCTCTGCTTTCCATCGCAGGAATGAAAGACCGTGTAGTGAACGATGTCTGGGAGGACAGGTTCATTACCGAAAGCATTAACTATGATAAAGTGACTGAAAATATCAACAAATTAAGAAAATATTCCTGGAACTATCTTTCAGACTCACTTAAAAACTGATCGTGAGATCAAGCCCGGAGGATCAAACTATGAATATTTCAGAGCGTGTCAAAAAAGACTGCTGCGGCTGCAGCGCCTGTATGAACAGCTGTCCCAGGGACTGTATAAAAATGACCCCCGACAAGGACGGCTTTTTATACCCCGAGGTATGCGAGGTGCTGTGCGTTGAATGTAATAAATGCGTGAAGGTATGTCCTGTTCTTAATGAGGATACCCCGACTAACAAGCCGAAAGCCTATCTTGTAAGGAACAAGAGCAAGGAACTGCGGAAAACCTCGACTTCGGGCGGATTTTTTGCAGCGGCAGCTAAATATGTCCTCAGCGAGGGCGGTGTTGTTTTCGGCGTGGGATTCGATGAGAATTTCCATGTAAGACACAGCTACATCGAAAATTTAAAGGATATCAAAAGATTCAACAGATCGAAGTATGTACAGAGCGAAGTGGGACATAATTACCGAAAGGTCAAGGAATTCCTTAAAGACGGCAGAAAAGTGCTGTTCTCGGGCACTCCATGTCAGGTTGAGGCTCTGCTGAATTATCTGGGTGAAGACCCTGCCGGTCTCTATACTATGGATATAATCTGCAAGGGCGTTCCATCTCCTAAATTCTGGAAGAAGTACCTCTTCTGGCATAAAAAGAAGAGCGGCAAGGATATCCGTGAGGTCAGATTCCGTGAAAAGACCTACGGCTACGGCAGTACGACCATGAGAGTGGTTTACAGCGACGGTTCCGAGTATGACGAGCCCTACGATGTTGACCCTATGCTCCAGTTTTACAGCAAGGAGATGATATCAAGACCCTCCTGCTATAACTGCCAGTCCAAGGGCAAACACAGACGCAGCAGCTTTACAGCAGGCGATTACTGGTATGTAAGCGGTGCCGCACCCAGAATGGATGACGGTATCGGCGTTTCGCAGGTTCTCGTGAACAACGAGAAAGCCGCTGCCGCATTTGAAGAGATCAAAAAATATCTGGATATCGAACCGCTGGATTTTGATAAAGACAGCGCGATAAACGGCGGCATGATGGTAACTTCTGCCAAGCCAAATCCCCGCAGGGAAGAAATGTTCGGTGACCTCGATAATATGTCGATGGGCGCCCTGCAAAGAAAATACTTCCCATCTACCTTTAAACTGAAAAACAGGATAAAGCGGAAGATACGTCCCGTAATGTATAATATGGGACTTCTGAAGATCTATAAAAAAAGCATGAGAAAGCGCCAGAGTACGAAAGGTGCTAAAAGCTGAACAATCGGAGGCATGGTGAAATGAAAAAAATTTCGGTATATACAAGAGGCTTCACCCATGCGGCAAGCTATTACAGGATCTTACAGTATACTGAAAAGATAAAGGACGCCAGAGTAACGAACAGATTTACCGTTACAGATAAGATGTTCAGAAAATACTCAAATTCTCCGACCCTCATCTGCAAGATACAGTACCACCTGATGATATTTTTCAGGAACTTCCGTAACTTCGCCGCGGATATGATATCCAAGCCCGATATCATCGTGATTTCCCGCGCAGCAGTGCCGAAGGTCTGCGTTTTTCCCATAAGCCTTATGTATGAGCATATCCTCAAAAATTCAAAGGTAATATGGGATTATGATGACGATATATTCGGCATAAACGAGATAACCAAAGCCGAAGCAAGGCTTTTGCAGAAGCACAGCGACCATATCATCGTAACAAGCGAATACCTGAAAAAAATGCTGAACAAACGCTGCAAAGAGATAACCTCTTTCCTGCCGACTACCGACGGCGACCTCCCCGTTAAGGACAAGGCTACCGTAAACAGTCAGAGAGAAGCTTTATACAATGAAAAGGTGAATATCCTGTGGGTAGGTTCATCTTCGGGACTGAAGCATATAAGGAACGTTGTTCCCGCACTTGACAAGGCGGCTAAAGCTGTCAAGGAAAAGACGGGCAAGACCGTCACTCTGACGGTGATATGCAATCTCCCGCTGGAACATGAAACTAAGTATCTTAAAATAGAAAATATACTCTGGGCAAGAGATATCGTCCCCGCAGAGATGCTCAAAGCTCATATCGGCATAATGCCTCTGCTGAACATCAAGCGTTCGCTGGGCAAAGGCGGATTCAAGCTGGTGCAGTATATGGCAACGGGACTTCCCTCAATTGCTTCCGATGTGGGATTCAACAGCAATGTGGTTATAAATAACGAAACAGGTATCCTTGTTGACGATAAAGATGATACCGACGACTGGGCTGATGCTGTTATGCAGCTTTCAGTCGATATAGAAAAATGGAAAAACTTTAGCAGGGCTTCTATGGAAAAATGGGAGGAGAATTTCTCATTTGACCGAAATCTCGAAGCATGGCACAAAATGCTCACCGAATAAAGCCCCGCAAAAAGGAGTTACTTTAAATGAAACTGGTTTTTATACACGATGGACCTCTGTTTTACGATAAAGACGGCAATTACTACGAATTTGCCTACCATGAACTTTACGAGAGATATTCGTATCTTGCAGACGAAATAACGTTCATGATACGCACAAAGCCCGTGGAGGGCAAGACATTCACACTTGTGCCGCCGCAGATAAAGGTCATAAGCGTGCCGAACTTCAAAAGCCCGAAGACTATACTGAAAAATAAGCCCAAGGCTGAGAAGATAGTTGAAAAGTGCGTAAGGGAGAACGATTACTTCGTACTGAGGACACAGAGCTCCATCGCACAGCTGGCAGTAAAGTATATCAAAAAGTACAACAAGCCCTATATAGTTGAAAGCGTTGGCTGTTCATGGGACAGCTACTGGAACCACGGTCTGCTGGGCAAGGCAGTTGCACCTTATATGTACTGGAAGACCCGCAGCATAATCGGTGATGCTAAGTACGTTTACTACGTTACAGGGCAGTTTCTGCAAAGGCGCTACCCCACCAAGGGCAAGACAGTAAGCTGTTCAAATGTCGTTATCGACGAACCGCAGAAAGCTACACTGGAAAAGCGCCTTGAAAAGCTGAAAAGCTTCGATGCAAAGAAAAAGCTTGTGCTTGGTACTGCTGCCGCACTTGATACCCGCTATAAAGGTCAGGAATACGTTATACGCGCCATCAAGCCCCTTACAGATATGGGCTACGATGTGGAATATCGCCTTGCAGGCGGATACAACGGCGCAAAACATGACTATTTCCTCCGCGACCTTGCCAAGGAACTTGGCGTTGAAAGCAAAGTAAAATTCGTGGGAAATCTTTCGGCAGATAAAATGCCCGAATATTATGATTCGCTTGATCTCTACGTACAGCCCAGCAAGCAGGAGGGTCTGCCCAGAGCCGTTATCGAGGCTATGAGCCGCGGCTGTCCCGTTATCGGAACAAGCATCGCAGGAATACCCGAACTTATCCCGAAGATCTGCCTTTTCAGAAAGGGCAGTACCGATGAGGTAGTAAAAGCGGTAAAGCGCGTACTTGGTACCGATCTTGAAAAGC
This sequence comes from Ruminococcus sp., assembly GCF_024692365.1. GTDB lineage: Bacteria > Bacillota > Clostridia > Oscillospirales > Ruminococcaceae > Hominimerdicola. The sequence goes on along the minus strand of NZ_JAILMR010000048.1, from coordinate 10,381 downwards.
TGGCAAAAAAGAATTTTGCCAAGTCCTGCGAATTCAGCAGAGAAAAACTCATCAAAAAGCGTGAAAAATTCTATGATGGATTCCTCGCAGAATATAAAAAATGATCTTTCAAAGGGTGGTTTGAACTATGGCTCATGCCGCAGGGATAGTGCTTTATAATCCCGATATAAACAGGCTGGAAGAAAATATCTCGGCTATCGCACCACAGGTGAGTGAACTGATACTCATCGATAACGGTTCAAAAAATATCGACGAGATAGCTGAACTTACCGCAAAATACGATAATATCACTTATGTGAGGAACGATGATAACTACGGCATAGCAAAAGCCCTCGATCAGATCATCGACAAAGCTGACGAACTTGGTGAGGAATGGGTGCTGACCCTCGATCAGGATACCGTCTGTGAACCCGATATCATCGAAACATACGACAGGTTCGCAAAACGTGCCAAGGATAACATTGGTATAATAACCTCAAAGTACAAAGACCGAAGCGTTGAAGTCGATTTCGGTATGACACAGGAGTACGAAAAAGTCGGTTTTTGTATAACCTCGGGTGCGTTCAATAACGTAAAGTGCATCAAAGCCGTGGGCGGTTTTGATGAAAAACTGTTCATCGATATGGTGGATTACGATATCTGCTACGCCCTCACAAGGAACGGCTACAAGATAATCAGACTGAATTACACAGGCTTCCTCCACGAAGTCGGAAGAAGCACTTCAAAAAAATTCTTCGGAAAAAATATCATCATCTTCAACCACTCCCCTCTCAGAAAATACTACTGGGTTCGCAACAGCATCTACCTGAAACGCAAGTATAAACTTGGTATCAAGTCTGATGTAAGAGTGGTAAAAAGAATGATCCAGACACTGCTTTACGAGGACGATAAATTCCATAAGCTGAAAAGTATGTTCAAAGGCGTGGCTGACGGATACAGATTATAAAGGAGAGATATAGTAAATGGCTGCCATCGTAACGGTTTGCATCGTAAGCTTCAATCACGAAAAATGGCTTAGAAAATGTCTGGGGAGCATCTGCACACAAAAAACGGATTTTGAATACTCGGTGCTTGTCCATGATGACTGTTCGACCGACGGCTCCATAGCTATCATTGAAGAGTTTGCACAGAAGTATCCCGATAAGATACGTACTATCATTCAGGAAGAGAACCGTTACAGCAAGGGCATAAACATCGTACAGAAGTACGTTATACCCGCTATCGATACCAAATATTATGCTATTTGCGAGGGTGACGATTACTGGTGCGATGAACACAAGCTTCAGAAGCAGGTTGACTACCTCGAAAAGCACCCCGAGTGTAATATGACTTTCCATAATGCAAATGTGGTGGATACCGAGGATAATTACCTCAAAACCTTCTACCCACGCAAAATGTGGAACGACAAGAAGCTTTACAAATCTCTAGAAAAACCCGAGGGCACAGATATCTCGGTAGGCGAACTGATAATGCTGGACTTTACTCCCACCGCATCTATCGTGGGCAGAACAGAAAATCTCCGTCCTATCCTGAATTTCTCCACATCCCTCGATCTTGTGGTAAGACTTGTCACCACCTATGACGGCTGTGCCCATTACTTCAACGAGATAATGAGCGCCTACCGCACAAACAATCCCAAATCTGCGGCGGGTTCGATAAAAACAGATCCCGAAAAACTGAAAAAATATTTCTTCGACCGTCACTGCGGTCTGCTGAAAGAGTTTGACGAGTTCACCCAAGGCAAATACCACAGTGAGATTGAACACATAATAAAACGTAAGGAACTGATCTACTATCAGCACCTTAATGACCTGAAAGGAATGAAGGCATCAGGGGTATACAACGAACTTACCCCATACGAAAGGCTGAAATACGAGATAAAAGACAAAATGCCTTTCATCACCGATCTGAAAAAGAAGATAAAAAGATCGTAAGAACGCTCCCGGCACATAAATATTATAGACATTCAAAAGTGAAAATCCATATCGGGTTTTCACGTATGCCGACCATGGATGATCCTCGTCTGCGGTCGGGATACGTCAGAAAACCGTTTTAAGATAAATAATATTATAGGAGAGTTTTAATGAGTATTAGTGCAAGTACTATTCTATATCTTACTGTCTTCACTCTTACGTGCTTGTTTACCTATAAGGCAGATAAAAAAATAGATACCAAAAAACGGCAGGGTATCTTCTATTCATTCCTCGCGATCTTTATACCGTCGCTTCTTGCAGGTATGCGTGCAGATACCGTCGGAAGAGACGTTCTTATGTACGCCATTCGAACTTTCGATCTTGCAAATACATCTACCTTAGCCGAAACGTTTGAACTTACTACCGAGCCTTTCGGATATACCCTGCTGGCGTATATAACATCGTTATTCGCCGATGATGCGGGTGCTTTTCTGTTCACCTCAGAGGTTATGGTAATAGCCCCGATATACCTGATAGCGTATAAATACCGCGCCACAACTCCCATGTGGCAGACCATGTGCGCTTATATGTTCCTGTTTTACAACAATTCCTTCAACGTTATGAAACAGAGCGTTTCAGCCGTATTTGTCATGCTTTTCTACATATACATGAAGGAAAAGAAACCGCGCAAGATGGTAGCCTGCTTCCTCGTCGCATTCTCATTCCACTTCTCGGCAGTATTCGGACTTGTTTTCATATTTGTTTCTATGTTCCTTAACGGCAAAAGCAATAAGGAAACAAAGATCACTTTCGTGGTAGTCTGCCTACTTGTCATCTTAAACCTGAAACACATATGCCGACTTCTTCTGGCATTATCACTGATGCCTGAAAAGTACGCTAAAAATATCGAAGCCGTATTCAGCATGGATACCACCGTTTATCTGCGAATAGTCGGTTTCAATACACACGTTTTCTTCGACTGGGCATACAGACTGATGCTCATAATAATCCCGCTGTACTGTATCAGAAAAACCAAGCTGGAAGTTGATGTACACGTCAAGTTCCTGCCTGTTTTAGGTTTTATCTTCTACACCTATGTACTTCTGTTCTTCAAGACGATATACGGTATAAGAATATCGCTGTACTGTGATATGTTCACTTTATTGCTAATACCTCTTATCACCAAAACTTTCAGACGCAGAAAGATAGAAGACAAGCTTCGTGTAAACGCGGGCTATATAGCCTTTATGGGCGCATATTGGTTCGTATGGGTAATGATCTACGGCTGGTCAGGATCAAACCATTACATTTTCAGATGATAAAAGGAGAATAGACTTGAGTTTGGAAAAAGATGAAATAGGAATTGAGACTAAAGATCAATCTAAAGAAAAATCGGTAGTTATCAAATCTTTGTTTTTTAAATTTCTTGAACGTGCAGGCTATCAGGGAATCGCCTTTATTGTTCAGTTAGTACTCGCAAGGATACTCGGACCCGGTAAGTACGGCACGATCACCATGCTGGCGATATTTATAAGCGTTTCGCAGGTGTTTGTGCAGAGCGGTCTTAACACCGCACTGATACAGCGCAAGGATGTCAAGGAAAATGACTACTCCTCCATATTCTATGTCAGCCTGTTTATAGCAGTGGCACTTTACGGCGTACTGTTTTTAATCGCGCCCTTTGTCGCTACATTCTATGAAATGCCCCAGCTCAAAAACCTGCTGAGAGTGCTGGCACTGGTACTTATACCCGGTGCATTCAACTCTATCCAGAACGCCAAAGTCGCAAGAGAGATGCGCTTCAAAGAGCTTATGTACTGTACCCTCGGTTCGGTAGTAATATCCGGTACCATAGGTATAGTTATGGCGTTGAATGGCTGCGGCGTATGGGCTCTTGTTGGACAGCAGCTCTCAAGCCGTGTATCTGTATGTATACTTCTCCTCCTGATCGTTAAGTGGAGACCCAAGCGCGTACTTGAATGGGACCGCGTAAGACTGCTCTTCTCATTCGGCTGGAAACTTCTGGTTTCTGCCCTTATAGACGTTCTCTACCGCGAACTCCAGAATCTGGTAATCGGTAAAAAATACAAAGAAGAACAACTGGGATACTGTAACCGAGGCAAGCAGTTCCCCGATGTTATCATAAACAATATCAACGGCTCTATCCAGAGCGTAATGCTGCCCGCCCTTTCAAAACATAACGGCGATAACAGCAAGATCAAAAGCATGATGCGAAGATCCATCGTTACAAGCTCCTTCCTGATATTTCCTGTATGTATGGGCATAGCAGTGGTAGCCAAACCGATGATACATTTCCTGCTTGGAAATGAGTGGATGCCTTGCGTACCATTTTTGCAGGCATACTGCTTCGTATATGCGTTCTGGCCAATACATACCGCCAATCTGCAAGCTATCAACGCACAGGGCAGAAGCGATATGTTCCTCAAACTGGAGGTTATAAAGAAGGGCTACGGAATATGTATACTTCTGTTCACCCTGCTTACATTCAATACCCCGCTGGCTATCGTACTCGGTCAGTGCTGCTCCACAGTACTTTCCTGCTTTGTGAACGCTTCACCTAACAAGAAGCTGCTGAATTACGGCTATAAAGAGCAGATGCAGGACATACTCCCCTCTCTGGGCATCGCTGCAATTATGGGCGCACTGGTTTACTCAATAACATTACTGCACCTTAAAGATGTACCCACACTGCTTTTGCAGATACCTCTGGGTGTAGGCTCATATATAGCGCTGGCAAAATTTTTCAAACTGGAATGCTTCGATTACATATTCAACATGGTAAAGAAACCATTGAATAGTCTTTTGGGCGCAGACTCATTAAGTCCAAGTGTATTGTTAACATTTGTAAATAAGATCTTGAAAAGAGGAAATAAAAAGTGAAAAAGCTGTTATTGCTAGGCGGTTCAGCGCAGCAGGTAGTTGCGATAGAAACTGCAAAGCGTCTGGGCTGCTATACTGTTCTCTGTGATTATCTTCCCGATAATCCCGGTCAGTACGCTGCCGATAAATTCTATCTCGTAAGCACCACTGATAAAGATGCCGTGCTAGAAGTTGCAAAGAAGGAAAACGTTGACGGCGTACTCGCCTACGCTTCCGACCCTGCAGCACCTACGGCTGCATATGTAGCTGAAAAGATGGGTCTGCCGGGAAGTCCCTACCGTTCGGTAGATATCCTCTGCAATAAGGATAAATTCAGGGCATTCCTCGCTGAAAACGGATTCTGTACCCCTAAAGCCAAGGGCTACGAGGATACAGCCTCCGCAGAAAAAGACCTTAACAGCGGCGTGTTCAGCTTCCCTGTTATCGTCAAGCCCGTTGATTCTTCAGGCAGCAAGGGCGTCGGCAGGATAGATACTGCTGACGAGATATCCGAAAAGCTTGAATATGCTATGTCCTTTTCAAGAGGTCATAAAATTATCGTTGAAGAATTTGTGGAAAAATTCGGCTACCAGATAGCTGGCGACGGTCTTTCCATTGACGGCAAACTGGTTTTCAGATGTTTCGCCAACGACCATTTTGACCCTAAGTGCGAAAATCCTTTCGTACCAGTTTCCGCAAGCTTCCCATACAATATGCCTGATGATGTACAGACCAAGATACATAACGAGATACAGCGCCTGCTGACTCTCCTTGATATGGGCACAACCACATATAATTTCGATATGCGTATCGACAAGGACTATAACGTCTACCTCATGGAGGTCGCACCCCGTGACGGCGGAAATTATATCCCTGATATCATAAAGTACTGCACAGGCGTAGACCTTGTAGAGTGTGCTGTTAAAGCGGCAATGGGTATGTCCCTCAGCGATGTGAAGATGTCCCCCTATGACACATTCTACGCATATTACGCTGTACACAGCTACAAAAGCGGCATACTGAAGTCCATCGACATTGACGAAAATGCCCGCAAGAAAATTGTTGAAGATCATATCATCGTAAAGCCCGGTGACAAGATCACCACTTTCACAGGTGCGAACACCACCCTCGGCATACTGCTGATGAAGTTCGACAGCATGGAAGAAATGCTTGATATGATGGATAATTCCGAAAAATGGATTAGTGTAAAGGTTGACTGACATGAAAGAGATAGGCGGATATATCGAATTTGAAAACTACTTCGGCACGGTTTACCACGAGGGCGCTGTAGCCCTTAACTGCGGCAGAAACTGCCTTGCGTACCTTATCGAAGCCGAAGGCATCAAAAAGATCCGACTGCCTTATTTCCTTTGCAGTTCGGTCAGAAATGTCTGCCTTAAATACGGCACCGAGGTAAGCTTCTATCACATCGGTAAAGACCTCAGACCAATTATTGACAGCGACCTTGCACCCGATGAATGGCTGTATATCGTCAACTACTACGGACAGCTTTCCAACGATGAAGTTTCAACATTGAAGCAGAAGTACAGCCGTGTAATTTTTGATAATTCGCAGAGTTATTTTCAGCGTCCCGCCGAGGACGTACCCACTCTGTATACCTGCCGTAAATATTTCGGCGTGCCCGACGGTGCTTTCCTATATACGGCAAAAAAACTCACCCGCGATATACCGCGTGATGAGTCCTTTGAACGCATACATTACATATTGGGCAGGTATGAAAGGAACGCAGGTGAATTCTACAAGGAATCATCGGATAACAACCATTTCTTCGCCGATGAACCTATAAAGCAGATGTCAAAGCTTACTTACGACCTGCTGAGATCTTACGACTACGACCGCATCATATCCCGCAGGACTGAGAATTTCAAGATTCTACACGAAAGTCTGAACGGAATTAATAAGCTGGATATCACCGTTCCCGAGGGCGGTTTCATGTATCCCCTCTATATCGAAACCGGTTCGGAGATACGCAAAAAGCTCCAGCAGATGAAGATATTCGTGCCGACCTTATGGGGCGATGTATTTGATACCTGCGACAAGAACAGTCTTGAATATAACTACGCAGAAAATATCCTCCCCTTACCGACTGATCAGCGGTATGACGGAGAGGACATGGGATATATCCTTGAAAAGCTGGAAGAAACAGGAGTATTATAATGGATCTTAAAGGTAAAAGACTTCTGATACTCGGCGCAACTACCGTCGAGATCGAGATAATAAACGAAGCAAAGAAACTCGGCGTGTATACTATCGTCACCGACAACCACACCGACTGGTCGCTGGCACCTGCAAAGTATGTGGCTGATGAAGCCTATGATCTCAGCTGGTCGGATATGGATGCGCTGGAAAAACTATGCAGGGAAAGAAATGTGGACGGCTGTCTTGCAGGATACAGCGAAAGACGAGTTGAGTGCCTGACAGAATTATGTAAAAGAATGGGCTTTTACTGTTACACCGAGGGTGCTGATCTCGGTACGATATTCAGCAAGGATAAATTCCGTGAAGCCTGCATAAATGCAGGTATCCCCGCAACCTCTGCATACGATATCAATGATGAAAATATCAGTTTTCCCGTTATCGTCAAGCCTGTCGATAATGCGGGAAGCAGAGGTGTATCTGTCTGCAAAGACCGCGAAGAACTAAATAAAGCATACGAGAACGCTTGCAAGAGTTCCATCAGCGGACGGGCTATCATTGAAGAATTTCTTGACGGTGATGACCCGAGATACGAGCCTGTATTTTTCTACACTATCCACAACGGCACAGTAACACTTTCCAACTCCCTTGACAGGATAATGGTAGATTTCGGCTTCGGCGAAGGTATAATAAAGCAGGCAGTCGGAAATGTATACCCCTCAAGATATCTTGAAAGCTTTATAGAAAAGCAAGACGCTCAGTACAGAGAACTGTTCCGTTCACTGGGTATGAAAAACGGCTATGCGCTTATGCAGGGCAAGATGAAAAACGGCAATTTTGTCACCGTTGATCTCGGTTACCGCCTTGAGGGTTCACTTACCTTCCATTACTCAGATTTCATCAACGGCATGAACGTTATACAGATGATGATACGCCATGCACTTACAGGAACAATGGGCGATGACAGTATCATCAATGAGAAAGATGTTCCCCGCTTAGATAAAACAGGCGTTACACTTACACTGCTCGCCACTAAAGGTACGATAGCAAGTATCAGCGGACTGGACGAGATAAAGAACGAAAAGTGCGTTATCTATGTTTGCCCTAAAATGAAAGTCGGTACCGTGTGCAAGCTCCCTGCGGATTACTCCCAGGTGTTCGCGCGTATCTATATGTGCTCGGATGACAAACAGGAACTCCGTGATACTATCGAAAAGATATACAGCACCGTCAGAGTGCTTGATGAAGAAGGAAATAATATGCTGATAGGGAGATATGATGCAGATGAACTCAAATGATAAAAACTATACCAAAATGATAGATAAGTACGTGACAGGCAAAATACTGGTGACCCGCTCTTCAATGCCCGAATACGATGAGTACTGCGAAGAGATCCGCGATATCTGGGATACTCGCTGGCTCACCAATATGGGTCCCAAGCACAAGAAGCTTCAGGAAGACCTCAAAGAGTATCTTGGCGTTGAAAAGCTCGATCTGCTGACAAACGGTCACATGGCTCTCGAACTCACAATGCAGGCTCTGGGTCTTACAGGCGAAATTATCACAACACCTTTCACCTTTGCTTCCACCACCCACGCCATAGTAAGAAACGGTCTGACCCCTGTTTTCTGCGATATCGACCCTGAAAATTTCACTATCGATACCACCAAGCTTGAAGCGCTGATAACCGATAAAACATCTGCTATCGTGCCAGTTCACGTTTACGGAAACATATGCAACATCGAAGAGATACAGCGCATCGCCGATAAATACGGTCTTAAAGTGATCTACGATGCCGCACACACTTTCGGAGAAACTTATAAGGGCAAGGGCATAGGTTCTTTCGGTGACGTTTCCTGTTTCAGCTTCCATGCAACTAAGGTCTTCAATACCATTGAGGGCGGCGCTGTATGTTTCAAGGATCCCGCTTTCGGTGACGCTATCTACGATCTGAAGAACTTCGGTATACATGGTCCCGAGGTTGTTGAATCCGTGGGCGCAAATGCAAAGATGAACGAGTTCTGTGCCGCAATGGGCATATGCAATCTCCGCCATGTTGACGACGAGATCAACAAGCGTCGTGCTGCGGTTGAACGCTACCACGAAAGACTTGACAATACCGAGGGCATCAGGCTGAACAAGACCGCTCCCGACGTCAAGCCCAACTACGCATATCTTCCCGTTCTCATCGAAGCAGAAAAGTTCGGCTGTGACCGCGACGAGGTATACAGCGTGCTGGCTGAACACAATATATACGCCAGAAAGTATTTCTACCCATTGACAAATACTTTCGACTGCTTCAACGGCAAATTCGATCCCAACGATACCCCCATAGCTCTAAAAATCAGCAAGCAGGTGCTCACACTTCCCCTCTACGCCGATCTGGAGCGCGAACAGGTGGATCTCATCTGCGATATCATTCTTTCCTGCAAAAAATAAATCCAACAATTTTACCGCTCCGAGAAAATAGGGGCGGTATTTTTTTGACCATGAAAAGATCAGAATATTATACCTCATCTTGACAACATCAATTGATTATGATAAACAGTCAGATAGAAGATCATCTCAAATAATTAAGATAGGAACATTTTTATGAATACACAAAGGCTCTTTTTTGATTTAGGCTCAACTCTCATCGACGAAACCAAAGCCTATGAACACAGGATTTTTGACGCAATCGAGGGTTCCAACATAACTTTTGAGGAGTTCAACGAAAAGCGAAAATTCTTTGCAATGCAGAACCTGCGCGGCGATCTTGAAGCGATAGAATACTTCGGACTGAAAAGAACACCTTGGCACAGCGAAGACGAGTATCCATATCCAGAAACAGTAAGTGTGCTAGAATACCTCAATAACAAAGGATATAAACTTGGCGTAATAGCAAATCAGCCCCTCGGCACCGAGGACAGGTTACGCTCATGGGATTTGCTAAAATATTTCACAACAGTTGTGGCATCAGCGGAACGAGGTATTGCTAAGCCCGATAAAGCCATTTTCCAAAAAGCACTGGAACTCTCCAATTGTACTCCCGAAAACGCCACGATGATAGGTGATCGACTCGATAACGACATCTACCCTGCTATTGAGCTTGGTATGAAAACTGTCTGGATAAAGCAAGGCATTGCTGCATATCAACAGCTTGATGCAGTTAGATCTACACCAGATCATATTATTGAAAACCTGAGTGAGCTGACTGGTATTTTCTAAATCATAAAAATACAAAGCAGGAAGAACAGCTATGCATCATTCTTCCTGCTAAAATTATTTACTATACAAAACTAAAAGCTCCGTGAATACAGATTCACGGAGCTTAGTGGCGCCACCTGTTGGACTCGAACCAACGACCCTGCGGTTAACAGCCGCATGCTCTACCGACTGAGCTAAGGAGGCAGATATACCAAAACACTCCGAAGAGTGTTTTGGGAGAGCCG
>NZ_JAILMR010000004.1 GCF_024692365.1 Ruminococcus sp. | reverse complement strand
CAGATGCTCAAGGAGAAGTGCGGAGGCGCATTCCCCTGCTGAAAACTAGTCCTATAAGGCGGAATCTATGACAGGCAGAAAGAAAAGCTTCAAGAAGAGGGTTGTTGCCAGATGGGCTCTGTCCTATCTGCTCATAGCCCTCGTTCCGCTTGCAGCCGTCCTTTCGCTTGCCGTCATATCACTCAGGCTGAACTCCTCGGCAATGACCAAGTCCAATGAGGTGGCCGTCTCATACGTCCAGCAATCATTCGAGAACGTCTTCAACGAGGTGAACTCGATAAAGACGGAGCTTCTGATGGACTCCGACTTCATGGTGGTCAGAAACGCAGCATCGGCAAGGAGAACCAGAAGTGGATGACTCTTCTCCGTGACTACATGATCAAGCACCACATCAACCACACATTCTGGTGCCTCAATACAAACTCCGGCGATACAGGCGGACTTTGGGACGGCCTCGGTTTCATGGCAGGCTCCGGCACTACTATCAAGTGGAATGAACCTAAGTATGAGCTCTTCGAGAAGGCTCTCTGGCAGACATCTACCACCGGTAAGTACATCGGTCTTGACCACCAGGTAGCACTTGGTAAGAACGGTATCTCCCTTGGCGAATTCTATTCCAAGTATTCAAATACCGAGGGCAGCAACCTTGACGGCGGTAAGAAAGTTAATGGTAATGGCGGAAACAATGATACACCCGTTGTTCAGACCATCAAGATCTCTTCCACAGCAGGTGAAGGCAGTGTTAAGCTCAGCTGGAATTCTATCAGCAACGCTGATAAGTATGCTGTATATCAGAACGTTAACGGTTCCTGGAAGCAGATTGCCGAAACAACAGGCAATACCTATTCTATGACAGGTCTGACTTATGGTACAAACTACAAGGTAGCTGTCGTTGCAAGAGTCAACAATGCATGGACTAATGATTATTCCAACGCTATCACTGTAACACCCAAGAAGACAACTTCCAACACTGATGATTATCCCAAGAACATTAAGGTCAATTACAACACTCAGTATCACCAGGTACAGTTTATCTGGGATAAGGTACAGGGTGCTGACAAGTACGGTATTGCTGTATATCTGGCAGGTAAGTGGAGAATTCAGACTTCCAACATCACAACTAACAGCTTTATTACTCCCAAGAACCTGACTCCCGGCATGACCTACAAGGTTGCTATTGCTGCAAGAGTTAATGGTAAGTGGAACACAGCTGATCCTATCAAGAACGCTGTCACTGTTACTATTAAATAATTGCGATAGTTCATGATAATAAAAAGACCGTCGGTTCTAAACGAGCCGACGGATTTTTTATGTTCTGTTTGGTCGGAAGACCGTGCGGTTTTTCTTGCGCTCGGTTTTGCAGCTGTACATCTTTTCATCTGCTTTGGTCAGAAGTTTTTCAAGTTCAAAGCTGTTTTCTTCACCCAACTCACAGCCGATGCTGGCATCAAGGCGATAGGGCTTGTCTTGTTCTGCATTGGCTTTTTCAAGTATATCCGCCAGACCTTTGATGCGCTTTTGCGGTTCATCGTCATTATATTTTCCAATGCCGATAATGATGAATTCATCGCCGCCTGACCTGATGCATATCTCCTTGTCGCCGCAGAGTTTCTTTATGCAGCTGCTTATCTTGATAATCGCGTCGTCGCCCTCGCTGTGCCCGAAGGTGTCGTTTATGTATTTCAGTCCGTCCATATCTATGGCGCATATCATCAGCCTGTCGCCGCTGCCTGCGCGTTTCACCATCTCGCTGTATTTTTCGTACATTCCGCGGCGGTTATAAAGACCTGTCATATTATCCCTTGTGGAAAGCTGAACATATCTGTTCTTCGCCCTTGCCATTTCAAGAGAGTTGTTCACAAGACGCAGCCAGTTTCGGAACACAAGGTTCAGCAGATGCTTGTCGGAAAGTTCTCTTTGCAGCATGGCATATCCGAGAGTATTGTCGCCGAAATGCACTGCCGAAAAATAGAACACGCAGGGCTTTTCGGTGTACTCATTCAGCTCTGGTATCATATCTTTGGTATCGATGGTGAAAGCTTCCTCCGCGTTACCGAACTTTAATCCGCCAACTGTTGAATCCGCCACCACGACCAGCATTTTTTCGGGATAGCCCTCTTTGAGATAAGTGTCGTAGCTCAGCCAGTCCTCACGCAGACAAAGCCTGAAATTCACAAAGGGAAGCAGCAGGTATACCTTGCCGAATATGTTGTTCAGACATTCATCGGGGGTATCAGAAGCCGTCAGTGCTTCCGAGGCATAGCTCTCCATCAGCATACCTATATCGATATTTTTGTAAGTATCCTCAGATGAATAATTGTGGTATATGTAGTAAAGCGAATCTCTGAAAGTTCGGGCAGACCTTGTTATGTCTGGCTGACAGCCGCAGCTCATGCCTTCATGGCAGAGTTTATGTATATCGGTCGTAAAGGGTTGGATATCGCCATCTGGGTCGATGATTTTACGCAGATAGTCAACGGCGTCTGCCGCCACTTTTGTATAATTGGTTTCATAGGAAGTCAGTGTTATCTCCGAAAGCATACCTTCGTCGGTGGCATCAAATCCGATAACTATGATGTCTTCGGGAACCTTTATCCCGTGCTTAGTAAGCTCTTCGATAAGACCAAGTCCCATGTAGTCGCCTGTTGTTATAACAGCTTCATACCTCGGACGCTTGCCTTCGATGATCTCATGAGCCAGTGCGATACCGCTGGTATACCAGAAATCTCCGTAAATCTTGTGATCGTTATCCAACTCGATGCCAAGCTTTTCCAGTTCATCCACCATTACCGCCAGACGTTCTTCTGCTTCTGAATGACCTTTCGGTCCCGTCAAAACGCATATATCGCGCTTGCTGTGAATATTCACAACATGGCGGCACATCTCGCGGAGTATATCATCATTGTATCCGCTGATCGTATGGTAGTCTTCGTATGGCATACCAAGGCATACCGCGGGTATATCACCGCATTCCTTTATCTTGCGGCTGACAGTTTTCATGACCTCGCCTGTGCCGTCCTCCGAAAGGGTCACCGTATCTATGATGATACCGTCAAACAGACTGAAATTCGGCAGAGAGTAGATATTTTTCTCACCCTTTGCGTGCTCCTCGATAAAGAACAGAAAGTGAGACATTGAAGCAAACACAGCCACATTGTAGCCGTACTTATCGCACTGCTCAAAAACGCCCTTAGCTACACGCCTGACGTGCAGTTTTTCAGGCATACCTGTTATAAGGCAGATAGTTTTTCTTTTTTTCATACCAATGCCCCCTGCGATGATATCTGTGTTCGTATTTGCTGTTGACTAATTATACCATAAATTAATAGATTAGTCAATAAGTTAATTGCAGAATACACAAATAAAAATGTAGCAGTTTGACCATAAAAAACGGACAAGCGTGGTGCCTGTCCGTTTGAAGTATTATTCTTTTGGCTTGTTCTGCATTTTCAGCTTTGTCATTTTGTAGACGAAAATCTCGGTGGCTATCACGAGTACGATAACAGCGCCTGCGATAAGTGCGATGTACAGCACCTTGTTGTCACTGCCTGCCGCGGCTGACTTTTTATTGTTGCCGTCATTTTCGTCATCGGCGGTGTCGTCATCATTTGACTTTTTGTCCTTGTTCTTAGTCTTGTTCTTGTCGGCTTCGTCCTTGTCATAGGTGGACTTCTCGGTCGATTTCGCATCTCCGCCGTCGTTCTCGATGCCTATATCGGTACCGCCCTCGCCGGGTTTGATATCAGCATTAAGTGCCGAGAAAGCTGTCAGCCATGCAAGCGAAGCGTTCCAGTTGATGGTACACTCGTTGCAGCTCCATGCTTCGATGGAGTCAACATAGCACTTCTGTGGAGCTATCTCTCCTTTCTTCCAGCCCATGCCCTTTACCCATGGGTCCTGCATACCCGAGTTTGGTCCGCCCGAGAGTACACCGCAGGGCGCTTTCGGGAATTTGTCATCTATCTGGTTCGACCACCAGCGGTGATGGGGGTTCTCTGTTGTGTGACTGCCGTAGCCTGTTACGTAGGAATAGTCCATGGCGTTACGTCCCAGCAGATAGTCGATACCCTGAAGTGCGCCGTCGGTGTAGCTGTCGTCTTCGTTGAGAACAGCCGCATAAGCAAGAACTATGGCGTTGTCTGCCACAAAGGAATTCGAGCCCCAGAGATAGCCCTTGTCGCTGTCATTGTAGCTGATGGTGCTCTGGGCATAGGGGAGTCCGTAGCCCTGCTTTTCCTCCAGCTCGATATAGTGGTCAGCCGCTTTTTTCAGCGAATTCTCGGCTTCGTCAGCATCATCGAAGCTGTCTTCATTCAGCAGTGCGGTGAATGTACCAAGTGCCGTGGTGTTGCCCCAATCGAAGGTTCCTGCGCTGTCCACGCTTTCACCGCTGCCCATAGAAACTGGAACTGACATATAGTAATCGGATTTTTCAGCGTCTTTCAGATAATCCTTTTCGCCTGTGGTAGCGTAAAGCTCCATTGCAGCCCAGTAGAATTCATCGGTAACATCGTCATCGCCGTAAGCGCCGCCGCCTACGCTCTCATCAAGGGGCGCGTACATCGAGGGATGCTTTTTTGCGGCTTCATAAGCTTTTTCGGCGGCTTCAAGGCAGGTATCCGCGAAATCACTGTCGAGGTCTTCCCAAAGTCTTGCCGACTGTGCCGCGCAGGCTGCGAGATTCAGAGTCGCCGCTGTCGTTGGTGGCTTGATTATCCTGTTCTTGTCATCGTCCGCAGGGGCAACTCCGAGACCTGTCCATGTTTCATCGTGAGCCTTGTGGTAAGCCATGCCCTCGTATTCGCTGGAATCAAGCTGCATTTTCAGCATCCATTCCATTTCCCATCTCGCTTCGTCCAGTAGGTCGGGATAGCTGTTGCCGCTCTCGGGTATTATCATTGAACCGTCTGCAAAAATCTCTTCATTGCCCGTGTATACGAAAAACTCATAGAGATTCTGCAGCATCCATAGTGAAAGTCCGCCGTTGACGGTGTATTTGCCGTGGTCGCCCGCGTCGTACCAGCCGCCTGTAACATCGACTCTGCCGCTTGTTGCGCTGTAACCCCATGTGTGCTGTATCTCGGCATCATCAGAGGTATGACCCGCCGCACGGGCAAGGTCGGACTTGTCTCCTGAACTGATATACTCGCTCTTTATCTCGATGCCGCTTCTGTTCTGGTAGAAATAGTTCAGCGAATCATAAAGCAGTGCCGAGTAATCGCTGACTTCATCGGGGGCGAATACCTTGAAATCACGGCTGACTGCACCGTTGTCAGCTTCAATATGGAACGTTCCGCTTTCATCAAGTTCCGAAAAATCGATGATATGAACTGTGTCCTCGGAATCCTCATCGTAGCCGAAATATTCGCTCTTGCCCTCGTAAACGGTCTTGCCCGAATCGTCGATTACCTCAAAGCCGATATCCTTTTTATCAGTGCAGAGGAGGGTAGCTTTCTTCTCGCGGTCAGCAAAATAACCAACCTGATTTGTGAGGATATCCGCACGGACCCATTCCTCGGGGAACTGATAATCGTTCTCGTCGCTTGTTAGGTCGATGAGTGACATATTATCAAAAGTAATCTCCGTACCCGCAGGGAAGCACCCGCCCTGAGTGTACTGACCGTCACCGCCCAAATGGAAAGCCCATTCCGCAACATCAAGACTCTGGTTTGCGGTAAAAGTAAGCTCCACCTTTTTGGTCTCCTTTGCACCTATGGGGATCGGGTCCCATGTTCCGTCAAGGTCGTAGCCGTTTGACATATTGTGCCACACCTCAACATCGCCGTCGAGATTGCCTATCTTGGTGTAGTATTTGCCGCTCTTTGAGGGAGTTATCTCGTAGGATACCTTGTACTGATGCCCCGATACGATCTTCAAACCCCTGTGGCGGAACTGGCAGTCCCATCTGTCCTCGCCGCCGTTTGACTGTCCGCCCGGATTCACGATAGTTATCTTGTATTTGCCGTCCGAGATATCGAATTCCATCTCAGCCGTTCTCGATTCGCATATGTGCCACGGCAGACCAACGCCGTTATCGAAATCCGTCTGCCCAAGCTGCTGACCCGCCATTACCCCAAGCGGTGCAGCGATGTTCAATAACCAGACAGAAGCCGCCGCAGCAGATACTGCCCGTTTTACTGATCGTGTAAACATTTTAATATACCTCCATATCCTTATATCGCAGATTATCCGCGAATTCACAAAATTTATTATAACATATTATCCTTTAAAAGTAAAGATCCGATACTCACATAACGTGATAAGAATGCCAAGGAAACAAAGCGCGCGGTCAAGCCTCGCGCCAGCAGGCTTGACCCAAAGCTCTTCTCCTTTGCATTCTTATCTCAGCCGTGTTATCTTATTCTGAAATTCTTTGTGCAAATTCAACACAGAACCCTCCTCGTATTTGTGAAAAATCACACCAAAAAAACTCTCCCTCCGAAACGTATATATGATGTAAGCGGCAGAGAGCCGCAGATCCGATAAAAACTATGACGGAGGGAACAACTATGAAAAAGATGGATATCAGAAAAATAACAGCAATGACAGCAGCTCTGGTTATGAGCCTTTCAATGGCATCATGCGGAGGTACAGAGAAAACTTCGGGCGGCAGCAACGGTGTTAAAGACAGCGGCACATCAAAGAGCACAAAAGGAGCATTAACTTCTGATGAAGCGATCACCGCTCCCGAGACTGTTGAAGCAGAAGCTTCTGACGATGCAGACCGTGCAGGCGATATGAAAGAAGCGAAAGCAGCCACCGCCGATGCTGATATCGGCTTTGTTGAGATGGCTACCGCAGCAGATGGCGCAATGTCGGATTTTGGTTCGGCAGATGGAGCTTCACCTGCGGCTGACGGAGATATAGAGATAGCTCCCGATGTGAGCGAGCCCACCAATGACGGCAAGGCTTTCGTACTTACAGCAGGCGAATGGAATGATAACAACAACTGGGGATTCTTTACAAACCTTGCAAAGAACGGCACTATCAATTTCCCTGTGTTCGGTTTTGACCCCACCCACAGGATAGCAGTAACTGTTACCAAGGACGGCGAGCCCGCACGCGAGCAGCTTGTTGAACTTCTGGACAGCGACGGCAATCTTATCTGGATGGCAAAGTCTGACAAGAACGGTATGGCTTATGTGTTCTATAAGAATGGTATGAAACCCGCCAAGGTAAGGTGCGGCGAAAGTGTGAAGGAAGTTACGGGTGACAGCAATGACGGTCAGGGCGACGCAGGCACTACAGAAGTAACCCTTGAAGCTATGGACAGCAAGAAACTTGATGATACTCAGGTAATGTTCATACTGGATACCACAGGTTCTATGGGCGATGAGATAGCATATCTCCAGATGGATTTCGCATCTATTGCTGAGGATGTCGATGACGGACATACTACTTTCTCTGTTAACTTCTACCGCGATGAGGGCGATGATTATGTTACCAAGTGCAATAGGTTCACAAATAATGTCAAGGTGATACAGGATGACCTCAACCGCGAGAGTGCTACCGGCGGCGGAGATTTCCCCGAGGCTGTTGCAGAGATACTCGAAAAGACCATAACCAATAACGATGAGTGGAGCGAGAGCGCAAACAAGATAGCTTTCCTGATATTTGACGCACCTCCCCACGATGATAAGGAAGAACAGCTTGAAGCAGCTGTAAAGACCGCAGCCGCAAAGGGTATCCACCTTGTGCCCGTTGTATCTTCGGGTGCTGACCGTGATACAGAACTCTTCGGCAGAGCGATAGCAGCCGAGACAAACAGCAATTATATCTTCCTGACAGATGACTCTGGTGTGGGCGATTCTCACCTTGAACCAATCATAGGCGACTACAAAGTTGAACTTCTCCATGATATCATCGTAAGGAACATCAAAGATCTGAGAGACTGATAATTGTGAATAAGTTTTCTGCATAAATAGACCCCAGACCGCAGATGTGTTATAATAAATATCGGCGGTCATTTGCAGAACTCTGATTTTAAATTGAAAAAAAGCAACAGATTGAATGCTTAATTAATCATATTTTTATATTACAATAGTACATTTATTAACAGATATACCGCATTTATTTGACATTCTTTTCTCAATGATGTATAATGATTATGCCAAATATTTTGCGCACGTGACCGAGATAATAATAATCCATTACAGAAACTTTTTATTTAAACTTACTATCATAACTGTTAAAAATTGGAAGCGTTGAAGTAACATTAATCATCCGCAAAATGTTTGTCAGCTGTCACAGGACAGCTTATACGGGCTGTGTAAATTACGGCTCGGATAAAGTCGGTATTATGAGATATTATGAAGGATTCCCCGTTATAAATATAAATTATGGCTATCGCGTGGTGTTTTCTTCTCCCGCCGCAGGCGGGAGAAGAAAATCGCCAATTAATGTTCGTTGTGATTAGAAACAAGGTGGTGTGTCAGCTGGATAACCATAATATAATATAGTCTGTTGCTGACTGAACATCGGGGAGCATGATCAGTACAGGGGGTCAAAATGGTCAAGCGAGAGAAGAAAAGCAATAGCATACCCGATACGCTTGCACGGATATTGGGTAAAACAGCCGCTCCAAAAGGTCTGTTTTTTATATTGCTTGTATTATATTTGGGTTCTAATGCAATTATTGCCCTATCAGCGGGCTCGCATAAAGTTCTCAGCATTGCGGGAAGTTCCATAAGCGTGTACGCTTTTGCGGGAGTGTTTTCTGCGATATCGAATATAGCGGTCATGTTCATGGCTGTGTATTTCGGCAAAAGGGGATTTATAGCGGCATTGATACTGGTGATTTTGCAGTTTCCCTCGATGCTTAACGGAATAATCAGGCACCATAATCTGCAAAGTCTGCCTGGGGCATTCACAAACATCTTCACGATAATAGCCGTGGTGATAATTTATTTCAATAATGAAAAGATAGACAAGTTCCAGAAGAATATCCGAGAACAGGCTATCACGGATATGATGACAGGTCTGCCCAACAGATTTGCCTGTCAGGAACTTGTTGAATCTCTGCTGAAAGACGGCGAGAAATTCGCAGTGGTATCCATTGACTTTGACAGCTTCAAAAGTATCAACGATACTATGGGTCGAGATGCGGGCAACAAGCTGATAATCGCCATTGCCGAAAGATGGAAGAACGCCGCAAACAACAGCGAAACAGGAACTGTGGATTTTATGACACGTCAGAGCGGCGATGAATTTACGCTGATAATCCGCGGGTATGAAACCGATGATGATATACTTAAAACGATAAGGCATTATCAGTCTCTGCTTGAAGATAAGCTGACGGTGGACGGCTGTGATATGTATGTCAGAGGAAGCTTCGGATATGCCCTTTATCCCGATGATGCAGATATCAGCGACCATCTTTTCACCTATGCTGATGCTGCCATGTATGAAGTCAAGAGGACTAACAGCAGCGAGAAAGTCATGAGATTCTCAAAGGAGCTTATGAAGATAGAGCGCACACTGGAGATAGAGCGCAAGGTGAGAAAAGCCCTTGACGATGATACGGTTTCTTTCGAGTTACAGCCCCAGTACGATATGTCACACAGGCTTCGCGGTTTTGAGAGCCTTGCACGTATCGATGACGGAAGCGGGAATGTTCTAACGCCGACAGAGTTCATACCTGTGGCTGAGAAAGTCGGTCTGGTGGATAAGGTCGATCTGAGAGTGTTCAGACATTCGGCGGCATTTTTCGGCGAGCTTGTAAGAAAGACAGGCGCGAAGATCACCCTCAGCGTGAATGTATCGGTAAGGCATCTGATGAAGAACGATTTCCTTGAAGAAGTGAAGTCGATATTAAGATCAAGCGGTCTGCCGCCTGAACAGCTGGAGATAGAGATAACCGAATCGGTGCTGATAGATTCAGCTGAAAAGGCATTGCAGTGCATAAACGACATCAAGGATATGGGCGTTAAGATAGCCATAGACGATTTCGGCACAGGCTATTCCTCGCTGAGTTATCTGTATAATTTCCCTGCTGACCTGCTGAAAGTTGACAAGTCATTCATCGACAAGATGAACACCAACGAATCCTCAAAGCAGTATGTTGCGGCGATAATCTCCATAGGTCACATCATGAAATTTGATGTTATCTCCGAGGGGGTCGAGGACAAAGAACAGCTTGACACCCTTAAAGATATCGGCTGTGATTACATACAGGGATTCATCTGGGGCAAACCTTTGCCCAAGGAAGAAGCTGAAAAGCTTGTGCTAAGTCAGGTATCCGCATAAATATCCCAACATAAAAAATCTGCCCCGAAGCGTTGGTCACGTTTCGGGGCATTGTTATGTTCAGCACAAATGTTCCACGTGGAACATTTGTGCTGGTTTGTGATTTGCACCAGTTTTAGACTTTCTGAAATTCGTCGATGAATCGCTGGGCGATACCTGCCAGCTCGCCGCTTTTTTCTGGCTGATGTGAAAGGTAAGTCACAGACAGCTGTTTTTTAGGGCAGGCTACACATCGCTGACCCCATTTGCCGCTGATGGCAAAGGTGGTATCCGTTGTCCAGAAGAAATAGCCGTAACCGCCTTTTTCTGTGGTGACCTGTGTAGTGGTGGCTTCATGCACTAGAGATGAGGGTATTATCGTATCACCATTCCAGTTGCCCTCCTGCATGAAAAGCTGTCCGAGATCTGCCAGCTGACTTACTGTGAGTTCCATGCCTGTTGCACCGTAAAAATGTCCTTCTGGGGATCGCTGATATGGTATTTTGTTCCAGCCCAACGGTTCAAACAGGCGAGGCGTAAGGTAGTCGATAAGGGGCATACCCACGGCATTTTCGCAGGCGGCACCGACCAGATATGCGGGGATATTTGAATAGTGAAAGCTTCTTTCGGAGTAGTCAACAGGCAGGCGCAGGATATTTGCGAGCCAGTCATTTTCATTAGGATTTTCGACAAAGGCGGCGGCTTCCTGCGGGCGGAAAGGGTAGGGAGCGGCGGACATGGTCATGAAGTCGCGGAAAGACAGGGCTTTGAAAGGCTCGGGAACGATATCAGTATATCTTTTGTTCAGAAAGTTGTACAGTTTATCAGTGATACTCAGCTTGCCCTCGGAATGTGCTATCAGTACAGCGGCTGATGTGACGGACTTTGTGGCAGAGTAGACAGGGTAGGGGATATCCGCATCAAAACAGCGTTTCAGGACGGGAACTCCGCAGTAGGTTATCTGTGCGCCGTGCAGGTCTATCCCTGCCGCGGCAACATCTTCAAAAAATCTATCAAACATGGGTGACCTCCGTTTTAAATAACTAGAATGATTATACCGCTTTTTCTGGTGGAAGTCAATAGGGTTAGTGTAGTTAACATATTGTGCAAAACAGGCTTTGAAATTTAGCAGGATAATCTATTGACGAACCACTTTCACGATGATATAATTATCATATCTTATTACACGATTTATCTGAACGGAGGAATTTCAATGATTATAAAAACGCCCCCTATGGGCTGGAACAGCTGGGACTGCTACGGTGCATCGGTTGATGAGAAAACAGTCCGCAGAAATGCTGAATATATGGCAAAATACCTTAAACAGTATGGCTGGGAGTACGTGGTGGTGGATATTCAGTGGTATGAGCCGAAAGCCAAGAGCCACGAATATAATCATTTCACCGAGCTATGCATGGACGAATACTCCCGACTTATACCCGATGAGGGAAGATTTCCGTCATCGGCGGGCGGAAAGGGTTTTGCTCCATTGGCAGAATATGTCCATTCTTTGGGACTTAAATTCGGTATACATATTATGCGCGGCATACCAAGGCAGGCTGTCCACATGAACACGGCGATCCTGGGAACGGATAAGACTGCGCGGGAAGTCGCGAAGATGAACAGCATATGTGCCTGGAACACCGATATGTACGGCGTTGACCCCGATAAGGCGGGGGCAGAGGAGTATTACAAGAGCATTTTTGCGCTGTATGCCGAATGGGGCGTGGACTTCATCAAGTGCGATGATATCTGCCGCGAACTGCCCCATGAGGAGAGCGAGCTGGTTCTTCTGAGCAAGTGTCTGCGGGGATGCGGACGGGATATGGTGCTTAGTCTTTCACCCGGACCTGCACTGCTGGAAAAATCGGAACTCTATAAGCAGACCGCCGATATGTGGCGCATTACCGACGATTTCTGGGATAACTGGCAGTCGCTTTACAATATGTTCGAGAGATGCGAGAAGTGGTGTATCCACAGCGGTTCGGGGCATTATCCCGATGCGGATATGCTGCCTGTCGGGGCGATATTGCAGGATTACAGTCCGGAAAACAGGACTAAATTCACCGAGGATGAACAGCGCACGATGATGACCCTCTGGAGCATTTTCCGTTCGCCACTGATGATAGGCGGTGAGCTGACGAAGAACGATGATTTCACCGAAAGGCTGCTGACGAATGCCTCCATCATCGGCATGAACAAGCTTTCTCGCCATGCACATATGGTTTGGAGAAAGGAGATAGGCGGAAGCGAGCATATTCTCTGGACGGCTGTTTGTGCCGATGGCGGACAGTATGCGGCGGTGTTCAATGTGGGTGAAAATGCAGGAAGTTTCACTCTTGACCTTGACGACCTTGAGATATACGAACCTGTCACCTGCACCGACCTCTGGACAGGTGAAGTTGATGAAAACTGCCGCAGTATAAATACCGAACTTGCGCCCCATGCAGCAGCGGCTTTTCTGCTTAAATAGTAATACAGACAACGACGAACGCCCCGCATAAAAGCAGGGCGTTCATCGGTCTTTATTTGAGTTTTAATGAGAAAACTTTTTTAGTCCGAAGTTTACTTTTCGGAGAGTTCAGAGATTATCTGTATAAACGAATCAACATCATTGAAGTCCTTATACACAGAAGCAAAACGCACATAAGCCACATTATCCAGCTTTTTCAGACCGCTGAGCACCATATCGCCTATCTCGCCTGTGGTGGTCTCGGTCTGCATCTTGTTGGCATAGGTATTTTCGATATCATCCACAAGGTTTGTGACCTGTTCAACGCTGACAGGACGCTTCTTTATAGCGTTCTGCAAGCCCTTTATCAGCTTCTGTCTGTCAAAGGGTTCAAAGGAACCGTCCTTTTTATAAACCATCAGCAGAGGCTTTTCAACGACTTCATAAGTGGTGAAGCGTCTGCCGCACTTAGGGCATTCACGTCTTCTGCGCTTTTTGCCCTCGCTGGGTCTTGAATCTATTACTCTTGTATCCTCATGGCTGCAAAAGGGACATCTCATTTTAATAACTCCTATTCCGGTCAATGATGTACGTTTTTTTTCTCTGTATTACATTATAACACAGAAACTTTCAAATTTCAAGAGGTTTTGCAAATTTAGTATGAATTTTTTTGGACAGCGTGACCGTCCTGCGTCAGATATGCGCGTTGTTAGTCGGTAAAATCATCACGATCTGCTTTCGGCCTCTTTATTCTGACGCTTGTGGATATTATCGATATCCTCGGTTGTACCGCCACCCTCATCGTCGGGGGCGCGGAATTCGCCTTTATCTACCAGCCTTAGGAATGCATCAACGACATCTTCGGTCAGCTGAGTGCCTTTGACTTCTTTCATGATTGAGACTGCTTTATCGAAATTCATGCGCTTGCGGTAAGGACGGTCGGAATACATGGCATCGAAAGTATCTGCTACTGCGATTATTTGCGCTACGCGGGGTATCTCATCACCTTTAAGACCCTTAGGATATCCCTTGCCGTCGGGACGTTCGTGATGTGCCCCTGCGCCGATGGCAAGTTCGGGCATTATGCTGATGTTTTTCAGCGTGTTATAGCCCAGCGCCGAGTGTGATTTGATTATCTTGAATTCCTGGTCAGTCA
Source organism: Ruminococcus sp. (assembly GCF_024692365.1). Taxonomy (GTDB): domain Bacteria; phylum Bacillota; class Clostridia; order Oscillospirales; family Ruminococcaceae; genus Hominimerdicola. Next base: position 40,333 of record NZ_JAILMR010000004.1, on the reverse strand, counting down.
GCTTGCCGGGTTTGTTGAGGACTTCGGCAGGTACGCCGACTTTTCCGATATCGTGCAGCAGAGCGATGTTGTAGTACCTCTCGATGGTGTCCTCGTCAAGCCCAAGTTCGCGGGCAAGCATCATGGTATATTCTGCCACGCGGGTGGAATGACCGTTGGTGTACTTGTCTTTCATATCGATGACTTTCGCGAAAGCTTCAACTATCTCACGGATAAGGGTCTTCTGCTCTTTTTCCTTTTCAAGGAATCGGGCTGTTCTGCGGTCGGTATATTTCTTGAATATCAAAAAGATAATGCCGAGAACGATGGCTGCGCACAACAGCATGAACCACAGCTTTTCGTATATCGCTTTTTCCTTGACTATCTTTACTACAAGTTCTTTTGAAGTGTCGTTACGCGGGTCTTTTACCTGCATGACGAAGCTGTATGTTCCGCCGTGGAGATTGGTGTAGGACACGGGAGCGAGTTCGCTTTGCCTTATCGTCACGGGGCTTTTGTCAAAGCCTTCAAGGCAGTAGGTTATCTCGGGATTTATCAGGGAGTAGTTGTAGGCAAAGCTGTATATGGTCAGCTTTTTGACGGTTGAGGGTATCACGATATTGCCATCACTGTCGGGGTATATCATTTTGCCATCCGCTTCGGCGTAGGGTACCGAAAGTTTTATGCTGTTTACGTTTTCAAATTCCTTTTCGATATTGACCTTTGCAACGCCTGTGGTTCCAGAGATATAAAGGTCGCCGTCATCGGTCAGTTCGCTGTATGAGTTTGAAGTAGTTATGCAGGAGAGTCCGTTGTCCCTGCCGTAGTAGATAGGAGAGAGTTCGTCGTTTTCCAGAAGTGTTTCGCATTTTTCAACGTAAATTCCGTTGCTGCTGAGTATCCACATCTCGCCGCGGGAATTTTCGTAAAGGTCAAAATTATTTGAATATGGGAACTTCTGTATCGTGGTGATATTGTAGGCGGCATCCATGTAGGCAAGGGAATTGCTGGTAACTATCCAGTAGATATCCCGTGAGATATCTTTTTTTATGCGCATGATAACATCAGAATGAAGTCCGTCATCGGTGCCGCGGTGAATGGTTTCATTTTCGCTGATAATAAAGATACCGCCGCCGTCTGTGCCAAGTATGAGGTCGCCGTTTGCGCTTTCGGCGGCTGTAAGTATCTCGGTGTTGCTTATGCCGTCGTTTTCGCCGTAGACTTTTATTATCGTATCGTCCTTGATGACCGCCGCACCGCCTGTGCAGACTGCCACGAAAGTTCCGTCGGAACGTTCAATCACAGTTCTCACACGTTCCGAGGGCATACCGTCAGCCACGGTGAATTTTATTATATTTCCGTTGTCATATCGCAGAAGTCCCTGTTCGCCGAAAGTCGAGAACCAGACCCTGTTTTTGCTGTCGCGTATTATTGAACGTATCTTACAGCCCTGCATCAGGTTGATAAGGTCGGTATCTTCGCAGACTTCGCCTGAAGCTGTTTTTGAGGATGTGATGGGCAGGGTTTCAACTTTTCTGCCGTTGCTGAGTACCAGCAGACCACTGTTTTTCGTGCCGATGTAAAGCCTGCCGCCCTCTGCACAGGTGGAATATACCACCTCGTTATCCAGTTTGTATTTCTCGAATATATCCGTGAACTGATTGGGCACTATCTTCATCACGCCCTGCTGTGATGATACGAACCAGAGGTTTTTCTGGTAATCCGTCATCATATCTTCGATAGATGTGGTCAGGGGGATATTTTCCAGAACAGTGAATTTTCCGCCGTCGATAAAGCCTATGCCGTTATCGGCGCATACCCACAGCATATCGCCCACGGAACACATGGAGTTTACGTACCCGAGGGGTGAGATATCGGTGGGAGTTGTATTTTTGAAGCCCTTTGAAAGTTCGCCGTGATAGACAGCATTATCCTTGGTGCCTATGTAGATATAACCTTCCTTTGCGGGGTCGGGGAGTATCGAATGGGCATCTTCAATGCCAAGCTGTTCAGGGTCGATGAAGCTTTTCAGCCTTTTGTTTTCAAGAGTGAACACTGCACCGTCGATGGTTATGCCGTATATCGTATCACCTGAACCTTTATTCAGCATACGTATGTAGCCGTTGTTGATCTGGGGTTCATCTATCATTGAAAGTTTTCCGCTTTTGTCAATCAGTGCGATGCCCTGAGTTGTGCCGAGATATATGTTGCCATCGTTATCCTCGGTTATGGAACGTATGGAAAGGGAAGTCAGACCGTTTTCCTTGTTGTATATTGTGAACTCGCCTTTTTCCATCACAGCCGCGCCGCTGTCATTGGTGCCTACCCACAGACGGTCTTTTGAATCCACAAAAAGGTTAACAACGCTGGCTATGCCCGTGGTAGAATCTATTCGCTCAAAGGTATTGCCGTCATAGCGGATAAGTCCGCTGTAACTGCCTATCCAGATGAAGCCATCGCTGGTTTCGACGATATCGTTGGCTTCCGAGGTCGGCAGTCCCGAGGTGTTATCGTAAAGCACGGTGGAATAGCCCTCGCCCTTGCCTGTGGGGTCAACCGAAAGTTCTTCACCTGCAACTATATCATCGCCCTGCACCCGAAAATGCACAGCAGTTATGGCTGAAGTCAGCAATACTGCCGAAGCCGTGATGCAAAGCAGTTTTTTGGCTATCCTGTTTATAAAGCTGAGTTTTATTATCATTTTACTCACTCTCCGTATTTATACCCACAGTCGGTAAAACGGCTGTATTTCAGTCAGTATACAAGTTTATGCGGTCGCTTTATTTCATACTTTTATGTACAATCATGTAACAAAATCGTCAATCTAAGGATAATATTTATTCATAAGTATATGATAACACTTTGTATGTGCATTGTCAATAGTTTTTGCGATTAAAATTCAGCAATTTATATTTATGTTCAATATATTAACGAAAAATCACCCGCTTCTCTCGGCAATTGGAGAAGCGGGTGAAAGGGTATATTATGGAGAAGTCTGAATCAATAGCAAGTGGCTTTATCAGTCATTTTTCTTGTCGGCAGTTACAGGGGCTGTCTCGTAGATGAACTTGACTTCGCCCTCGGTATTTTCTGCCTTGCCCGAGAAGTTATCATAAGCCTTGCTTGCGTTTTTGAGAGCGTCGAGTCTGTCCAGCAGGGGAGTGATATCATCGTTGTAAGCGTTGATTATCTTGTCGATGCCCTCACGGCGGAATTTCTTCATGCCGCTGTTGAGTTTCTTAGCGCCGTCTTCCAGTTTCTGTGAACCGTCTTTCAGCTGAGAAGCGCCGTCGCTGAGAGAAGTGATGCCAGCGTAAAGTGTACCGCTGCCGTCGGAGAGTTTTTCAGCACCCTCGAAAAGCTGTGCGCTGCCTGTGGATACGGTATAGGTGCCGTCTTTGAGGGTCTGTCCGCCCTGCCAGATAAGTCCCAGACCGTTATCAAGTGCGGAAGCACCGTTTGAAAGCTGAGTAAGTCCGCCCTGTAACGAGCCGATACCTGTATCGAGCTGTCCTGCACCATTATATGCAGCGGTTATGCCCTCGGCGAGGGAGTGTGCGCCGCCCGATATTTTCTTAGCACCGTCCGCAACAGCTGTACTGCCGTCAGCAAGCTGTCCTGCACCTGCTACAAGCTCGGTCACCTTTGAAGCCAGTGTGCCTGTGCCTGCTTTCAGCTTTTCGCCGCCCTCGGTCAGCTGACCAAGTCCGTTGTCAAGCTGTGTTGTGCCGTCTGAAAGCTGTGTAAGTCCGCCCTGAAGCTTGCCTGCACCCTCATCGAGAGCAGCAGCGCCTGTAGTTGCGGAGTGAAGTCCTGTTGAAAGGGAAGAAGCACCTGCGCTGAGTGAACCTGCGCCTGTTGCCAGAGCCTTGATGCCCTCGGAAAGGGAAGTCGTACCTGTATCGATTGCGGCAATGCCGTTGAACAGTGTGTTTGCACCAACTCTGAGGTCGCCCGAACCTGCTGCCAGCTTGCCCAGACCTTCATCAAGTGCTGCTGCGCCAGCATTTACCTGCTCGATGCCTGTCTGCAATGCCTTTGCGCCGTTGTCAACGCTCTTAGCGCCTGCGGAAGCGGTAGTCAGTCCCTTGGAGAGTGAACCTGTACCTTCGGAAAGTGCATTTGCACCTGTCAGAAGTTCGCTGCTGCCTGCTTTAAGTCCTGCTGCACCTGTGGATACCTTAGCAGCGCCGTCAGCAAGAGTTTTCGAGCTTGTATAAAGCTTGCCTGCGCCTGCAGCCAGAGCCTTGCCGCCCTCATCGAGAGTTGCAAGTCCCTTATCAAGGGCATCTGCACCCTCTACCAGTGAAGCCGCACCTGTTTTCAGGCTTGCGATACCGTTTGTGAGTTCGGTTGTGTCTGCCGATATCTGAGAAGAACCCTCTGCCAGACCTGCGGCTATCTGCTCCTGAGAAGCGATAGTCTGCTGGAGAGTGCCTATCATCGTAGCTATATCATCGCTGGGGTTTGCAGCGTATACCTGCTGTAATCCTGTCAGCACCTGCTTGTTGTATTCTATTGTGGAGTTAAGGCTGTCTGCGGCGTTTGTCATTGAAGCCGATACGCCGCTCAGCTTTTCGGGGATAGCTGCTGCACCTTCGGCGAGAGTATCGATACCGCCCGAAAGTGCCTGTGCGCCTGCAAGGACCTTTGCAGAACCCGCCTTGGAGGAAGTTATACCTGCGGAGAGTGTGCCTGCGGAAGTGCTGAGTGAGCCTGCGCCTGTTGAAATCTGTGAAGAGCCTGCTGCTACGCTTGCCGCACCCGAATCAAGAGTTGCCGCACCGTCAGCCAGAGTTTTTGAACCACTTGCAACTTTCTTTGCACCGCTGTGAACGTCTGCTGCGCCCTTATCGGCGGAGCATATGCCCTCAGCCAGTTTTGCTGTGCCGGATTTGAGTTCACTTGCACCGTCTTTCAGCTGAGCTGTGCCGTTCTTTAACTTTGCAGAACCGTCCTTGGCAGACTTTAAGCCATCCTCAAGAGTTTTAGCGCCCTCAGCCAGAGACTTTGCGCCGTCCTTTGCTGATGCTGTGCCGTCTTTGAGGGTCTGTGCGCCTGCTGCTGCAGAATCTGCGCCGTTTTTCAGCTTGTCAGCGCCGTCTTTCAGCTGTGCAGTGCCGTTGTCTGCATCGACAAGACCTGCCGCCAGCTGTGCTGTACCCGCTTTCAGGTTTGCCGCACCGGAATTTACCTGTATGAAGCCGTCCACCAGCTGTGCAGAACCGTTCTTTGCAGCCTTTATTCCGTCAAGCAGAGTCTTTGCACCATCATCGAGAGTCTTTGTACCCTCAGCCAGTGCGCCCGAACCGTTCGCAACTTTCTGTATGCCGTCATCGAGTTTGCTTGCTCCGTCTGCAAGAGAAGCTGCGCCCTCATCGAGAGTCTTTGCGCCTGTGTCCGCATCGCCCAGACCGTTTGCCAGCTTTGCAGAACCGTCTTTCAGCTGAGCCGCGCCGTCATTTACCTGTACGAAACCGCCCGCCAGCTTGCTGCTGCCGTCCTTTGCACCGCGGATACCATCTACCAGTTCACCTGCACCGCTGTCCAGCTTTTTGGTGCCGTCAGCCAGTTTGCTTGCACCATCAGCCAGAGAAACTGCACCGTCGTTGAGCTGTTTGCCGCCGTCATTCAGCTGATCTGCGCCGTCTTTCAGCTTGCCAACGCCCTCATTGAGTTCCTTGGTGCCGTCATAAAGCTGCTGTGAACCATCTGAAAGCTTATCCACTGCATCAGCCAGTTCACCAAGCTTTTCTTCCAGTTCGTCAAGCTTGTCGATACCGCCGAAGTCTATCTCGTTGAAGAAGCTGTTAGTTCCTGCGGTGAATACTGTTTTCAGCTCGAAGTCGGTAACATCGGCAGTGAACTCGAAATAGTCGGGTATGCCGAGGTCACTATCTTCGTCAAAACCAAGGCTTGAAGTCAGTCCGGGAAGTGCATAGCCGATAACAGCCTGTCTGTCACCGTCGGAAACGATCTTGCCGTTGGTTACTTCAATGTTCTTGAATTTTGTGCCGTCCAGAAGTGCGCCCGTAGCCATCAGGAAAGGTGTGCAGATAGTTTCGTTCTTGCCGTTTATCTTGACGGTGGTAGTTGCGTTGTTGATATAATCGTATCTTACAGTCACCTTGCCGCTCTTGCCTGCAAGCTCCTCGGGAGAGATGGTCTTGCCGTCGAGGGTGTATGTAACTTTGATATCAACAGGCAGAGCCGCATCGGTGTAGCCCTTGTAGTAAACATCTCCGCCCGAAGTGTTCCACTGCATATCCTTTCCGCTGCCCGAGAATGTATCATCGTTCTTAACGTTCTCGATGTCGGTCAGGGTGGACATATCCATCAGTGAGGTAAGTCCCTGAGGATTTACAAGATGGTCGCTGACTATTGTCTTGGTGGGGTTGCCGTTTGCATCGGTGAGGACGTAAACTGTCTCTTCCTTGCGGGTGGTTGTGCCGTCTGATTTCTTTGTATCTTCCGACTTCTTCTTATCGCGCTTCTTTATCTCGGGTGACTTGTAATCATCATCAGCTTCCGAGCTGTCCTTATCGGAAGCTTTTGAAGAAGTATCAGCATTTGATGCTTCGTCCTTGTTTGCAACTGCGTAAAGTCCTGTTGAGCCTGCGGATATCAGTACTGCCAGGACACCTGCTAAAAATCTGCTGTATTTTTTCATAACTATATCTCCTTTGCCGTAATATCTTTTTAACTGTTCAGCGAGGGTACAGTGTAAGCTTTCTCGCGTTTTGCAGTATCTTTCATGCCTATTGTGCTGTTGATTATCACCTTGTCGAACAGAAGCAGCATCGATGGCAGAACGCATATTACTGTTACCATGGATACCAGCGCACCTCTGGACATCAGTGTGCAGAGCTGTGATATCATATCAACGCTGGAGTATACGCCAACGCCGAAGGTAGAAGCGAAGAAGCCCAGTGCGCTTACCATGATGGATTTCATCGAAGTTGAAAGTGCGATAGTTACGGCTTCTGTCTTGTCCTTGCCGGATACTCGCTCCTGTTTGTATCTTGTGGTCATTAGTATCGCATAGTCAACGGTAGCGCCCAGCTGTATCGTGCCTATAACTACCGATGCTATGAAAGGTATCTTTGTATGTGTGAAGCAGGGAACTGCCATATTTACGGTTATCGCAAATTCGATGACTGCGACCAGTATCAGCGGCAGTGAAAGTGATCTCAGTGCTATCAGGATAATCACGAATATCGCCGCGATGGAAACTGTGTTTACAACTGTGAAATCGCGCTTTGTTATGCTTATGAGGTCCTTGGTCGCAGCAGCTTCGCCTATGACCATTCCTGTATCATCGTACTTTTTAAGAATGTTTATCAGCTTATCGACCTGTGCGTTTACTTCGGGTGAAGCCACCTTGTAATCGGAGCCGACCAGCATCATCTGCCATTCGCCCTCTTTCATCAGACCGCTTACCGATTCGGGGATAGCTTCCTCTGGGATAGATGAACCTATCAGCGTATCGAAAGCCATTGTCATGCTGACACCGTCAACTTCATTCATCTCGTCTGTCATCTTGACAACGTCCTTGCGTTTCATATCTGACTTGCAGAGGATAATGTGTGTTGACGAGATGTTGAACTCTTCCTGAAGTTTGGTGTTTGCGATAACGCTGTTAAGGTCAGTGGGAAGAGTGTCTGTCAGGTTGTAGTAAACGTCTGTGTGGGTCTGTCCGTAAACGCCTGGTATCAGCAGGGCGATGAATAGAACGATGAACGCCGCGTGGTGCTTTATTATAAATGAAGCAACGTTGTCCATGCTGGGGATGATATCCTTGTGTATGGTCTTTTCGAGAAGCTTGTCGAATACAAGTATCATCGAGGGGAGGATAGTTACGCAGCATATAACGCCGATAACAACGCCCTTCGCCATAACTATACCCATATCAAGACCAAGGGTGTAGCTCATGAAGCACAGTGCCAGGAATCCTGCAACGGTAGTTACCGAGCTTGATACCACAGAGGATATCGTAAGTGAGATGGCTTCTGCCATAGCCTCATATTTATCGGAGAATTTTTCTTTCTGTTCCTTGTAGCTGTGCCAGAGGAATATTGAGTAGTCGATAGTAACCGCAAGCTGGAGTACAGCCGTAAGCGCCTGTGTGATGAAGCTTATCTGACCGAGGAAAATGTTGGTTCCCAGATTGTAAAGTATCGCCAGACCAACGCTAAGCATAAAGAATACGGGTATCAGCAGTGAATCCATAGTAACTGCAAGGATTATGCTTGTCAGCAGTACAGCTATGCCCACGTATGCGGTGGTCTCTTTCATCGTCAGGTCTTTGATATCCTCAACGATGGCTGTCATGCCGTTTATGTAGCACTGTTTGCCTGCTATCTTTCTCATTTCAACAACTGCTTCAAGGGATTCGTCCGCCGATGTAGCTTTGTCGAAGAAAACAGCCATCATCGTTGATTTGCCGTCCTTACTGTTGAAGAATTCAAAAATGTCTTTCGGAAGTACCTCTTTCGGTATGGAGATATCTGCTATGCTGTCATACCAGAGAACCTCGCTTACCGTATCTACTTTTTCAAACTTGGCTTTAAGTGCCGCGACATCTTTATCCTCCATGCCCTCAACAACGACCAGGGCAAATCCGCCCTTGCCGTATTCGTCAAGCATTATCTGCTGACCTTTCATCGTGTCGATATCTTCGGGAAGATATGAGAGTATGTCGTAGTTTATTCTTGTTTTCAGCATACCTATCGCCGCGGGTACCGCAAGCACGAATGCGAGTATGACGATGAGTATGCGGAGTCTTACGACCGCTTTACCGAAGTTTTTCATACTACCGTTCCTTTCTTTGCTAATTTAATGACTCTCAGTCATTTCTTCTATCATATGCAAGTATAGCACTAAAATGACCAATGGTCAATAGCTGAAATGACCTCTGGTCATAATTTTGTAGATATCAACAAAATGACTGCTGGTCATTTATCAATGCTGTTTATTTTGACCTATTGACAAAAATTTCTAAATATCATATAATAAAAATTGTACCCCATATTATTTATGAAAGCACGGCTGTAAAAACGGAGGATTGTAAAATGGGTAAACTTGATATAAACAAAAAAGCCAAGGAAGATTCTCTCCTTGCTACGGCGTACAAGCTGTTCACCACAAACGGTGTCAGCAAGACCTCGGTATCGGATATAGCCAAAAGTGCGGGCGTTGCAAAGGGCACTTTCTACCTTTATTTCAAGGACAAGTACGATCTTAAAAACAGGCTGGTGGCACATCAGTCCTCCAAACTTTTCAAAAACGCTCTTGAAGCCCTTGAAGCCGAGAAAAAGGAAATGACCTTCAACGAGAAGATGATATACGTTATCGACAATATCCTCGATCAGCTTTCGGGCAATCCGCCGATGGTTGCATTTATCGCGAAGAACCTGAGCTGGGGCGTTTTCAAGCACGCGGTTACTTCGCCCTCAAAGGGTGACGATATGGATCTCCGTTCGGTATACGATGCTATCCTTGCGGACGCACCTGACAGCATTGAAGAACCCGAGATAATGCTGTTCATGATAGTTGAGCTTGTAAGCTCCGCCTGTCATTCGGCTATACTCTACGGCGAGCCCGTCAGCCTTGAAAAGCTGAAACCCTATGTTTACCGCAGTGTCAATGATATCATCAACCACCACACCGGGTCTAATTCATAATTCATAATGCATAATTCATAATTGTTGGCAGAGGACGTAAGTTTTGTGCGCTCATTTCTTTTTGATGTGGGCGCTCTTTTTATGCCTTGTTTTTTTGATAAGCGGACGTTATATACTGCATAAATTGAAAAATATTCAGAAAATACTCTGATGGATTTTCTGTGCGTGAGCACAAACATCGGATAAGAAAAACGATAGTCAGTCCTATGCCAAATAATTATGAATTATGAATTGTGAATTATGAATTATTAAGATTTTGGTCTTGCATTTTATGCGGAAGTATGTTATGATATACGTTAGGGATTTTTTAAGAGAAGTTTTTATAAGAAAAAATTTTACGCACATCATAGTGCGGGATAGGAGTTTAGTATGCCAAAGAAACAGGATATCAACAAGATAATGATCATCGGTTCCGGTCCTATTATAATAGGTCAGGCTTGTGAGTTTGACTACTCGGGTACTCAGGCTTGTAAGGCACTGAGAAACCTGGGTTATGAGATAGTGCTGGTCAATTCAAACCCAGCTACCATCATGACAGACCCCGATGTTGCCGATATCACCTATATCGAGCCCCTCAATCTCGACAGGCTCACCCAGATAATCGATAAGGAGCGCCCCGATGCGCTTCTGCCTAATCTTGGCGGTCAGTCGGGTCTTAACCTCTGTTCGGAGCTTGACAAGGCGGGCGTACTGAAAAAGTACGGCGTACAGGTCATCGGCGTTCAGGTAGATGCTATCGAGCGCGGCGAGGACAGAATTGAGTTCAAGAACGCCATGAACGAGCTGGGCATCGGTATGCCCAAGAGCCAGGTGGCTTATTCCGTTGACGAGGCTGTAAAGATAGCTGAGGAGCTGAAATACCCCGTAGTTCTTCGTCCTGCTTACACCATGGGCGGCGCAGGCGGCGGTATGGTATACAACGTTGATGAACTCAAAGTTGTATGCGCAAGAGGTCTTCAGGCTTCTCTAGTTGGTCAGGTGCTTGTTGAAGAATGTATCTTCGGCTGGGAAGAGCTTGAACTTGAGGTAGTTAGAGATGCTAACAACAACAAGATAACCGTATGTTTCATCGAGAATATCGACCCCATCGGCGTACACACAGGTGACTCCTTCTGTTCCGCACCTATGCTGACTATCCCCGAGGACGTTCAGAAAGAACTACAGGATATGTCTTACCGTATAATCGAGTCTATCGAAGTTATCGGCGGCTGCAACTGCCAGTTCGCAAGAAACCCCGAGGACGGCAGAATAGTTGTTATCGAGATCAATCCCAGAACATCACGTTCTTCCGCACTGGCTTCCAAGGCAACAGGCTTCCCCATAGCACTGGTATCCGCTATGCTGGCTTGTGGTCTTACTCTTGATGAGATACCCTGCGGCAAGTATGGTACTCTTGATAAGTATGTTCCCGACGGCGACTATGTAGTTATCAAGTTCGCAAGATGGGCATTCGAGAAGTTCAAGGGCGCTGAGGACAAGCTGGGCACTCAGATGAGAGCTGTCGGCGAGGTCATGAGCATCGGCAAGACCTACAAGGAAGCTTTCCAGAAGGCTATCCGTTCTCTGGAAACAGGCAGATACGGTCTGGGCTTTGCTAAGAACTTCCACGACCTTTCCAAGGAAGAACTCCTTGAAAAACTGCGTTATCCCACCAGCGAGAGACAGTTCGTTATGTACGAAGCTCTCCGCAAGGGTGCTACAATAGATGAGATTTGGCAGCTGACCAAGATCAAGCACTGGTTCCTCGAGCAGATGAAGGAACTTGTTGACGAGGAAGAAGCTCTGCTGAAAAACAAGGGCGCTGTTCCTGCTGAGGCTGTTCTGAAGCAGGCTAAGCTGGACGGTTTCTCTGACAGATATCTATCCACACTGCTGGAAGTTACCGAGGAGGAGATAAGAAATGCCCGCATCGGCTTCGGTATCAAGGAAGCTTGGGAGGGCGTACACGTAAGCGGCACCAAGGATGCAGCATACTACTACTCCACCTACCACCTCGATGAGGATAACAGCCCTGTTAATACTGACAAGCCTAAGATCATGATACTGGGCGGCGGTCCTAACCGTATCGGTCAGGGTATCGAATTCGACTACTGCTGCGTTCACGCTGCACTGGCACTGAAAAAGCTGGGCTTTGAGTCTATAATCGTAAACTGCAACCCCGAGACTGTTTCTACCGACTATGATACTTCCGATAAGCTGTACTTCGAGCCTCTTACTCTTGAGGACGTTCTGGCTATCCACGATAAGGAGAAGCCTGTGGGCGTTATCGCACAGTTCGGCGGACAGACTCCTCTGAACCTGGCTAACGACCTGAAAAAGTACGGCGTAAACATACTGGGTACAACTCCCGAGACCATCGACCTTGCTGAGGACAGAGATCACTTCCGTGCAATGATGGACAAGCTGGGTATCCCGATGCCCGAAGCAGGCATGGCTGTAAATGTTGATGAAGCTCTGGAAATAGCTAACCGCATCGGCTATCCTGTAATGGTTAGACCTTCCTACGTACTGGGCGGTCGTGGAATGGAGATAGTTCACGATGACGAGATGATGAGAGTTTATATGTCTGCTGCGGTTGGCGTAACTCCCGACAGACCTATACTTATCGACCGTTTCCTCAACCACGCAACAGAGTGCGAGGCTGATGCTATATCCGATGGTGAGAACTGCTTTGTTCCCGCTGTTATGGAACACATCGAGCTTGCAGGCGTACACTCCGGTGACTCCGCTTGCATACTGCCTTCCAAGAACCTGAGCGAAAAGCAGGTAGCTACCATCAAGGAATACACCAAGAAGATAGCTGTTGAGATGAACGTTAAGGGTCTGATGAATATGCAGTACGCTATCGAGGGCGACACTGTATACGTTCTGGAAGCTAACCCCCGTGCATCGAGAACAGTTCCGCTGGTATCAAAGGTATGCTCTATCAACATGGTAAAGATAGCTACCGAGATAATCACTGCACCTCTGACAGGCAATGCTTCTCCCGTACCTCAGCTGAAGGACAAGAAGATAGGTCACTACGGCGTTAAGGAAGCTGTATTCCCATTCAATATGTTCCAGGAAGTTGACCCCGTTCTCGGACCTGAGATGAGATCAACAGGTGAAGTTCTGGGTATCTCACCCAGCTTCGGCGAGGCTTACTACAAGGCTCAGGAAGCTACCAAGACCGCACTCCCCAAGGAGGGCACAGTTCTTCTCAGCGTATGCGACAGAGATAAGCCCGAGCTGGTTGAGATCGCAAAGGCATTCAACGATCTTGGATTCAAGATACTGGCAACAGGCAAGACCTACGATATGATCGTTGAAGCAGGTATCCCCGCAAAGAAGATCTTCAAGATCTACGAAGGCAGACCCAACATCGCTGACGAGATCGCAAACGGCGAGATCCAGCTGATAATCAACACTCCCGCAGGCAAGACCAGTGTTCACGATGACAGCTATATCAGAAAGAATGCTATCAAGCACCGCATACCTTACATCACCACAATGGCTGCTGCAAAGGCAAGTGCTGAGGGCATAAAGGCTATCAAGCAGAACACTCACTTCGGCGTTAAGTCTCTCCAGGCTCACCACGCTGATATCACAGAGTAATATAAAATAACACAGCGCTCGCATCACCAGGATGCGGGCGCTGTTTTCGTATCATTTATTCAATTGGTGTAAGGCTTACAGTTTCGTCGCCGTTAGGATCGATATTAACGTAGATGATCGCATCATCGAATTCGATCTCGCATTCGCCGCAGCCGTTTTCGTCGAGCTTATCGGTGATATTTTCCTTGTAGTCCTTGTAGTAAACCCAGACAGAACCGTCGTCACCGTGATCTAAAGTAGGCTGAGCGCTGCCGATATGCTCCATCAGCTCCTCCTCGGTGAGGGCTCTCTGTCTGCCAAAGCCGTCCATAGCCACACCGCCGCCGTGTATCTCCTTTTCCTCGCCGCTCTCATCGGTGTATTTCAGCTCGTATTCAGTTATATCCTCACTTTGCTTTATATCCACAACAGCTTCGGTCTGTTCGCCGTGGAGCCATATATTCACTTTCTTCTGTATACCGCCGATATCTGTCGCATAAGCGCCTACGCTCATTGCTGCCACGATAGCTGCTGCTGCACAAACTGCTGTTATTCTCTTTGAAATTCTGATACCTTTTCTCTTGTTCATTGCTGTTTCCTCCAAATCAAATTCGGAGGCGTGAAGCACTGAAAATGTCCGCTGATATTTTTCCTTGTTAGTCATTGTTCCATTCCTCCGTCAACATTTCTTTCAACAGAGCCCGCCCTCTGCTGAGCTGACTTTTTACCGTGCCCTCTCGCCGTTTCAGTGTTTTTGATATCTCTGTGATGCTCTGTTCCTCGTAGTAAAACAAGTGTATAACTATACGATATTTGTCGGGAAGCTTCATCACTGCCTCAAATAGTTCGCTGTCCTCGGGTGCGGCGAATTCCAGCTCGTCCATATAGTCCTCCCACGGGACGGAATTCTTTCTTGCGAACGAGCGTGTGAAATCTTTTGCGCGGTTGATAGCAGTACGCAGAAGCCACGCTTTTATATGCTCTTCATCATTGTAGTCCATATTTTTGGATATGTACTTGATAAAAGTGTCGTGTACCGCATCGTCTGCGTCAGTCTTGTCGCGGCATATACTGAATGCCGCCGCAAAGGCATTGTCCGCGAATCTGCGGTAGGCTTCTTCTGCTCTCAGTCTCATTCGGGTGTCTCCTTAGTTTTTTCTCTCTGAAAGGTCCTTTCAGCAATAACACGTTTGAGGGTGCCAAAAGGTTGCAAAAAAGGAAAAGTTTTTTCAGAAAAATTTTTTACAGCCGTGAAACTCCGATATATCTGCATTTCACAAAATATGCGCCCGCTAAAAATGCGAGCGCATACGAATTTTTACGAACGTATACCAAATCATACGAGTAAATACCAAACTGTACGACTGTATACCAAACCATACGAACGCATACCAAATCCTACGAACGTATCTTCATAGTCCTCATGGCGTTGAGTATCGCAATAACTGATACACCAACGTCTGCAAAAACTGCCAGCCACATATTTGCGATACCAAGCGCACCCAGTACCAGTACCAATGCTTTCACCCCAAGTGCGAACACGATGTTCTCGCGGACTATGCGTACCGTCTTGCGTGCTATCTTCATTGCAAGGGATATCTTCGCGGGGTCATCGTCCATCAGGACAATGTCAGCCGCTTCGATAGCCGCGTCACTGCCAAGACTTCCCATGGCTATTCCCACATCTGCGCGTGTAAGAACAGGTGCATCGTTTATGCCGTCGCCTACGAATACAAGCGAAGAACCCTCCTGCTTTTGTTTCAGAAGTTCTTCAACCTTTTCGACCTTGTCAGCAGGCAGAAGTTCAGCATATACCTTATCAAGTCCCAGCGCATCAGCGACTTCCTGCGCGGTTGATTCAGCATCACCCGTAAGCATTACAGTCTGCTTTACGCCGTTTTCTTTAAGACTCTTTATAGCCGCCGCGGAAGTCTCCTTTACAACGTCGGATATAACGATGTGTCCCGCATAACCGCCGTCAGCCGCAACGTGAACCATCGTGCCTTTACATCCACATTCGGGTACGCTTACGCTTTGCT
This sequence comes from Ruminococcus sp., assembly GCF_024692365.1. Taxonomy (GTDB): domain Bacteria; phylum Bacillota; class Clostridia; order Oscillospirales; family Ruminococcaceae; genus Hominimerdicola. Next base: position 25,059 of record NZ_JAILMR010000004.1, on the reverse strand, counting down.
GTTCCATCAGCTTTTTGTTGCCCGCGTAGACTTCTCTGCCGTCTATCACTGCACGTATGCCGTGTCCCGAAATCTCCTCATCGGAAGATATCCTGCTGTGATCGACTTCCTTGCCGAATTTCGCACATACCGACCTTGCTATCGGGTGGTCGGAATAACTCTCTGCGTGTGCAGCCAGGTCGAGAAGTTCATCCTCGTTCATAGAATTTGTGTGTATCCTTGTTACCTCAAAACTGCCCTTCGTCAGCGTGCCTGTCTTATCGAACACAACAGTTTCGGCAGTTGCAAGGGCTTCCAGATAATTTCCGCCCTTTACCAGTATGCCACGCTTGCTTGCGCCGCCTATTCCTCCGAAAAAGCTCAGAGGAACGGAGATGACCAGTGCACAGGGGCATGAGATAACTAAGAATATCAGCGCACGGTGTATCCAGTCAGCCCAGCCGCCGCCAAGTATCAGCGGAGGAAGAACCGCCAGCACCGCCGCCGCGATAACTACCGATGGTGTATAATACCTAGCAAAGCGGGTTATGAAATTCTCGGACTTAGCTTTCTTCGTCGCCGAATTCTCAACCAACTCCAGTATCTTTGTAACGGTGGAATCCTCGTATTCCTTGGTAACTTTAACTTTCAGCAGACCGCTCTGATTGATACAGCCGCTTATTACATCATCGCCCGCCTTAACAGAACGCGGCAGACTTTCGCCCGTAAGCGCCGCAGTATCCACCGAAGAACTGCCCTCGATGATAACGCCGTCAAGGGGTATCTTTTCACCGGGCTTAACAACGATTATGCTGTCAAGCTCGACTTCCTCGGGGTCAACTTCTTCAAGCTGACCGTCCCTTTCAACGTTTGCATATTCGGGACAGATATCCATAAGGTCGGATATTGATTTTCTCGATTTGCCCACAGCCACGCTCTGGAAAAGATCACCTGTCTGATAGAACAGCATAACTGCCGATGCTTCGGGATATTCGCCGACAAAAAGCGCTCCCACGGTAGCCACGCACATCAGGAAATTTTCATCAAAGACCTGCCCGTGGATTATCCCGCGCACAGCTTTCCACAGCACATCATAGCCTATCACAAAATACGGCACCAGAAATGCTGCCAGCCTCAGCAGGCTTTTTTCTTCCAGCGGGAGAAGCGCTGCCGCAACCAGCAGCACCCCCGCGACGATTATCCTTATCAGAACGTTTTTCTGCTTCTTGGTCATGATGATTCTTCTTTCTTCGGTGACTTATGTCTGTATGCTGATCTTGTAAAATATTATCAGAGTACGATCTGGCAGTCGGGCTCAACCTTTTTGCAGAGCTTAACTACCTTGTCCATCAGCGCGTCCATATCAGTGCCGTCGGGTACGCGAAGTGTCATTTTCTGTGTCAGGAAGCTTACTGTGCAGTCATCTACCTCGGGCAGATCCTTGATAGAGTTCTCCATCTTAGCGGCGCAGTTTGCGCAGTCCAGGTCGATCAGTTTGTATACTTTTTTCATAACGTTCAATCCTTTCAGAATTATTATCACACCGAGTTCGGTGAGTTTTGCGAAAGTGTCATCGGCGTTTTTGTGAAATTTAACCCGTCGCCCGCCGAAGATCGCAGCAAGGTCATCAATTATTATTCGGTGGAAACCGAAGTTATTCCTTTGTGATTATCGCAACAGCGCAGGGCATCCTGCCCTCCACGATATCGAACTCAACATTTCTGTATCCGCCGTCAATGAAGAACTGCTTGTAGCTTTCTTCATTGAACTGCTTCGTGAAATGTGCCCCGCAAAAGCTGAACAATTTTATCAGCAGTTCGCTGTCGCTTTTGCCCATATTTATATATGTGGGGATTATGACTTTTCCGCCATTCTTGCAGACTCTCAGCAGTTCGTCAACAGCCTTGTAGGGTTCATCCAGCAGATGTATAACATTGCCCGCGACTACCGCATCAAAGTAATTGTCCCTGCATTTCAGCGCCATGATGTTGCACTTGCAAAGTCTGACATTGTCAAACCAGCGAAGATTCTTAGCCGCCTGTCTAAGCATACCGTCCGAAAGATCGGCAGCTGTTAACCTGCCTGCTTTCTGTGCCAGAAATCGGCTTATCGAACCTGTACCGCAGGCACATTCAAGGACTTTGCTGCCCTCTTCGATATACGAAGCGACTTTCGCCCCTGTGCCGTCATAGCACTTTTTGTTGTAGAGCCGCTCAAAGAGATCGTAAACCCCTGCAATGCAGTCCCAGAAGCTCTTTTTCATTTCTGCGCCCCCTGTTTCTGTTCTCTGTCCTTTTGCTTTATCTGTCCGAAATTTTGGTCATTCAAGAATATGCTCCATGCCCAGCGCAAGTATGCTCCTTACGTGATCGTCCGCCAGCGAATAGAACATTATCTTGCCGTCACGCCTGAATCTTACCAGCTTGTTGTTTTTCAGAACTCTCAGCTGATGTGAACAGGCAGTGGGTGTAAGTCCCAGCAGCTGTGCCATATCCCCGACGCACATTTCGCTTTCCAGAAGTGCGTAAAGTATGCGTATCCTCGTGCTGTCACCGAAAACCTTGAACAGTTCTGCAAGGTCGTAAAGCTCCTCGTCCGAGGGTGTCTCTTTTTCAAGTCTGTCGATATCTTCCTGCGAAAGCGCCAGATATTCGGGATTTTTGCTTTCTTTCATCGTATTTCACTCCCTTTCGGTCAACGTTTGTATCGAATGCTCATTGTATCATCTGAATCACTGTTCATATGATAACACATTAGTCGCCGTTTGTCAAGACCTTTTGAAAAATTTTTTCAAAAAAATCGGGACGCTCATCACGTCCCGAAAATACTATTCATATCTGACTAATGTACTTGGCATCAGTGTACTTCATATGAAAATACAGCCTGACATTTGTGTTTGTAACAATGCTGTCAAATATCATGGGGTCAACTCTGATATTATCCACATACTGCTTGGTGTCTGGTAGTATGATACTCACAATGCACTGTCCCGAGAATTTCTCCTTGCGTATCACAACGCAGTCTATGCTGTATGTTCTGCCGAGTTTCAGCGGTGTGCGGAAGACTTCGCCTGTAAGGAAAATCTCGATTATCATTATGCAGAATATTCCACCGGACAAGGGAAACGCTTTCGCCATATCATGCGCACCGATGAACTTCACAAGCAGTCCGCACATTATAATAGTTATCAAAGTGAAGACCACCCAGCTTCCGCTTGCCAGTCCGCGGCTGAATGGGCTTATGGAACGGTATTTCTTCGGTATAGTAAGAAATTCATCTCTGCTGAGATAGTGCTTGCGTACCGCCGTGAATGGGGTCTTGCTGTATTCGCTGAGGTCGCCGATGTTGACAATACTTCTCTCGGATATCTCAGCACTGTGGTCTTTGCTCGTGTAGTTCATCTCCACTGCATCGGCAGATATTGGTATAAGATGGAAAGTCATTTTCGGGGATTTCACGATAAGCACCGTAGTACCCGCATATATCGGCTTGTAGTACCTGAATGTCACTATCTCTCTGGTACTGTGAAAAGCGATAGTGTGGTCGGCGTATTTGATACTATTTTTAGGACCTCTCACCACTTTGATTTCAAGCACTTCGCCTGCTGCCACCAGCGAATCACGAGTGACCATTCTGTCAAGCCGCGCCCGAACTGCCAACACAGAAAGCAGCATCGCAAAAAAGTCAACAGAACCGAAGATCATCAGCGGTATGTAGGGTTCTTTTTCGCCGTTCAAAAACAGGTCGGCGCAGTATTTCAGGCTGGATACCGTAAATAATAATGATAGCAGTAAAGCAATTCCGGGCTTGGTAGTAAATACCAAGTGTTTGGATCTGTACCGCTTGTCAATGGCATCGAATTCGCCGCCTGTGATGGGTCGAAGATTGATCTGTTCTGTGCCGACGTGGTTGTAATCGCTGTATTTATATAAAATGCTTTCTTTCTCTTTTTTTTCTGAAAATGTCCATTGTGTTCTCTCTTTTCCGGGTGATGTGTTTTGTCTGTGATTTTGATATATTATACCACAGAGGAGAGCTTTGGTCAAGAGATGGCAGAAAGGTGTTTTACACAAAAGAGGTGAGATATGCCAAGGAGACAAAGCGCGAGGTCAAGCCTCGCGCTAGCAGGCTTGCGGGATGTTTGCACAGTCAACTTTGTTGACTGTTGGCAGAGCCCTCAATCACCAAGGCGCATACCAAAATGTACCACAAAGTACAAGAGCATACAAACTGATACCAAAAGTGCGCGGGCACGTTGCCGACGCAGTCGCAGCTACCAAAACGTACGAACGTGTACCAAAGTATACGACCGTATCTTTTGGTATGCGTGAATATTGCCCGCGCACGCCGTCAAACAGCGAAGCGTTTTCGACGGCTCGACCCGAACGAAGAGAGGGGCGACCATGTCAAACGCAGTCCCTTTGATAAGAATGGGATATCCTCGGTGCGTCTATTATTTACGAACTGGCTTTTAACAGACGTACTGCTGGGTGTCGCCCCTCTCTCCGTTCGGGTCGAGAAATCGGATTCGCTTTGCTGTCCGATTTCGGGCGCGGGCGGTCTGTGCTCCCAAATAGATAGCGTGTGGCGCTCATTTCGTTCACCCATGGATTTTGGTGACCGCCCGCTTTTTGACATGGCGGAAAGATAGTCCGCTATTGCTTTTGTTGTGGTCACGTCGCCTTTGCGCCTTGACCGAGAGGCTCTGCCTCTCGTGCTCTCCGCAAGCCTGCTAGCGCGAGGCTTGACCGCGCGCTTTGTTTCCTTGGCATTCTCTCATACTTTTTTGTTAAATCTCCCAACCTCTCACATCAAACTCTATACATTCATCTGTTTTTACCCCGCCTATCTTTACATTTGTAAAATAATGTGCTATACTATTACTAATATATTAATGAAGGGGGAACCGCATAATGAGTTTTCTTACAGCCGAAGCTATATGCAAGACTTACGGAAACGGCGATAATGAAGTTAAAGCAGTTGATAACGTCAGCTTTACCGTTCCGAAAGGACAGATGGCTGCGATAATAGGTGCATCAGGTTCGGGTAAATCGTCCCTGCTCCACATTCTGGGCGGCGTTGACCGTCCGACTTCGGGAAAAGTGCTTATCGACGGTACAGATGTTTATTCACAGAACAACAAGGAGCTTGCTGTGTTCAGACGGCGCAGAGTAGGTCTGATATATCAGTTCTACAACCTGATACCCGTGCTGACAGCGGCTGAAAATATCACTCTGCCTACAATTATGGACGGCAAAAAGCCCGACCCTGCAAAGGTCGAGGAAATGCTGGAGATGATGGATCTTAAAGACAGGAGAGGTCATCTGCCGTCACAGCTTTCAGGCGGACAGCAGCAGAGAGTGTCCATCGGCAGGGCACTTTTCACAGCACCTGATGTTATTCTCGCTGATGAACCTACGGGTAATCTTGACAGCAAGAACTCCGCTGAGATAATCAAGCTGCTGCGTGAATCGAACCTTAAACTGGGTCAGACCATGATAATCATAACCCATGACGACAACATTGCAAAGCAGTGCGACCGCATCATCACCATGTCCGATGGCAGGATAGTCAACGACGAGTTTACGAAGTCGGGGAGGTGAGGTGAATGTTCGAGAGATCACTGGCGCTTAAATACATCAAGGCTCAGAAGCGCCACAGCATCTTCACCATATGCAGCATAATGATAGCGATAGCACTTATGACGCTGCTGTTTACGGGTTTCGCGACTTTCAAGGCTATCGTGCGTGAGTCGCTGTACATGGATAAGCCTTATCACTTCAAGCTTATGAAGCTGACCGATGAGGAATACTCTGAACTTGCGTCTAATGACGAACTCAGCACAGGTGACCCCATAAAGGAGATGGATGGTACTATTTCCGCTGAGGTCATGCTTAAAGGTTATCATGAAGATGTGGGGCTTTACATATTCGACCTTTTCCCCGAAAAGCAGCTTTACAACGACCGCTTTGAGGAATTTGACACATCGCAGATCGATGTGAACTATGACCTCATCAGCGCCGATAAGCTGGATTTTTCATCAAGGTACGAAGCTGTGCGAGACCTTGCGGCGTTCTTCGTATTTGTGCTGCTGCTGGCTATCGCACTCCGACTTATGATCGATACCGCCTTTGAGATAAGCTCAAAGGAGAGGGAAAAGCACTTTGGCGTATTGCAGTGCATAGGTGCCGAACCTAAGCAGATAGTCCGTATGGTGACTTTTGAAGGTCTGTTACTCAGTGTTATAGGTCTGCCACTTGGTATGCTGCTGGGTGTCGGGATAAGTGCTGGCACTCTCAAAGTGGTTGACACCAGCGGAGTTGCCGAGGCATTCTTCACAGCAGAAAAAGCAGGAAAGCTCATGCACCTGCACATCGACCCGCTGATGATGCTACTTGCAGCGGTAACAGGACTTGTCTGGGTATTCCTTTCGGCATATCAGACAGGTATGCGCGTCATCAAAAAGACACCTGTACAGGCGATATTCGGCGACAGCGACAAGACTGTAAAGGTGAGAAAAGCTTCGTTCTTCGGGTCGGTATTCGGCTGGCAGGGCAAGCTTGCATCCCGCAATAACAGCCGTCAGCCCAAGCGTTTCGTGATAACGGTTGTTTCTTTGACATTGTCGATAGCACTGTTCGCTTCATTCTTGATAGTTCTGAAACAGTCGCTGAATGCCTTTGAAAAGCTTGTAGATCTTGCAGGTCTTAACTACGATATGGGCATAGCTATAAAGAGCGAACAGGACAAGCCCATGAGCTACAAGGAAGGCTATGATGCCGTTATGGATACAGGTCTTTTCGAGGTGAATGATTTCTGCAAGGAACAGGTAGCTTATGTAAATATGTCCGACGGCTCACTGCAGACCTGCGTTATGAGGTACTATCCTCGCGGTGTGCTTGAAAAGAAATTTCAGGGCGAACTGCCTGTGACTTATGATGAACTCACCGAACAGGGAGCATACATTTTAATGTCTACAAATTCCGATGAACCTGCACAGATATATGATACTCCGCTTCAGCCAGAAGTCGGCGTTATGGAGAAGACCATAATCTCTGACGAAGAGTACAGCAGTATGTCCGATGCTGACAAGGAAAACGTCAAGGAGTACGTCACCAAGGACTATGAAACTGGTGCTGATAGGCTTGAATACCGCTTTACAACGGAGCTTTATCCAACTACACTCAATATAGTGGCTACTGCACCAATGTACAGGACAGAGGATGGCGAAAAGAATACTTCCGAGGAAAATTTATCGGGTAATGCAACTATACTCGCAAGTACGCTGGATTACTACAACAAAAGCGCTTATACGCTGGCAGGAAAGGGAAGTCTGGCAAATCTTGAGGGCGTGGAGTATATCCATGTTGATTTTGTAAATGATGATGACTATGAAAAGGCTAAGACCTTTGTTAAAACTCATCCCGAGCTTATGAGCCTTTACGAGGACTATTACGGCGACGTTCAGAAAATGCGTTCGGCTGTGGGTGCTATAAAGATAGGCTCTGCTTTCCTGAGTGTGCTTATCGGTATGATAGCTCTGGTGAATATGGTGAATATCCTTTCCACAGGCTTGCTCAACCGCAAGTCGGAGCTTGCTTCAATGCAGTGCATGGGCATGACAAGAGGTCAGCTGTACGGCATGACCATCGTGGAGTGTTTCCAGTATTCGCTGACTTCGGGAGTGCTGGCAACAGGACTTCTGGAAGGTCTTATGGGACTGACTCTGCTTCTGCTGAAACGTGTGAAGCTTGACGATGAACTTGGCGATATCGTGAACTTCATCGAGCCTGTGCCACGTGTATGGATAGCTGCTGCGGTGGCATTTGTGGCGGCTGTTATCGCATCGGTGATAACTCTCCACAGGATAAATAAGGAAAGTCTTACAGATCAGATGAGGACAGTTGGTTAAGGCTGCCTGATTGGAGGTCATGATAACATGGGCGATGATAACAAGGCGTATCTTTTCGGTCAGATTCTGGGAACACATTCCTTTCTTCTGAAAGACGGCTTTCTCAGACCCGATGAATATTCCGAGATAGGTGAGCATTATTTTCTGCCAGGCGGTGAAACAGGTACAGCGGCGACAGTACTTGCATCGCTTGGTGTGTCCGTAAAAATGGACGGAACACAGATAGGCAGTGAAGTTGCCCCGATGCTAAAGGAGTTTTATAAGGACAAAACCGTTGACCTTACATCCCTTGGAACTTTGCAGGATGATGCAGGCGTTATGGACTACGTGGTCATAGCAGGTCTTGTGCGCTCGCCCATGGGCAGATTTCAGCAGCTTTTTTCAAGCGGAAAAAGATGGTGGAGCGTACCCCGCGAGGAAGATATCGTTGGCTGCGGTGCCGCGGGTATAGACCCGTTTTTCGGTGAAGAATCACTGCTTGCGGCAAAGCTGTGCATGGCGCATGATGTGCCTTATGTCACCATAGATACTCCCCACAGTTCATTCCTGCACCGTCATGCGTCTGTCAATGTTGTGTCCCGCGAGTGTACCGCAATGCGCTACAAGGGTATGTCTGCGGAAGAAGTAATGGCGCAGATGCAGTCCGAAAGCGAGGGGTTGACCATCATCACCCAAGGCGGAGATGATATGCTGTACGCAAGGCGCGGCGGAGAGATACACCGCATGAAGCCCTTCAATGTTGAGGTAAAAAGCACCCTCGGCGCAGGCGATACTTTCAAGGCGGGCTGTGTCTACGGTCTTCTGAAAGGCATGGTGGACGATGAACTCGTGCGCTTCGCAAGTGCCTGCTCGGCAGTGGCGATATCCCGTTATCCTCTGCCATTGTACCCGCCGAAGCTTGAAGAAGTTGAATTGCTCATGGCTTCACTGAAATAATAAAAACAGGCTGCACAGCGTGATGCCGTGCAGCCTTGTTTTATGATACAAAGTGCCTATATAAACTATCCTATACTTTCCCGAATAAGCTTTTCAGCGTCCTCGGGCGGGAGCGGTCTGCCCCAGATGAAGCCTTGTATGTAGTCACAGCCGATGAGTTTCAGCGTTGCCAGCTGTTCGTTCTCCTCAACGCCTTCCGATACTACCTCGAAGCCCATTATATGACCGATGGAAATTATCGCCGCGACGTACTGCTTTGAGGGGTCGCTGGTGTTCATCTTGTCGATGAAGCTTTTGTCTATCTTCAGTATATTCGCCGGGAAATTGTTCAGGTAGCTGAGGGAAGAATATCCCGTGCCGAAATCGTCTATCGCTATCTGTATGCCCATCTTGTGAAGCTCATTTATGCAGTGGCGGGCTTTTTCCGCTGAATCTATCATTATGGATTCGGTTATCTCTATCTCCAGATGGTCAGCGGGTATTCCGCTGGCGCAGAGGATATCCTTTACCTCATCAAGAAAATCGTTCTTCATCAGGTGGCGCACCGATATGTTTACGCTGAGCATTATGTCTGCCCCTGTTTCACGTATCAATCCGCCGATGAACATTGCAGACTGCCTGAATACAGCACTGTCTACCTTGTCAACTAGCCCGACTTTTTCCGCCACAGGAATGAATTCCCCGGGAGAAACTACATTACCTTCGCTGTCTTTCATACGTGCCAGTGCTTCAAATCCGCGAAGCTTGTGGTCGAGGTCGAACTGAGGTTGTAAGTTGAAGTATATCGTGCCGTTTTCAAGTGCGTAAATAAGCTTGCGCTCTATTTCGAGAGTGCGCTCTTCTTTGAGAAGCTCTGGTACGAAACGCATGATATGCTGACTGCTTTTCAGCCGCTTTATTTCATTCATCGAAGCGTTTGCATAAGAGATCAGGCTGTCGCTGGTCGTAGCATCATCGGGATACAGACAGTACCCGAAGCTTGCGCTTATATAAAGGTCACAGCCGTCAATGGTCAGCGAAGTTCCGAGAGCATTTTCGTAGGTCTTTATAGTGGGTATGATATCCTTTTCGCTCTCATAACCCTGTATCACCAGCTGGAATTCGTCACCGCCCATACGCGCGATATGATCCTGTGTTGCTGTCAGATTTTTTTCTGCTATCTTTTTCCAGCGTGAAGCTATCAGTTTCAGCACTCTGTTGCCCGCATCGAATCCAAGGGTATCATTGATGCTCTTGAAGTTGTTGATATCTATGGATACTGTGCAGAATTTCTCATCTTTCTTTATCAGGCTGTCGATAAGCTCTGTGCAGGCGAGCCTGTTGTATATGCCTGTGAGCTGGTCAGTGTAGCTTATCTGTTTCAGATGTTCCATCATCTGGTAATTTGAAAGTTTTGACGATATGAAAAACGTGGTCAGCTCCAGAGTTTCCTTTATGCGGATAGTATCCTCCACCGCGAAGTTAGTCGCCCACATAAAGCCGAGTATAACATTATCGTATCTCAGGGGGAACATCACCAGACTGTCTACCCCTGCCGCGATGAGGTTGTTGTACCAGAATTCGTTCCTAGTGCGGATGTATTCCATATCGGCAACGTCTTTCGCGATGATGAAATCGCTCTCGCCGAACATATCTATCCATGTCTTTGTGATGTCACCGAATTCACCGAACTGTGTTATGCGCTTGACCTTGCAGTTCTTATCGAAGCTGGTAGCAAGCACCGAAGATTTCTTGGTTATGGGGTCGGTGAGGGCTATCGTGCAGACATCAGCCCTGCAAAGCAGACGTATATCCTTAATAACGTCACTCATGGTTCCTTCGAGATCATTGGAGCCGTTGAGCTTGATGCAGGTCTTTACGACATTTTCGGCATAAACGCCCGAGCTAGCTGAGCTAACTTGAAGATCGGAATTCGGGGTAGCTATTATAGTGTAAACGCAGTAGCAGATATCGCCGTCGTCGATGCACATGGGCATGGCGTAGATATCGAACCATATATTCAGACCGTTGAGGTGTACATAGGTATGCACGGGAACTTTCAGCACGGCAGCACGAAAACAGACTTCTTCAAAGCCCATATCTTTCGGCATATATATTTCATAAGGTGTATTCGGCACAAAGGTCTTCTTTTGACGGAAAATTTCCGGTACCTCGGAACTGTTCCCTATATCTTTTCCGACACCCTGATTCATGGGGTCTTCGATCTTTTCAATGTACTGTTTATTGCCTGCCACTAGGCAGATCTGACGGTATCCGCCGTCGTTATCCTTTTCAACTGAGATTATACAGGTAGGTTCTACAAAGCAGTCAGCTATCATCTGAAAGTCCATAAGTTCCTCCTTTCCGCAGATACTTTTGGTGAAGTTCTGCTAATCATATGTTTGTCTAATTATAACATAAAGTTGAATTAATTGTCAAGAGAGTTTAAGAAAAACTGACAAGTTATCAAAAAATTACTGTTAAATTTGTACAAGATTAAAGTGTGAATTTTAATGTTTGGTTAATACAGAGAAATTGTTAGGTTAATGTTGGGGAAGTATCATAGTTACATAAACAAAGGACAACAAAAAAACGAGCCCGCAATTAAGCCGATATCCAATGATACCGACCCTTTGCGGGCTCGATTTATCGTCTGTTTATTTAGCCGCTGCTATTAGCTTTGATACGCAGGCTTTCGGAGTGTGGTTCACATCGAAAAGCAGGGGGTGCTGTTTTACAATGGGGGCGTTGTCATGGGGAACAAATCCGTCCATCCAGGTGTAATCGTCGGCTACTCCCCAGGTGGTCACGCAGTCGATGACATCGCTGTAACTGCGGTATATCTCGAAAAGTTTGAGATAGATATCTTCTATCGCCGCGATATCCTCGGGGCGTGAAGCTTTCAGCCTTTCGATATCCTCTGCACTGGGCGGGAATACGTTGTGTCCGAAAGTCGCCATGATAGATACGTCAAGTTCGGTGATATGCAGGCGCAGACCGAGTTTCGCGTATATCTCGATAGAGCGTTTCAGCTCGTCATAATCAGGAGAACCGAAATAGTGTTGCTGCATACCAAATCCGTCCACGCGGCAGCCCTGTTCTTTCAGGTGCTTTATCAGGCTGACTATACGTCCGCGCTTGGCGGGGTCGCACTCGTTGTAATCATTGTAGAAAAGCTGTGCGTTGGGGGAGTACTTGTCCATTGAACGGAATGCCGCCGCGATGAAGTCAGCACCGCATATCTTGAAATAATCGCTGTCGCGGTAGATAGCCGCATCACCTACAGCACCCTCGGGAACAGCATCGGTCACAGCTTCGTTCACAACGTCCCATGCGTAAACATCGGCGTTGTAACGTTCGCAGAGTGCTTTTGAATGTGCATCTATACGCTGATAGATAAGTTCGGGAGAAGCAGTTTTTTCGCCGTCTTTGAACATCCAACCGCCCGTCTGATTGTGCCATACAGGGGCGTGGGCGCGAACCTTGATGCTAAGATCCCTCGCAGTATCGAAGATCTTGTCCGCATCACCGAAAGTGAACTTGCCCTCCTCGGGTTCTGTAGAGATGTACTTCATCTCATTCTCGGGGGTGACACTGTTGAAATGTCCCCGCAGGACTTCAGTGTAGCTGTCGATATTTCCGCAGGCGACCGCCGCACCTATCTTGAAATACTTTTCGTAGCTTTTTGCAAGTGACAGGATATTGCTCATGATATACCTCCTTGTTATTTGTTTTTCATATTATAGCATACTATTCTGAATAGTTCAACCACTTTTTTCCATTTAATTGGATATTGTATCTTCTTAACATTTATTTGTAAATATTCAACATTCTGACAAAGCTGGATTATTACTGAAATTGTGGATATATACAAATCACTCGGAAGAAACTTGACTCTTACGCTGCGTAATAGTTTATAATAATATCACACGAGGAGGTAAGGCTAATGAAAACAGTCAATGAGGTAAGCAAGCTGACAGGGGTGAGTATACGCACCCTTCAATATTACGACAAGATAGGTCTGCTGACGCCTGCGATGCGCACGGAGGCGGGTTACAGGCTGTATGACGATACGGCGCTGGAACGTTTGCAGCAGATACTTCTTTTCCGCGAGCTGGAATTTTCCCTCGGCGATATCAAAGCCATACTTGAAGCTCCCGATTTTGACAGGAAGAAAGCACTCAGCCAGCAGATAGAACTGCTTACGCTGAAAAAACAAAGGCTTGAAGCGATAATCGGGTTAGCCCGTGAGATAAAAGACAAAGGAGAAGATATTATGGATTTTAAAGCATTTGATACAAGCAAGATAGAAGAGTATACCGAACGTGCCAAGGCTGAATGGGGCGATACCAAGGAGTACGAGGAGTATGCCAAGAAAAGCAGCAAGCGTACCAAGGAGGACGAGAAGAACATTGCCACAGGGTTGATGGAAGTATTCTCAGATTTTGGCAAGCTGAAAGGCGGTTCGGCAGAAAGTACAGAAGTGGTGGAAAAAGTGAAGGCGTTGCAAAAGTATATCACTGATAACTACTACAACTGCACCGATGAAATGCTGATGTCACTGGGGCAGATGTATTCCGCAAGCGACGAATTCAGGCAGAATATCGACAAAGCAGGCGGCACAGGTACGGCGGAGTTTGTGACTAAGGCGATAAGGGCTTATATCGGTAATAAGTGATAATGAAGAAAGGACAGCTTTTGGGGCTGTCCTTTCTGGCTGAAATAAAGCGGGCTTGAATGATCAAGCCCGCTGATTTTTGTATTAGTACGATTTTGGTACTAGTGGTAAATATAAAAAGATTGAAATGCTTTAATATAGCACTGTTCGGTGATTTTGCCTATTATTCCCACTCGCTCCTTGAACCGTAATCTTAACCAGTTCGAGTTAAGTTTTATCGCTCGTGGTATCTCTATTATCTCAGTTGTCTGTCAGATTTGGAGTATCTGATTTTTTGTTGCCATTGTGTTGCCAACGGACATACTGATTATAGCGCATTTTATTGCGGTTGTCAAGTTTACGATTGTTAATATTAAATCCGTCATACTTTATGTTGTGATTTTGCACAAATTTTAGTTTTCGCCTTGAAACACTTGTGAATCATTCGATACTTTCGAGACATTCACAAAAGCTCGATTATCCGCATATTTACGCTATATTTGTAGATTCAACTTAGGTCTTAATAATTGTACCCCAAATCACTTAAATCGCCACAATCCGCTGATATTTCAACGCTTTTGTGCAATATTTTATGATATGGAATATTTCGTGAGTATCGAGATATTGACTTTTTCCAATTTTTGTGCTAATATATAATTGTATTGTAGTATCTTGGCTCGCTAAGTGCTATAAAATAATCTATAAGGAGCGTTGACTATGATTTCGTATGACACTAATGCTTATTCGATGATGCTGGGCAACATTGCAGACGAGTTCATGAACGCTGCTTCTTGCATCGGTCAATGTACTGGTTGCAAGTGCAGCTGCAAGTGTTCTTGTAGCAAAAGAGAAGATGAGACTTTTGAATGGGAGGAATTCTAAATGAGCGCAAATACTGAAATGTACATGGAAATGTTCGGCAATATCAACGAGCAGAATATGGCTATGGCTAAATGTGCCTGTGTTGCTTGCAACTCTTGCACTTGTGCCTGCTCTTGCCGTGCTGTTCCTGAGTTCGAGGACGGAGAGTTTGAATGGTAAATATATCTCGTTTTACACATGAGTATGATGTCGGAGATGCTGTGGCTCTGTACCACTCATTGAGAATGAAACCTGTGTACTTATCACGAGATGCCTACGAGAGCTTGCAAACTTGGATTGCAAGCTCTTGTTGTAATCAGATAAGTGACGCACCTGAATCCATCGCAAAAGAAGTAGCAGAGCTTGCAAGGTGGAAGATATTAACTCAATCTGATGATGAGGACGATAAGGTACTACGCTTTGTGAAATCTCGTATGCCTAAACCTGCAATTAGTATTTGCTATTTTATACTGAGCGAACAGTGTAACCTTGCCTGTAAGTATTGCTTTTTAGGCAATAATGATAAGGATAAACGGCATAATTTCTCTTTGGAGAATATGACAACTGAGACAGCAGATAAGGCTATTGAGTTTTTTATCCGTCAGATGAAAGCATCTGGACTTGATACCGAAGATAATCAAGCAGCTATCATTTTCTACGGCGGTGAGCCTATGGTCAACTATCCCGTCCTAAAATATGTAGCTAACAAGATCAACAGTCTACGCCCTTCCGAAAAATGCTTAAAAAATGCCGAGTTATCTATGGTTACTAACGGATTGCTTCTTACCGAGGAACGCATAATCGAGCTTCGGGATTTAGGAGTATCCATAGCCATTTCTATTGACGGCGTAACAGAAGAAGCCAATGCTATGCGTGTCGATGTAGCAGGCAATCCCGTTTTCAGCCGTATACTTGAAACACTTGATAAGTGCAAAGCGTTAGGCGTTAATGTATCTTTATCCGTTACTCTAAGTGAGGAAACGGTCAAGGATACGCAAAATGTTCTGAAATTGATTGACGATTACGGCATTAAATCACTTGGTTTTAATATAATGATGTCAAGTGATACTTTTGTTTTGCCTCAAAGCTATAACGAAACTGCTGCTCAGTTTATCATTGATGAATTTATCGAGCTGAGAAAAAGAGGTATATACGAAGATCGCATGATGCGAAAGCTGAAAGCATTTACTAAAGCATCGGTCTATTTTTCTGATTGCGGAGCAACGGGCGGAGGACAAATTGTTGTTTCACCTAACGGTCAGGTAGGTATTTGTCATGGCTGCTTATTCGATAAGAAGTATTTTGTATCAAATATCTCCGATGATGATTTCATAGCGATTGATGATCCGACCTTTATAGAATGGTCAAAGCTAACTCCGCTGAATAATGAAGAATGTTATTCATGTCCTGCACTTGGGATATGCGGCGGTGGTTGTCCGATTAACGCCATGAACTTAAAGCCTGGCAACACCATTCACTCTATTGATGAACGCTTTTGTGTACACTCTAAAAAGACACTTGAATTTTTCATAAATGATCTTTACAGACTTATAACGAAGGGTAGTGGTGCAAGTGAGTGATACTATTGATGTATGGGGAATTGAAACAAACAACCTCAAAAACATTGATATTAGCCTTGAAAAGCACACCATCAACCTTATAATCGGACCATCAGGAAGCGGTAAATCCTCGCTTGCTTATGATACGGTTGCACAGATTGGTCAGCATGAATTTATGTCTATGTTTGCCGATAACGCTTCCGATCCGACATATAAAGTCAAAGGCTATCGAAATATGGTAGCCGCTGTACCATTGAAGCAGGCAAATTATAACAATAATATGCGATCAACAATTGGTACTTATTTCGGTATTAACCGCTATATCGGCTTTATTTATTCTGTCATATCAGGTATTAGTGAGGATTTCTTTGTCCTCAATAAAGAAAGCAATCTATGTGAAGAATGCCATGGCTTAGGTACGGTGAAAGAACTCGATGTAAACAAGCTGATCAGTTTTAACACCAGACTACGAGATGATCCCGTTAGATGCTGGGATAGATATAAGGACTTCTATCGTAGTATTATAGTGAAGTATTGTGAAGAAGTCGGCATTGATTCTGAAAAGACATTCAGAGAATTGTCAGATAGTGATCGTCACAAATTTTTATACGGGGAAAGCAAAAACAAATATCAGATTCTATATCATAAGGTCAATTCCAAATCAAGCCGTACAACAAAATTCTATGGGGTTATGCTCCAAAAGCCGCTTATAGTCGGAGCAACAATAAGTGATAAGTATTACTCCGATACAGTATGTCCGTGTTGTAAAGGAAAGAAATACGCATCTTCTCACGATCATATTAAAGTCGGCGGTTTGTCTATTGGCGAGTACATGACAACTCCTTTTTCTGATTTAATTAAAATAAATAAATCCATCAGAAAATCCAACAAAAATACTTCTTTAGCATTTGCACTGGATATTATCGACACATTTTTACAGAGAGCAATTGATTTTAACCTTGGTCATTTGTTTTTTAATCGTTCCATTCCGACACTATCAGGTGGAGAGCTTCAACGTTTGCGTATGGTGCAGGTGTTCAATACTCAGTTGACCGATCTTCTGATCGTCCTTGATGAGCCGTTAGGTGGTTTATCAGGCGAAGAAAGAAAAAAGATTTACGAAAGCATCATAGAGCTTGCACATAAGCATACACTCGTCATCGTTGATCACAGTGATATATTTGTAAAGTCAGCTCGTACAATCGTAGCTCTTGGTGAAAAAAGCGGTGTAAATGGAGGAAATCTGATTGATGTTCAGAAATATATTGCAATGCAGAAAACTCCATTGCCAGTGCCTGAACAGGCACAAGGCTCACCGATAAGAGTAGTACTTAACAGCAGAATATATCAGTATAACGGAGTGAACATCGAACTTTCAGAAGGTTGCCTTAATCTAATCACAGGTGCATCGGGAATTGGAAAATCCACTTTGATTAGAGAGTATTTCCCACAATTCTTTGAAAGCTATGCTTATGTAAACCAGCGTCCGCTATTAGGCAATAAAAATTCAAATGTTGCTACCTCACTGGATATAGCAACAGATATATTCAGCACATTTGCAAAGAAATTCAAGAAAGATAAGAACTATTTTTCTAACAATACAGGCAACGAAGGGTGCTGTCCGTCTTGCTTAGGCGCAGGCTATATCGAATACGGAAGCGAAAAGACCTCTGTATTACGCCTTGAATGTGCGGATTGTTCAGGTACGGGCTTCAATAAGGATTTGATAAAGCATAAGATCAATGGGAAATCAATATTTGATGTGTGGAGAATGACCGTAGATGAAGCGGCTGATTTCTTCGAGAGCATTAACCCTAAGATAACTAATGCATTACATGATGCTTCATCTATCCTTCTTGGACATCTTCTTATTGGTCAGCCTACTTCTACCCTGTCAGGTGGTGAGAATATACGAATAAAGCTCCTTAAACTGCGGAATTCAAGAGCTGATGTTCTCGGCATTGACGAACCATTTAAGGGACTGAGCTTAACAGAGATACATAGTGTTGTATCGTTTCTAATGGGAATGATAGCCAAAGGAAAGACTATTGTTGTCATAGATCATAACGAAGAAGCTTTCCCATACTTTGCAAAACATATTGAACTTGTATCAGATAAAGGCATACTAAAAGAAAACTGATACTAAAACAAGGCAGTCAGCTATATCGACTGCCTTGTAACTCTATTAACGGCTATTTCTTTCCGTTATTTCACACATACACCATCTCCGCGTACACAGGCTCTCTCGCACACAGGCGATCCATGTTCTCCAACCCCATCGCCTTCGCAAGATCACCGACTGCCACAGCTCTGAGATATTCAGTATCATTTTCGAGCATCATTCCGACCTGGCGTTCAATGGCTTCCGCTACGGAACGGTCAAGCTCGGTCAGGTAGCTGAGAATCGTCCCGTCATTGACAAGTTTTCTCAGCCTTGCAGGACGGTACTCCGCCGAGTAGTGCAGATGATACTTGATATGCTCGGAGCTGAACGTAGTCACGCTCGGCTCGGCATCGGCGGTGTTGTAAGTGACGGTAAGTGCATCGGTGTCAAGCACCCATACGGGCTTATTCTTGCCGTTCACCTGAACCTTGTCTTTACTTCTGATAATCATAACATTATCCTCCTTATTCCAAAGTCTTGTTTTTGGTAGTGCTGTTGTATCTGAACTGCTGATAGTCGGAACTCAATCCGCAGGCAGAAATGAAAACCTTAGCCTTTCTCAACTCACGGGAAAGCTCGTCCTCACGGCTGATACGCTTAGCTTCCTTTTTCATCTTCTCACGGGTGAATAGTCCTTTTTCTTCCTCTGCTTTTTTGTATGCTGCAAGCTCCGAGGAAACTGCCGACAACTGCGTTTTCATAGCATCACGCTCCTGCACCGCCGTGTCGTGCTCCGCTTTGAGATTTTTCGTGGACTTGACCATAGCCACATACTTTTTGGCGGTGTCGCTGAGCCTATCATAGTCCTCTTTTGCGAGTGTGACCTTTTTACCGAACATCGACTCCTTGGCTTCAATACCCTCGATCTCATCGAGCTTGACTTTCTTCTTAGCCGCCTTGTCAAGTTCAGCTTGGGCTTCATCACGCTCGGAAATAGCCTGTGCCTTTTCCTCATTCAACCGCCTGATCTCATCCTCATGCTCACCATATTCCTCAACTGTGTAGCTGTAACCTCTGGACTTCTTCGGCTCGCTGATCTCAATGCCATGGGCGTTGCAAATATCCCTCAGAACTTCCCACTCATGGAGCCGCCAACGGTTGTTGGAGTGAGCGTCATTTTCAAAGCCCATTTCATCGAGCGCTTTGTTCTTAGCGTTGCGAACTTCAAGACCTCTGCTGTAATGTCCGAGAGGGATATAGTCTATGTGCAAATGCGGCGTGGCTTCATCGAGGTGCATCACGGCATTGAAGACATAAAGGTTAGGATTTCTCGCCTGAAAGCCCTCCATATATTCACGCAAACACTCAGCCGTGATCTCAGCATCGGGAGTGCCGACAGCCGAGTCATTTTTCGTGCCAATGTAGACGAGGTGTTCGTAGAAACTTTTCTGCTTGTTTGCACCCTCGATCACACTCTTACTCGGCGGACGGTTGAACAGGTGTTCAAAATAGTCGCTGATCTTGCGGTCATTTCTTTTCTGACGAGCGTTGTATCTCTCTACCGCTTCATCGAAAAGATTGTGATACGTTTCACCCAAGTCCTGCTGAACAAAAATGATGTTATCAGGTGTCCTGAGCGGGTCGATATTCTTGGCAGTAAACTCTCGGTTGTTATGTGAAAGGCTGCCTTTGCCCTCGCACATCGAGATAGATTTTGTACTCATAAAATGTCTCCTTTTATATCTATATCTGAACCCTCTGACGAGGGATAATCATACGCATAAGGCTCACCGCCTATGCGATGATGAGCGCCCTTGACGGGCTTTGAAATTGGCTTGCAACGATACGGAGATCGGCAAACCAAACGGCTCGGAGAGCCGGAATTTACTTGCGGTGCGCCGCCAGTAACCCCAAAGCACTTTTGACAGCCTATTCGGACTATCAAAAATGCTTATGGGGCTCTGCGAGGCTGAACGGCTGACGGAGCAGCCGAAATTGTGGACACAGTAATGCCAAAATCTGCACTACATTTTTTCAAAAATCCGCATTACATTTTTGGAAAAACATCGCAGAAGTTTTACTCGAATTTGAGTAAAAGCCTATGCGGATTTTGATGAAATTAACCCGCTCAAAAATGAGCAAGTTCACTTTTCTGAATCAGAACGGCGGCTCTTCCTCGACACCGAGAGTTTCGAGCAGATACTTTACCTCATCATGATAAAGATAGCTCTCGTAACCGTTGAGGTAGTGAATGCTGCGGGCGACAGCTTCACGCACATCAAGACAGCTTCTTTCTTTAAGCAGAGAAGTCAGCACTTTCACCTTTTCCATATCGAACATATCATCACACCCCCTTTCCATGAAATCGAAAATTGTTCATGACCTAATGGACAAAAATGTCCGTCACTCCCCCGTGACGATGCGTGTCGATGGTGACGGTCTTTTTGAGACCTCACAAACATCGTCACGACCGTCACGCATCGTCACGCCAAACAATTCTCGATCATTTTCTGATAGGCTCTGTCATAATCCTCACCTGCATATTCATTGATATTTTCAGAACTGATAGTGTACTCTTTTACAACACGGAGAGAACCCGTATCCTGTTCCTCGTCAGGAATGGTAGGAACTTCCTCAACAATAGGCTCAGGCTCAATCACGATCGGGTGATTCTCGTCATAACGGAGCGTGATTTTTCTGCCTTTGTGAGTACGCTTGTTGCTGTACTGTACGAAGTACAAATTATACAGCTTCCCTGCATTAACATTCAGCTTCAAAGAAAGAGCATTGGGCTTGATGTCAAGCTCCAGCTTTTCAATCAGCTCGGTAGCTGTACCCTCCCAAGAGGGATTGTCCTCATTCACGAAATTGCCGATTGCTTCAAGCACAGGCTCAGGCGGTTCGGTGTATTCGGGAGATTTCTCTCCGCTCAGTTCCCAACACAGCGTTTCTTTGTTTAGGGTGAGCATATACTTCTTATCCGGCTGATCTCTGCCCGACACCTCAATAGTTGCATCGCCGTCGGAGCGTTTATTCTTGTACATGATAAACGCCCCGTCCGCTGCACCGAGCAGACCGTTCGTGCCGGAGATACAGTCAAAGCTGTCATCGGACTTTTGCTTGCGAGTGTGGTGTACGAGTATCAGGCATATACCCGTCCTGTCGGCAAAGGCTTTCAGCCCTGCGATAATATCGTAGTCCCTCGCATAGCTGTAAGTGTCGCTCTCGGCTTCACGGACTTTCTGTAACGTGTCGATGATGACAACCGAGGTATCGGGGTGTTCGTTCATGAACGTGCCGAGCTGATCGAGCAGCCCCTCGTTCAGCGACTTTGAAGCAACTGAAAAGAAAAGATCGGGCGTTGTTTCCGTGCCGAACATTCGATACAGGCGCTCCTGCAATCTGCGGTAATCGTCCTCCAGAGCGAGATACAGCACCGTACCCTTGCGGACGGAATAGTTCCACATCGGCGTTCCCGAGCTAACATGATAGGCGATCTGAGCCATCATAAAACTCTTGCCGACCTTCGGCGCACCAACAAACAGGTAAGTGCCTGGATAGAGAAAGTGGTCGATAATTGGCGGTTTCCCTGGGTAAACCATTTCGTAAAGTTCCGGCATCGAAACAGTCTGCATAAAGCCGGGTGCGGATTCACGCTCCGCCTGAGCCTGTGCCTGCATTTCCTGTTCATACTGCATCTGCGCTTCAAACATTTCCTCGGCTGTGGGGTTGAAATTCTCCCCGTAATCTGGTATAATAGTAGGTGTTAAATCAAGTGACTGCCCTGCACCTGCGCCAACAGGTGCGTCAAGGGCGGTCATTTCTATTTCTTCGGTCATTCTCTATCTCCTTTCAGACCATTCAGAGTTGTTGTAATGAGCTGTATCGTGGACAACAGCTCATCGTCCACAGCAGAGCCGTTCTGTATTCTTCGCAGCTCACTGAGGACTTCCGCAAGCTGATTCTTCAAAGCCTTGTACACTCTCGGATTGCCCTGCACGACTACATCACGACAAAGCAGCCGCTTCACGATATAATCCTGCTTGGTCAGTCCTGAGAGAGCCACAGCCGAGTTGATCAGCTGATCTTCTTCGGGCGAGACACGGAAGCCAATCGTTCTCGATCTGAAACGCCCTTTGCTGTCAAGGTTTTTCGCTGACATCTGCATCACATCCCTCCGTATCGTCATTTCTGAGGTCACTGAGCTTGTCAGCCATCTCGTTTTGTGTGCTGGGGAACAAATGAGCGTAGCGATATGTAATATCAATACTCTCATGACCTACCCTGTCCGCTATCGCAACAGCAGAGAACCCCATTTCAATGAGCAAAGAGATATGCGAGTGTCTGAGGTCATGAATGCGGATACGCTTCACGCCCGATTCTTTCGCACCTCTGTCCATCTCATGGTGCAGGTAACTCTTGGTTATCATGAACATACGATCATGTTCTCCGATACCGTAAAGCTGACCGATGAAGTCCTGCATCTCCTGAGAAAGAAAATCAGGCATCTTCACAACACGGTTGCTCTTGGCGGTTTTCGGATCGGTGATAATATCCTGCCCCTTGATACGCTGATAGGACTTTGTGATCGAGACCGTCTGCTTCTCAAAGTCGAAATCGGCAGGAGTGAGAGCGAGAAGCTCACCCTCACGGATACCGCACCAGTAAAGCATCTCAAAGGCATAGAACGAAACGGGCTTGTCCATCATGACCTCTGCGAACTTCTTGTACTCCTCCTGCGTCCAGAACAGCATTTCACGGCTCTTGGCTTTGCCCATATTGCCTGCCTTGGCTGCGGGATTGCTCGGCAGTCCGTAGAACTTCACGGCATAGTTGAACACAGCACTGAGCTGATTATGAAGCGTTTTAAGATACACAGGCGAATACGGCTTGCCTGTCTTGGTAGAGCCTTCGAGCATTTCATTCTGCCACGCTATCACATCTTTGGGCTGAATGTCGCACATCTTTCTTTTCCCGAAGAACGGGATCAGCTTTGTGCGGAGGATATGCTCCTTGGTGTGCCAAGTGTTGTCTTTCAGACGCTTCTTCATGTCCTCGAAGTAAATCTCCGAAAAGCTCTCAAAGGTCATATCAAGGCTGGATTCCGTCTTATTCATCTGCTCACGTTCCCACGCCTGAGCTTCTTTCTTTGTGGAGAAACCACGCTTCTGTGTCTGTTTGCGTTCACCACGGCTGTCGTTGTAGCGGTAGATCACACGCCACTTGCTGCCGTCCTTGTAGACTGACATCGTATCACTTCCTTTCGCTGTCCTCAGCAGAACCGCCGTAGCAAGTCCTTTTGAGGAAGTATTGTCTGTTTACTCTGCCCGAGATCGTGATATATCCCTTGGCTTCAAGCTCTTTGTTGAGCTTCTGCACTATCTTATAAGCATAGGACTTGGATACATCAAGCTCCCTGGCAACATCTTCAACTCTCATAAAATTTTTATCTGTCATTAAGAGTATCTCCTTTCTCTAACTTAACTCTAAATCGTTAAGTTCTGATTTTATTATACTAAACATATAGAGTTATGTCAAGTATAAAATCACTAAACATTTTTATTTCTACTATCTTGACAAACACTAAGCATATATGTTATAATTGATTTGTGAAATATGGCGGCGCAAATCGTCAGCCAATTGAAAATGGAGGGCAACAATATGGCAATAGGTGAGAGGATCAGGTTTATCAGAAACCTCAGAGGTATGACACAGAAGTTCTTAGGCTTGCAGGTCGGCTTCTCGGAACGGACAGCCGATATTCGTATGGCGCAGTATGAATCCGGTTCGAGAACGCCCAAAGCTGACCTTGTAGAGCAGCTTGCCGATGTACTTGACGTATCGACAGAGGCTCTGAATGTGCCGAACATCGACAGCTACACCGGGCTTATGCACACGCTGTTTGCTTTAGAGGACTTATATGGCTTCAAGATCGACCGTCTGGACGGTGAGATCTGTATCCGCATCAACAGGCAGAACGGCTCGACCTTTGCGAAAATGACAGGTCTGCTCGAACCCTGGGAGGAAATGGCTCAGAAATACCGCAATGGGGAGATCAGCCGTGAGGAGTATGACCAGTGGAGATACAGGTATCCGAGGTCGGAGGCGGAGCGGAATGAAAAGGATTTGATGATATTAAAGGAGGAATCGTAATGGGAACACTTAAAGTAGTTGGAAAGGCAAGAAAAGAATTTACTTGTGATATCATGTACATTAAGCTGAGTTTTAAGGCTTGGGGAAATGATACGGCCCAGGCAATCGAAACATCTATGTCACAGTGTGATTTATTCCTTGATCTACTTGAAAAGCAAGGAATAGACATCAATTTGATTCATATGTCGAATGCTGATGTATCACAGGATATGTATGACGACAAGTTGGAAATCAGTGCTGAAAGGGAAATTGAATTAAGAATGCCCTTTGATATGAATGTGATTAACAGGTTATCAGAAATAATAAAAGAAAACCAATTAAAGGTTGATATGGATATTTCATTCAAACTAACAAATATGTTAGAAGTGCATGAGCAGCTCCTTAAAGAAGCAGTTCTTGATTCAAAGAAAAAGGCTGAAATGCTCGCATCTGCAATGGGACAGAAGGTTGTTGGTATAGAAACATTGAATGCAGGCGAACGATATAACAACTATGACTCGGAAGAAAAAGCTTATTATGATCAGTTTTCACATAAATTGGGTGAAACACATTCTCGTTCAAAATCAAACAGACTTCAAGCCCCTCTAATTACCGAATATGAACACGTTGACGTGGAATGGATAATAGAATAAACAAAAAGAGCTATCCGATTCAAATACGAATCAGATAGCTCTTATCTTTTCAGACAATTATTTTTATACTGTTGCCGATAATAGAGAATTGTTGCCAAATCGTTGCCATGATAACGGTTTGATAACGGCTTTTGGCGTGTTTACGCCCTATTTTTCGAGGCGTTTATTATTCCCACTCCACTGTTCCCGGAGGCTTTGAAGTAATATCATACACTACTCTGTTGACGTGTTCAACTTCATTTGTAAGGCGATTGGAAACTCTTGCAAGTACATCGTAAGGGATCTTA
>NZ_JAILMR010000125.1 GCF_024692365.1 Ruminococcus sp. | reverse complement strand
CTATATCAAGCTTCAGATCCCCGCAGGAAAGGCAACTCCTGCTCCCCCTGTTGGTCCTGCACTGGGTCAGCACGGCGTTAACATTATGGCATTCACAAAGGATTTCAACGAGAGAACCAAGAACGATATCGGTCTGATCATTCCTGTTGTAATCACTGTATATGCTGACAGATCATTCACATTCATCACCAAGACTCCTCCTGCAGCAGTTCTGATCAAGAAGGCTTGCAAGATCGAGTCCGGTTCCGGCGTTCCTAACAAGACCAAGGTTGCTACAATCACCAAGGATCAGGTTAGACAGATCGCTGAACAGAAGATGCCCGACCTCAACGCAGCTAACATCGACACTGCTATGAGCATGATCGCAGGTACCTGCAGATCTATGGGCGTTGTAGTTGAGGACTGAGGGGAGGTATAAAGAATGAAGCACGGAAAGAAGTATGTTGACGCTGCTAAGGTAGTTGACAAGGCTAAGCAGTACGATGCAGTTGAGGCTCTTGAGCTGGCTGCTAACAATGCAAAGGCTAAGTTCGATGAGACCATCGAGCTGCACATCCGTCTGGGCGTTGACTCCAGACACGCTGACCAGCAGGTTAGAGGCGCTGTTGTTCTCCCTAACGGTACCGGTAAGAAGGTAAGAGTTCTGGTATTCTGCAAGGAAGACAAGATCGAGGCTGCAAAGGCAGCTGGCGCTGAGTATGCAGGCGGCATGGAGTTCGTTGATAAGATCACCAAGGAAAACTGGATGGACTTCGACGTAGTTATCGCTTCTCCCGATATGATGGGCGTTGTTGGTAGACTTGGTAAGGTTCTCGGTCCCCGTGGTCTGATGCCTAACCCCAAGGCTGGTACTGTTACTCCCGATGTTGCAAAGGCTGTAACTGATGCTAAGGCTGGTAAGATCGAGTACAGACTCGACAAAACCAACATCATTCACTGCCCTATCGGCAAGGCTTCCTTCGGCGTAGAGAAGCTGGAGCAGAACTTCAATACTCTCATCGATGCAGTAGTTAAGGCTAAGCCTGCAGCTGCAAAGGGTCAGTATCTGAAGAGCATCACTGTTGCTTCCACTATGGGCGTTGGTATCAGAGTAAATACCGCTAAGTACGGCAACTAATTTTCAGATAATATGCGTGTATCCGTTACAAGCGGGTACACGCTTTTTTATTTGAAAAAAATATTTTTCAAATAAGTGAGTGATATCCTGATATCCGCCGTATATGTATATGAAAGATCTTTCAGAACGAAAAAAGGAGGATACCTAGTGAAAAATTTAACAGAACTACTACAGGACATCCCCCTTGAAGAGATGACGGGAGGTCTTGATATGAGTACAATAGCAGAAAATAAGACAGAAACAAATGTGAAGAACAGTAAAGCTAAAATAAAAAGCAGAACCTCGGCAGCTGTGGCAATAGCAGCTTGTGCAGTTGTGGCTGTGGCAGGTGCCATCCATTACAGAGGAAACGATATCCAGAAACACGGTGCATCAAATGACAGTGCTGTCACCACTGATGCGCAGGATTCAGCTAATGATGAGCCTGTTCACGAAGACAGTCCTGAAAAAGAATTGAACTACGAGTTAGCCAAGCTCTTCTTTAATGACATTGATATGGATATCACCACAATGGGCGATAACCTGAGAATCATGAGCAGCAAGGTCGGTAAGGTCACCGAGGGCTTTGATGATTATGATATCCGTATTCCTGCTGTATTGGTAGAGGGAACCAAATACAACATACTCGTTGCCCTGCAGACCAAGGATGGCAGTGATCTGCCGAAAGATCTGGATTATATTGAATTTCATGACGATTACAATATTGACGGCTACCATGTGTCGGGTGGCTCTGAAGGCGCGTCTATGCATATCTTCGGTGATAAAGCAGTTGGTATGTTTACTATTGATCTTGATGCCCATGTTTGTGCAGCAGATGAAGGATTCGATCCCTATGAAGATTATCCCGAAGCATCAGAAGTTCTTAATGCTGATAGCAAAGTACATTATGAAATAAGATATTTATTTATGGATGATTACGATGAACCGCTTGAAGGTCTTTTCACAGCTGAATTCAAGCTGGGTGATGTATTCGGTTCTCAGCCCGTTAACGAAGAAAAGCAGGCAAATGAAGCCTATGCTAAACTTTTCTATGATATCCACGGCTATGACTACGAACTTGCAAAGAAAAATGTTTACCCGCTGGATAGCAAAGTCGGTGAGATAAAAGAAGGCTTTGAAGGTCTTGATATCAGCCTGTGTGATGTACGTATGTGCAGTTCTACGAACAGTTCCGTGTTTGATATTGTTATCAAAAATAAGGACGGCAGTGATTTTGCGGAAGGTATATCCGATCCCAATAAAATTCTGAACGGTTCGTCACTTGAGATGTTTGTAGGAGATGAATCTGTCAAACTTGACACGTCGCATATTGTAAGTGTAAGCAAGGATACAGCTATATATTCGATATACGTAGATTGGACAAGCCTTGATGAAGGTGCTGTTGATGAAGATTCCAACATTATCATAAGGCTCAGTGATTTATCCTCGACCAAAGATGATAATACCGAGATAAAATATGATGGTCTGTTTGAAGCGATCCTTAATCCTGAAACCTTTGAAGAACTGGATATAGGATTCCCCGAACTTGGAGGTATGCCTGATGAGCCGATAAGCGGCTTATGGGATATCAACGAGAATTTAGGTGCTAAGGAGCCACAATATTTGAAATACAATGTCGGAGAGGTATATTTTTCAAATTGTGAGATAATGGTAGAATTGTTTGGCGGCGAGGATCTTGATAAATTCCTTGACGAGCTGCATACAGCTTGGTCGCTGCAGGCAACTATGATAGATCGCAGGAAGAGGAATGATGATACTAGCGAAGAGCTTATGTCCGACCGTGATCTTGACTTTATAAAACTTGAATATGAAGACGGTACCATAGAGATACCAAATTACAGAAATGTTGATTTCATGAGAACTGAAGGAACTGATAAAAACGGCAAAACTATTGAAGGCTATATTATGGATTTCGATTGCCTTGACGCTCCCTTCGATGCGCGTAAGGTCAAGGCTATCCATATAGGTTCGGCTGTTTTTGATGTGAGACGTGAAAGCGGTTACGTTGTTAAGTATTAAATAAGAAAGGCGGTGAAACCATGACCGATGAAGAGATACTAACGCTCATGCAGCAGGATGATACCTCAGCACTCGATGCGCTGATGGAAAGATATAAAACACTGGTGAGCTTCATAATCTCCCAGTCGGTCAGGGGCAGCGCCGATGTTGAGGAAGCCGTGCAGGATACCTTTTTCAAGGTGTGGCGCAACAGACAGGATATCGATACCGAACGCAGAAGCCTGAAAGGCTACATAAGCATGGTGGCAAAATGCTGCGCCGAGGATAAGCGCCGCAGTACCGCCCGCCATGCCGCTACCGACGATATCTCCGAAAAAGAAAACGACCTTGGCATAGATATCGATTACGAGGACGAAGCAGCCAAAAAGGAGAATATGCGCATAATCGCAGAAACTATCCGCGAAATGCCCTCTCCCGACCGCGAGATCTTCATCGACAGATATTACTTCCGCCTTGCAGTAAAAGATATCGCCGATATGCACGGTCTGAAACCCAAAAAAGTTGAAAACATCCTAGCCCGCCGCAAGAAAAAACTGGGCAAGGAACTCCTTAAAAAAGGTATAATTCTCTCATAAAAAACAGGGACTGTCAGTTTGAAACAGTCCCTGTTTTTTGATACGATATTTATGAAGTCACTTGTGATATTTCGACCCCTTGGCGATCTGAAAACCTCTGTATATCTGCTCCAGCAGAAGTATCCGCGCCAGCTGATGGGGGAATGTCATCTTCGACATCGAAAGCTTCATGTCAGCCCTTTGCTTCACCGATGGCGCTATGCCAAAGGAAGAACCTATGATGAAATTCAGCGTTGAATAACCCCTTGTTCCGCAGTCCGTCATCGCCGAGGATAGTTCCTCGCTGGTCAGCTGCTTGCCCTCGATGCACATGGCGATATTGTATGCACCGTTTGCACTCAGGTACTTCTCCATGGAAGCAGCTTCGCTCTCCAATGCCGCCTGTATTTCCTTAGCTGACGGTTCATCGGATAAACGATATTCATTCAGCTCCACTATCTCGATCTTGCAGAATGCCCCAAGACGCTTCACATACTCCGCCGCCGCATCACGCCAGTACTTCTCTTTCAGCTTGCCCACAGTTATAAGATTCACTCTCAGCATTAAAAGATCACCGCCCTTCCCGTGCCCTCGGGCTTCGCCGCCGTCAGAAGATAATCCTCTCCGCGCTCATATCCGCAAAGCGCCCTGACAGCACTGTTTTCCGCCAACTCGGGCGTGTTGTTGTGCTGACTTATATGCCCCAGCACAAAGCTGTAAACTCCTGCTTTTACAAGTCTGACCAGCTCTCTGCCGCAGTCGCCGTTTGAAAGATGTCCCCGCTCCGAAGCTATGCGCTCTTTGAGCTCCTCTGGGTAAGGACCGTATTTCAGCATCTTCGGGTCGTAGTTGGATTCCAGAAGCACCAGCCTGCACTTTTTCAGCTGTTCGTGGATATCATCGGTCACGAAACCAAGGTCGGTGCAAACCGCACAGTCAGCACCGCCGGGAACGGTTATCCTGTAACCGCAGCTGACGGGAGTATCATGGGGAGTTCTGAAAGCTGTCACCCCGAAACCGCCTATATCCACTGTTTCACTGCCAAGTTCTTCCATCACACAGCCTTCGCAGACCTTGTCTTTCTCCGCCAGTATCTCCAGATTCCCCGCAAGGGAATAAACAGGAACTTTCAGCTTCTTTGTCAGAACTTTCAGCCCTGCGATGTGGTCGGTGTGAGTGTGGGTCACAAGCACCGCCCTCACCGCTGAGGTTCCAATCCCTGCGTTTTCAAGAGCCGTGCATATCTTCTTGCAGCTGACACCCGCATCAACAAGTATCCCCGACTTTTCGTCGCCTATGTAAGTGCAGTTTCCGCTGCTCGATGAGAACAGGGGATACATCCTAGCCATCAAATTCCTCCTCCAGATACTTCGCCACGCCGTCATCGGTGTTCGCCCCGATGACCTTGTCGCTTATCTTCAACAGTTCCTCCGCCGCATTGCTGACGGCAATTTTCTCGTCAGAAGCCGCAAACATGGGCAGGTCGTTCAGGTTATCCCCGAAAGCGGTTATCTTTTCAAAACCGTATTTTTCACGAAGATATCTTACGCCCGACTCCTTTGAAGCCGCTGCGCTGAATACCTCCAGATACCATTCATCGCCGTAAATATCGTGATAGAACGCCGTTTTCAGCGAATCTATCTGCTCCAGCGCCTCTTTCATCGGATGAAGCTTTTCATAGCTGTCCAGAAAACAGAAGTATATCACATCGCCATCAAGCTCCGCAGGCTTTTCCGTGTGAATGAACGCCTTGCCGTACTTGCGGACTCGCTCCTCGTAAAAATCCACCATAGCCTGATTTGTGAGCTCGCGGTAAGCTGTTGACATCACACTGCCGTTCATCAGGTAAATAAAAGGGGATAGCCCCAGTTTCTCGCAAAGCCCGACTATGCGCTCAACATCGCCGCGTGGAAGCTTGTTTATGACCTCATAATCCTCTGCCACAGGGTCGTATATCAGCACGCCGTTCATAAGTATCAGCGGCAGACGAAGTCCGATACCTGCCAGTATCCGTCCTGCCGAACTGTAAGTACGCGCCGTAGCTATCGTGAAGTTCAAACCCCGCGATATAAGCTCATTCAGAGCCTTTTCGGTATATTCTGTGACCTCCGCATTCCTGTCCAGAAGCGTCCCGTCAAGATCTGAGATAAATAACTGCATAGCTGCTCCTTTCTTTAAGACACGCGCTCAGCCATCATTTTAACACCGCACGAATCTTCTCACAATACAGATCAAACTCGATATCCTGCTCGCTTGAATACAGATGAAAATTATTATCGCAACCCGAATAGTCAAACTCGTCTATCGTAAAACCGCTGAAAAATCCGTTCCACATATCGAAGTGCATATCGCCCTTTATGTTGTAAAGCGTGAGTTCTATTCTGTAACGATTGGCGCTGTCGGTCAGCAGCATTGTGATGATGTTAGTGTAATCGCAGTAAAACTCGTCTATTGCCCGCGAACAGTAAGTCATTTCAAGTATGTTCCCGAACCGATACCAGTATTGAAGTTCCTGTGGTATTTTCTGTTTAAGTATCTCTATGCCGTCGATTTTCTTGCTGTCAAACATATCATCACCTGCTCATTCAAAACAAATTAATTAAATTTATAAAATATATACAAAAAGACTTGCATTTTGTTTTAAAATATGTTATACTTATAAAAATTTAAAAAGGGAGGTATTTCTATGAAATACGTATGTGACGTTTGCGGCTATATCTACGACCCTGCTGAGGGCGCACCCGATAACGGAGTACCCGCAGGTACCCAGTGGGAAGCTGTTCCCGATGATTTTGTATGTCCTCTCTGCGGTGTAAGCAAGGATAATTTTAGTCCGGCTGAGTAAATGGTGGTGCTGATTCAGAACGATTGTGGTCGATATTGTATTGAGAAAGACTCTTTTTATATAGTCTTATCAAAGTGTACATTTGATAGTTGTATCGATCACTTTTCTAAAACTGAATAACAATGACAAACCCGAAGCTGAACATGAGTTGGTCAGCTTTGGGTTTACTGTTTCTATAAATGCCCATTTATCATATGAAACAATTTTATGAGGTTGAAATCTGTGTATTAACCTTGTATTATCATGAGCGTATTTTTATTTTCTTAATAGTTCTTAATAGTTTGAAGAATTGAATTGCTCGTCTTTGTATCAGAAATCTTTCTAAAGCTGTAAATCTTATCGAATGGTGGCAGCATCGGTATGTTTCATCTTCTAAATATCCCTTATTTTAAGGATGAACTTTATCTGCTTCTGATTTAGCGACTGTCATTTATAAAAGCTTAGAAAGCCGCCACTGTACTTTTATAGTCGAGTTTGGTTATCTTACGGTCAAGCAGATCGAAGAAAAAAACACTGAACTCTCACTTGTGTGAAAATACTCAACTGCCAATAACTCGGTCTTTTTTGTGCTGGTGACATCTTTCAAATTGTTATTGATGATCTCCGAATCGACAGTCCCCCCCTTTTAAAATGGAGGATAATCGCCAGGTAGACAGTATACTTGCCAATGACATTGTTCTACTTGCCTTTATAATAAAACATAGGGGTTTGTGATAGAGTGCAGCATCAGGTCGATCGCTGAAATGTACAACTTGGTGTGGGCGTAACTAGCTCAACAATAATCTTACGGTTGTCCCTGTCCTTGAACTTGCTCCAACGCATAGCCTGCACAATCTCCGACTTCGGAAAGAATAAGTCAGCGGTATCTCTCGTCATATTGGCGAATTACTTGTTTTCAAGCTCTTTTTCATCAAACGAGCGTATGAACATCAGATATGTGAGCTGTTAAATTACCGTCAGCAGATTGGTTATACCACCAACTCAAATATCCGTCCATATCTTATTATGACACCAGTTATCATGCAAAGAAATCAGTAAACCCTATTTTTAAAGGATATCCTATATTTATTATATCACACTTTATACAATTGGTCAATGTTTAATTTAAGTGATGTTATGCTATTTTGAACATATATTTATTTTGGACGACATGGGAAAATGTTGTAGTGTAATATATATCATCTTTTCTAGGGTGGTTGGGTACAAGACTTGATGTGAAAAGGATGAATATTTTCTGCATAGTTTTTTATGGTATATTTAGATGCTTCGAACCATGGAAGACATATTTTGTAAGAAATGAAGCCCCGAAACTGATGCTTATGTATGGTCAGTTTCGGGGGATTTCTTGTTATTCGGTTATACAAAGAGATCGATTCAACTGTTCAATATTTACCAGTACACAGGCGGCTGGAAATCGTTCTTTTCGTAGAATGTTCCGTCGTCTATTTCTTTCTGGTACTGCTCTCTTGCTTCTTCAACGGTCTTGCAGTCGCCGTAAACCATGTATCTCAGCATTGCCGCATTCGCCTGGAACTGCCATGTTGTCAGTGAAAGACAACTCTGGCTGTTTATGAAGTCCATTGTGAAATAATCATCAACGGGCAGTCGCAGCTGCTGTATATCGTAATTCATGTAATCAAAAGCGTTGAGCAGCATTTCTGCTATCTCGCCGTCTTCAAGGTCAGTCTCAACTTCGGGGAGAACCTTGTTCATAAGTGCGTCAAGATCGATCAGGTTCATCTTTTTCGCCTTTGATACGATCTCGGTTATCGCCTCACGCTGACGCATCGTTCTGCCGTAGTCATCACCGCATCCGTATCTTACACGGGCGTAAGCCAACGCCTGATTTCCGTTCAGGTGCATCTTGATGGTGTTGTCTTCCTCGGACTGATACTCGATCGTCGTGCAGAATTTGCCGTCAACATCGTAATAGTTCACAGAATCATCCTTGCCGTACTGTTTGAGATCTACATAATCCGTACCCGAGGGGTTGTGCAGATAATAGTTCTGTTCGTCCATCGGGTCGCGCATAGCAACGGCTTCGGTGTAGCTGACTTCAAAATCAAGTCCGCCAACAACTTCCGCAATGTCGATGAACTGCTGGAAGTTGACCTTTACTGTACGGTCGATCTTTACGCTGTAATAATCTTCGACTACTTCCGAGAGATATTCAGCACCGCCGTACCAGTAAGCCTGGTTCAGCTTGTTGCTGATGTTGAATTTTTCCATATAAACCCAGGTGTCTCTCATCAGCGAGGTCAGTGTAACTGTCTTGTGTTCCTTGTTGACGGAGATAAGCATCATAACGTCGGTGTTGCCTCTGTCCTGAGTCGCAGTGTCACGGATATCCTCGCCTATCAGCAGGATATTCATTACCTTTTCGTTGGATATCTTCTTCGACCTCTGCTGAAGCATCTCGCGAAGCTCTTTCTCCTTAGCTTTCTCATCGAGAGTATCAGGCTCATCCACCAGATCGCGGCTGTCAACAGGAGGTTTCTCCGTCCTTATGGAATTGTCACGGTCTTTCAGCAGACCTGTGTAGTGGAAGAACAGAAACACTATTACCGCCATCAGCAGCACAAGTGCCAGAAAAATGAATCCGAGTGTAACGCCTGTTTTCTTGCGCAAACTCCAACCACCCCGCATATTGAGACGAGAATGCTTTTTCTTTTCGGTTTTGACATTTGTTTCGCTGTGTTTGTCATCATTGTCAACCGAATGATCAGCTGACTTGTTTGAAGCAGCTTTTTTATCCATAGCCTGAGCGATGCTTGATTTCAGGTCATCATCAGCTTCATCGCTTCGGCTGTTTATCATGTCTCTAAGCTCCGCGGAAGCCGCGGTATGCTCTTTTTTATCTTTCATGTAAATACTCCTCTTTTCAGCGGAAAGGGCAGAAAGCCCGTTTGATATTTATATCTGTACCTTATTTTCTATGTATATATTCATACAGATTATATTATATCTCACTTTTTGAGAAATTACAACACACAAAACTAACGAATTAAGACATACTCTGCAAAGGATTTTTAGAGTTTTAGCATAGATTAAAGCGGAAATAGCACGTTTTTTGGTACAGTTCTGAGCGAATGGATAAGAGAATGCCAAGGAGGGGAGCTTTGGGTCAAGCCTTTCGCGAAAGTTCCAACTTCGCGGCAGAAAAAGTGCGACAATATCAAACTATGCCGCGAATTAAAGCGCGCGGTCAAGCCTCGCGCTAGCAGGCTTGCGGAAGAGCACACAATCAGCAAAGCTGATTGTTAGAGGCAGAGCCTCTCGGTCAAGGCGCAAAAGCGATGTGGCAACTATCATAAAAATAGCAAAACAAAACTTCAATGCTTGTCAAAAAAGCGGGCGGTCACAAAAATCCGATGGGGCACAGAACTATTGACATCGCACCTTCCAGTTGGGCGCACAGACCGTCCGCGCCGAAATCGGACAGCGAATCCACAGCCGACGCAGTCGCTGTTAACCGATTTCTCGACCCGAGGAACGAGGGGCGACACCACGCAGTACTTTTGCTTAAAGTTGAACCTTTAAATCAACGCACTTCATGATAAGCCTGTTCTTATCCAAAGGACTACGGTGGACAAGGTCGCCCCTAGCGGGTCGAGCCGTCAAAAACGCTGTCGCTGTTTGACGGCGGGCGCGGGCAATATTCACGCATACCAAAAGATACGGTCGTATACTTTGGTACACGCTCGTACTGTTTGGTATTGCCAGCGCCTTTTGGTCGGGAGATAGTCCGCTATTGCTTTGATTATTGTCACGTCACTTTTGCACCTTGACCGAGAGGCTCTGCCTCTCGAGCTCTCTGCAAGCTTTTCGTGAAAAGCTTGACCAAAAGCATGCTTCCTTGGCATTCTCTTACGCTTTGTTGCGCTTGGAGAAATTTGCTTCAGTGATTTTTATTGACTGCGTCTTGCTTTTTTTAACAAAGTGTGGTATAATATAATGGAATAAATGAAACTATGCTATCAAGGTTTTGCCGATATATCATCGACAATATGAACGTCAGATATGAGTTAGTGACAGAACACCGAAAGGAAATGGAAAATGACCAATTATACAGGCTCAAAATGTATATGCTGCGAAAAACGGTTCACCGATGATGACGATATCGTTGTGTGCCCCGATTGCGGCACGCCCTACCACAGAAGCTGTTATGAGGAAAAGGGCAGATGTATAAATGATATACTTCATGATAAAAATGTGACCTGGCTCCCCGATGCGCCTGAACCTGAGATACCCGTTGCTTCTGCTTCAAACGTGAAGCGCTGTATCAGGTGCGGTGCCGAAAATGACCCAAGTCTGCGTTACTGCGAACAGTGCGGCACGCCCCTTGTCAATATGGACGCGCCCAGACCCTTCAATAACGGAACAGACGATAAGTCCGATGTCAAGCCCGAACCTATCAATTCAAATATCCCCGGCATAAACGTTACTCCCGTAATGCTGACACAGGATTCGGATATCGATGGTGTCAAGCTGGGCGACCTGGCAAGATACGTGGGTCCCAACCCTCTGGGCTTCCTGCCGAGTTTTGTAAAATTCGGCAAAACGGGCAGAAAACTCTCTATGAACATATTCGCATTCCTCTTCACGCCTTTGTACTTCATGTACCGCAAAATGATAGGCTGGGGTGTCATTATTGCCATGGTCATGGCGGTACTGAATCTTCCCGTGATGATAGAGATGTTCAGCGCGGGCAACAACACAGGCATCACCATAAACTTCGGATTTAACGTGACTTCCGATCGTTTCAAGATGCTGGAACAGGGTGCTATGTATATCAGGATGACGCTGGAGATAATGGCAGGATTTTTTGCGAATTACCTGTACTACAAGCAGGCGAAGCGCGATATAATGAAGATATACCGCGAATCCGAGGACGAGAACAGAGATGATATCAACGAGCGTATAATGCGCACAGGCGGCACTTCTTTCGGCTATATGCTGTTGGCGTTCATGATATATACTATCTTTTCTATGGGCGCACTGGTGCTTGTAGGTAAGTTGTTCTGATTGAATTTATAAAAAGTTTACAAATGCCGATCGTGCAATGCTTGACATATAGCACGGTCGGTGTTATAATATACGAGTTAATCCTTGCTTGTACTATATCGTGCAGGCGAAATCCAAAAGGAGGTGTACTAAAATGGCAAAGATCAATGAGAACTACGAGGCAATGGTTATCTTCAGCCAGAAGCTCGATGAGGAAGGCGTTAACGCGCTGACAACAAAGTTCGATGACATGATCAAGGCTAACGCTGAAAACGTAGAGCTGAATGTATGGGGCAAGCGCAAGCTGGCTTACGAGATTAACTACGAATCAGAGGGTACTTACGTACTGTGGTCTTTCAACAGCAAGACCGATTTCCCCGCAGAGCTGGAGAGAGTACTGGGCATCACTGACGGCGTTATACGTTTCCTGATCACTACTAAGTAAGTGACAGAAAAATCAGAAGTATCAGCAGTTTGATGGAATGAGTATTATTGAAAGGAATTAGAGTTATGCTGAACAGAGTTATTTTGATGGGTAGGATCACACAGGATCTTGAAGTAAGACAGACTCCTAACGGACAGGCTGTAGTTACATTCAATGTCGCAGTAGATCGTAATTTCAAGGATCAGAACGGTCAGTATCAGTCTGATTTTATCACCTGCGTTGCATGGAGACAGCAGGCTGAGTTTATCGGAAAATATTTCGGTAAGGGCAGAATGATCGCTATCGAGGGCAACCTCAGAACAAGAACTTACGAAGATAAGAACGGCACAAAGCACTACGTTACGGAAGTATTCGTAGACAGTGTTTCGTTTACCGGCGAAAAAGCCAACCAGGGCGGCGGTAATTATTCACAGAATTACGGCGGCGGAAATGGTGGTTACGGTAATAACGGCGGCTACTCAAACGGCGGAAACGGCGGATTTGGAGGAAACAACTTCAATAACGGAGGAAACTTCGGCGGCGGTTTCGGCGGAAATAACGGCGGCAATCAGAACAATTTCAACAATAACAATAATCAGGCACCGTCTAACGACGCGCTGAACATCGGTGACTTGTCGGAGTTTGAAGATGTACTTTCAGACGACGGCGTACCATTCTGATAAGATCATTAAACGAATTTTGATAATTCCTAACGAGGAGGGAAGATCATACCATGGAAAAGGAAAGAACTGGCGGCAGACCTGTTAAGAGAGGTCGCAAGAAGGTTTGTATGTTCTGTGTTGACAGAGCTGAAAAGATCGATTACAAGGATATCACTAAGCTCAGAAAGTGCATGACCGAAAGGGCAAAGATCCTGCCCCGCCGTGTAACTGGCACTTGCGCTTATCATCAGAGAGAGCTGACTAAGGCTATCAAGAGAGCAAGACACGTTGCACTCCTGCCTTACGTAGCAGACTAATATGATATTATGAGGTATCCTTCGGGGTACCTCTGTTTTTATATTCGGAAGTTTATGTTGACAAATGGTAAGTGAATATCCCGACTTAATAAAAATGACCGATGATCATTTCGTGTCAAAAGGCGTAAAAGGGCGGATATAAGCCACAGTCACCACTGCGGTTTATATCTGTTCTTTCAGAAGTTTTCTGCATAGTATTTCCTCTTGCAATGAGAGGAGAAATATGTTATAATATAAAAAAGCAGATATACTGTTTTTGTATGAGATGTTCAGACGAAAGGAGCTTTTATGGAAAAGCGTACTGATATAAAGAACGGCACTCTTCTGCCGATGATACCAACCAGAGATCTGGTCGTTTTTCCCGGAATGAGCGTCAATTTCGACGTGGGCAGGGAAATGTCGATAAAAAGTCTGCATAACGCAAGGAACGATTTCAGCGGTGATGTCTTCCTGTGTGCGCAGAAAGATATAAATGTTGAATCCCCCGAAAAGAAGGATATGTTCAGGATAGGCACTATCGCGAATATCCGTCAGGTGATAAAAAGCCCCGGAGGCGTTTGCAGGTGCATGGTGAGAGGTGTCCGCAAAGCTAGGCTTTCTGAAATGATAGTCCATGATGACTGCTATGAAGCTGTGGTAAAACCTCTGCCAAATTATTCCAAGGATAAACTTTACAATCATGAGCTTGACGCTGTTGAGCGTGAAGTCCGCAAGGCTTTTGAAGAGTATGCAAGACTCATGCCCAAGATGCCTCAGGAGATATATACCGCGGTAATGGGCGCGAAAACTGCATCTGAGCTGTTTGAAGCTGTGGCGTTCAATGTGCCGCTGGCTTTCATCGACAGACAGGCACTGCTTGAAGCACAGTCCGCAGGCGAAAAGCTTGTGCTGATGATGACTATCCTCGCAAGGGAGATAGACGTGCTCTCTCTCGAAAAGGAGATACATGAGCAGGTACAGAGCCAGATAGAAGATAATCAGCGGGAATACTATATCCGCGAGCAGATAAAGGCTCTCCAGAACGAACTGGGTGAAGGCGGCTTCGATGGTTCCGACGAGGGCGAAATACAGAAATATTACGATAAGATAGAGGAGCTGAAAGCTCCCGATGAGGTCAAGGATAAGCTGAACGACGAAGTCAGAAGACTTTCTCGTATGGCAGGTTCTTCGCAGGAAGCTGTTGTTATCAGAGGTTACCTTGATACTGTTCTTGGTCTGCCCTGGGGCGTTTACACCAAGGATACTGCCGACGTTAAAAAGGCTCAGGCTGTACTTGATAAGGATCACTATGGTCTGAAAAGGGTCAAGGAGAGAATAATCGAGAACCTTGCTGTCAGGGCGCTTACTCCCGATATCAAGGGTCAGATAATCTGCCTTGTGGGACCTCCCGGCGTTGGTAAGACTTCTGTTGCGAAGTCTGTTGCAAGGGCGCTTAACCGTAAGTTCGTCCGTGTATCACTGGGTGGTGTCAAGGACGAGAGCGATATCAGAGGTCACAGAAAGACCTATGTTGGCGCTATGCCCGGACGTATCATAAATGCTATGAAGCTTGCGGGTTCGAGCAATCCTGTTATGCTGTTGGACGAGATAGATAAGATGAGCAACGATTTCAGGGGCGACCCTTCATCGGCTATGCTTGAAGTTCTCGACAGCGAGCAGAACAACGCTTTCCGCGACCACTATACTGAGGTTCCCTATGACCTCAGCAGCGTGCTGTTCATAACTACCGCGAATACGCTGGATACAGTTGCCGCACCTCTGCTGGACAGAATGGAAGTCATCGAGCTTTCAAGCTATACCCGCGAGGAAAAATTCAACATCGCCAAGAAGCATCTGGTGAGAAAACAGCTTGAAAAGCATGGTCTTACTTCGTCTATGATGAAGCTGACCAACGACGGCATCTATCAGCTGATAGACGGCTACACCCGTGAAGCGGGCGTGAGAACTCTCGAAAGGACTATTGGTTCGCTGTGCAGAAAGGCTGCAAGGGAGATAGTTGAGAACGAGGTCAAGAAAGTAACATTCAGCTCCAAGAATATCCCCGATTTTCTTGGTCATATAAAGTATCTGCCTGACGATGCCACAAAGGAAGATCAGATAGGCTGTGTAAACGGTCTTGCATGGACTGCTGTCGGCGGTGTGCTTATGCCGCTGGAAGTTCTGGTGCTTGACGGCAAGGGTAAGGTCGAACTTACAGGTTCACTGGGCGATGTTATGAAGGAATCTGCGAAGATAGCTGTCAGCTACTGCCGCAGTATCGCAGATGAATACGGCATCGACAAGGATTTCTACGAGAAAAAGGATATGCATATCCATGCACCCGAGGGCGCTGTGCCCAAGGACGGTCCTTCGGCGGGCGTTACAATGATAACCGCCATAGTATCAGCCCTCAGCGGAAGAAAAGTCCGCGCGGACGTTGCTATGACAGGTGAGATAACACTTACAGGCAAGGTGCTGCCTATAGGCGGTCTGCGTGAAAAGACCATGGCTGCTTTCAAGGCAGGAGTTAAGACTGTTATCGTCCCTGAAAAGAACAGGGGAGACCTTGATGAGATAGATGATGTGGTCAAGGAAGGTCTTGAATTCGTCTTTGCTCAGAGGATATCTGATGTGCTTGATGTTGCACTGGTGAAGCCTCCCGAGAACGCTGTTCTGCCTGATATGATGGGCAATCCTCAGCCGAGAGTAAGAGCGAGAAGCAGAAAGACAGTATAGAATATAACGGAGAAACAAAATGGAACAGATATGGAAAGATATGTATGATGCTGCCAAGGCTGTCCATAAGGCGCGTACCATTTCCGATTACGTGACCTGCGGAGAAGTGGCTGCGGCAGTACTTTCAAAATCAGGAAAGATATACACAGGCGTGTGTATCGACACCTGTTCGACCCTCGGGATATGCGCTGAGAGAAATGCCATATTCAACATGATAACAAACGGCGAGCAGGAGATAGCCAAGGTGCTGTGCATATCCCCGAACCCATCAAAAGGTGCGCCCTGCGGGGCTTGTAGAGAGCTGATGGTACAGCTGATGCCCGACAGCTACAAAGATATCGAGATAATGATGGACTATGAAGCAGGGCGGATAATGACCCTCGGGGAACTTACTCCCGAGTGGTGGATAGGCTAAAAGGTGATGGCAGCCACAGCCGACGCTGTTGCTGCCATCTTTTTGTGAAATAAAAGACAGGAGTGAATGAGTTGAAACCGCTGAATTTCAATAAGGCAGAATTTATCACCTCATACGGCAAGCTTTCCCAGATACCCGAATCCGACAGACCCGAATTCGCTTTCTCGGGCAGGTCGAACGTGGGCAAAAGCTCGCTGATAAACAAAATATTCAACCGCAAGAATATGGCAAGGGTCAGCTCTGTTCCCGGCAAGACGGTGACTATAAACTTCTTCTCGGTGGAAGACGTTTATTTTGTAGACCTTCCGGGCTACGGCTATGCCAATGTATCGAAGGGTGAGAAAAAAGGCTGGGGCGACCTTATCGGCGGATATCTTGCTGACTTTGACCGCGACCTTGAACTGGTGTTCCAGCTGATAGATATGCGCCATGCCCCCAGCAAAGACGATATACAGATGATAAACTATCTCATCGATAACGAGATACCTTTTGTTATCGTGCTGACCAAGGCTGACAAGCTGAAACCCACCGCCCGCAAGGAGCGTATGGAGGCTTTCAAAGATGAGATACCCTACTTTGAGGATATCCACTGCATACCTTTCTCTGCAGTTACGGGAGAGGGCGTAGACGACTTGAAAGCCATCATCGAGGAGATACGCGAAGACTGGTATGCCCGCGCCGAAAACGCGATAGAAGAGGAAGATATCCCCGAAGAAGTCCCTGATGATGAAGAGGACAGCGAACCTCAGGCAGGATTTCTCACCCCTAACCGCAACAGATAAAAGATTTAAAATATTAATATAAAATATTCAATATACCCCTTTACATTTACGCTGTAATGTGCTAAAATATAATTGTAATTTAGCACTTTACAATATGAAAAATACAGTAAATGTAAAGGAGTGTTTTTTATGCGTGACAAATTAGAGATAGCAAATCTGGACGAGCTTTATGAAGCAATACTCTGCCTTGAAACTCTTGAAGAGTGCAGGCTTTTCTTTAAAGACCTCTGTACGGTTCCCGAGCTGAAAAGTTTTTCACAGCGTTTTCAGGTCGCAAGAATGCTGACAGACAAGCACGTATACAGCGATATCGTCAAGGAGACAGGTGCTTCAACGGCAACTATCAGCCGCGTGAACAGGTCACTTTCCTATGATGGCAGCGGCGGATATAATATAGTCTTCGACAGGCTGG
This sequence comes from Ruminococcus sp., assembly GCF_024692365.1. Classification (GTDB taxonomy): domain Bacteria; phylum Bacillota; class Clostridia; order Oscillospirales; family Ruminococcaceae; genus Hominimerdicola. The sequence continues at coordinate 1,029 of NZ_JAILMR010000125.1, read as the reverse complement.
AGAAGAAAAAGGAAACCAAGGAATGAACGGCTACGGCAGCTTCGCTAGATATTACGACGCCCTGCAGAAAGACGTCCCATATGGGGCGATAGCAGCAAGGATACGTCAGCTGGGGCTTGAATACAGCAGCGAGAACGAGGTAGTCGTCGAGCTGGGCTGCGGCACAGGCAGGCTTTGCACTGAGCTTGAAAAGCTGGGGTTCGATGTGATAGGAGTGGATATATCCGCGGATATGCTTGAAACGGCTGAGGAGAATCGTCCCGCTGACAGCGATATCACCTACATCTGCCAGGATATGTCAGAGCTCGACCTCTGGGGCGCGGCGGACATCATCGTCTGCGTGCTTGACGGCATGAACCATCTGCCAAACGAAGATGCGTTCCTCAGAACAGTGGAGCGGGCTTCGATGTTCACCTGCGACGGCGGGCTGTTTATATTTGATCTGAATACCGAGTACAAGCACCGTGAGGTACTGGGCGATAACTGTTTCGTCTATGAACTTGACGGGCTGTTCTGTGCATGGAGGAATAACTGCCGCGCTGACGGCAGGGTGGATATCGCCCTGGATTTCTTCGCTGAAAAAGAAGACGGCAGCTATACCCGCGAATCGGAGTATATTACAGAGATACTGCTCTCTCGCGAGCTTGTGGAAAAGACGGCAGAGGAGTTCGGCTTTGAAAAGATAGGCATCTTTGACGGACTAACCGATGATGCACCCGACAGCAAGACCGAGCGTGAGCTTTATGTTTTCAGGCGAAAGCCGAGGGACGAATGATGTATGTGCCGAGAGGTTTCGGGTTATCCGGCGGAATGATGGGCATATCCCTTATGTTGATGGTTGCATTACTAGCGGCGGAGGGTGATGAAGGTTTTGAGAAACACAAGGTACTGCCGTATTTTTTGCTGATAATGCCGCTTGTTGCCGGGATAGTATGGAACAGGTGCGGCGCAAGATTGATGATCGGGTTTGCAAAGGGCAATAAAGAAACGGCAGACAGGCTTGCCTGCACGGTGGAATCGCTGTTCTTC
>NZ_JAILMR010000033.1 GCF_024692365.1 Ruminococcus sp. | reverse complement strand
TGAAAGCATCTATGCAGTCGTATTTCTTGATGCTATCCACTACCACGTCCGCAGCGAGGGACAGATCATCAAAAAGGCTGTCTACATAGCGATAGGCGTTAATATGGACGGCAGGAAGGACGTTCTCGGTATGTGGGTAGGTGAAAATGAAAGTGCCAAATTCTGGGCAGGCGTTCTGAATAGTCTGCGTAACAGAGGCGTTGATGATATTCTTATCGCCTGCACTGATAACCTGACAGGTTTTTCTCAGGCGATAGAGGCTGTATTTCCGAAAACTGATATCCAGAACTGTATAATCCATCAGCTCAGAAATTCCAGCAAATACGTCTCTTACAAAGATCTAAAAACACTTATGGCTGACCTGAAAAAGGTCTATACCGCCATTGATGAAGAAGCTGCTCTGGACGCGCTTGACTCCTTTGCAGAAGCCTGGGACAGCAAATATCCCAAGATCTCAAAGTCATGGTACGAAAACTGGCCTAATCTCAGCACATATTTCAAGTTCCCGCAGGAGCTTAGGAAGCTGATCTATACCACCAATGCAATCGAAGGATTCAACCGTCAGCTTAGGAAAGTGACCAAAACAAAATCCGTATTTCCTACAGATGACAGCCTTTTCAAGATGCTGTATCTGGCTATGAAGGACATCACGAAAAAGTGGACGGGGCGTCGTCAGGACTGGAGCTGTATCTATGCTCAGCTTGTGATCTATTACGGAGACAGGATACCCGAATAATACTTTTATCTTGACAATCATATAATCATGTGCTAATATGCTGATAAGACCGACTGCTTTCACAATCGGTCGCATCATATACTCTTTTATTACACTATTTGTAGTTTACACAGAATTTGGGATTGACTCGCAAGGATAGCTGATTTCCTTGCTGTGGTGGTATCATAATTCCTTGAATGTCTCTTTGTCATATCGTTTCACAACTTTGTGAAATGCAGAATATCGAAGCGTAAATGTTATTGTATCTTCGCCATCTTCCCGAATAACCTGCGGTTTTCCGTTCACTATATCACAGACTTTCACAGGAGCATGATTAGTTCCAATTAGTGAAATAGTGCCGCTTCCTCTACTCTTGTAAAGATGTAATTTCTTTAGAAGCTTTTTGATATATCCATTCATGTTAACCTCACATAAATTTCGGATTTTCGTCAGAGAAAACTGACTGCCTACATCAGTAATTATACATCATCACCGCCAATAAGTCAATCATAAATCACCAAAAAGAAAGGAAACAACAACCATGAGCAAAATAGGTTATATCCGTGTTTCCACGGAGAATCAGGAGACAGCACGACAGCAGGAGATCATGGACAGCTATCAGGTTGACCGCATCTTCTCCGAGAAGCTGTCAGTGAGCACGCAAAATGCTGTGCAATTTGCTAAAGACCGCCCTCAGCTCAGGGCTATGCTGGACTATGTACGTGAGGGCATCGAGATAGCCAAAGCACAGGGCAAGGACACAGGCAGAAAGCCCACCCCGATCGACTGGACAAGGTTCGTGCAGCACTATGGGGAATGGAAGTCGAAGAACATCACGGGCAGGGACTTTATGCGGAGAATGGGCTTGTCGGCTAACTCCTTTTACCGCCGTGTCAGGGAGTATGAAGCTGAACATGGGATCGCAGAGCCGACCTCTGCTTGATATATAGCAATATAGTTTGCTGAGTATGCACATATTTCTCACATTCCTTTTATGCAATCCTCCAAAGTTGTAATGTATCTATTGACAACTTTGCAATTGCATGATATACTAATGTCAGAAAGTTGAAACAGGAATGTTTACAACTTTACAAAACACCATAATCATGATATAATCAGGAGGTACTTATTATGAAAATTGCAGTAGTTTGTGCAAACGGCAAGGCAGGTCAGCTTATCGTAAAAGAGGCTGTAAACAGAGGGTTTGACGTTACCGCAGTTGTCAAGGGCGAGAACAAGTCCGCTGCTCAGAACGTTATCGTGAAAGACCTGTTCGACCTGACCGCTGCAGACCTCACGGACTTTGATGCTGTTGTAGACGCTTTCGGCGCATGGACACCCGAGACGCTTCCTCAGCACTCCACATCACTTGCTCACCTGTGCGATATTCTTTCGGGAACTGACACAAGACTTCTCGTTGTCGGCGGCGCAGGAAGCCTGTATGTGAACGCTGAGCATACCGCCTGTGTTTCTGACGGTGCAGAGTTCCCCGAAGTGTTCAAGCCGCTGGCTTCTGCTATGGCAAAGGCGCTGGGTGAACTCCGTCAGAGAAATGACGTAAAGTGGACTTACATCAGCCCCGCAGGAGATTTTCAGGCTGACGGCGAACGCAGCGGCAAGTACATTCTCGCAGGTGAGGAGCTGACGCTTAACTCTAAGGGCGAGAGCATTATCAGCTATGCGGATTATGCTGTTGCTATGGTGGACGAGATCGAAAAAGGCGGTCACATCGGGCAGCGTATCAGCGTGGTAAGAGAGTAAGAAAGAGATGAATATCTATGCAGATAACAAGTAAATTCACAGCAGCGGTGCATATCCTCACCTGCATTGACATTTTTGGCGGACAGATGAGAGTGACCAGCGATTTCCTGTCGGGCAGTACGGGGGTAAATGCGGTGATCGTCCGTAATGTTCTCGGACAGCTTCGCACGGCAGGTATAGTCGAAACACGTCAGGGCAGCGGCGGCGCACACCTTGCAAAAGCACTTGACGAAATAACGCTGTACGATATTTACAAGGCGGTTGACTGCGTAGATGATGAGGGGCTGTTCCAC
>NZ_JAILMR010000027.1 GCF_024692365.1 Ruminococcus sp. | reverse complement strand
AAAGGGTGGCACTTGGAGCAGATCTCGACCTTGATGTTCTCCTTGGTGGATCTGGTCTTTATAACGTTGCCGCAAGCACAAGTAATTGTAGTCTCGACATAGTTAGGGTGAATACCTTCTCTCATCAGAACTTACCTCCTTACAAACTAAAAATTATGGCTCATAGAAGCCCATCATCCTTAGTTCAGACAGTAGTTCTATGCAGCATTCATTATTTCGTCCCATTCAGACTAAAATATTATAACACCATCCGACACGTTTGTCAACGTCTTTAACAGTTTTTTTACAATTCATTATCCTCAACTGTATCCTTATCGGCATAGAGCTTTCTGGCTTCTTCGATTTTATCGTAAGCAGATTTGAAAGCATTGATGACATCTTCATCGAACTGTGTGCCCGAATTCTTGACTATCTCGTTATATGCGTCCTTGGGAGCCCAGGCTTTTTTGTAGCTTCGGCGGCTGGTAAGAGCATCGTAAACGTCGGCTACTGCGACTATACGGCTCTCTGGTGCAATTGCATGACCCTCTTTTCCCAACGGATAGCCTTTGCCGTCAACACGCTCGTGATGTTCAAGGGCTATCGTCCTTGAAAGCTGCATTATATCGCCCTCAACACGGCTAAGGAGTGCCGCGCCATAGGTAGTGTGAGTCTTTATCATTGCGAATTCTTCATCGTTCAGCCTGCCTGGCTTATCAAGTATCTCCGAGGGGACTATCAGCTTGCCGATATCGTGCATGGTGGAGGCAAGACCGATAAGCTGGACTTTGTCAGCTTCAAGACCCATCTCATTTGATATGATTTTTGAATACTCAGCCACGCGCCTGATATGCTGACCTGTCTGACCCGATTTGTTCTCGGTTATTTCAGCGAAAGATACGATAATTTCTTCCTGAATGCGGTTGGTCTCGTTGGCTTTCTTTTGCAGATAAGCGCCGTATTCAAAAAGCACGGCAAAAAGCCTGAGTATCATGAACATGAGTATGGTCACAACGGGATTGCCCGATAATGCAAAAAGAAGCGTCAGATAGGAATACTTCTTCATCATACTGCCGATTTCCTGAGTGAAAGGCTGTCCACCGCTGACCACTGCATTCACCAGCTTGCGGTAGAAGCTGAGTATCATCACGACCAGTGCAGAATACAGCGAATACAGGAAATATCCGATGCCTGCCTTGTAGTATTCGTCAAGACTGTCGGAAGCAATTGTCAGGTCGAAAGCGTTGAAGTCGAACTCACGTATATAAAGGCTCTTGGCGAATTTTTCGGGAAATCTATCATACATCAGCGAACCTGCCGCGCACAGGAAGCTTATCACAGCCGAAACCAGAAAGCCGATAATCAGAACGCTCATTATCTTTGAAAAACGTCCACCTATTTTTTCAATATGTTTAAGCATTCCCGTCAACTCGTTCTCTTCCACGCTGTTCACTCCCCTCTTGAAAAATGCTTGCAACAAGCATCTGACGAATTAATTGTCATATTTTATACTTTATTTTAACATATCATTAAGTAAATGTCAATTATGCGCTTTGACGAAATATCACACTAAAAAAGCACTTCTGCCAATAACAGAAGTGCTTTTGATGTTATAGTTTAAGTATCGGAAGCCTTATCGTCAGAAACCTTATTGTCAGAAGACTTGTCATCTTCTCCGCGCTTGAATTTACCGCCGTCCATATTACCGGGTCTGCCCATGCCGCTGAAGCCGCCTTTGCTGTTGGAAGTGATAACACTTTCAAGTGTGATCTCTTCACTTTCGCCGCCTGCGGATACGGTATATGTCTCACCCTGTTTCAGGTCGGGCGATGAGAATATCACGCCCTGCCATGTCTTGGGGTTGGTGAATGTCAGAACAACATTGCCGTCCTTATCAGTTACGGTGAATTCGGTATCAGCTGAGAAGCTGGAAGTGAAATCGTGGAGAACCGCACACTGAGTTGTGCCTTCTTCATCAAACATTTCTTCCATGCCTATTGCACCGGATGCTATGATCGTGCCGCCTGTGATGGTTGCTTCGCCATTGTGGTCAACCGAGCCGTTAGCGCCGTTTTCGGTGCCGCTGACATAGATGATGCCGCCCTCGATTATGAGGTCACCGTTGGAATCAAGACCGTCGCCCGCCGCGTTGACATTCAGTGTGCCGCCGCTTATTTTCAGGAATACGCCTTCCTGTGCCGCAAACATATCTCTGCCCATGCGGTCGGATGAACCTGTATCGCTGCCGCCTGCGCAGTTGATGCCATCGTCCTGTGCTGTGACATTTACTTCGCCGCCCGAAATGGTAACTGTCATGCCCTCGATACCCTCATAGCTCTTGGAAATATCCACTGTACCGCCGCTGATAACGAGGTCACCGCCTACATGGATACCGTCATCACCCGAGCTTGCAAATAAACTTCCGCCACTGATGTTTGCCGAACCGTCACAATGCAGGCTGTCGTCCGCCGAATCTATCGTTAATGAACCGCCATCGATGATGATATTTCCGCCGCTTTTCAGTGCTTTGGCTGATTTGGTTTCTGTATCAGAGGTAGTCTCTGTGCTTTCGGAAGAAGTGTCCTTATCGGCATCTGCCGACTTTTCTTCACTCTTGTCAAAGTTCTTGCCATCGGTTTTTTCGGGAGGTGTATCCATATCGCCGAAGTCGGGACGTTCGCCATCTTTTGCAAATTCAGAGGGATCAAAATCACCGAAATCTGGGCGCTCTCCACCCATATCGGGAGGTGTACCGAAATCGCTCATATCAAAGTCGCCCATGTCGGGTGGTGTAAAGTCGCCATTTCCGCCGAATCCCTGTTTCCAGTCGCCGTTTGGGAAACCGTCAGTCTTCATGGAAGCGTTGGCACTTCCGCCGCCTGTGGTGATATCGAACTCGCCGCCGCTTATCTGCAATTCCTTTGCAGCTGACATACCGTCGCCGCCAGCATTTATCGTGAACTTGCCGCCTGTCACACTGATGATACCCTTGCCATTCTCCTCTTCGTTTGTGGATTTGATAGCATCAGTGCCCGAGGTCAGGTCAAAAGTACCTGTGCTTATCTTGACACTGTCCTTACCGGAAAGTGCAGACGAAACCGCATTCACGGTGATATTGCCGCCTGTGATAACGAGGTCATCTTTCGATACAATGGCGTGCTTATAATTGCCTGTGACGTTCAGATTGCCGTCGCCGTTTATGGTGAGGTCACACTTCGCGAATACTGCCGCATCGGTATTCTCGCCCTCAGCAAGGGAATATTCTTTGCCGTCGGTGAGTTTGTTCTCGGTTCCGCTTTCAAGCAGAAGGAAGACTTTATCTGCGTTTTTTGCGGTGATAACAGCGTTGTCGGTGCAGGTCAGGTCAAGACCATTCAGGACAAGCTTGATCTTATCCTTCTTGTCTGCTTCAATGACTATCCTGCCGTTAGCACAGCTTCCGCTGAGACGGTATGTGCCTGCATCGGTGATGTTGAGGACAGTGCCCTCTGCCGATATACCACTACCGCTGACTTCGATGCCGCTGTCAGAAAATACTGCGTCAATAGTGTCATTTTCTTCGTAGCCCACTTCGATATCGTCAGCCGATATGTTTGCATCCGCTGACGTTACAACTGCCGTGCTCGTAGTTTTCGAGGACTTATCCTTTCCTGTATCCGCACAGCCGCTCGTTGCAAGTATCATCAGTGCTGCTGCTATCGCAGCTGCTCTTTTCATCGCATAATATCTCATTGTAGATTACCTCTTTATTAATTTATTAAATCTTCTAACATTAATTTTCTGCTTTTTTTACCCGCCCGAAAAATAAGCTTTCAGGCGAGTAAAAAATACAGAATTTACAGTATTATAAGAGCCTGTCGCTGTCAGACATCCTTCTTGAGCAAAGTATCTCAAGATTGCCGTTGCGAACACGAAGCTCATCAATAAAGACTTTCTCGCTTACGCCCTTTAACAGTGTGATATTGTATTTAAGCTTGAAAAGACTGCCCATATTGGTGGTCTTTACCTGTTCAAGAGTAGCCTTTGAAGTGAACTGTTTGAAAATGTCATCAAATACATGGCTGTAATCAAGGCTTTCGGGGATAGTGATTGTCAGCACCTTTTCGGTCTCGTCATCATCACCGAAAGGTACATAGAGGTATCCTATATTGAGGGCACCTACGATCAGTGTGAATACAACCGCAAGTACCAGATGACCGGTACCTGTTGCGATACCTACTGCCATTGCAAGGAATATAGCCAGTATATCCTTAGCACTGCCCTGTATCGAACGGAACCTTACCAGGCTGAACGCACCTGCAACTGCTACGCCTGTACCCAGATTGCCGTTTACCAGCATTATAACTACCTGTACTATCATGGGCAGAAGTGCCAGTGTTGTCAGGAAGCTCTTGGTCTTATGCTGTTTGAAGCAGAAGGCAGCAGCTATCATTGCGCCAACGATGAGTGACACTATGGTGCACCCCGCAAATTTTCCTGTTGATATTCCGATAGATGACGTAAGGTCCGCCGCATTCAAGTATAATTCATTAAGCACAATCGTTCACCTTTCCTTTTACGTTTTCGCGGTTAAGCTTGAGATATTTTTCCTGATCGAGAGCCTCACAAAAGACTTTCTTGTAAGCTTCACCGTACTTTGAGAAGCTGCCGGGATATATCTTCATATCATCCAGCAGATGGCTGAGCCACAGGGGCATAGCTCCCGGGATCTTTATCTCCATGATCCTTGTATGGGGATCAAGCAGTTTTTCGCCCCACACACCCTTTTCCAGCCTTACTTCCTCCTCGCGGTAGGTTATATTGCCGTCAAAGGTGATACGCAGATCGGGATTATCGACCCCTGCAAAAGCTATCCTGTCATAACTCAGATACATCGCAGGTCCGATATCATGATAGTAATTCAGGAAATACTCTATCTCCTTCTCTATCTGGGGATTTTTGCCCGGGCATACGCCAAAGTTCACAAATTCATAGGAATCTATCAGTGACATATCCACACGTCTTTTATAGACTACGCCTTTGTACTTCTTCTTGAGCTCAACAAAGACCTTGGAATCCTTGGTGGGAACGCCGTAGCTCCTGATACGCAGCTTCTCCTTGTAAACAGGCTTCTCCATCGAAGTCCTTATAAGCTGATGGTCGGGAGTATCGTAATATATGTTGCATATCGTCGTCAGTCCGTAGTTATCGGCAGCCGCTCTGCCTGTCATAGCACGCACAAGTTCTTCCTGCTGTTCGTCAGTAACTATGTACTTTTTCTCAACTCTCTTGAAAATTTCCTGTATAGCGCCCATATATCATCACTTTCCTTTCCGTTTCTTTTCTTTGCAGTAATCCAGATTTTCTTCTATGATTAAGAGTATAGACCCTCAACCTTAAATCTAGCTTAACCATTTTGATTCTTCCATAAATTTTTTACAGACACCTGAGCCTTACGGTAAATACTATCTTGCCGTTTTCGGCTTTGCATGATATCTTTCCTTTATGAGATTCCGTAACAGCTTTGGCTACAGACAATCCTATGCCGTAGCCCGACTTAGTTTCACCGTCCTCGCGCTTACGGGACTTATCCGCCCTGTAAAAGCGATCAAACAGGCGTTCTGGCTGTTCGGGAGGTTCAGCACAGTCGTTCGTCACCCGAATGAGGGCGTGCCTGCCGCTTGAAGTTTTTTCAAGTGAAGCTTCGATACTTCCTCCTGCATCGCAGTATTTTACTGCGTTCTCGGTAAGTATCGAAACAAGCTGTCTGACAGATGATTCATCACCGTTCATGCGTATGCCTTCCTGTGTCCTGATGTCAAGTGAGAGCCCCTTGCTTTCGGCAAGAGTCCTGAAAGGTCCTGCGATATCGTCAAAGGCATAGGACAGATCAAATTCTGCAAATACGAGCTTTACGCTCTCTTCGTCCATCCTTGAAAGTCTCAGAAGGTCGGCTATGAGCCCGTTCAGCCTGCCTATCTGATTCTTTATGCTTTGCGTCCATTCGCTAGGCTCGCTTATCATCTCGATGACTTCGGTATTAGCCTGTATGATCGCGAGAGGTGTTTTTATCTCGTGTCCTGCATCGGTAATGAACATTTTCTGCTTTTCGTAGTTCTCGATAAAAGGTCTGACAGCGAACCGTGAGCACACGATCATCAGCAGGCAGACCAGCAGCCAGCCACCTATGGATATCGCTGCGGATATCAGCAGAAAAACGCGCTGGGTGCGTATATCTTCGCGGCAATCGAGAAAAACGTAAAGCTTTCCATAAAAGGTATCTCTTACCTCATAGCGGTAATTGCCAAGGAATCCCGAGGTTTTCCCCGTCTGGCTGACTTCCTCGGCATAGCTCAGGGCATCGTCTGACGTCACAGCAGCAACGTGTCCGGTATCGATAGCGAAAGGTTCAAGTTCGCTGTTATAGCGGACAGAGAAGTACCTTGTCTGGTAGCGTGTCTCCTCATTCATCTTGAAACCCAGGTCGGGGAACCGTTTATTTTCACCGTTCATCGCAGGCGGTAAAAAGCGATTTCCACCGGGACCGTTATTGAAATTATTCTCACGCCACATACCGAAATCGGGAAAATCACCGTCATTCTCACAGAGTATTTCCATAAGCTGCATCTGGCGCTTGTGTACCTCGCCGATATTTATGATATTTATCAGCCCAACAACGACCAGTTCCACTGCAAGCACGCTTGCAGCAGCTATCAGCACGAATTTGCGCCGCAGCCTTTTTATCATTCCTTGACCTCCAGAGTATAGCCTACTCCTCGGCTGGCTTTGATCTCAATATCGGCACCGACAGAAGCAAGCTTTTTCCTGATATAGGAAATATAGACCCATACCACGCTTATCTCGGCTTCCGAGTCAAAGCCCCAGATCCTTTCCATCAGCTTTTCGGTCGAGATAAGGATATTGCGGTTGAGCATCAGCATTTCCAGAACCTGGAATTCTTTGTTGCCCAGCTTTGTCTCGCCGTTTTCGGTAGAAATGACAAATCTCTCTCTGTCAAGCGTAACATTGCCGACTTTCAGGGAATTAGGTGAAAATTCAGTTTTACGCCTTGTCATGGCTCTTATCCTCGCGAGGAGCTCACCCATTGCAAACGGCTTAGTGAGGTAGTCGTCCGCACCTGAATCCAATCCTGTTATCCTGTCTTCTACCTGAGATTTGGCAGTCAGCAGCAGCACGGGAGTATGTATGCCCTTTTCACGTATACGCGTCAGAACGGTTATACCATCCATACCAGGCATCATGATATCAAGTATCACTCCGTCATACTCGGCGCCGATGATATAGTCATAGGCATCATTTCCGTTATAGACTGCATCGACAGAATAGTTGTTGTGTTTAAGGACTGCCACTAAAGCATTTGACAGTTCCTTTTCATCTTCGGCAAGTAGTAATCTCATACTTCTCAGCTCCTTTGCATAGTTTTAGATCACGTTCATCTTACCATGCACTGCTTAATTTTAATTTAAAATATTATACCATATCGCACCTCACATTTCAAGTTGTTTTGTAAATCTTTTGTACTTATTCAGCCCTTTGTACAAAAAAGTTGCCGCTAATGACACTTTAATGATAACATCAATAATTAGCAAAATCAAGCACGATATTGCGAAAATACGCCTTTTTTCTGACAGTTTTTGCTTTCGTGACTGAAATAATAACAAAATTTCTTAATATACTATTGACGAAACCCGATTAATGTGGTACAATGTACGTAGTATAATCTATTACTATATTAAATGCTGTGTTCCTCAGCGGCTCAGCATTCACATATTCGGAGGAGCCAATGAGAAGATTCAAAAGAGCTGCTGCAATGACGGCAGCCGCAGCTATTATCAGCGTATGCACAATGGGTGCAGGAGCTGAGGGCGGATCGGTAGATATAGTCGTTGATCTCTCAAAAGAGAGCAAGGAGATATCACCGTACATCTTCGGAGTGAACGAGGAGCTGATGGGCACATCGGTAATGCCTACCGCGATACGTGCGGGTGGAAACAGATCCTCTGCATACAACTGGGAGACCAATGCTTCAAATGCAGGTTCTGATAAGGAACATTTCTCAGATAACTATTTTCCACAGATGATGGATAAAGAGCTGGCAGATGTTCCCGGAGCGATGTCGATAAACCTCAGCAGAAAATGCGAGGAAAAGAACAACGCCTACCCCATGACAACTCTACAGCTGGCAGGCTATGTTTCGGCTGATATGAACGGTGCAGTATCCGAAAGCGAGAAAGCACCTTCGGACAGATGGAACAAGGTTGAAATAACCAAGGGCAGTGATTTCGCCGATACCCCCGACCTAACGGACGGGACAGTATACATGGATGAGTACGTGAATTATCTGGTAAAGACACTGGGTTCCGCCAAGAACGGTGGAATACGCGGGTATTCGATGGATAACGAGCCATCACTATGGCATATGACCCATGCACGTATGCATCCCGAGCAGTGTACCTGTGCAGAGATAGTCGAAAAGAACACGGCTATGGCTAAGGCAGTCAAGGATATCGACCCTGATGCCGAAGTATTCGGACCTGCGCTTTTCGGTTACAGCGCTTTCGATAGTTTCGCTTCAGCTAAAGACTGGAAAGACATCAAAGCCGAAAGAGATGACTACCGATGGTTCATCGACTACTACCTCGACCAGATGAAAAAAGCCGAGGACGAATCCGGCACACGTCTGCTGGACGCACTCGATGTGCATTATTACACCGAGGCTAAAGGTCCCTGCGGTGAACGTTCCTGCAAACATTACAGCGATGAGGGCTGTGTTCAGGCAAGATTTGATTCTGTGAGAAGCCTTTGGGACGATACCTACAAAGAGGACAGCTGGATAACCGATACAGGCGGAACTTTCCTGCCGCTGCTGCCTAATCTTAAGCAGTCTATCGACCAGTATTATCCCGGAACAAAGATAGCCATAACCGAGTATGATTTCGGCGGAAGCTACGATATATGTGGAGCAATTGCCGAAACCGATGCACTGGGCGCGTTCATGGAGAACGATGTTTATCTCGCCACACTTTTCGCAATGGAAGCGGATTATCAGTGTGCGGCGATAAACCTTTTTACTAATTTTGATGAAAACGGCGGTCACTTCGGTGATACGCTGAGACATACCGAATCAAGCGATTTTGAAAGATCGTCGGCTTACGCTTCAACCTTCGGAGACAACAGTGATGTTGTTACGCTGGTAGTAACTAACAAGTCATTCAAGGACAAAACTACGGCGAATATCAAGATCAAGGGCGGAGAATACAGCTACGTGCATCTGTACGGGCTGAACAATTTCGCACCGCAGGTATTCGATATGACCGACAGCAATCAAGCCGTTAAGGTGATGGACAACACCATAACATATGAGATGGAACCCGAAACTGTTTCCTTGCTTCTGATAGCAAAGGATAAGGACAGTATCCCGACCTTTGAACCAATGGGCAAAATGACGGAAAAAGTCGAAAAGACAAAAGACAATAAGCCCTCTGCCAAAAACAAGGGTGGGATAATAGCCGCGGTGATCGTGGCAGCCGCTGCCGTGTGCGGCGGAGTATTCGGGGCATTCCGGGCCAAGAAGAAGAAAACTTGATCGATATTAAGTTTTACGCCGAAAGGAGTGATGTGCGGCAAAAGTTTAGCAAACACCGAAAGGAGTGAGAAACAAGGAGCAATTGGAGAACATGACCAAGGGTTATGTTACATTTTGAATATATAAGTTAAGTTTTTTATATAAAAAAATCAATTTTTAAGCTATAATAATGTCAACTTAAGGGCACGAAAACCCTTTCAAATCGTTTAAACGGAGGAATAGAAACATGAAGGCTAAAAGATTTTTTGCGGGTCTTTCCGCAGCAGTTATCGCTGCTACAATGGCAATGACAGCATCAGCTAACAAGCTGTCTTCATATGTATACCCAAGCGAAACAGAATCTGATAAGAATGACGCATATTATTCAATAGGTGCTATGGGATTCTTTATGAATAATGACGGTAAGTGGTCATGGAACCAGAGCGAATGGTTCGGCATCGACGCTGAAGGCAAGATCTCTGTTGAGTACAAGATCAGCAGCATCCTCGCTGACAAGTCCATGTCCGGCAAGGGTTCTCTTGGTGAGATGGGCGTTATGGTCTGCAACATTGATAAGGCTATCAAGGCTGCAGGCGTTGAGCAGGAAGCAGGTTATCCTATCGATGTTAAAGTAACCGATGCAAAGTTCGTAGCTGAGGACGGAACTGAGACTGTTTTCAACGATATGCTCAACATCACAGAGGTTCAGCGTGACGCTGAGGGCGATATCAGATTCCACATTCGTCCTACCGATAAGGTTGATGAAGCTACCGGCGACGTTCTGCTGACCGCTAACCCTGAGGTTGCAGGTTGGGACGCTGAGGGTGCATTCAACGGCGGTACACTGTACTTCACACTTGATTTCGGCACACCTTCTGCTGATGATGCAGCAGCGTCAAAGACCGAGAGCAAAGCTGACTCCAGCAGCGCAGCAAAGTCCAGCAGCGCAGCTAAGAGCGACGCTACTTCTTCGGCAGCTTCCGATGCTACTGACAATACAAATTCCAACACCGGTGCAGCTACAGGCGCAGTTCTTGGTCTGATGGCAGTTGCAGCAGCAGGCGCTATCGTAGCTAAGAAGAAGCACTGATAAACCTACTAACTCGATAAATATCGGGTCAATACGGAGGGATATATTATGAGAAAGATAAAGCTTACAGCAGCAGCAATACTTGCACTTGCACTGGCTATGGGAATGGCAGCCTGCGGTTCAGGCAACAGTGACGATTCTGACAAAGGCGGAAACGACGCTTCATCATTTCCCGAAAAGAAACTCGAAGAGAGCCAGCAGGACATAGTAACAAGACTTGCAGGTGAAATGGAGGACAAGGAGCTTGCAAACAGCGAGATCGTTTGGTTCTCATTCTACGACATAAATCCTACCGCTTCGGCAGACAAGGATATTGGCGTTGACCTGGCACTGTTCCAGACTAAGTACAACGGCAAGATCACATACAGACAGACTACTTGGGAGACCAAGTTCGATGATCTGGCTAATGCTATACTGGCAGGCGATTCACCTGACTTTATCGGTGCAGACGATATGGACGTATTCCCCAAGGGTGCTATCAAGAACATGATCGAGCCTATCGATGATTATGTTGACTTAGACAATGAGCTGTGGAGCCCCATGAAGTCCGCTAATGATCAGTTCATGTACAAGGGCAAACACTATGTAGCTGTTTCACGTGTTGACCCCAGCTATATCTGGATATATAATACAAAAATAATAGAAGAAGAAGGTCTCGATGATCCCGCTGAACTTTACAAAAAAGGCGAGTGGAACTGGGACAAGCTTACAGAGATGTGCATAGAGTTCACTGACGAAGAAAAAGATAAGTGGGCTATGGACGGTTGGTACTATGAAAATGCTCTGACTCAGTCTTCCGGTAAGCCTCTGGTAGGCATGGAAGACGGCAAGATCGTCAACAACATCAAAACTCCCGAGCTTGCAAAGGCTCAGAACATGATGTATGAGCTCCAGAAGAATAACGTTGTTTACCCCAAGCATCTGCATGAGTGGAAGGTAAGAGGCGACGTATTCGGTACAGGTATTGCTTCCGGCGAAACACTGTTCTATCCTATCGGTCTCTGGGCAATTGAGGACGCACCCAGCACTACCGCTCCTTACGGCGATCTGTCCGCAGGTGAAGTAATGTTCGTGCCTGTTCCTTGCGCTAAGGATTCTGACAATATGTATGTTCCTTCAAGAGTACACGGTTTCTGCATCGCTAAGGGTGCTAAGAATCCCGAGGGCGTTGCTGCTTGGCTCGACTGCACAAGATATGCAGAAGTAGATGAGGCAGCTCACCAGATCACTCTTGATCAGTATAAAAACGACTACGGCTGGACCGATGAAATGCTCGAAATGCGTGACGAGATCTATGCAAGAGCTGCTGAGCATCCTGTATTCGAGTTCTCTGAGGGCATTTCAAAGGATCTGTCGAATCTGACTGATAGTATAATCAAGAATTCTATGAACCCTGCTGAGTCATACACCTGGACCTCTACAGTTGCTGAGAACGAGAAGGCTCTCGATTATCTCATCAAAGAGGCACAGGAACAGACTGCGGAATAATATGATCTTGCTTTAATATCCTTCATTTTTATATTCCGGTTTTTCAAAACGGCAGGCTAAAAAAAGCCTGCCGTTTTGGTTAGTCGGATATGAGATAACAGATATTGCATTGATATGATAATTTGATAAAAACAAGTTTTTTCGTCACATTGCATGAAATTCAAGACTACACAAAGCAATATAGCCATGTTTTCTTGTGCAATGTGACGAGGGAATAGTATGAATATGGTCAGTAAAAACTGACCAAACTTTGACAAGGAGAAGAAAATGTGGTATGATACTATAAAACAGACTTCTGTGAAGGAGGCGCTGTTCGTGGGAATCAATAAAGAACTTTCACATCGAGAATTCATTCAGCGTGAGACGGGTGAAACTCACTCGCCTTATGAGAAAGAACTGGAATTCTATTCTGCTGTGGCAGCAGGAAATATCGAACGTGTGCGCAAGCTGTATACTCCACTGGCTGTTGAGGGTTACGGCAAGCTCAGCGATGACCCTGTGCGAAATGTCAAGTACCATCTGACGATCACGATAGCACTGATCGCAAGATTCTGCATCGAAAAGGGTCTGCCTACTGAGACCAGTTACACCATCAGTGATATCTTCATCAACAAGCTTGATATTGCCACCGATCTTCTGCAGCTCGAGGATATCCATCGTGAAGTCTTCATAGAGTATGCAAAGCGTATGCAGAAGGTAAATTCAGGCAACGCTTATTCCAAGCACGTCCTGATGTGTCTGGACATAATCTACGATAATATTTACAACGGCGTTCGAGTTCAGGAGATCGCTGACCGACTGGGATTGACACCTCAGTACCTCTCTAAGCTCTTCAAGCAGGAGGTCGGAGTGACTATATCAGAGTACATCATGTCCAGAAGGATCCAGGCAGCTGAAAATATGCTGAAATTCTCAGAGTATACTCCGTTGGATATTGGCAATTACCTGAATTTCAGCTCACACAGCCATTTCATAGCCTGCTTCAGAAAGCACACAGGGCTGACACCAAAGCAGTACCGAGAAAACTATTTTCGTATAAGCTGGCAGGACAGAGAATAGTATTTAAGACGTTTCCGCATATGCAGAAACGTCTTTTTTGTTCTCCCCTGCTATGCGTCATTTCAATAAATCGCCAAAAAGAAAAGACCCTCTGAAAGGGTCTTAGTCTTTGTCAGGCGCGGGTGACGCCAGACGGATATATGGATATGGTTGGGTATCATTGCCCCCTTGCGGAAGCAACGGAAGAAGGCTTATTCTTCGGCAGCTGTGAAGCGTGCGAACTGGTATTCAGCAGTGATAGGAGTTGTGCCGTCGTATTTACCGAGCCAGCTGTCAACGCCCTTGCCGTTCCATGCGTTCATCATGATTTTGCCGGGAGTTACAGGCAGATTCTCAGTTGCGGTGTAAACAGCTTCGCCGTCAACATACCAGGTGATGGAATCCTCTTTCCACTCAAAACCGTAAGTGTGGAATTCTTCGGAAGCGTCAAAGCCGAGGTCGTAAAGGAACTCGTGATTGCCCTTGCCGTTGGTGTAGTAGTTGAACTGCACCTTTGTGGTATCCTTGCCGAGAAACTCGATATCTATCTCGTCCCAGGGATTGCTGTCGGAAGGACCTGTATAGGTGAAGAAGGAAGATACAACGCCGATATTCTTCATAGGCTTCATGCTGACTTCGTAAAGTCCGTAGCCGTAGAATTCATTTGAACGATACTCGGCTGCATTGTATTCGCCCTCAATTACGCTGTCGATAGTCAGCTTCATCAGACCATCTTCAAAGGTAACGTTATCCTTTTTCCATGTGCAGTCGAAGGGTGAGCCGTTAGACCAGCCATCGGAGCACATAAAGCTTGCAGACTGACCCTTTGAGAAATCAGCCAGAACTGTATAGTTACCATTGTCATCATTAACTTTCTCAGCAGCGGATTCTGTCTGCTCGGAAGTAGATTCAACTGCGGCAGACTTGGTATCAGCCTTGCTGCTGTCAGATGTTGTGGTATCTCCGCAGGAAGCAAAAGATACAACTGTTATAAAAGCAAGCATTGATGCAACTAATTTTTTCATGCGATATCCTCCGTTCATTTCATAACATATATTCCGTTTTCATTTTTTACCCATCATTCATATAATTATATTCGTTTCATTGAATATATAATACTACTTTTTCCGAGAAAACTATATCACGTAAATAATTTTAATATCAAAAATATAACTCAACCGTGATTATTTATCCGCAAATGTTTCTCGGAAAGCTTTTACGTTTTTACCCTCGGGACTGCCATACACAGCGAAAACTATGTGGTTAAAACATTTTTCATAGCCTTCGTCTTTAAGGACTTTTTTGAAATACTGCGATACTTTCTTAGGTGAATTGCCGAAAGCGCCGCAGCCCCATGCACCGAGAACAAGATCTTTGCAGCCGTGTGATGCCGCTATACGCAACATTATCCGTATGCGGCGGGTCATCGTTCTCTCTATCAGGGAGTCTGTGGAGATAAGTGCCGCTCCGCGTCTGTTAGGGGCAGATATGGTCATCACCGATACTTTGAATGGATTTGCCGTCAGCTGAAGGTCACTTGTGCGTATGACCCATACTTCTGGCGAATAGAGCATATAGTCGGATTCGACCATGCTGATGTGAGTGTTGTTGTAGCGATACATTTCGCTCGCCGCTTTTGAAGATATTGAGCTGTACAGCGTACTGCACCTGCATAAAGCTTCTTCCTGCGCTGATGCACCAAGTCTAAAACCTCCGCCTGCATTGTGGGCATTTGCAAAATTCATGACCATCGGTTCATTCAAACGCTTAGCGGCTTCAAATGAATCTTCACAGGTAACTTCAATAGTACAGGTTTCTCCTACATAATGTGCGGATAAATCCTCTTTCAACATCGCTTCGCCCATTGAGGGAGATATCACTTCAACTGCGGCTGTATCATGCTGAGGTAGCGTGACCTTTGTTCCATTGGCATTGTATTCAAGTTCGGAAGTGATCCTGATGGTTTCCTTAGCTATTGCGATATTATTCATTTTGTCACCTACCTAAAACGAGTCAGAGACTTGAACTCAAACAACAACAAACCTGTTCTTGCCGCCGTGCTTAGCATCGTAAAGCGCTGAATCCACACGTATCAGCAGTTTATCGAGAGTGTCGTCTTCTCTGGCTTCGGTAACGCCTATGCTTATCGTTCTGTGCCCTGCAAGGGGGAAGTTTTTCTCGCTGAAAAGAGAACACATATCCCTTGCTGCGTCGATAGCACTGTCGATACCTTCGGGCAGAAGAACCATGAATTCTTCACCGCCCCATCGTCCCGCCGATGCAGGACTGCCGTGACTGGAAATTCCTTCTTTCAACATTTTTGCCAACCCGACTATGACATTGTCGCCCTCGTTATGACCGTATGTATCGTTGACAGACTTGAAATTGTCAATATCTATCATTACCAGCGAAAGCGGTTCCCCGCTGACAAGGCGTTCGTTTATCCTGCGCTGAATCTCTGCACGGTTGAAAAGCTTGGTAAGACCATCACGTACTGCGGATTCTTCCAGTTCAACGAATGCGGCGTTGATATAGTTTGCCAGACGGTTTATCAGCGCCATATTGCCCGTGAATTCACTGTCATCTATCTCCAGAGTCTTTGCAGGCTGGTCATCAGCAAGACCCTCACGCATACCCACCAGTATCATAGTTACGTTATGCTGATTTACGTACTTCCCTGTTCGCAGAAACTCCCCCGATGTATAGAAGCCCGAGGTCGGCGCGATGCCGCCGAAAGGCTTGGATTCCTTAGATATCTCCGTATTTCCCCAGAAGCTTCGCCTAGCTGCACAGGAAAATATCTGCACACTTTCGGGACGGAAATCACGTATCCTTGCGCCCTCTTCGCGGACGCTGTCAAGTATCGTGCCAGGGTCGCCATAGGCAAGCTGTGCAAAAACGTCTGACTCCATATCAGAGGTCATTATCAGCGAACCGTCTTCAAGACTTGCAGTCGGGGCACGGAGTATGTTTATGCCGTGCAGTTTATAGAAGAATGGGAATTCCAGCGTATGGCTGAAAAAGCGCTCGTCGTTTTTGATGTTGAGGTACTTGTAGTAAACATCATAAGCAGGTGCGCCGTCCAGTTCATACAGCCTGCTGCCCTCGGAACGGGTCACATGGAACACCTTTCCGAGAGGTTTCCAACCTGTGACGTAGGTTGAATCTATCTCAAGGTCTTCACCGCCCAGCAGCCAGAAAACTACACCGCCCTGTGAAAATCCACCGCATTTTGAGAACACGCAGGCAGACTCATTATTGATATCCAGCGCAAAAGCACCGCCGCCGAATATCTGAATATCCTCCCTCGCCTTGCTGAGGTTATCGCAGAAACCTGTCATGGACATACCGCGGATAGTAGTCACAAGTTCAACCGCTTTGACCCAGGGGTTCTCATCAATAATGCGAAGAATATCACCTGTGACGCTGTCAGAAGTTTCTGCGGAAAGATCGTACTGTCTGAACATCATTTTGGTAGATGGGTATTCAAACACGGTACAAACAATGCTGATATCGCACCCTGAAAATTCTCCGCCGATGATATTTCCGTTTGTCGAACAACCGAAATATTCAGCCTGCGGCAAAGCGTTCTCAATTATTGAACAGATATTCTCGATTTTCTCCTTGTCGATAAGTTCGGAATAAATCTGAAAAACTATATGCGAATAAACACTGGAATCGCACCACAGACGTATTTTTGTCAACTCGGTCTTCAGCGTGAAGTCGTTATAATAATAAAACTGAAATTGTCTCAAGGACAGTGCCTCCATTCAGTAAAACTTCGTTACATTTAAGAAGTATTATAACATATTTTTTCCAAAACTTCAAGATATTTTTAAGAAATTTTCAATATCGTTTGTACATGGTGGTTACTCTGTGCTTTGATGTAATTTGTTAACTAAAGATTGTATTTTCTCTACATGACTCAGATCATATCTAGGTTATGGAGAATGCCAAGGTAATAAAGCGCGCGGGCATTTTTCACGCATACCAGAAAATACGGTCGTAAGCTTTGGTACACGCTCGAATGTTTTCGTATGCCCGCGCATTGTTTGGTATGAGTTTATTTACTCTTGTAGTTTATCGTAAATCTTGGTACATTGCCTTGGTGATTGAGGGCGCCGCCCTCAAACTCCTGCAAGCCTTTCGCGAAAGGCTTGAGCCAAAGCTCTTTTCCTTGGCATTTTTATTTCAGTTACCTATGTTAACTCTGTCGCATATTATCCCTTGATATCCCCATCAAAAATATACCCAATGATGAATCGATTGTCTTTATAAACTTCACTTATATCAGCATATGTACGCACAGAAGTGTCATTACCGTAAAGATTATATACGTAGAATCTTCCAGCACGGTACAGGTACGCAACTGTATGAAGTCCGCCGCTGAAAAAATCCAGCCCGTGAAATTTTGCAGTTGAAAGATCATTGTTCCAGAAAGAAATTATCCCGCAGGAAGCTTTTGTGGTTTTTGCATATTTCGCAAACTGCTCCCCATTACGGAAAGAGCGAAACGGCATATCGTGCTTTTTGAAAAAGTACCAGAGTTTCTTCGGCGCAGTTCCCCAGTAGCCGTTCGGGAAAATATAATGCATTTTGTTTATCTCAAACTCAAACACCACTTGCGGAAATGTTATCTTACATCCCAACATAACTGCACAATTATAGCAGGCGATGAGTTCACAACCGTTCCAGCTAAGGGGATATGTTCCGTAACGCATATCGCACAGCGGCTTTGTTCTCTGTCCGTGCAGCAGCCTGTTTTTGCAACCTTCAAATACAGCTGTATTGTGCGCAAGGTTATCTATCGTCTGCTTGCCCCTCCCCCTTTTCGGGACATTCCCGTTCTTTACGGGTGATGAGATCAGCCAGTTCTTTTTCAAACTTATCGCCTCCATTTTCCTAAAATATGATCAATGACAGTGTATCATAGTGCTTTAAAAATCACAATTCAAATATCTGCTGATAATCCTCATACTCATCTGATGTTGCAGTTATCAGCAGTTTAGGCTGTGTCATAACACCATTTCTGAACATCTGATATATCTTCTGCGAATCGTTTTCAAGTTCAAATTCTTCTGAAAAGTCTTTGAGAAAATCGTCTTCGCATTTCTGGTAATGTTCCGTAAATTCAGAAAAACTATCCAGCCAGTTAAACTTTCCGAAATCTTCCAGATAGCAGCAGTGAATTATGATGCTGAAAAAATCGCGGATATTTTTTGCGACTATACCCGCTTCTCCCTCGGAATTTATCAGTCCTACCATTTCGCCGTCAAGCAGAGCATATACACCGCCCGAACCGTTACAGGCAAATGGTTCGAGCTTATAGTTGCTCTCACCACATTCCAAAAGGAATTCCAGATCATCTATCAGCTGTTCATGTTCCTCAATATCAAAATCACATTCCCCTGAAAGATAGTCCTGAAGATCTTCATTATTTTCGATATATTCCATTATCTGGTTTAGTTGATCTTTGTTTTTCATACCGACACCTCGCTTATCATTATTATACCAAGCTGATTTCCAAAAGTCAATCTGTGTTTTCATGTTGATATTAAGATAAAATTTGAAAGAGGATATGACTTTGGTGGAGCTTTATACGGCATTCTCCACACTTGACGAGATAAATCCACCAACCCATCTTTATTATTCATAACCGATTTTACGCAGCATAAATTGTTTATATTGACAATGACCAAATAATGTGATACAATAAAAGTATACCAGATCAGGAGGTAATAACAATGGCAGAAGTAAAAATTTCCGAAAACATAGTATATATAGGTGCTGACGATAAGGATATCGATCTCTTTGAAAGTCAGTACGATGTGCCTAACGGTATGGCTTACAATTCTTATGCTATACTCGATGAAAAGGTTTGTATCATGGATACAGCCGATAAGCGTGTAAGCGATATCTGGCTCGCAAATGTCAAAAAGGCACTGGGCGACAGAAAAGCTGATTATCTGGTGGTTCAGCACGTTGAACCCGATCATTCAGGTAATATCGCTAAGCTGATGGCTGAATACCCTGACATGAAGGTAGTCGGCAACGCAAAGACATTCACCATGCTGGGACAGTTCTTCAATATCCCCGATATCGGCGAACGTTCTGTGATCGTCAAAGAGGGCGACACCCTTGAACTGGGCAACCATACTCTGAAATTCTTCATGACACCTATGGTTCACTGGCCTGAGGTTATGATGACCTACGAAGTAAGCGAAGGCGCTTTCTTCTCTGCTGACGCTTTCGGAAAGTTCGGCACACTTGATACCGATGAGGACTGGGCTTGCGAGGCAAGAAGATACTATTTTAATATAGTAGGCAAATACGGCGCACAGGTTCAGGCTGTTCTTAAAAAGGCAGCTGCGCTGGATATCAAGATGATACTCCCTCTCCACGGACCGATACTCACCGAGAATCTGGGCTATTATATTGATCTTTACAATACATGGTCAAGCTACGAGCCCGAAAACAAGGGCATATTCATCGCTTGTGCTTCCATACACGGCAACACTCTTGCAGCGGCTGAAAAGCTGAAAGAAATGCTGGAAGCAAAGGGTGCTGAAAAGGTTTCTCTCTCTGACATTACCCGCGACGATCAGGCAGAAGCTGTTGAGGACGCATTCCGCTATGACAGGCTTGTACTGATGTCTTCTTCTTACGATGGCGGCGTGTTCCCTCCTATGGAAGAACTTCTGATGCATCTGCGTGACAAGACTTACAGAAACAGGAATATAGCCATAGTCGAGAACGGTTCATGGGCACCTTCCGCAGCAAGGGTCATCAAGGGATATGTTGAAAAGTTCAAGGATATCACACTTGTTGAGCCTGTTGTTACGATAAAGTCTGCACTGAACGCCGAGAGCGAAAAGGCTCTGGAAGAGCTGGCAGATGCTCTGACTGCTAAGTGATATTAAGTAGCTGATATGAAAAAACGCCATAGTATCTTTCGGGGATACTATGGCGTTTTTTGTACTTGGTGTTGTGGCTTAAAGATTGGTTAAAATTTTTTCAACAGACACATTTACTCGGTGAAACAAACCCGCCGATGTGCCCAAACAAACACATCGGCGGTAAAATTTATATACGATATCACTCAGTTCTGAGTGCAGTAACAGGGTCTTTCTTGGCTGCTTTTTTCGCGGGGATAAAGCCGCCTATAAGCGTCAGGAATATGCTGAGAGCTATCAGTACAAATGCACTCAGCACGGGGAGTGATGCATTTACATCATCGGATTCTGCAACTTTGTGTATCACAGCATTGCCGGGTATCAGCATCAGCAGAGTCAGACCTATACCGATAAGTCCCGAACAAAGTCCAATAATAAATGTTTCAGCATTGAATACCTGTGAGATATTTCTCTTTGAAGCACCTATCGCACGAAGGATACCTATCTCCTTGGTTCTTTCGAGAACGGAGATATAGGTGATGATGCCGATCATGATAGAGGAAACTATCAGCGATACAGCAACGAAGGCTATCAGTACATAGGATATAGTATTTACTATCCTTGTTACCGATGACATCAGCAGACCTACGTAATCGGTGTAGGTGATCTGGTCTTCCGGGCTTGCTTCACTGTTGTAGTCATTTATGCACTTTGCAATTGCGTCCTTTGATTCAAAGTCATCTGCATAGATATCTATGGAAGAAGGTGCGTCAAGGCTGACAACGCCGAGTTTCGAGAGAGTATCATCATAGTCTCCACTTGAGATATACATATCGTAAATCATCAGCATTACTTCATCATCGGGGGATTCAAGATATTTATCAAGATATTCCGACATATCCATCTCGCTCATGTTTTCCGTGTCTGCCAATGCGGCGGAAATTGCTTCAAGATTTTCAGGCATCTCGGTCGTATCTGCATTTTCCGGAGTTTCTTCGTCTTCTGATTTTTCGGAATTTCCTGCATCTGCTGAAGCAACGTAATTCTGTATCTCGTCCGACATACCGGGGATAATTGCTGAAAGATCGTCCATGGACATTCCTGACATCGACATCATATCCATACCGTCCATGGACTGCATCATGGTGGTGAAAAGGCTTGCTTTTTCACTTGTGTTCAGGTTTCTGATATAGGTCTTTGCGTCCTCGATCTTCTGCTGGTCATCGGCAGCTTCAAAGCGCAGACCGTTAATGACATTTATCTCCTTGTTATCCATCTGGGCTTTTACAACTTCGCTGTTATTGGTATGTTCGATAAGGTAATTTGTCAGCGCCGAGGTATAACCGATGGGTGTACTTATCAACTTAACATCGGAATCGGCGTTAGGCTTGATGATACCAACTATCTTCAACTTTATTGAACTGTCTATCATTCCCTCTATCGCTTTGTTGTCAGCCGAGAGATTATCGTATGTGCCTCTTTCGTTCTTTACAAAGAGGTCGCACTGGGGGATAAGATAAAAATCCTTAGCGCAGATATCTGCATAGTCAAGCTTTTTCGATTCTATCGTAACTTCTTCGCCCGCCTCGATCTTGTTCATGATATCTTTGTATTCCTGTGTGGGCAGGATACCGAGTTCATAAAGAGCGGTGGCTGATACCTCATTGTTCTCGTTGAGGACAAGAACTATCTCATCATATTTTTCGGGATACTTACCGTAAAGAACTTCATAGTTCTCGGTCATTACATTGCTGACCTGTTCGCCGTCTGCACCCGCGATAAGCTGAGAGAAATCAGATGAATAAACGCCCATCATTCCCATAACGTTCCTGCTTACCAAAGGAGTTTCTTTTCTGTCTGAAAGGGTGCTTCCGTCGGTATTGACGAACTCACCGTTATCGTCATAGGTGAATACGCCGAATTTTGTATCGTAGGAATAAACTATGCCGTTCTCACCAACGTATTTATTTATCTCGCTGTCCTTATCATCGAGATATTTTTTGAATGCGGTCAAGTTGTTTTCGGTGATGCTGAGAGACATTGCCGACTCGTTTTCGATATCCGAACCATCGACATAAACGCCGTCCATATCGTGTTCTTTTTCATCTTCCTTCTGCCTGCCCATTGGTGTGTTTTCCATCACAGCGCTATAATCAAAAGCTGTGGCTTCGATACTGATAGGGTACGAGGACATGGTGCTTTTCTGCACATCGCTGATATAATTGTTTACGCCGTTTGAAAGCGAAAGTATCAGCGCTATTCCGATAATACCGATAGAACCCGCAAAAGCCGTCAGCAGAGTTCTTCCCTTTTTGGTGCGCAGATTGTTGAAACTTAGTCCGAGAGAAGTCAGTGGTGACATTGAAGACTTGCCCATATTTTTATGCTCGGGTGGAGTAAGTTCTGCTTCATCAACTTCATATGGATTCGAGTCGTTGATTATCCTGCCGTCCTTCAGCTTGACTATCCTGTTGGCATATTCCTCAGCAAGCTCGGGGTTATGAGTGACCATTATAACAAGTCTGTCTTTTGCGACTTCGGCAAGCAAATCCATGACCTGTACGCTGGTCTCGGAATCAAGAGCGCCTGTTGGTTCGTCGGCAAGAAGGATATCGGGGTCATTTACCAACGCTCTCGCGATAGCCACACGCTGCATCTGTCCGCCCGACATCTGGTTCGGACGCTTGTGTATCTGTTCACCAAGCCCGACTTTTTCAAGGGCTTCTTTTGCACGGCGTTTTCTCTCGGATTTCGATATTCCCGATATTGTCAGCGCCAGCTCAACATTTGAAAGCACGCTCTGGTGCGGGATAAGGTTATAGCTCTGGAATACGAAACCGATAGTATGGTTGCGGTAGCTGTCCCAGTCCCTGTCCTTGTACTTTTTGGTAGAAATTCCGTTGATGATGAGGTCGCCGCTGTCGTAGCGGTCAAGTCCGCCGACGATATTCAACAGGGTCGTCTTGCCTGAACCCGATGGTCCGAGTATGGCAACAAATTCGTTGTCACGGAAATTAAGACTCACTCCATCCAAGGCAGTCTGTTTCAGGTCGCCCGTGATGTACTCCTTTCGGATGTCTTTGATCTTTAACATTTTGCTCTCCTTCTTTCGTTGATCTATTTATCTGAAATATTGCAGAGTTTTTTCACAGCGGGCAGAATATCCCCTGCTGTGATTATTCTCACGTTAATTATTTTAACACAGGTTATACAATTAAAAGTAAACATTAAGTGATAGAAGTGTGAAATTAACTGAAAATTATGTGATATAGTTCTGACGTTAACTATCGCTTTATTTTCATATATCGATATTACGATAAGGTTGAACAATTTCATGGCTGAGTTATAAAGATGCCTGAAAATGCTGTTGCAGGAACAGTTATTTGATATCGGTCAACCCAATATCTCACCGTATGTCCATCGATTTATTGTTCATATCACCTTGTCAGCTGTTGACGATTCAACTTCATCAAAAGCTTTACTTACTGAAATTTTTGTGATATAATGATTTAAGATGGTATTCATAATCGAGTAATTTCAAAATCAGGATATGCTACCTCTTGTGAAATAACTGTGCTGATATTTCGGCTGAAAATAAAAAAATTATCCCGAAAGGTTGTGGACAATATAAACGTTTTTGATTTCGATAACACCCTATACCACGGCGAAAGCTCGATAGATCTGGCTTTTTATATGATACGCAGAAACAGGAAGATACTGCTTTATGTACCCTCGATAGTTTATAATCTTGCCAAGTACAAGATGTGTCTTATTGACAGGGAAAAAGCTGAAAAAGAGATCAACGATTTTCTGAAAGTCGCAGTTAAGGACAAGTACGAAGCCGCAGAAATTGTGAAAAGTTTCTGGGAGGATAACAGTCACAGACTCAATAAAGCGATAATAAAGCGCGTTGGCAAAGACGATGTAATAATAACGGCTGGTCCCGATATGCTGATAGAGGGCATAAAGGAAAAGCTCGGTACGGAGAATATCATCAGCAGTGTCATCGACCCTGATAAGCGTGAGATGGTGTACTTCAACTTCGGCGAGAACAAGGCAAAGCGGTATAAAGAGGTATACGGTGATACACCCATTGAAAGCTTCTACACCGATTCATTCAACGATAAGCCCCTTATGAAGCTGGCTGACACGGTGTACATAGTTGAAAAAGGCAGACTGAAAAGAATGACCGAACAGGGCAAGGCTAAGCTTTGATCATTAACAGAAACAGGCAGTATCGCGGTAAGAGGTACTGCCTATTTTGGGTCTTTGTGGTGTGAAATGCCAAAGCCATTTTCTTGGCATTATCCCACAACCTCGATTTTATTCAAAAATGGAAATTATTTTCCATGGTTTATTTATATTACCTATTGATTTTTTATGAAAAATATAGTATAATTTTGTTAAGTGATGTTACTTTGCAAAGACATCAGATCATGCAAAAATTCAGGAGGCTTTTATGGATCTTCAGGCATTGGTCAATAAATTCAAGATAATTGCGGGTGTTTACGCTTTCGATATCCTGCCCGACGGCAGCAAGAGCGAGATCCGCATTATGGCTATAAATGATATCAACACAATGATGTTCAATACGCTCCCCGATGCGCCCAAGTTCTACCCGGGAGTACCGCTGCGCAGATACTTCACCGAGATAAATCTTGAAAACTTCATATACAACAGCGCCACCAATAATGAGCCGCTGTATTCCTATGTTAATGCTTTCGGTATTTGGATAAAGGGTTTTTATCTGCCCCTTGATGAGGATGGAAATATCGTTAACGAAAAGGGCGAACCGAACACATCGCCGCGAACTGCGTACTGCCTGTACTTAACTACCCGTTCCGCTCAGCCTGAAACGGATTATATGACACAGCGTTCGGGTGAGATAGCATCTTCAATAATGGATCTCAGCATCAAACTCAATAAGATGCAGAGTTTTGATCTTGCTATGAAAGAGTGCATGAGTGAGCTCAAAAGTATTTTCCGTTCGGAATACTGTGCACTGCTGACACTCAATAAAAAAGAGGAACAGTTCGGTCTTTACAATGAAAAAGGTGAGCAGCCTGAAATGCTCAGAGATCTCACCGAAGGTATGGGGCGCACGCCTTATGAAACTGCCCTCGCATGGGAGAAAGATCTTGATGGTACGGACTGTCTGCTCCTTGACGACCTTAGTATAATCGAAGAACGCGACCCGATATGGTACAAGTCTCTGGTAAACTTTGGCGTAAAAAATCTTATCCTGACTGCCATACGCTACGATCACGAACTTGTGGGATTTATCTGGGCTATCAACTTTGATACCGAGAGAACTATGGAGATAAAGGAAACTCTCGAACTGACGACTTTCATGCTTGGTGCGAGCATCGCTCACCATCATCTGGTAACAAGGCTGAAAATCATGAGCAGAACGGACAGCCTTACTCAGGTGCTGAACCGAAATGCCATGAACGAGCGTGTTGAGCAGCTGACAAATGATAAGTCTTCCAAACCCGAATTTATCGGAATCGTATTCGCTGACCTTAACGGTATGAAAGCGGTCAACGATGAAAACGGTCATGCTGCGGGTGACAGACTTCTGCAAAATGCGGCAGCGCTTCTGAAAATTGCTTTCGATGGGTATGAAATTTACCGTTCGGGTGGGGATGAATTTGTAGTTTTATGCCCCGATATCAGTCCCGAAAATCTGGAAGAATGTGTCGCAAGACTTCACGCACTTGCAGAAAATACACCCAATGTCAGCTTTGCGGCGGGTGCAAAATGGTTCGATGGCGACTATGATATTTTCACCGCAATGCAGGCTGCTGACCTAAGTATGTATCAGCACAAGGAAGAATTTTATCGCCTGCACCCTGAGAAAAACTGGCGGAATAATATTTGATATTATCAATCATCACAAGGAGAATTCGTGTATTATTTTTTAGTTTGCTTTTATATTCTGGACTATTGCTTTTTCTCAAATCGTGAAGAAATGATCAAAAATGATGACCTTGGACTTTTGCTTGGCACTATGGATCCCGAAATGCTTACTGATGGAACTCCTGTTGATCCGGCAGTATTAGATGACTGGAATTCTTTTTTCAAGCAAGTTCCGTCCAATGATCATGAGTTCATTGAGGTAATAGACAGCTTTCTTGATCACTATGAAAAGAACGAAGGATTCGATTTTCCTTATGCAAGAAAGGTTTTAAAGCAAAGCGAAACGCTTGATTATGTTAAAACAGCTAAAAAAAAGCTTTTGAGACCTGTAAAAAATATAACTATTGATCAGGATAAAATGATAAGACCTCATATGCATCAACACTGCCATATGAGGTCTTTTTGGGGGTTCAATATCACAAAAATACGGGATGACGCATTGGTCATCCCGTATCTGTTTATGCTATAAAATTGAGTTTGCCTTTTACCTGATTATCTAACAGTTACATTTACAGCATTCTTGATAGCGTTTGCGGTATCCCAGTTGCCGTTAACTCTTGCAGCGATAGCTACCTTGTAGCTCATGCCGGGAGTCAGGTTCTTAGGAGTTACATAGCTGTTGGTAGAGATGTTGGAAGTCTGAACTCTCCACTTACCAGCCAGATATACAGCGATGCCGTACTTGTCAGCGCCCTGTACCTTATCCCAAACGAACTGTACCTGATGGTACTGAGTATTGTAATTTACCTTGATGTTTGTAGGATAGGTGTCGCCGTCCTGAGGAACGGGGTCATCACCGCTATTGCCGTTGGTCTTGCCCCACAGATCGGTAGGAATGATACCTACTACAGAATTGTATGCCTGCTTGGGCTGGAAGCTGGAATTAAACAGAAGAGGAGTATCAGTCGATCTCCAGCTGTAGCCGTCGTTAGTGCCCCACCATGTCAGCGAAGTAACAGCGTCGCAGTTAACGATACTCTGAACGATGTCCTTGTAGTAGTTAGCAAAAGAGGAATCACTTGCGCCCTGCTGCATAACGTCCAGCTCTGTTACATGGATCTCGATGCCGGGGATAGAAGAGAACAAGTTAAGTGCGTTCTTGTATCTTGAGATACTAGGATAAGTAGTACCCAGGTGAGACTGCATACCGATACCATCAAGATTACCTGCCTCGTGAACCTTCTTGCAGAAGTTGTAGATGGAATTTACCTTACCATCATCGTACTCGTTGAAGTCGTTGTAGAACAGCTTGCAGTCAGAAGGAGCATACTTTCTTGCATATGCGAATGCCTTCTGCATATAGCTGTCATCACCGTAGATCGAATAATAAGGTGAACCGCTTCTGAGGTTGCCGTTGCTTACTTCAAATGCTTCGTTAACAACGTCGTAAGCGTAGAGCTTCAGAGTAGGATAATTCTGCTTGATCATAGCGAATGTATTCTTGATGAAGTTTTCCATACGCTGATCCATTACCTGCTTGGAAACCTGTGCGCCGTTATTGCTGAAGTTCTCTTTGAAGAACCAGCTAGGTGTCTGGCTGTGCCAGATAAGAGTATGACCTCTTACAGGTATATCATTCTTAACTGCAAAGTCAAGGATAGTCTTTAAGTTATTGTTCAGCTTTACCTGAGGATTTACGTTATTGCCGTAAGCCTGGCTCGCACTCTGGTCAAGAATGTTTTCGGGCTTCATATCGTTCTCGGGAGTGATGCTATTGAAGTGCTTCTTTACGAAGTCAGCATTATTGAGATCACGAGTGCTTATGCAAGTACCGATCTTGCTGAAACGACTGGAGAATACGTCCTTCAGACCTGCATTAGCAGTATTGACCTCAGAAGAACCACCGTTACCGGAAGAATTATCAACTGTACCCTTGCCTGTTGTTACGGAAGACGCCTTACCTGCCTTGGAAGCCTGTACGTTATCGATATAGAAATCTGTCAGGCTGTCAGGAGCTTCAACATAAAGTACCAGATCGGAAGCACCGCTGGGAATTGTGTAAGAAGTGTTCTCCAGCTTTGTCCACTGACCGCTCTTAGCTGTCTGGGAAGCTACTTCATCATACTGTGTAGTACCGGAAGAATCCTTGTACTGCATTGTCATCTTCATGCTTGTTGAAGAACCGCTCTTCTGCAGAACGCCTGTGCTGAAGCTGTAGGACTTGCCGGGAACGAATGTAGAAGTGCTCAGATCAATTGAAGCACCATTCCAGTTGCTGGTTCTGCCGCTTACAAACAGAGACTGCTTGCCTGCATAGTAGTTCTTAGTATTGAGAGATACGGAAGCTGCACCTCTGCCGCCCCAGTTATCCTTGCCGCTCTCAAATGTGCTGGTGAAATAATCGCCGTTAGCATCTGGCTCAGGAGTAGAAGTGTCGTTGCCGCCATTATTACCGCCGTTATTTCCGCCGTTGCCAGCACCTTCATACATCTTCAGGTTAACATCAGCCTGACCGTCGGACTCCCAACCTTCAACGTTGAAAGCAATTTCGTACAGGTTGCCCATCTTCATGCCCATCTTTTCCCAAGCCTTGAAGTGCTCGGAAATGCTGATAGTGCCCTTGGTTCTTGTGTTCTGACGGATGCTTATGTACTGTGTGAAACTCTTGTTACCTTCAATGGTGTAGGAGTTTCTTGCACTTGTGTACACCTTATAAACGCTGCCGTCGATAGTTACGGAACCCTTATACTGTGCAGAAGGATCCTGTGCAGGTGACCAGTTCTTCCAGTCTTCAATTATATAGTACTCTACCAGAGGATTCTGTGCCCAACCATAGATACAGATTCTTGAGTTACCTGATGAACCTGCAGACCAGGTGCAGTCATAATCGCAGTAGAAGTCGCCATAATCCCTATAAGTCTTAGGGTTGTTCAAATCCCAGAACAGACCACGACGAGCAAGGAAGTTACCTCTCGAGTTATTAGGACCGCACTTCCAAGATGTGCTGAAACCGCCGTCATTATCGTGCAGTGTCATTGTAGATGAGTTAGGAGTATCTGCCTGCCAGATCTCGTGGTGATAGTTGTTGTACCAGCCAACTTCACGTGTGTGAGAAGGGCTTGTTGTCAGAAGCTTAGCAGCTGAAACACTTATAACAGACTGGCTGATCATAGGTGCTGCAGGAGCTGTGATCATCATACCTGCGATAAGAGCACTTACCGCACGCTTAGGAACAAAATTTTTCATACGCAAATTCCTCTCTTTCCTAATAAATAGATTAAAAGACCAAATTAAAAGATTTCTACAGAGTCCGGTTTTACCATGTCGAAAGCCCCATATTTCGGCTTCAGACCCTATATATTATCTTTTGTTAATATTTTATATTTTTTAAGAGATAAATTCAAATCGTTTTTTGCGCTTTATCGTATGGCAATAATCAAAAATTGCTATATTGCATTTTTACTATATTTTCATCTGTTACCTTCAATTATTTGTAACATATTTCGTTTTATTATTTACTAAATGTTATTCTTTTCTGTTATTTTATTTCATTATATCATTATACAATTTCACGCTGATTTAATGTTGGAGATTTTTGAATGCTGGTAAGGTTTTGATTATTAAAATTTTAACAAGCTTTTTCTTACATCAACCTCTCCAACCGATTCCTCATCAAGTCAAATATCCTGTTCATGCGGTCTATTACCTCTTTGCTGACCTCGACTTTCTTTCCGTTGAATATCATTCCGCGCTCTCCCATGAAATCAACGCAGTACATCAGACAATAAAACAGCTCCGCTTTTCGCTGAACAGCGTCCGCATTCATTTCACAAAGAATGTCATCACAGATAAGATCATCATATCCCATATTCAGGAGAGCGATTCTCATAAGAGCTATGTATGTCAGCTTATCTCCGTATGCTATCTCGTCTATATCAACAATGCCTGAGATATGCCCGTTTTCGATAAGTAGGTTCTTAGTGCTTATATCGTCAAGATAAGCCGCAGGCTTGACCGCTTCAAAATAGTCTTTCATCTGTCGGGCAGCTTCTCTGACAAAATTAACCTTTTTTGCGCTGAAATAACCTCCGTTTATGATACGGCTCTCCGCTGTTTTAAGCATATCATTTATGAAGTCATACCATTTCCCCGTAACGCTGCCCGCGTCGAGCATTTCTGCCTTTTGCTGAATCATGACCAGCTCAGCGGCTATGACTTTTTTGCTTTCACGGCTGAGCTCGTGATAAACCAGCCCAAGATCTTTTCCGGGCATATAGCTCATTACAAGATATTCATATCCGTTTTCTGAACCGGTGCCTATAACTCTCGGAACAGGCAGCCCGATATTTCCTGCGTTATCGAGAAGCCGCTTGCTTTCGGAATATGCACCCTTTTCGCTGTTCAGCCTGATAACAAATCTGTCCTGTTCAACATCAACGATATATACGGTATTTACCATGCCAACGGTACAAAGTTCTATCCTGTCGGGCTTTTTTCCGTACTTTTTTAAGCAGATATCTTCCACCAGATGTTTGGTATCGTAGTTTTTCAATTGCTTCATCTCTTTCTTGTTTATTATCGTAACTTCATTCTAAATGATCTCGATTGACTTTATCTCGTCTTGCTTGTAATAGTATCCGTTTGTTAAACCTATACATATTATACCACACTCCACAGATTTTGTGGTAACTTTTTTTTGGACATGAGCGCTTTTCGTACCCTAAAGTTCACCAAAGTTTTCGCGGTGGAATCATGCAATCTTAACAAAAGCAAAAGCTCCGACCAAGTCGGAGCTTTTCAATCTCAGTACAATAACTGGTATTATCAAATAATACTATCTCAGTTCTGGAAAGCTATACGGAAGAAGTTATAGAGGTGAGCTCTTATACAGTTATCACCGTGGTAGCCGCCGTTTACATAGTGCCAGATATGAGGAACACCGTTTTTATCGAAGTTGTTGTGATAGTTCTTGGGATTATCATAAACGGTCTTATCGTCACTTCCTGCTGTTATCATCAGGAAATAAGGCTGATTGTCACTGCTCCAGTTGAATGAGCCGGAAACTCCCGGGGCAGGGCATATTGCACCGATATAGCCAAAGAGATCGGGTCTCTTCATGCCAATGAGGAGAGACTCACGTCCGCCCATTGAGAAGCCTGTGATAGCAGTGTTGTCCTTGCCTGTCAGAATACTGTAATTCTTTTCCATATAGGGCATAAGATCCTTGGTGAGATCGTTTATGAAGTTATCGTATGCCTGATTGTTCGTTTCGTCCATACCTGTGCAGGCTCTTAGAGTAGGACTTGAGAACACATCGGGGAATACGCAGATCATTTCCTTAGCTGCGCCCTCAGCGATAGCATTGCCTATCATCTCGCGGGTATGCATTTCAGCATTTCCCTTTGTGAGCATTCTGTCGATGCCCTCATAGTAGCCGTGCATGATGTACATTACGGGATACTGCTTGTTGGGATCATAGTTTGGAGGAAGAAGGATATTTACATCCTTCTGTCTGTTGCAGGTGGTGGAATAGTAGCTCTTCTTCTGTATCTGACCGTATGTTACGCCGCTCTTTGAACGATTTGCAGAATCAGGTTCTTTTTCAACTATGGTATTCTTTACCTTATCGGTGAAATCCTTCATTGAAAGATGATTATTTACCACAGGGAATTCCGTGATCGCACCTACAAGATATGACTGGAGCGCAGATACATCATCTTCATCGATAACGCCGCTCTGATCTATATCTGCATTAGTCTCTGCGGTCTTGTTGATGAATCCTCTTATCATACCTCTCTTCAGTTCGATAAGGTCAAGTACCGTAATATCACCGTCAAGGTCGATGTCACCTCTTCTGGGACCCTTGCTGATTACAACTTTTGATGTAGGTCCGTCGATCTTTGTTCCTGCAGGAGCAGCAATGATCTCATCAACATAGAAGTCGCAGGTCTCCTCGGTGGTCTCAACTACCAGTACGAGATCGGAAGCCCCTGCGGGGATAGTGTATTCCGCATTATAGAGCTGAACGAACTCGCCGCGGTTTGCAAAAGTCTGAGCTATCTTGTCATAGCTTGCAGTGCCATTAAGGCTGTACTGGAGTGTGAGCTTGAATTCAGTAGGATCGGAACCCGTAAGGTTTGCAAAGCAGGCACTGAATGCGTAGCTTCTTCCGGGTACGAATGTAGTGGTACTAAGGGATTTCTGTCCGCCGTTCCAGGCAGCAGTTCTTCCCGAAAGGAACAGAGCTTTTGAGCCCTTATAGGTAGCGTCACTGCTTACAGCTGCTTTACAGCTGCCTCTTGCAGACCAGTCATCTGTTCCGCTTTCAAAAGTATCATGGAACAGGTAACTGCTGGTATCATTAGCAGCTGCTGTGTAACCTGCTGCATTGGCAGTAAGCGCGGTAGTTACAGGCGCGATAGCCATGCAGGACGCAGTCAGGGCTGCTGATGACAGTACTGACACTAATCTTTTAGTAATTTTTTTTGGACTTGACATAACATTTTCCTCCGATCTGTTTGAATGTCCTATATTACAGAAATATGATTTCTGTTCTAAAAGTGCCGATATACGGCACTTTATAGACTTGATCGATAATCGCTGTATGCGATCATTCAAAAGATACCTCTTAGTACAGAAAAGCGCTCATCACTTTACAGTGACCTTAAACACTCTGCCATTGAGGTTGCTGGTATCCCACTTGCCATTTACCTTTGCACAGATGACCATTTGATAAGTGCTGCCTGCTCTGAGCTTTGGTGATGTAAAGTAGGTCTTATCGGTATAAGCCTGAACCTTCCACCTACCACCGAGCTTAACAGCGATACCGTATTCTGTCGCACCGCTGACAGCGTTCCAATTCAATTTGAACTGGTGATATTTTTCGCTGTATTCAATATTTGTAACAGTGGGATGAGTATTACCGTTCGTAGTTACAGTGATCGCATTTGAAAAATCGACATTCATGCTGCCGTTCGTCATTGCAACTACCGATATCTTATATTTATTTCCTGGTATAAGCCCTTTAAGCGTGTAAGAATTACCGCTGCATTCAGCGAGCTTCTGCCACTTACCGTTTGTATAACCGCATACTGCGTACTTTTCAGCGCCCGTAACAGTCGTCCATGTGAGCTTGACTGAATTGTCACCGGGTACATATGAAACTGTCGGCTGAGATACGACCGCAGTCTGTGGTCCCTCTATAACAGTACCGTCTGCTGCTGCAAAGAAATTATCTACATAGAAATTTGTGGCAGTCTTATCATCACTTACGTCGCCCTCGGTCTCCACATATACAAGGAGATTCTTGGCACCTGCTGGTATCTTGTAGCTTGTATTTGCAAGCTGTGTCCACTCGCCTTTTGTAACGTTCTTGGTGTCGATCTTATCGTAATAAGTCTCGCCATCTGAACCTGTATACTGGAGAGTGAGGTGGAATTTTGTAGAAGACGCGCCTTCGGTATACTTTACAATAGCCGAGAAGCTGTAGCTCTCCCCTGCTTTGAATTTATAATTCAGGCTCTTGCCGACACCCTGCCATGAAGATGAACGGTTTGTACAGTATACAGAACCTGTGCCCTCATAAGCTTCATCTGTACTTAAAGCAACTTTTGAACCGCCTCTGTCCGAGCATCCGTCAAGCTTGCCCTCGAATGTATTCTTAAAAATATAAGTGTCTGTGCCCGATGAATTTGCACCTGCACCGCCGAATTTCCACCAGTCGATATTCATAAGATATCCGTCGCCGCCGTTGAATACAAGGTAGAGGTCGTGCTCGCCTTCAGCACCCGATACATCGCAGGATACTTCTTTCCAGTTATGCCAGCCGCCTGTATCACCGACGTTAAGTGTACCCACAACAGGTCCTGTCTTACTGTCAAGGTGAAGCTCGATGTATCCGCCGTTTCCAGCAGAAGCAACGGAAGCCGTGAACTTATCAGCTCCTTCACCGAAGTCAACGCCTGCGACCTTTATGTAAGAACCTTTTTTGATATATCCAACATTTACGGAACCGTTATCGTCCTTTTCGGTCTTGACTCCTTCACTCCAGCAGATAGTTTCAGCCTCTACTCTCTCAAAAGGATCCAAAGCTTCGAGCTGCTGCGGACCGCTGTTTGTTGGCTTCACAACAGGGATAGTCCCGTCAGCGTTGTATGTGAATTCCTCACAGGCAGCACTTCTGTTGAACGTACCTCCCCCAGGGAGACCGTTCTTGTGATAGAAAAAGTAAGAATGATCCTTATAGTCGATTATACCTCCATGAGTAGTGAAGCAGTTTGAGCCCTGCTGTATCACGCCGCGGTATGTCCAGGGACCGGTAACGGAAGGACCTGTTGCATAGCATTGGCTCTCTCCGCCGTAACCGTCAACAAAAGATGCCCACACAAGATAGTAAAGGTTATTACGCTTGTATATCCAGGGGCCTTCACCGTAGGAAGTGCCTCTTTCACTGTTGTAACCAAACTGCTGTGTGTTCATATCGAACTGCTTGATCTGACCATCCAGCGTTACCATGTCTTCCTTCAGCTTTACATAATAGCATTTCGGATTGCCGAACATCAGCCACGCCTGACCGTCATCATCTATGATAACAGTCGGGTCGATATAGTCCCAGTTAGGACCGCAAAGAGGCTTGCCCAAAGGATCTCTGTACGGACCTTCGGGTGAATCTGCCACAGCAACACCGATAGCTCTTCCGCCGCCGCTCTTGTTGGTGGTAGTGAAATAGAAATAGTACTTGCCGTTACGCTCGATACACTGTGAAGCCCATGCATCATTCTTGTTGCACCACGAGAATGAGGTATCTTCGAGAATTCTGCCGTGGTCTGTCCAGTTCTTCATATCCTTGGTCGAGAAGCACTGCCAGCCTGTCATATAGTAGAAGTCATTGGTGCCCTCACGGTCACAACCTGTAAACACATACAGCTCATCGCCGATAACAACGGGAGCGGGGTCAGGTGTGAATGATGTCTGCACAATGGGATTGTCTGCCAGCGCAACAATAGGCATTGATGCGCAAAGACCGGCTGTCAGTGCAGCCGCAGTAATCGCTGAAAATACCTTCTTCATAATAATTCTCCTTTTCAATTTATTATATATTCCTTTTCTGATCAGACCTCAGATCATATTTTTTAATCAGTTATCATATTATACAATTATATGATAGCATGGAATTTTGCCAATGTCAACCTAAAATCTTTAGAAAAAAGTAGATAAAATATAGAAACTGACAAAAAAATTAATTCAGATATCAAAAACATAAACAAAATTTTTTCCATACTCAAAATGGATGTTCAGATATTGATCTGTCTTGGTTTTGTCAGATATTGTATAACAGCCTATCAATTTTTGAATATTCACAAAAATATTCAGCAATAGTTGGCTTGACAGTTAATTTTATTTAAGATATACTATAATCAGGTTGAACAGTAAGTACTGTAAACCAAATTTTAATAATGAGGGTGATTTCTATGAGTTTTAAAGTAATGGGCGTTACTGCCGGACGTAAAGACAGCAACTGTGAGATACTTCTTAAAGAAGCACTTCTTGTCTGTCAGGAACAGGGTGCAGAGATAACTATGATCAATCTCAAAGATTATGAACTGCTGGACTGCACAGGCTGTACTTCATGTACAATGGGAATGTCAATGGGCAAGCACACAGGCTGTTCACTTGACAAATTGGACGACAAGAAAAAGATCATGGACGTTCTCCTTGAACAGGATGCTGTTATTTTCTCAGCACCTACATACGCACTTATGCCATCATCACTTTTCCTGAAATTCATGCACCGCAACCTTGCATATGAAACCGCATTCCTTACCAAGATAGGCGCAATTACTCCCCGTGACCGTGTAGGCGCTCTCATCGCTGTCGGCGGTTCAACACGTTCATGGCAGTCAATGGCTCTTGAATGTATGCAGGCTTCAACATTTTCAAACAGCTTCAAGATAGTTGATATGTATATGGCAACAATGGTGCCCGCACCTGCTCAGGTACTTCTTCACGAAGAAAAGCTGGCAAGAGCAAGAGAGATCGGCGCAAATATCATGAAATCACTGAACACTCCTGCCGCAGAACGCGAGTGGCTGGGCGAGCCCGATGCAGGCTGGTGTCCTAATTGCCACAGCAATTGTCTGTGTCTCGGCGAACCCCAGTGGAGAGGTTTGCAGTATCCTATTGAATGTGCAGTATGCGGCGCAGGCGGAGATCTTGTCAAGACAGATGACGGCAAGTGGAAATTCGTTATTGCAGCAAACGGACTTGAGCGCGACCGTACTTCCGAAGAAGGACGCGGAGTTCACTGTGATGAGATAGCAGATACACAGGGCGGTTTCTTTATGGATCCACAGAAGCGTGCAACTGTTGCTGAAAAGCTGAAGAAATATAAGAAGATTCAGTTCCCCGGAGTATAAGAGTGAAAAAAAACGGCATCAGCTGTTCGCTCTCAAACTCTGTATAACAATTGATAATAGAGTATATGATAAGACCGATTGCGAAAGCATTCGGTCTTATTTGCATATTTACGAATTTTCATTCTACCATAGATTTGAAAGCGTGAAAACCTTGTTTTTCCAAGGAAATCATAAAAACTCCTTCCCATTCTGAAAATTACCGTTACCTGCCGACAAAAATATAAGGAAATCTCTCGTGGATAATATACCAAAAAATATTCATATAAAAATATAAAAAAATTATACTTGACAAAAATTCGAACTTGCGCTATAATATTTAACAATAACAAATCTCATACATGAACTTCGTCGTTTCATGTATGAAATTTGGGATAATATGCCGTGTTACAACAAAGGTTCTCAGCTGATACTCCCGGCGTATCAGCAAATTTGTTTTGTGCCAATGGAATTTTATATGAGAATATTATCTTAATGTGATAATTTTCTTGTATCATTTATCAAACATTGGCAGTCAAGAAAATGAGTCTGTACGTTTTATCATTCGCTTTTTACAAAGAAGATCTACTTATATCCTGATTATAGGATATGATAAAACACGGCAATGATCCTATTTTTCAGGGCAGATCTTTGTGCGAAAACGGATCAGCACTCAAAAATATGCAGTGACATTTGATAAGATCAACCAAGCACTGCATAACAAATTTTTTGATAACAGAAATTTTTCTGTAAGATCAAAAAGACATAATCAAAACGGTCGATTATTGCGAAAACATTCAGATACTTTTTCATGACAAGACCCATGTAATGAGGAGGGGAGAGCATGAACCGTGAGGCATCTGTGGGTCCGTGTTTTTCGCAAAGATCGACCAAGATCTTAAAACCTTAACTCAAAACTTGGAAAGCGAGGTAATTTGTTTATGAAGAAAACTGTTTCAAAGCGTGTAACAAGTGCTTTTGTTGCAGGTATGATGATGGTTTCACCTATCGTCTCATCTATTTCTGCATCTGCTGCTAAGGTGCTCACAACAAGCCCTTCACACACACGTGAAGTTGGCTGGTACAACAACTATCACCACGAGATCTGGCAGGCAGATACTCCTAACTCATCTACAATGACACTGCACGATAATGACGGCGGTTTCAGCACATCCTGGAAGTGCGGTCCTAATAACTCGAGAGGTAACTTCCTTGCTCGTCGTGGTCTGTTCTGGGATTTGAACAACCCTAAGACTTATAAGGATTATGGCGACTTCTACTGCGATTACGACTGTAGCTGGTCTGCAGGTTCATCAGGTAACTCAAGAATCTGTATCTACGGTTGGGCACAGAATCCTCTGGTAGAGTACTACATAATTGAAGACTGGAAGAACTGGTCACCTGCACAGGATCCTTCTGCACAGTATAAGGGTCAGGCTACTATCGACGGCAGCGTATACAAGATATACACAAGTGAAAGAAATTCTTACACCATTGAAGGCAACAAGAACTTCACACAGTATATCAGCATCCGTCAGAACCTGAGAACAAAGGGTACCATCAGCGTTTCCGAGCACTTCAAGGCTTGGGAGTCCATGGGCATGAAGATGGGCAACCTGTACGAAATTGCTTTCAACGTTGAAGGTTGGGAATCCGACGGTCAGGCTGACGTTACTCTGAATATGCGTGAGGGCGGCGACCCTGCTCCCGATCCAGAGCCTGAGACCCCTGAAATCGAAGGTACACTGTACTCCGCTACTTTCGAGAACGGCACCAATTACTGGACCGGCAGAGGTTCTGCAAGCGTAACATCATCTTCTTCCACTGCTTATGAGGGCAGCAAGTCCCTGTACATAAGCGGCAGAACTGATAACTGGAACGGCGGTGAGGTAGAACTTAACACCTCTACTTTCAAGCCTGGCAACGCATACAGCTTCAGCACAATGGTAAATCCTACCGAAAGTACTACTGTTCAGCTGACTATGCAGTATGATCAGAGTGGCACAACATATTACACTAAGATAGCTGATGGTTCCTGCACAGCAGGCAAGTGGACCAAGCTGGAGAACACTAATTTCACTATCCCTTCGGGCGCAAACAA
Source organism: Ruminococcus sp. (assembly GCF_024692365.1). GTDB lineage: Bacteria > Bacillota > Clostridia > Oscillospirales > Ruminococcaceae > Hominimerdicola. The sequence continues at coordinate 19,218 of NZ_JAILMR010000027.1, read as the reverse complement.
CGTTAAGATGTATGTTGAAGCTCCCGACAGCCTGTGCGACATCTATGTTGACAGAGCTATCATCGCTAACAAGGGTTACACAGCAGAAGGCAGCCCTTCTGGCAGCGCAACTGTTCCTTCCAACATCAAGGTTGCTTACAGCAGCCAGTACAGGCAGATGCAGTTCACTTGGGACAAGGTAAAGGGCGCTGACAAGTACGGCATCGCAGTTTATCTGGCAGGCAAGTGGAGAGTTCAGAATTCCAACATCTCTAGTAATTCTTACGTTACACCTAAGAATCTTACACCCAATATGTCTTACAAGGTAGCTATCGCTGCAAGAGTAAACGGCAAGTGGGATACTGCAGGCGCTCTGGAAAACTACGTAACAGTAACTACCAGAGCAACCAACAACATAGAGTATCACACACCTTCCAACACTGGCAATACCGGCGGAAACAACAACGAGAATAATGGCGGCAACAACCAGCAGCAGACAACATCGAATTATAACTATCAGTCAAATATGCAGTTCAAGGAAGCTCCCTCTTACTACTTCAACAGCTGCTCACAGCAAGGTAAGGTCGTAAAGGAATCCTATAACGGCATCAACGGTTATAACTCCCTTAACGTATATCTGCCTTACGGCTATGACAGCAACAAGAAGTACAACATCTTCTACCTGATGCACGGCGGCGGAGAGAATGAGAATACTCTGTTCTATCAGGACGATACAATGATGCAGAATCTCTTCGACAACATGATCAAGAACGGCGAACTGGAGCCTCTGATCGTTGTTACACCTACCTTCAACAAGACTGAGGCAGGCAAGTTCTACAACGAGTTCCGTCAGAGCGTAGTTCCTTTCGTTGAAGGCAAATATTCAACATATGCAGGCAAAAATACTTCACAGGCATCGCTCCAGGCATCAAGAATGCACAGAGCATACGGCGGATTCTCAATGGGTTCAGTTTCAACATGGGCTGTACTTGAAAACTGCCTTGACATCGTTGGCTACTTCATGCCTCTCAGCGGCGACCACTGGAACGGCAACTCTGCATACGATAAGGCTAAGTCCATCGCCAATGCAATCGACAGATCAGGTCTCCAGAAGAATCAGTACTTCATCTTCGCAGCAACAGGTTCTGACGATATCGCTTATCCCAACGTAAATCCTCAGATCAACGAGATGAAGAAGATGAGCCAGTTCGTTTACACTTCCGATTTCTCCAAGGGTAATTTCTACTTCCTTGTTGCATCGGGTAAGACACACTGGTGGGGCTATGTAAGACATTACGTTTACGATGCTCTCCCCTCTTTCTTCCACGAAGGTCAGTGATCAGATATTAACTCACTCTTATAAAAGCTATCGACCTCACCGATATCGTTTGATATCGGTGAGGTCGATTTAGCTTATCCCTAAATCAAAGGTAACTGATACTACTGCTGTATAGTATATCATTTAACTCCCATAAAAAGATTAAATACCGAAGCTGATAACTCTTGTTACGCTTCGGTATTATCGTTTTTATAATATTAGTATAATAGTGATCGATACAACCATCAATTATACACGTTGTAAAATAAGCTTCAGCTCACCTACACCCCGCTGTGCATACGCTTTTTTTCATTGTACATTGCTTTATCTGCACGGGACAGTATACGCTCAAAATTCTCGTCGCCCTCGGTGAATGATGCGTAGCCCACCGCGATACTCAGCAGGAACTCCTTTTCATAGGCGAACTCGCCGTACTCACTTCGGTCGATGTTCATCTTATCCATCATGTCGTGCAGGGTCGCGTGGATCTCTTTAAGTTCATCTTCCGTCTTATCGCTGAGAAGTGCGATGAACTCATCGCCACCTACTCTGTAAACTTTATCGAACACCGACAGCATACACTTAGCCGCCGATACCAGCAGCATATCTCCGCCCAGGTGACCGAAGCTGTCATTGGTAGTCTTCAGCAGGTTGAGATCCATCGACATAACGCTGATACTCTCCAGCGGGATAGCTTCTGCATCTCTTTCAAGCGCGTACCTGTTGCCCAGACCAGTCAGCTGGTCGGTGTAAGCAAGATTATGCAGCAACTGAGTTTCGCGCTCGCGGTTAACTTCGTTCATTATCTTTCGCAGACCGTTGACTATCTCAAATGCAAGATAGATGATGAAACCTATCCTGATTAGGAAAGACTGGTCTCCGGTGGTGGATATGAACATATAGAAAACAACATTTGCAAATGCAAAGCCCAGCAGGCACATCAGACCTATCCTGTATTCAATGTCTATCAGCCTGAAACGCTGTATTATCAGCAAACTTGATACTATTGCAAAAAAACCGACTGCTGCTGTAAATACTACAACCGTCCTGGTATAGGAAGCTATCCCCGTAAAATGTAATGCGGACAGACCTAACTCCAGTGCTACAAAGCCGTAGAACATCCATTTCATATTCAGGGTCGGAACTATATCCTCAAAGTACAGCATAGCAGCCAGCGGCAGCATATACAGCGAGAAATATATCATGTAGTACTGCGCCACGGGGTTACAGCAAATAAACTGGTGGAAAAACAGCGGACACGTCAGATATACCGCAAAAAGCAGCGACAGCGAACCCAGTGAGAACGTCTCGGGGGTGTCTATCTTTTTGAATGAACCCACAAGGTGTATGACCATCAGCAGTATGCCGAAAACAACCATTATGATATTCATCAGTGACAGCTTGAATTCCTTTTTAAGGTAGAAATACACCAGCTCGTTCTCTTCGGCTGAATACACCTGATAACTTGGCATATATTTATGGTTGTACACGGTATCCACCACGATGTTCAGGTATTTACCTTCGTCGCGGGGCAGATGTATAAAGTGGGTATAAGTTCCGGGCGAATCTCCGAAAAACGGTTTTTCACCAAAATGGTAGACATTCTTTCCCGAGGTAACGCCCGCCTCATCACTGAGATAAGCGTTAACATAGGAGTCATAGGTCTTGAAAGACAGTACCTTACCATTTATATCATCGCTGACAGGACAGCTCATTACAAGACGCATGATACTTTTTCCATTATCGTCCTCAGTCTTTGAACGCTCATAAGTCCATTCAGCATCAACTTTTTTAACATTATACTCTTTACCCACTGGAACATCTTTATCGATAGAAAAAGCAAGTATCAGCACTATTATCATTATGCCGAAAAGATATAGTCCGATATACCTCTTTTCCAGAAATTTCATAGGGTACTCTCCTTTGCGGACAGAATTTGAAATTAGTTTTATCCATTATGTATTATAACATATCCTCAAAAAATCTTAAATATATTTTTGAAAATTTTATTGTAATTAATTATATCAATTACTAATACATTTCTGACCTACAATTAACAAAAATCCCCAAAACTGCGATTATGCGTACTTTTAGCAATTATAAATTTATGAAAGAAGCTCGTCATCGGATAAAAAAATATTGCCCAAAAATTTATAAAATTTCTTCCTAGTGATTGACTAATCTGTGTTTTTATGGTATAATATATACAACATATAGTTTGATTATTTCTTCATTTTTATAACATATAAATAAGCTAAAAAATTATACTATTATGGAGGAGAATGAATATGCGATTTAATACCTATGGCAACAGAAGCAATCCAATAATAATCATGCTTACAAGTTCTTTCTGTTCTGCGGATTCTTTGTCCTATCTTTATGAAGAACTGACGAACGATTATTACATAATCGTTCCCGAATACAACGGTCACTACGAGGGCAGTGAGGACTTCACCGACAGTCAGCAGGAAGCTAAGGAGATTGTCGGCTACCTCAAAGAAAACGGCATCGGTGATATCTGCCTTATCTACGGACAGGCTATGGGTGCTGAGATAGGCATGGTGCTGATAGCACAATGTCTTAAACAGCATATCACTATCGAATCCGCATTCTTTGACGGCGGTACTTTCCTGAAACAGCCTAAGCTTTATAAGGCTATCATGAACTTCAAGCACAAGTCCATGATGAACAAGATGAAGAACCAGAGTGTTGATGAAGTTGTCAACTGGAAATCCGTTGACCAGTTCACAAAGGACGACACCCAGACTATGCGCCCTGTTATCGAGTCAATGGTCAAGACTGCCCCTGTTATCACTGACAGCAGCATCAAGAACGAGACCGAGGCTAGGTACACATTCAACTTCCCTTACCTGCCTGATGAGATGCAGGAGAACATCTTCTTTGTTTATGCTTCGGATGAGAAGAACTTCAAATCGTGCTTCAAGCACCTGATCGAGGCTTATCCTTCTGCGAACTTCAAGACGCTGAGGGGCGAGGGTCATCTTACTTACTCGGTAAGAAAGACCGACGATTATCTCCGCGTAATCAGGGCTATCTGCAACAGAAACAATGACGATGAGGATTAAGCAGAGGTCTGCGATATTATAGGATAATGCGCCGTGGTCTGGTACTGCGGCGTTTTTTTGTCAGAACAAACACTAAATAAGGAGGCGGTCAGCACAATGAACATTGATATTATCAAACTTCCATGCACGATGATAGATATAGGTGACAGCGACGAAAGTTTCAAGATTTTCTTTGACAGGTTTGACGAGGGACAGACCGAACATTCGATACAAAACAACGGTCTTTCGGGAATCTTCAGAGCCATATACAAATGCAGAGGTATGAACTGCTGTTTTGACATCGACCTCACCATCGGAAATCTGTATTATTTTAACTACGACCTCGATACCGCATGGGATATACATTTCGGCAGGAATGCCAAAGCCGTGCTTAGGAACTACGGCGATATCTGCCGAAGCGAACTTGTTTTCACCTTTGATGAATCGGGCAGATGCACTGTCAGAGGAAAGTTCAAGAACAGCGAATGCGGTTTCAAAAACGGCATATCCTTTGAAATGGAGATCGACCGCTCACAGATAACCGATCAGACAGTAGCTATGACCAGATTCTTCGATAAACTTGCCGAAATTCAGGGGAACAGAAATTTCAATTAACTAAAAATCCCGAAAGCGTCAACTGCTTTCGGGATCATTTATTTGCTCAAAATATCAAACCACGTCTTTTTCCTGACCTCTGGTGATCTCGGGTTCTGCCTCGCCTCTTACGCACTCAGCGGTAATTTTGATACCTGTGATGCTGGAGTCGGAGGGAGCGTCGAACATGAGCTTTGTGAGAATGCTCTCAACAACTGCTCGCAAACCTCTTGCGCCTGTTTTCTGCTCGATAGTAACCTTAGCGATCTCGGTGAGTGCTTCGGGAGTAACCTCGAAGTCGATATTATCAAACTCAAAGAGCTTGGTGTACTGCTTGATAAGCGAGTTCTTAGGCTCGGTGAGTATTCTGCAAAGTGCGGGCTCATCAAGTTCGTCAAGCACAGTGATAACAGGCAAACGACCAACAAGCTCGGGCACAATGCCGAATTTTACCAGATCGTGAGGAACGACCTTTTTGAGTATATTATAATCGGAGCTCTTATCCTTTACCTTGCCGCCGAAGCCCATAGACGAAGAGTCTGTACGCTTCTTGATAACAGCTTCAAGACCGTCAAATGCGCCGCCGCAGATGAACAGGATATTCTTGGTATCTATCTGGATAAACTCCTGATGAGGATGCTTTCTTCCGCCCTGAGGAGGAACGTTGGATACTGTACCCTCGACGATCTTCAGCAGAGCCTGCTGAACGCCTTCACCGCTTACATCTCTTGTAATAGAGGTATTCTCGGACTTTCTGGCGATCTTATCGATCTCGTCGATATAGATGATACCGTGGGAAGCTTCCTCAACGTTGTAGTTTGCAGCCTGTATCAGACGTGTCAGCACGTTCTCAACGTCGTCGCCCACGTAACCTGCTTCGGTAAGTGTGGTAGCGTCAGCGATAGCGAAAGGAACGTTCAAAAGTCTGGCAAGTGTCTGCGCAAGAAGTGTCTTGCCTGTACCTGTGGGTCCAAGCAGCAGAACATTACTCTTCTGGATCTCAACGTCGTCAGTATCGTCCTCAAGGGTCAGTATACGCTTATAGTGATTGTAAACAGCCACGGACAGCGCTATCTTAGCGTCGTCCTGACCGATAACATATTCGTCAAGTACAGCCTTGATCTCGGCAGGCTTTTTAAGAGTGATACCGCCGTTATCAGCTGCCTTCTTTTTCTTTTCGGTAACCTTAGCTCTGGGAGCTACGCCGCCCTGCTCTTCAAGGATATCATAGCAGAAAAGAACACATTCATCGCAGATATGGTTATTACCCGCAGAGAACATATTCCTGACTTTGTTTTCAGGCTTACCGCAGAAAAGACATTTTTTCATAGTATCATTAGCCATTAAGATCTAACCTACCTTTTAGTGATAACTTTGTCGATCAGTCCGTACTCCATTGCTTCCTGAGCTGTGAGGTAATTGTCACGCTCGGTATCGATCGCGATCTGTTCAATGCTCTTGCCTGAATTCTCAGCAAGTATCCTGTTGAGCTTTTCTCTGGTAGCGACCAGGTGATCGGAGTGAATCTTTACATCGGTACACTGTCCCGAAATTCCGCCGCCGCCGATAAGAGGCTGGTGTATCATGATCTCACTGTTGGGCAGCGAGAATCTCTTGCCCTTGGTGCCACTCGAAAGCAGGAAGGCACCCATCGATGCTGCCATACCGATGCAGATGGTATTAACATCGCATCTGATATACTGTATGGTATCATAGATAGCCATCCCTGCAGTTACGGAACCTCCGGGGCTGTTGATATACAGATCGATATCTTTCTCGGGATCCTGGCTTTCAAGATAAAGCAGCTGTGAGATCACAAGGCTGGCAACATGATCGTCTATGGCCTCGCATAGCATGATTATCCTGTCGTTCAGCAAACGGGAGAATATATCAAAACTTCTCTCTCCCCTGCTGGTCTGTTCTACTACATAAGGTACAAGTGCCATTGTAATGCCTCCTAAACAAATATAAGTATTCGCCCGCAAAGGTCGGGATACCCCGACGAGTGCAGGCGATATGTTTTTTTCTTACTTGATAACAGCAGAATCCTTAACGATCTCAACTGCCTTGCCAACAGCCAGATCCTTCTTCAGATCTTCTGCGCGTATGTAGCTCTTAACCTGCTCAACTTCCATTCTGTAAGTCTCAGCCAGGTTCTTGAACTCGTTCTCCAGATCCTCATCGGTAACTTCAACATTCTCTACCTCAGCGATCTTCTCAAGAGCCAGTCTCAGCTTAACCTGCTTCTCAGCCTGCTCTGCATAGCCTCTCTTGAGGGTCTCGATGGTCTGACCTGTGAACTGCATATACATATCCAGAGAGATACCCTGAGGAGCCATTCTCTGCTCCAGCTCAGCTATCATCTCATTTACTCTGTTCTCGTACATAACGTCAGGGATCTCAGCAGTCATGTTCTCGATTACCTTATCAAAGAGATCGCCCTCGACCTTGGTATCAGCAGCCTTCTCAGCAGCCTCTTCCAGCTTGGTCTTAACGTCAGCCTTGTACTCATCAACAGTATCGAAATCTGTGGAATCCTTTACCATATCATCGTCCAGCTCAGGCAGCTCCTTCTTGGAGATGCTCTTGAGGTTGATCTTGAATACAGCTGCAGCGCCAGCCAGATCCTTTACCTGATACTCCTCAGGGAAAGTAACGTTGATCTCGAACTCTTCGCCTGTGCTGTGACCTACGATCTGATCCTCAAAACCGGGGATGAACTGACCGCTGCCCAGCTCAAGATCGAAGTCCTCAGCCTTGCCGCCGTCGAATGCAACGCCGTCCTTGAAGCCCTCGAAGTCGATCTTAACGGTATCGCCGTTCTCTGCTGCTCTGTCGTCAACAGTAACGATTCTTGCGTTCTTCTCTCTCAGCTCGTCAAGCTTCTTCTGAACATCCTCGTCAGTTACAGCATTGACAGTTTTCTCAACCTCTATACCCTTGTAGTCCTTAACTTCTACTTCAGGTCTGGTTGTGCACTTAGCTGTCAGCTTAACGCCGTTCTCCTTGTTGATCTCGGTAACTTCGATAGTAGGCTGGCAAACCAGATCCAGACCTGACTCATCGATAGCGCCGTTAACAACGGGAGCATAAAGGATATTGATAGCGTCCTCGAAGAATACCTCTTCACCGTAGGTCTTCTCGATCAGCTTTCTGGGAGCCTTACCCTTACGGAAACCGGGCAGAGCAATGTTCTTTCTTGCTCTCATATATGCCTTCTGAAGTGCATCTTCAAAATCCTTTGCGGGTATCTCGATCTCCAGCTCGTAGCTGTTAGTGCCAACATTATTTGTAGCTTTTAAACTCATTTTCTAATTCCTCCAAAATAAAATATATCTTTAATATTATAGCACACTTTTACCTGTATTTCCAGTACTTTTTCAATAATTGTCACTTTGCACAATTTCACTGATATCTAATGGGTCAAAATGCAAAAAATCACTTGATATCAGCCGATACTCTATCCCGTCAAACATACCGTTGACTGCATAGCCGTGGGCTTTACCGTGAAGATGTCCGTAAAAGACTTTTTTCACGCCGTACTTATATAGTACATCAAGTATCTCGAAATTTCTGCTCTCCCCGAATACAGGCGGATAGTGCAGGAACACCACAGGTGTCAGCCCTGCCGATATTGCAGATTTCACCGACATTTCCAGCCTTATGGCTTCGCGGGCTATTACCTTTGCGCTTGCGGGTTCTGAATTATCATTTACCCAGCCGCGGGTGCCGCATATGCCGATACTGCCGAACTGATAGTGGTTCAGATGAAGTATGTTCAGGCTTTTGAAGCCTTTTTCATCGAAGAACTTCTGCATTTTCGATACGGTGTTCCACCAGTAATCATGATTGCCTTTGGATATTATCTTGGTGCCGTTCAGACTGTCAAGAAACGCAAGATCCTTTTCGGTCTGTTCAAAATTCATTCCCCAGGAGAGATCCCCGGGGAGAACTACTATATCATCGGGACATATCTTATCCTGCCAGTTCTTTTCCAGCCTCTGCACATGGTCGTTCCAGCCGCCGAAAATATTCATCGGCTTATCGACCCCAAAGGAAAGATGCAGGTCGGCTATCGTATAAAGCTTCATATCTCGCTCCTGTCTATTGGTATATATTTCCTGTAATATCAGCCATCGTTCCGTGAAAACTATTTTCATAAGACGAAAAGGAGTGATACAAAATGGATAAGAATAAGATCAGCGGTATCTGCTGCGATGTTGAAAACTGTGTCCACAACCACAAGGGCTGCGAATGCACCGCAGACAGCATACAGGTGTGCAGCACCTGTTCCGACCCGAACTGCTGTGACGAGACCATCTGCAAGACTTTCAAGCCCTGCGATGGCTGCCACTGAACTGTGCCGCCCTCGGGCGGTACATATTATTTTACATTCAGTGCCTTGAATACGAAGTCCTTCATCTCGTCCTTTGCGATGACTTCAGAGAAGCGGATCTCCTTGTTCTTCAGAGATGCCAGAGAAGCAGGTACGGGCATACCCGAAGCTTCGCCCAGTTCCTCAACGAGTGTGAACTCGTCGCTGCCTGTATCCTTGCCCAGTGCGCTGAGTACAGAACCCGAGAACTTGTAGGGGCTTGCGGTAGAAGCGATAACAGTCTTGGTCTTATCGCCTGTTGCCTTTACGTACTCCTCATAAACGGAAACTGCAACTGCGGTATGAGTATCGCAGGTGTAGGAATACTTGTCGTAATACTCCTTGATGGTAGCCTTGGTCTTAGCATCGTCGCAGCAGCCTGCATAGAACTCATCAGCGAGAACTGCCTTGACTGCATCAGTCACCTCATATCTGCCCTCGCTTGCCAGCTTGCCGAACCACTCTCTGATCTGTGCATCGTCTTCGCCGCTGAGGTGGTAGAGAAGTCTTTCAAGGTTGGAAGAGATCAGGATATCCATAGAAGGTGAGATAGTTGCATAGAACTGTCTGTTTCTGTCATATACGCCTGTCTTGATGAAATCTGTAAGAACGTTGTTGGAGTTTGAAGCGCAGATCAGCTTGTTTACGGGGATACCCATCTTCTTTGCATAGTAGCCTGCCAGAATGTTACCGAAGTTACCTGTGGGAACAACTATGTTGATCTTGTCGCCCTCGTTGATCTCGCCGTCCTTCAGCAGCTGTGCGTAGCTGGATACATAGTAGATGATCTGAGGTGCAAGTCTGCCCCAGTTGATGGAGTTTGCAGAGGAGAACATCATGCCGTTCTCAGCCAGCTTTTCGCCGATCTCCTTGTTTGTGAAGATAGCCTTAACGCCGTTCTGTGCATCGTCGAAGTTGCCCTTGATAGCGCAAACGCCTACGTTCTGACCCTCCTGAGTGGTCATCTGCTTCTTCTGCATTGCTGATACGCCGTTATCAGGATAGAATACCAGTATTTCGGTGCCGGGAACGTCCTTGAAGCCTTCAAGTGCAGCCTTGCCTGTGTCACCCGAAGTAGCAACGAGGATAACTACCTTCTTGTCAAGATTTATCTTCTTGGTTGCTGTTGTCAGAAGATAAGGCAGTATCTGGAGAGCCATATCCTTGAATGCGCAGGTAGGACCGTGCCACAGTTCCAGCATATAAGTGCCGTCGAACAGGTGCGCAAGTTCTGCGATATTCTCGGTATCAAAGTTCTTGGTATTGTATGCGCCTTCAACACAGTAGCGGATCTCAGCCTCTGTGTAATCGGTAAGGAACTTTGAGAAAACAAAGAAAGCTCTCTCTGCATAGGTCATATCTCCCAGCTTCTTGATATCGTCCATTGAAATGGAAGGTATCTCGGAGGGAACGAACAGACCGCCGTCCTCGGAAATGCCCTGTGCTATCGCCTGTGCCGATGTAACATTTACACCGCTGTTTCTTGTACTTCTGTAAAACATAAAACAACAACCCTTCTATTTTATTCCCCATACGGGTATTTTTTTACTTACTGCTCGCATCAAATGCGGACTTGTAGTACTTGAAGAATACCACATTCCCGCCGTCGTGATGCACGACTGCAACATCGAATCGGCAGAAGGCTTTGATATTCCTTTTGGCAAGGTAGACCTTTGCGGTCTTTATCAGCCTTTGCTTTTTCGTATATGTGATGGCTGATTCGCCTGTGGTCAGCGCCCCAACTTTTCGGGTCTTGACCTCAACGAAAGCTATCTTATTGCCTTGTGAAGCTATTATATCTATCTCGCCGCCCCTTACGGTGAAGTTGCGTTCGAGTATCTCATAGCCGTTCTCTTTCAGATATCCGCAGACATAGTCCTCGCCGATATCCCCGATACTACGGCTGTTCTGATTTTTTTGCATAATACTTTTTCAAAAAGCTCGGTCTGTGTATCGGGCTTTCGCCGTACTTGTCTATCATCTGATAGTGAAGCTTAGTCCCGTAGCCCTTGTGCTTTTCAAACTGCCATTCGGGATACTTTTCAGCCATATCCATCATGTATCTGTCCCTTGCGACTTTTGCAAGTATCGAAGCCGCCGCTATCGCCTGTGACTGTGCATCGCCCTTTACGACCGCTATGGCATCGCACTCCACATCGGGAGTTTTGTTGCCGTCTATCAGACACACATTCGGCTTTATCTTCATGGCTTCAACGGAACGCTTCATAGCCAGCATAGCGCAGTTGAGGATATTTATCTCCTCTATCTCCGCCACCGTAGCGCACTGTATAGAAAAATCCAGTGCCTTATCGATTATCTCATCAAAAAGCTTCTCGCGCTTTTTAGCGGTAAGCTTTTTGCTGTCATTTATGCCCTCGATGACCGTATCCTTATCGAATACCACCGCCGCAGCAAAAACATCGCCTGCAAGAGGTCCTCTGCCCGCTTCATCACAGCCGCAGACTACCTCGTACTTTTCGCGGTAGGTATCGTCAAACTCTTTAAGCGTCATATCATCGACCTTTCGGCTTTTCAAGAGAAAGTCTGCCAAGCTTGCCGCCGCGGAATTCGTCAAGCACGGTATTAGCCGCCCTTTCGGTATTTATCTCGCCGCCCGATACGAGGAAGCCTCTCTTCCTGCCCACTCTTTCAAGCAGCTCATAACCCTTTACACAGCCCTGCATATCGTCCATAGGCTCTGGCAGGTCTTCAAGGGAAATGCCGTATCTCTCGGTAAGCAGTTCGGGATAATCCTCAGCCAGATATTCCAGCAGTCTGCACGCCAGATACTCCACATCGAGGATAACATCCTTGACAGCACCTGTGAATGCAAGTCTTTCACCCACAAGTTTATCATCAAATTTCGGCCAGAGAACTCCGGGCATATCCAGAAGTTCAAAGCCGTCTTCAAGTGCTACCCACTGTTTGCCGCGGGTAACGCCGGGTCTGTCCTCGACTTTTGCCAGCTTTGCACCCGCAAGCCTGTTTATGAATGAGGACTTGCCCACATTTGGTATTCCCACTATCATCATTCTTATGGGTCGTCCCGTCATTCCGCGGGTATCCCATTTTTCTATCTGTTCCGAAAGCAGCTCTTTCAGCATAGGATAGAATTTATTCACGTTCCTGCCGCTCCTGCAATCTGTGGCGAGTGCGGCTACTCCCTGCTGTTTGTAGTACTCTATCCACATTGAAGTTACATTCGGGTCGGCGGAATCCGCCTTGTTCAGCAGAACAAGCCTGGGCTTGCTGCCGCATATCTTTTTTATCTCGGGATTGCGGCTTGAAAACGGTATCCTCGCATCGGTTATCTCAACCACCGCGTCAACAAGCTTCAGGTTTGAAGCCATTATGCGTCGGGTCTTCGCCATATGTCCCGGGAACCACTGCACCTTGGCAGCTTCGCTCATATCAGCCGCCTCCTTTCGTTATTTGTAAGTATCGTTTTCAGTTCACAAAGCCCGTCTTTGCTTCGCTCGAACGGAATCTGTAAACTGCCTTACCGATTATATCATCTTCCGATACCGCACCGAATAAACGGCTGTCGGAAGAATGATCTCGGTTATCGCCCATCAGGAAAACTTCTCCCTCGGGCACATCGTATTCAAACACGTCCCTCACGGGAACGTAATAATCCATATTATACCCGCCCATATAGTCAAGGGCGTGATATTTCAGATAAGGTTCATCAAGCACTTCGCCGTCAACACTGACCGTGCCTGCATTGTAATCCACCGTGACTTTCTGTCCGCCCACGGCAATGACCCGCTTGACGATAAGCTTCCCCAGCTCCTTGCTGTCGCAGATCACGATATCGCCTTGTTCAGGCTTGTAGAGAAACCACGATATCACCAGCCTGTCGCCGTCAAACAGCGTGTTCTCCATCGACTCTCCCTCAACGCCCACACGGCTGAAGAAAAGTGTTGTAGCGATAAGTACCGCCGTTACCGAATTCACTATGACCAGCGCCCATTCCAGAACGTTATCTGTAAATCGAGGAATATCCCCGTTCTTTTCAGCCATTATCAGTCAACACGGCCAAGACTTTTGAATGGGTATACACGGAATATCGCCTTGCCCATTATCTCGCTCTTGGGAATAAATCCGATGCTTCGGCTGTCCTTTGAATCATTTCTGTTATCGCCCATAACGAACACCGTATCCTTGGGCACTTCATATTCGTATACGCCTGCGTCAACACTGTACTGAGGGTCAAAATAGAAGCTGTCTAACATAACTTCCCTGATATGTTCATTTGATATCTCTTCATCATTTACATATACATGGTTCTGATTGTAGTCAACAACGACCTTGTCACCCTCTATACCGATAACTCGCTTGATAAGCACCTTGTTGGCAGCTTCGCTGTCAAGTACTACGATGTCATCTCTTTCAGGTTCGTAAGCAACGTGAGTCATTATAAGTCTGTCGCCGTTCTGCAGAGTATTTGTCATGGATTCGCCATCAACCATTACTATCCTCAGCAGGAATGTCAGTACCAGCTGAACGATAAGCAGTGCGAAAACCAGCGATTCAAACCACTCCAGTATTTCCCTGCCAATATTGAAAGGCTCTTTTTCCTTTATATCCTCAGGCTCAGCTTCCTTTGCCTTTTCGATATCCTCTTCACTTACCTCAGCAACTTCCGAAGAATCCTCGGTATCATCTTCGCTTACTTCGGCTTTTTCCGAAACCTCTTTGATATCTTCTTCGACCGCCTTTGAAGCTTCTGTAACTCTCTTGATGTCTTCTGCGGTCACAGCCACAGTTTCGCCGCGATTTACAATCGCTTCAACATTGATGGGACCATCATCATCGCCGGGTGTCACAACATGAACACTGCCCACTCCATCAGGGAACTGCTCATTCAGTATCTGCTCCAGTTCTGCTGCGTCCTCTGTGAGATCTTCATCGGTGGTGCCGAATACGTGGAAATTTTCGCCGCTTTCATCAGCGCCAAGATCACCTGTAACATTGGGGTCTGTCTCATTCAGAAGTCTTTCGAGATCATCATCAGCCCCGCCAATATTTCCATTTGTTGTCTTTTCGTTTGGTTCACTCATAGATACTACCTCTTTTCGTGATAGATGCTGTAATCGCGATGATACTATATTTTTGCGACTACTCATATACAATATATTATAGCAAATATGTTCCGAAATTACAAGAGTTTTTTCAAAAAAAATTATTTTTATACTTATTTTGTTTACTTATATAAATAAAAAGAGCCGACTTACGCCGACTCTTTTATCAGAAGAATTATCTGATTGCTTCCTTGACCTTAGCTGCCTTACCAACTCTGTCGCGGAGATAGTACAGCTTAGCTCTGCGAACCTTACCGCTTCTAACTACCTCAACCTTGGATACAGCAGGTGAATGTACGGGGAATACTCTCTCGATACCGCAGCCGTGTGCTACTCTTCTTACAGTGAAGGTCTCGCTGATACCGCCGTGCTTCTTAGCGATGACTGTGCCCTCGAATACCTGGATTCTGGACTTGTCACCCTCTGTGATAAGAACGTGTACCTTTACGGTGTCACCTACGTTAACTACGGGTGCGTTTTCCTTCATGCTTGACTGTGCGATCTGTTTTAAAGCGTCCACTTTAAATTCCTCCTTTAATTTTCCGGACGTTCATACACTGCCGACTTGGCAGCCAGTGGACCGTCTCTTTAATGTCGTGCCTTTTGGCTGGCATTAACTCTCGTCGGGGATACCGACGGTATTCATGCTTGAATATTATAACACATCACGAGTGAGATTTCAAGTGTTTGTCAGCAAAAAACTTCACCGTTTTCTATAAGTATCTTTGTGCGTTCTATACAAATCTCATCAGCAGTAATACCGTACATATCAAGAAAAGCCTCCGCTGCGACATTGGCATTAAGGTTGAAACCACCGCCTGCGGGCAGCTTCATCTTGAGATTCAGATGATCTTCGTCGGTTTCCATGGATATAAGTTCCAGTGATGGGCGGATATCCACGGGTTTATATGTACCTTTTTTTGTACGCTTCTGTATCTCTATGACTTCCCTGCTCATGAAATCCCTGAACTTTTCAACCATTTCAGCGGGAGTTTTATCGGCTGAGATACGTATATCGTACTCGGCATGAGTTATCTCGGTATGGCTGTGCACAGGTGTGGAGCAGCTGACTATCCTCATACCCTCGGGCATCTGGGCATCGAGGGCTTTCAGCACTTCTTCATCGAGCAGATCCTCCAGAAGCGCGAAATCCATGACCTCCACCCTGCTTTCAAAACCCAGCGAAAGCGTCAGCGGGAACATTATATATATATGCGGGTTGAAGCCCTGTGTATACCAGATCGGCAGTTTAGACCGCTTTATCGCCCTCTGCATGGCACGCATAAGGTCAAGATGGGAGATATACTTCGCCCTGCCGCACTTTTCATAGACCACCCGCTTGTCATATCGGTCAGGGCGCAGGTCTACATTTTTAGGTTGAAGTCTTTTTTCCGCCACAGTAAACACCTCCACATTCGGGCTTTATGCCGCAGCCCGAACAGCCTTCCTTACAGTTTCTGGTAGTCTGTGCAAGATGGGCTTTTTTGTTCTCTCTCACAAGAAATTCGTGGGACACCAGATAATCCAGATGCGACCATGGTGCGACCTCGTCATAGCTTCTCGTCCTGTTTGCATAAAACGCCGTATCTATGCCAGTTTCAGCAAAGGCTTCAAGCCATTTGTCAAACTGAAAATGCTCGTCCCAGCTATCCATATAACAGCCCTTTTTCCAAGCCGCATAAACCGCCTTGCACACACGCCTGTCGCCCCTTGCCAGAACAGCTTCCAGCACCGAGGTATTGGAATAGTGCAGGCTGAGTTTTATCTTCTTGCTGGTAACAGCTGATTTCAGTATCTCCTGCTTGTGCTTTATCTGTTCTTCCGTCGCCTGAGGTTCAAACTCAAATGGCGTGAAAGGCTTGGGTACGAAAGTCGCGGTTGACACAGCTATCTGCACCGACCTTCCCCGCTTCTCCTTCGGCGTTTCAAAATACAGCTGTAATATCTTGTCCGAAAGTTCCGCAATTCCGCGGATATCGTCATCTGTTTCAGTAGGCTGACCCATCATGAAGTACAGCTTAACCTGAGTATACCCCCACTCGAAAGCCATCTTGCAGGTATTGATTATCTCGTCCTCGGTGATGTTCTTGTTTATAACGTCACGCAAACGCTGTGTTCCTGCCTCGGGGGCGAATGTCAGTCCGCTTTTTCGTACAGCTTGTATCCTTTCAAGAAGTTCCTCATTAAAGCTGTCAAGTCGTAGCGACGGCAAAGCAAGATTAACATTCTCGCCGTCGGTATACTCCGAAAGGCTTA
The DNA here is from genome assembly GCF_024692365.1 of Ruminococcus sp. GTDB lineage: Bacteria > Bacillota > Clostridia > Oscillospirales > Ruminococcaceae > Hominimerdicola. The sequence continues at coordinate 2,547 of NZ_JAILMR010000027.1, read as the reverse complement.
AAAGAAGTTCGTTTATCTTGGTATGGTCACTGGTAGAAAGTGACGAAAGCGATACTTCCTCATACCCCGTCTGTTCGCACAGTGACTTCGTTTCATTTTTAATAGTATCGATATTCTTCTCACGGAAAGGTCTGTAAATAAATCCCGCCTGACAGAACCGACAGCCGCGGATACAGCCGCGAAGCACTTCCACCACCGAGCGGTCATGAACTATTTCGCTGAAGGGCACAACAAAGCTGTCAGGGTAATATACCTTGTCAAAATCTGCGATAATGCGCTTTTTGATACGCGCAGGAGCTTCGGGCACATTCGGCGTGATACTCTTCACCGTGCCGTCCTCATTGTAGTCAACGTCGTAAAAACTCGGCACATATATGCCCTCTATCTTCACGGCTTCACGCAGAAATTCCTCTTTCGTGGGATTTGAGGGCTTCATTTTTTCGTAGAGCCTCAGCAATTCAAGGTTGACTTCCTCGCCCTCACCCAAAATAAACAAGTCAAAAAAGTCCGACATCGGCTCAGGGTTACAGACGCAGGGACCTCCGCCTACCACAAGCGGTGTCAGCGAGGTACGGTCTTTTGCCAACACAGGCAGTCCCGCAAGGTCAAGCATCTGTAAAACGTTATTGTACGATAATTCGTACTGTAAAGTGAATCCGATGAAATCAAAATCTTTTATCGGGTCAAGACTTTCAAGCCCGTAAAGCGGGATATCGTTCTCCCGCATAAGTGTCTCAAAGTCCTTTTCGGGCATGAACACGCGCTCACACCACCAGTTGGGCACCTGATTTTTCAACCCGTAGAGTATCTTCATGCCAAGGTGCGACATACCCACATCGTAGGTATCAGGAAAACAGAAGGCAAAACGCACATCGACCTTATCCCTGTCCTTGACCACACTGCCTATCTCACCGCCTATATAACGTGCGGGCTTGGTGGCTTTCAGCAGTATTTTTTCAAGTTTGTTTTTGATCTCTTCCATATATTACCTCCCGTAGCAGTTATTGTCCCTCCGCAGAAAACAGCGGTCAAAAGCTTTTGTCCACGTAAAAGCCTGATATTAAATAATATGATTATCTCTTTAACACACCATAAATAATTAACAATGCTATCCAAATTAACAAACCAAAAATCGTAGCAGATATATTATAATAGTGACAGAAAACCGAATGGAGCTGTCGCTTTGTCTAAAAGATTTCCAAAGCCTGCGATCACACTCGATGGTATATATTCAAAGTTCGTAGATGAAGGTCTTTACAAGGTTTTTCTTCTTGATATTCGCTTTGAAAACGTCACCTTCATGCATCGCACCCGTCTCACGCTGAGGCTGTGGGATAATCACGGCATTCCCAGTTATTAGCAACAAATGAAGTGTATCCGCTGTCACTTTGATGAGATATCTCGGCGTTACTTACAAGACTGCGTGGTTCATGCTTCATCGTATCAGGAAAGCGATGAAATGCCATGAGGAACGCTATTTGCTCGACGGGATAGTTGAGCTAAATGATACTTATCTGGGAGCTCCGACGCACAGCCAAAAGCGTGGCAGAGGTACCAAAAAGACCAAGATAATCGTTGCTTTGTCTAAAAGTGAAGCTGGTCATCCGATGTACCTCAAAATGACAGAGGTGCAAAATTTAAAAGGTGTCACTGTCGGCAAATTTGCCAGCCGAAATATTCATCAAGGTGCAAAGATCGAGAGCGACAATGCACGGGGATATAATAGGCCGCTGGCTCAGAAGTACTTTCATGTTTTTAAGACATACAACCCTGAAAGTGGTCAGATGAACTAGACGCACAAGGTCATTTCAAACTTCAAGGCGATGATTGCAGGCACATACCATGGCAATGAAAAGATACACAGAGTTATATGCCGCAGAATTCTGCTACAAATTCAACCATCGAAAGCTCGGAAATAATGCTTATTTATGGCGTTTAGCTGCTTTGGTGCAGTGATTTGGGGTGTGGTGTGTCAAGTGTTTTATTGTATTATAACATACCACGCCCACAAAATCAACCGCGAGATGTAAATAAATGTGGACTTTCCTTTTGGTATAAAAATGCTCAATTTCATTAGATTCAATTTTGAATATATTATACGACCTCGTCTAACAAAATGGGAGCACTTTGGAAATGAGGGCTTTTTCTGCCGATTGAGCCTTTGTCTGCAATATAGCATAATTAACATATAGCTTTTATAAGGGGGCGAGCAAATGGTACTGCGCTTAATTCGATTGCTATTCGATTTGACGGGTACGATGCAGCTAGATCAACACCAAATCATATCATTGAAAACCTGAGTGAGCTGACTGGTATTTTCTAAATCATAAAAATACAAAGCAGGAAGAACAGCTATGCATCATTCTTCCTGCTAAAATTATTTACTATACAAAACTAAAAGCTCCATGAATACAGATTCACGGAGCTTAGTGGCGCCACCTGTTGGACTCGAACCAACGACCCTGCGGTTAACAGCCGCATGCTCTACCGACTGAGCTAAGGAGGCAGATATACCAAAACACTCCGAAGAGTGTTTTGGGAGAGCCG
>NZ_JAILMR010000129.1 GCF_024692365.1 Ruminococcus sp. | reverse complement strand
GGCGAAACTGTAACACACGAAACAAACCGCTTAATGCTGCTCGGTTCCCCGCCTGACATGGTTCACAGCGTTTCATTGTACAGGACCCGCACACCCATATCTCGGATCGAATCCACGTCCGGATATCTGTTTCTAGTCTTTACCGACAGGAAGAAAAACTTCGTTGTCGGAGTACTTTGTTATTATAGCACACTTCTCTAAAAAAAGCAAGTGTTTTCACAAAATTTTCGCAAAAATATTTAAGAAGTTCGTTTTATGCCGAATTACAAGACATACAGCTCACAAAAATAATTACAGCCGCGCTTTAAGGGGGAGGGAGCGCGGCTGTATATGGTGAAGGTTGTCAGAAGTTATTTGTAATTCTCTTTTGTTAATGAGATTATTATCTCATGCCGAAGAACTCGAAGGGATCCATGCCGTCGAACTCATCGCCGTAGCCGTACTGATAATTTCCACGACCCTGCTGCATATCCTGCTGCTGTCCCTGATCCTGATCCTCTGCTTCCTCGGTCTTTTCTTCGGGCTTGGTCTCGTCAACAACTATGCTGAGTTCCTTGGTCTCGCCCTGTCTGTATACGGTAACGGTGATCTTATCGCCTTTTTTGCACTTTCTGATAGCAGCTACCATATCGGTGGAAGATGTGATCTCCTTGCCGTCTATCTTAGTTACGATATCGTTGACTTCAAGACCTGCTTCCTTAGCGGGAGAGTCATCGTTTACCTGTCTTACAACTGCGCCTTCGGGGATACCGTAGGACTTCATATCGCTGTTTACAGTCTCAACGGATACACCGATGTAGGGCTTAACAACGTAGCCGTTTTCGATGATGCTGGTAACTATATCCTTAACGGTATTGATCGGGATAGCGAAGCCGATATTATCGATGGAAGCTTCTGTGCTTGAATTGCTTGAATACTTAGCGTTTGTAACGCCGACTACTTCGCCGTACATATTGAACAGTGCACCGCCCGAGTTGCCCGAGTTGATAGCGCAGTCGGTCTGGATGAGGTTCATCATAACGGAGTTGGAGGTTGTGATCTGTCTGTCCATAGCGCTGACAACGCCTGATGTCAGGGTGAATGTGAGCTCGCCCAGAGGGTTGCCGATAGCTACTACATTATCACCTACGCTTAGTGCTTCGGAATCACCGAGGGTAACTGCTTCAAGACCTGTTGCATCTATCTTCAGTACAGCGATATCGTTGCTTTCATCACTGCCGACGATCTCTGCATCGTAGGAAGTATTATCATAGGTAGTTACCTTGACCTTATTAGCACCGTCGATAACGTGATAGTTGGTAACTATGTAGCCGTCTTCGGTGATTATGAAGCCCGAACCGCTGGCTGCTGCTGTTGTGGTGTAGCCGAAGTAGTTGGTGCTTATCTCGGTGGTGATACCTACGGTGGAGTTTACATTATTCTTATATACCTCGGAAGCGCTCAGCTGAGTGCCGTCGGTCTTAACTGTCTGCATTGCAACTGCCTTTTCGCCTGATTCAGCGGTCTTGATGACTGCCTTGGCTTTCTCAGTGCTGCTCTCGGTCTCAGCCTTTGTATCATTGTCTGCGGACTTGGTTTGAGAAGAAGATGCGCCGTTGCCCAGGTACTTGATAGCTGCGAATGTTCCGCCTGTACCAAGTGCGCCGCCCAGCAGGCTGAAGCTTACTGCCAGTGCCGCAAGACGAAGCTTGCTGTTCTTGTTGCGGGGAGCTTCTGCCACAGGTGCGGTGTACTCTGTGGGTTTGTAAAGGTTAGCACTCTCGGTCTTTGCATTATCGTTAGTGTTGTAAATGTTGTTGTTTTCCATGTTATCCATAAGACATACTCCTTTGTCATTGATTTTATTATCTGGCGGTCTGTGCCGCTGTTTGTTTTCTATGCTTAAAGTATATTTCCCTAACTTAAAAACTAATTTAAACGGGAATGAAAATAGTTTGAAAGAATATGTATGTATCTATCACATATCTTTCATTTTAGCACTTAATGTGATGGCTGAGTGAAAAAAGTGTCACCCGATGATGAAAAAAGCGATTTGGCGGATAATTTTGATTTAAATTGGGTTGAGTGGAGAACGGTTTTAAAGTTTTGTTAACATTAACTTGTTCGTCAGTGTGAAGCTGTGTGAAAAGGCAAAGAATATCTCTTATTGGATATTCATATATTGTAAAAAGATATGATTATATATGAGAATATTCCGTAATCATTTTCACGGTTGATTAAATAAGATTCAGTTAGGCTTTGTGAACGTGATAATGAAGTTACACTAAGATTACAGCGCAAAAACGACGTCCCGCACACATTGGTACGGGACGTCGTTTTTAAGGAAGTTTAGAAAAAATATATGAAGAAAAAATATGAAGCATTCTCTGTTGATGTTAATATAATAACCTCGTGATGTGAAATCTGTGTGATAGAATAAAGAATTATTTCAAAAATCACGAACCGACATTTTCCGATATCAGACGATTTTCACCGTGATATTCACATTGGTATCTATGGCGGAAATGAGTTTTTCAGGGACGTTTTGGTATTTTAGCCACAGCTTGGGGAAGTGCTGTTTTATCAGCTGTATCGTTCCGAATATATCCGCACCGCTTTGGAACATTTTAGATTGCAGTGCGGTGCAGCCGGATTCGAGGGCATGAGACATCGAGGTGCTGAGTTCACGGCTTCGCTCAGGGTCAAGTTCGTGGTCGGGGCGGGCGGACAGCGTGATATCTGTTGTGAGTATCAGCTTGCCATTTTCTGCGGTGATAGTTCGATGTCTGTGGCAGTTGTCAAGCTCACAGGTCACGTTTTCACCGCCAAGGTCGGTCACGATGCTGCCTTTGTCAGCCTTGCCCGCGAGCAGTCCGGCTGGCAGTGCTTCGTTCTCGGTCAGCATCGTCTTGCCGACTTCCGTTATCACGACTGTTCCCGTTATCCTCACGCTTTCGGATATGGTTGGACTGTCCGCTGAACTACTGTCGGTATCGCTGCCGCTGATGACTTCGAGAACGGGCATGGCGGCGGTGCATTCCTCCGAAAGCAAAGTTTTCAGGTCACAGCTGAGGGTTCGGGAGTGTTCGGCTGAGGTGGCGAGCAGGCTTGAAAGCGCCTCTGCCGAAGTTTCGTCCTCAGTGAGTTTCAGTCGCATGAGTTCTTCCGCCTTGCCCGCAGCCATGCAAAGCTCGGCAGATGGGCTAATATTCTTTCCGCCAAGTGCAAAGGCGAAAAGTTTGCGTGGGTCATCGAGAGTGATATCACCGCCAAGACAGATAAGCTGCAAGTGTCCAAAAAACAACTCTTTTCCTGTGGAACTGCCTGCTTTTGAAAGGGCTTCGCTGACGGTCCTGCCCTCGCTGACTGCAACTGCCACGTTCGCGCCTGTCACATCTACCGCAGTATCCGAACCTGAACCTGCTGGCTGGAAAATTTGTAACGACACACGGTATCCGCTGTCGCAGGGGTCAATGCCCATAGCGTGAACGATGCCGCGCCTGTCGATGCTGATGCTTCTTCCGCGGGCTGACAGCAGTATACAGCACAAAACGGCGGTTACAAGCAGATATATGGTGCGGTCGGAACGGTGGCTAGGATTTTTCATGTCAGACCTCTCTTTCGTGGGCGGACTTCGGCGAAACGTGAAGCAGATAGGCGGGAAGTATCAGCCCGAGGATAATTATCGGGGCGGCAGGGCGCGGGGAATAGATGACTTTCTCCCAGCCGTAGACGAGAAGCAGAGGAAGTGCGGCGGCTGTTGGGATAAGCCCCGCGAGAAAGACACTGCCGATATCGGAATCCTTCGGTCGTAAAAGCCGCAAACATCGTGCGGAACAGTAAAGCAGAGTAGTCAGTTTGACGATGCCTGTCATCACCCATATAATCAGAAAAACAGCGTCACTGCGCTCGGTGATGAGGTTCTCCGATGCGGCGGCGAGTGTGAAAACAGGCAGTTTTTCCGCAAAGGCGAAAGTGCCGAGAACGGAAGTCACCATGCCCGCGATGAGGGTTATCATGGCGCCTTTCGCAATCAGGTAGAATTTCGCTGTCTTTTCGGGGTCGCCGTCGATATCTGCCGCCAGAAAACTGAACAGCGCAAGGCATTCACAGCGGGAAAATTCAGCGTAAACAGCCTTTGAAAGCTCGGCGGGTAGGTCGTTCACGGCATAGTCAAAGCGGGTTATATCCATGTCTTCGGCTGCGCCCGCGGCGATCACGGCAAGCATGATGATGACTCCTGCAAATGTGATGCGGGCAGTTCTTCCAAGAACGGAAATGCGCAGTCTGGCGGCGTAAACCGCCGTCAGAACGACACAAAGCACAGTCATGATCCTGGTCATATTGACGGCGAAAAAGTAGTCGGTGAAATATGCAAGATCGCCGATATCTCGGAAAGCTTCATATAAAAAGTACAGCAGGAACGCGAGAGTAGTGGCTCTGCCGAAGTTTTTGCCGCGTTCAAAAGCGAGGGTGCATGGGTCTTTGCGGGTGCGGGCGGCGAGCTTCACGGCGGGTATCAGCAGGAAAATCTGCAAAACCGTGGAGATCACTGCGCCTGTCATATAGGTGAGCCCGCCCGTGATGCCGACAGGGAATAGGGTCATTGTGGTGAAACTCCTTGCGCAGAGCAAAAGGCATATCAGCGCGGCGGGAGATAGTTTTGGTTTAGTCATAAATAGTCCGTATTATTGTACATTTGAATTATCATTCGCTATTGTGGTGTGACGTTTCACCAACTGGCGGAATCCCGCACGGGAGAAAATATCGGTGAGACCGTGAGGGCGCAGGGGCAGCAGGGGAGCGGTGAAAGCTGTGCCGTACTGATCGACGGCGGCGATGTTGAATATGAGAAGCATCGATGCGACTGCGATGCCGAAAAGTCCGCCGAAGCCACCTGCAAGAATGAATATCAGCCGTAGTACCGATATTGCGGGGTATAGCGACGGCAGGACGAATGACGCGGTGGCTGTCATGCCCACAACGATCAGCAGAGGTTGTGACACCATGCCGCTTTTTACAGCCGCGTCGCCGATTATCAGTCCGCCGACGATGGACACTGCCCCGCCGACTGACCGCGGCAGACGTACACCTGCTTCGCGCATGATCTCGAAAAGCACCATCAGCAGTATCATTTCAACCACGGGCGGGTAGGGCGTTGCGACCTCTGCGGCGGCGAGATTCAGCAGTAATTTCAGGGGAAAGACCTCGGGGTGGAACATGACCAGTGCCGTGTAAAGCCCCGGGAGAAGCACCGCAAGCAGGAACGAGATGTATTTTATCCACCGCGAAAACGCCGCATAAAAGGGCTTTTCACAGTAATCGTCCATTGTGCGGAAGTTATCTGCGAAGACGGTCGGCAGCAGCATACAGCCGGGGGTGCCGTCGATAATGACCAAAATTTTACCCTCGTTCAGTGCGGCACAGGCGTTGTCGGGGCGTTCGGTGACTGTCACTGCTGAGAAGACCGAACGGCTGTAAGTTTCATCAACAAAGGGCATCAGGTATCCTGCATTGAGAATAGTGTCCAATTCTATGGACTGAAATTTCTGCTTGATAGTTTTGATTGTGTCCGCATTTGCTCTGCCTTCGATGTGGGCGATGCAGATATCCGTCACAGAAAGTTTTCCGACTTTGAGAAGTTCAAACCGCAAAGCAGGAGTTTTCAGCCGTCGGCGGACAAGGGACATATTTGTGCGCAAAGTTTCGGTGAAGCTGTCGCGGGCACCGCTGATGGTTTGTTCGGCTTCGGGGACGGACACAGAGCGCTTCTCAAAGCCTTGTATACCAAGGCAGACTGCGCGGGGGACACCGTCGAGAAGTATCGCTGCAAAGCCCGAAAACAGCAGTTCAAACAGTGTGCCGAAATCGGTGGTGAGCTGTCTGTCGGTGGACATCAGGCTATGTTTTTCGAGCATTTTGATGATCTCGCTTGTGGTCGGGTCTTTGGCTGCGAGTTCGGTCATTGGTTCAAAGACAAGTTCCGCAAGCAGCTGTGAAGAAGCCATGCCCTCGATTGAAAGTATGGCGCAGTCGGTTTTGCAGATTGTGATGTTAACAATGTTAAGGTCGGCGGTTTTTCCGAGGGCTGAATTTATTATATCAAGGTTGGTTTTTAGGTCTGCGCGGAGCAGTTGTTTTTTTATGTTGTTGAAGTATGGTTCGCTCATATTGTGGAACACCTCTCTTATATGGAGTTTTCCACGGTTTGCGGAAATTATTCATTTTCAAAATAGTATGCCGAACTGTCTTTGAAAATGTACTGTTAATTTTCTTCTTCAAATCTTAGGGACTGCCTGATTAGTGTCGCCCCTCTCTCCGTTCGGGTCGAGCCGTCAAAGGCGCTTCACTGTTTGACGGCGGGCGCGGGCGGTCTGTGCGCCCAACAAGAAAGTGCGTGTCGATAGTTTTGTGCTTCATCGGATTTTTGTGACCGCCCGCTTTTTGATTTGACAGGTAGATAATCTGCTATTGTTTTGATTGTTGTCACGTCGCTTTTGTTCCTTGACCGAGAGGCTCTGCCTCTCGAGCTCTCCGCAAGCCTTTCGCGAAAGGCTTGACCCAAAGCTCTCTTCCTTGGCATACCTCACTTCTTTTGCTGATACCGCCACTTTGTCTTCTTAAAACCCCGTATTAATAAGGTGTATTTTCCCAAGCTCTTTTGGCTAAAGTCACAAAAATCATGAACTGCTATTGTAAATTATGCGGGAGTGTGATATACTGTTAAAGTGTATGTGAACAGATAAACGGAGGTTAAAAAATGGATCTCAAGCGTATTTCAATATGCGGCTTGCTTGCGGTGATGATGTGCTTTTCACTGAGCGGCTGCGATGATAAAAGTGTCGGTGAGGGCAAGACGAAGATCAGCACTTCCGTAACTGATAAAAAGTCCAATAAAAAGGACATCGATGTTCCCGATGAGCCTGACCCCGAGGAACTTGGCAAGCAGTTGCAGTTCGGCGTTGAGGAAGTCGATTATTCGGAACAGCTTGAACAGATAAGCGAGCAGACAGATGCTTTTCTTGAAGCGGTGAAAGCGGGCGATATCGCCACTTTGTGCGACTATCTCGAACCTTCAAGCGCTTATTACAAGTTCTTTGACCGTCACAGAAAATCTGAACAGCTCAGCAAGATAATGCAGACGGTGTTCGCGGATATGGTGTGGACTCACTGGGCGGAGACTGATATGAACAATAAAAACTGGCTGCAAAGCACTTATTCCGAGCATGGGCAGTACACCCGCAGCTATGTTTGTGCGGGCATCAAGGAGATGCTTTTCTTTGATGAGTATTTTCTCCTGAATTTCAGCAAGGGCGATTCTGTCAATGCGAAGTTCAAGATCGATAAGGAAGATGACTGCTATACCTGGCTCACGAAAACTCTGGATATGATGCCGCTTTTGAAGAATAACTGGTCGTTAAAATGTACACTTCCCGATGATAAGGGCAAGGTGCTTTTCAATATCGACGAGGATTTCATATTCGATTACGCGTCGCTGACTTCACTTGATGAGGTCAAGGACGCAAATATGCCCCAGACCTACGTGAACAATATCGTCACGGCGAGGGGTACTATCGAGGACGAGAATGCGACTTTCGACAACAGCCCCGAACTTCGCGAGAGTGTTGCGCAGATGATAAAGGAAAAGCGTTTCGAGGACGCATGGAAAGAATTGAAAAAACTGGACGATGATGGTTTCTTCGCCGACAAGAAAACTTACAGCGACCTTGACAAGGACGCAAAAAAGCGTGTGAAGAAGTTTCTTGAGGAACACACATATTCTGTGGTATGCGACCATTCTACGCAGGTTTACGATGCTTCAAGGCGCAGACATATCTTCACACAGATATACTACGACGCTATCCCCGCCGAAAACGAGGAGGAGATAGCTGACTGGCTGGAAGAGAACCACATCAAAGAGGGCGGAGAGGCTGTATTTTTCGATATAACCAACGATAACAGGCTTGCCACCGCTCTTGGCGGATATTTTGATATAATCGCCAAGCTGGGATAAATTATGGACAGGAGGTCATTGATATGAAGCTATTGAAGATAAGCAAGGTCAACAGCCTTGTGGTAAATCTGCTGCACAGCGCTTCATATGCGATGGTCTGCGGTTATATAATAATGGTAGCGGCGTGGCTGATTAAGGATATGGGCATCTCACTGGTTGAGTGCTTCAATATATGGGTCATAGCGATAGTTGTTATCTTCTGCCTACTGGGTACTGTTTCGGCGCTTATAGATATCAAAAAGCATATCGAACTCGATGAACTGGCGCAGCACAGGCTGACCAAGGGTTATGACGACGAGTATTTCAGGAAGCTGGCTGAATTTTCCAAAGTCTCGAATTATGGCAGCGGAAAGCTTTTCATGGCTTCGATGTACCTGGAGGGCGGACGTTTCGCTGATAGCCGTGCGCTGCTGAAAAAAGTGGATTTTTCAAAACTAAACAGCAAGGAGCAGGATGAGTATTTCAACATCTACCTGTATTCTGCTGTGCTTGAGGGCGACGTTGAACTTGCCAACGATATCTACCGCAAGGCGCGGCACTACTTCGACCGCGCGGTTATGGGCAGACGCAGCGGATTCATACTTCACACACTGGGAATGCTCTGCCTGCTGAATGACAGGACGGAGAACGCTTTCAGATTGTTCCAGTCGGCTATGCGCCAGAATGACGAGGGTCTGCAATGCGAGTGCTGTATAGGGCTCGGAAAAGTCTATCTGAAAAGCGGCGACAGGGCTTCTGCCAAGGATATGTGTTTTGCGGCGGCTGAACTTGTGGAAACAAGGGCGCAGGCTGTCCGCCTGAAAGAATTGATGATTGAAGTCGAGGAAGCTTACGGCAAGCGTCACACGGCTGATGATACTTTTAAGGAGACTACATAATGCTTACAAAATACGGTCATTTAATAACATTTCTGATTTCAATGGTACCTATTATCGAGCTGAGAGGTGCGATACCTTTCGGCGTGATGAAGTGCGAGGTGCCGTGGCAGCAGGCGGTAATTATTTCCATGATAGGCAATATGCTGCCCGTGCCTTTCATATTCTTTTTTGCGAGAAAGGTACTGGAATGGGGCAAGGATAAGCCACTTATCGGCAAGTTCTTCTCATGGTGTCTTGAAAAGGGACATCACGGCGGCGAGAAGCTGAAAGCAAAGGCAGGAAAGGGAATGTTCTGGGCGTTGCTGCTGTTCGTGGGAATACCTCTCCCGGGCACAGGCGCATGGACTGGCACACTTGCGGCAAGTATGCTCGACCTTGATTTCAAGAAGAGCGTTATCGCCGTAATCTGCGGCGTTCTGCTGGCAGCGACTATCATCACACTGCTGACCGTTATGGGCTTTGACCTGTTCATCAGATAACAGGGAGAATTTATGGACACTAAACCGCGTGACATATCCCCTGATATCAGGGAGTTTCTAAGGTTGCTAAAATCTCGTCCGGGAATGTATCTTGGCAAAGAGAGCCTGAATGCTCTGTGGCATTTTCTGAATGGTATCATCTTTTATAAAGATGCATTTAATAAAGGTTCCGACCGTGTGATAATACCCGATGGCTTCACCGATTTCGTTGAAAAGTACTACGGTGAGCATTGGACATTTAATCACTTTCATTACGTGCTGCATTTTGAAAATGACGATAAAAAAGCGCTTTTCAAATGGTTCGACCTGCTGGACGAATATCTCATTTCACTGGGATACGAACCTCTGGGCAAGAGGAAAGATATACTTGAATAATTGCGGAACAGAGCGGTAGAATGATGTTCCGACAATAATATAAATAATCAGAGGGTGGAAGAAATGGTATACAAAGACAGGGACATCTCTCCCGAGGCAAGAAAGTTTTACAGGATGCTGAAAGCCAAGCCCGAACAGTTCCTTGGGTGCGAATGCATAACCTTCCTGCGCACCTATATGGACGGCATGATAACAGCCGACAGGCTTTTCAACGGCACAAAGAATATCATAATACCCTACGGCTTCACGGATTTTGTTGAGTGGTACTACGGCGATAACACCTGTCAGGACTGCTTTGAATGTGTGCTGAAAGCCGAGGGCGACGAAAAAGCTGCACTGGATAAGTGGTTCAGCCTGTTGGACGAGTACCTGAAAGGTCTGGGATACGAGCCTATCGGCGGAGCGAAATAGTCCGTTTGATATGATGAAATAGTAAAAGGGGAAGTATTTATGGAGATACCAAACGACATCGAGCTCTCGCTTGTGAAAAAATTCAGGCAGGGCATATGGTCGAGATTTCTTAAAGGTATAAAGGATTATCAGCTGATACAGGAGGGCGACAAGATAGCCGTCTGTATCTCGGGCGGCAAGGATTCCATGATGATGGCTGTCTGTATGAAGCGCCTGCAAAGGTATTCAAAGGTGCCATTCGATGTGGAGTATCTGGTGATGGACCCCGGCTATGCTCCCGCCAACAGGCAGAAGATAATCGACAATGCCGCAAAGCTGGAAATACCGATAAAGATATTTGAAACGAATATATTCGATTCGGTGGTGAACGTAAAACAGAACCCCTGCTACCTCTGTGCGAGAATGAGGCGTGGATACCTTTATAAAAACGCTAAGGAACTGGGCTGCAACAAGATAGCCCTTGGACATCATTTCGATGACGTTATCGAAACGATACTGATGGGTATGCTCTACGGTTCACAGGTTCAGACTATGATGCCCAAGATACACAGCGAGAATTTCGAGGGTATGCAGCTGATACGCCCCCTGTATATGGTGCGCGAAGAGGATATCATCAAGTGGAGCAAGTATAACGAACTTGAATTCATACAGTGCGCCTGCCGTTTCACCGAGGAAAGAGAAGTCTACGAAGACGGCAGCAGCAATTCCAAGCGTCAGGAAGTCAAGGAACTGCTGAAAAGACTTCGTGAGGTCAGCCCTGCCATAGATAAGAACATTTTCAGAAGCGTTGAGAATGTCAACCTGCAAACGATAATCAGCTACCATATAGGCGATGAATACCACCATTTTCTTGATGATTATGACAAGGGAAGAAGCGTCCGCGGAACAGTTGCGGGCAGCAGTGATGATGAATAGATAAATATAAGTCCGAAAGTTAAGTGCTTTCGGACTTAATTTTTTAGATAATTTCTTGGATAAAAATCAAACTATTTTTTAGATAAAAATCAAACTAATTTTACTTAACGAGTTGATGCAATTTTACAAAAATCAGAAATTCTCTTTATAAATGTATAGAACCCCCTTTACATTTCTGATTGAATGTGATATAATAGTTAAAACCAAGTCGAAAACAATTGAATGAATCATGTAATTTATATAATTAAAAGAGGGAGTGGTTATTAATGTTGTTTTTCAGGAAGAAAAAGAGGAAAAATGGACACTCGCCCCAGTATTATGTAGTAAACGACTGGTGCAAAGAACATGAGAACGAAATAACAGAGATAAGAAATTATATCGCTATGGAGCTTGCACAGGGAGTAAAGCCATCTTCGGCGCTTCTGGTTGAAGCCTGCGTTGAAAGAAACATAAATATGCCTTTTCCATACAGAGATCTGCTGAAATACGGCAGGGTAAGACTGTTCTTATAAAATAAAAAATACAATAACAAATAAACGGGAGGTCACACAGCAAGACCTCCCGTTTTTTTATTGCATAGTATTTTGATGTTGAGTGTGCAAGCGTTAATACTTACATTTTTTACCTTACCTGCCAAGCACAAGCTGCTTATTGCACCGACAGTTTTGCAGCCTACGGGCTGCCGCGAAGTCATATTGCATACACCTCTTTTCATAGTGGGCTGCGGCAGCAGTGGTATCGGCTGCGCCGCGCGTGCTGTGGGCTTACGGTACTTATGCCGTATACCGCAAGTTCAGCTGAAGGTAATTGCGGGACAACAGCGCAGGATCTTCTGCATCGGGTGATCGGTCCGATGTCAGCCGCCGTTTTCCGCTTCGTTTCCTTTCACCGACAGTATAGCACTTATCCCGAGGTAATGCAAGGGATAAAACCGGATTTTAACCGCTTGTTGTCAAACTGGAAATCCTTGTTTTCGTTTCGCAAGACTTCTATTATCTTATCATCACATTCTTTCACATATTTATTAGATTTAGGTTCACGGAGGATAAAAATCATGTTGAATGGATATAATTGGATACATATTAATAAAATACTGCTTTTTTATAATCGTAATCGGTCATATAAGTTAATCAATTAGTAACATATCGAACACAAAATTTTCATGCGGTAATAGTATAATAGGCTATGGAATTTTGACAGATGTATAAAAATTTGATTAATGTATAAAATTGGTATGTTTGTAAGAATTTTGGATAGATGTAATACGGCTTATTTTGGCAGGTTGATATTATGAAAAAGCTTTATATATTCGATCTGGACGGCACGCTGGCGGATTCGCTGTGCGACCTGGCAGATTCGGTGAACATCGTGCTGGAAAAGCATGGTTATCCCACTCATGAAACAGAGAAATACAAGTACTTTGTCGGGAACGGCGCACTTAAACTGATAGAGCGCACTCTCCCCGAAAGCGAGCGCACCCCCGAGGTGATACGGGCTGTTCACGCGGAGTATTCTAAGGTGTACGCCGAGAGAATGCTGTGCAGGACAAAGCCCTATGAGGGCATAAAGGAAGTTCTTGCTGAACTGAAAGGACGCGGCTGTAAGTTGGCTGTGGCTTCTAACAAGCCCGATGACTGCACGGTAAATGTTGTCGAAGCGCTCTTCGGAAAGGAAATTTTTGACAGCATACACGGCAAGCGCGATGGTGTACCCACCAAGCCGTCACCCGATATAATTTGTCAGATAATGGAAGAGCTGGGCGCAAAGCCCGATGAATGTATACATTCGGGTGATTCAAACGTAGATGTGCAGACTGCCCACAATGCTGGGATAGAATGTATTGGCTGTACATGGGGCTTCCGCACAGAGGAAGAACTTATTACCGCGGGTGCAGACCATATCGCCCGCACACCAAAAGATATACTGAAATACTGAATAGAAAAATGGAGGCAATGATATGTCCGAAATGAACGACTTTTATAAACAGTTCGTCAATGAAGAGGTTGACGAGAACGGCACGCTGAAAAAGTTCGAGCTTGTGCTGAAAGATGATTTCAACTTCGGTTATGACGTCATCGACGAACTGGCAAGGCGCTTTCCCGATAAGAAGATGCTGCACTGGGTCAACGACCACGGCGGCGAGAGGGAGTTCACCTATGCCGAAATGAGCAAACTCACTAACCAGTGCGCTAACATGATGCTGGCACACGGCGTTAAAAAGGGCGATAAGCTGCTGGCAGTGCTGAAAAGGCACTACGAGTTCTGGATACTTGCTTACGGTCTTATAAAGATAGGCTGTATCCTTATCCCCGCGACTTCACAGCTGATGCCCAAGGACTACGTTTACCGCTTCAATGCGGCTGGTGTGAAGTACGTCTGCGCTACGTATTTTGATGAAGTTGCGGATCGTATAGATACAGCCTGCAAAAAGTACGATGGCATCAAGGAGAAATTCATCTGCCGCGGAAAGAAAGACGGCTGGACTGATTTCATGGAGGAACTGTCCAAATATCCCGACACACTTGAAAAGCAGGAAATGTCCAAGGACGACTATATGCTGGCATATTTCAGCTCCGGCACAACAGGTCAGCCCAAGATGGCTATCCATGCTAACGCTTATGCGGCTGGTTCAATAACCACTGCAAAGCACTGGCATCATGTTGATGAAACTTCCATTCACCTGACGGTTTCCGAGTCAGGCTGGGCTAAGTGCGCATGGGGCAAGATGTTCGGTCAGCTGATATGCGGTGCGGAAGAATTCATCTATGATATGGACAGATTCCACCCCGACAAGATGCTGAAAATTCTGCAGGACTACAATATAACTTCATTCTGCGCACCGCCTACCATGTACAGGTTCTTTATAAAGGAAGGTCTGGGCAACTACGACCTTTCGGGCATAAAGTACAGCTGTATCGCAGGCGAGGCTCTCAATGCGGAAGTTTTCAACCGCTGGAAGGAGTACACAGGTCTGGAGCTGATGGAAGGCTTCGGTCAGACCGAGAGCGTTGTTATCGTTGCGAATTTCTACGGCATGAAGCCCAAGCCCGGTTCTATGGGCAAGCCTTCGCCCCTTTACGATGTTGATATCATCCGCAAGGACGGCACCAGCTGTGATGTTGGCGAAACCGGCGAGATAATCATCAGGGCTGAAAGAGGTAAGCACCCCGCACTCTTCAAGGAGTATTACAACAATCCCGAACTTACCGACAACGCATGGCGCGGCGGCATCTACCACACAGGCGATACCGCTTACCGCGACGAGGACGGATATTTCTGGTATGTTGGAAGGACTGACGACCTTATCAAGGCTTCGGGCTACCGCATAGGACCTTTCGAGATAGAGAGCATACTGATGGAACACCCCGCAGTAATGGAAGTTGCTGTTACCGCCGCTGATGATGAGATACGCGGCAAGGTCGTAAAGGCGACTATCGTGCTTTCAAAGGGTTACACAGGTTCTCCCGAGCTTGTAAAGGAATTGCAGACTTATGTAAAGAAGTCCACAGCGCCTTACAAGTACCCCCGTATCATCGAATTCGTGGATGAACTCCCCAAGACCGACAGCGGTAAGATACGTCGTGTTGAGATAAGGGACAACGACCACAAAAAGTACGAAGAAGCTCACAATAACTGATAAATACCACACGGACAGCGTCTATTGATGCTGTCCGTTTTTGTATCTCATGATTTTGCTGTATATGCAGATTTTGATTTGTGTAAAATGACATGAAAATATTGAAAAAGTTCTTGCATTTTGTTGATAAATGTGTTATTATATAATGTATAGTGTGCGGAGTGTTCCGCATAAAGAATACATAAAGAGGGACACATTATGAAACTCATTTCGGTAATATTCATGAACCTTTGGGGTTATGATATACTTATATTTCTTGCGGCACTTTTTACGGCAGTTGTATACCGCCGTCTTAAACAGTCTGCTGATAAACTGTACAAAAAAATGCACTTGACGGTCTTTGTTCCCGATGGCGGAGCTTCACGGCGTGAAGCTGACAAGGACATATCGGGACTCAGAGAGCAGGATATCGTGGCGATGAGGAACCACACGGGCAAGCTGTATTCGCTGTTTGTGAACCTTACGGGAATATTCCCTCTGCTGGGAATACTCGGCACGGTAATATCACTGCTTAGCCTTGTATCGGACAGCACCAATGTTACGGGCAATTTCTACGGTGCGCTGACTTCCACATTCTGGGGACTGGTGTTCGCTATAATATTCAAGTTCCTTGACGGCATAGTTTCCGCGAAGATAGAGGACAACGAAAAGAGCGTTGAACTTTATCTTACGAGAAATTTCCGCACAAAGCAGGAGGACGTTGATACCGAGCCCGCACCTGTGCCCACACCGAGAAAAGTCAGCACCATAAAGGAAAAGCCCGCGGTGATGGAGGAGTATAAAAGCACTGTTTCACCGAAGAAGAGCCTTAAAATGATGGGCAGCCTTTTCGGTATCACAGATGACGACGAGGATATCCCCGAGTATAAGGAAGAAGCCCCGAAAAGCGGGTCTTCCAAAAAGGGCGTGGCTCTGCTGAATGAGCTTTTCGGAATGTCCGAGGGTGATAACGATGAGGAAAAATAAGGGCATCGTTATCGAACTGACCGCCTTGCTTGACGTTATCTTCATCATGCTTTTCTGGATGATGATAAACGTGCAGGAGGGCAGTACGAAAGTCCGCGAGGACGCTGACAGCCGTATCGCACAGGCTGAAGCCGAGGTGGTACAGGTCAGGGAAGAATCCGAGGAAAAGCTTGAAAACATGAGAAAACAGGCTGACAGCGAGATCAAAAAAGCGCAGGATAGGGCTGATAACCTCAACAGGGACGCCGCCGCCAATCAGCGGGCGCTGGAAAATTTCGGCAAAGGGCTGATGCTGACCATAAATCTGAAGTATTCACCCGGGGGCGAGCTTATCGTCACAAACGGCGATACCGAGCTTGCAAGAACTGCTGTGACTTCGGAGAGCGATGTGTATTCAGCCATAAGCGAGGCGCTGACAAAGGCGGGCATAGCCGCCGAGGACGTGGTGCTGTGTGCCTTTGTATACGACGGCAGCCGTGCACTGTTCCGTGATGTTTCAGATATAACTGATGCGGTGGGAAGGCTTGGAAAAAGCTACAAGAATTTCTACTGCACCTTTATAAATACTGCCAGATGACAGGAGGATAAAACTATGAGTATAGAGAAAGAGGTCGAAAAAATGTACAGAGAAGACGCTGAAAAGCAAAAGAAGAATCAAAAGAAGAAAAAGAGCGGCAGGGCTGCGACTTTCGTAGTGCTGATACTTATAGTGATACTGGCACTGCTGCTGGCGAAGCTGCTGGGTCTGTTTGACGGCAGCGGACTAGGTTTCGGCGGAAAGGGCAAGAACACCGAGGACGGAAGCGGCGTTCCCGAAAGGTCTGTCACTGTATCTGCTGACGAGGAAGAAAGCTCCGCACCCGAAGTTGCCAAGGTTTATGACAACATCAAGGTATCGGGCAGCACATACCTCTACAAGGGCAGTGAAGTAAGCCTTGAAGATATCAAGGACACATTCTCCATGGAGAAGATGAACAAGGACGTTGTAGCACTCATCGAAGACGACAACGCTACCCAGAACACTATGGAAGACCTTACCAATGCTTTCACCGAAATGGGCAGAGAGTTCACCATAGAATCGGCTGCGGGTACAGAATCTGCTCCCGAATCAGCAGCAAAGTAAATCCGTAACTTACTTTTGCAGACGCTTGAAAAAGTGTCATAAACGGAGGGCTACTATGTTTGAAAACTTCGATTTTACGGGCTTCTGGCATGACAGCCAATATGCCCTCGATGAATATGTGGGCGAATCGCCGACAGACGAGTATATCGAGTCTATCGAAAAGGAACTGGGCTACAAGCTGCCCGAGTCCTACAAATACCTTATAAAGCAGCACAACGGCGGTATTCCGAATAATACTGCTTTCCGCATGGATATACCCACTACATGGTCAAAAGACCACATCTCCATAGAGGGCATCTACGGCGTTGACAGGAAAAAGGATAACTCGGTATGCGGTGAAACGGGTACAGAATTCTGGATAGATGAATGGGAATACCCCGCAATAGGTGTAGCCATATGCGATACGCCCTCCGCAGGACACGAGATGGTCTTTCTCGATTACCGTGAATGCGGCAAAGAGGGCGAACCCAAGGTTGTCTATATCGAACAGGAAAACGACATGAGGATAGTCCCCATTGCCGATACCTTTGAGGAGTTTATCCGCGGGCTTATCAGCGAAGACGAATTTGACTACGAATAGAGATACTGTCCAAAAAACAGTACGTATAATAAGAGGTAAAAAATGAAATGGAAAACTGCTCTGCTCGCAGCAGGTTCATTGTTTGCGGGCTTTAATGCTTTTCTTGGCAACAGACAGCTTGTAGTTTCCAAGGAAGTAGTATACAGCCGAAAGCTTCCCGAGTCCTTTGACGGCTTGAAAGTCCTGCTTTTAGCCGATCTTCATCATAAGGTGTTCGGAAAGGATCAGTGCTTTCTGCTTGACAGCGTAAAGGCGGCAGCCCCCGATATCATCGTGTTTGCGGGTGATCTTTACAGCAAGGACGAAAAGGAACTGGGCGGCAAAGTAAAGTTTATCAAGGCGCTGAACGAGATAGCCACCGTATACTACGCCACCGGCAATCACGAGATGCACCACCCCGAACTTTGCGAAGCGCTGTTCCACAAGCTGAAAAGCATGGGTATAAACGCCCTGCGCAACGAGATGGCAGTCATCTGCCGCGTGCGTGACAGAATAAACATCTACGGGCTTCAGATGCCGCTGAAATACTTCATAAACAAGGACGGTTCCTACAATGACCTGCCCGTCCCCGACAGCAATACCATAGCAAGGTATCTGGGTCAGCCCGATCCGGACCACTGCGACCTGCTGATAGGGCACAATCCTCTGTTTTTTGATGCCTACGAACAGTGGGGCGCGGATATCGTGTTCTCGGGACACGTTCACGGCGGCGTGATACGTCTGCCCATAATAGGCGGTCTTCTTTCCCCCGAACGCAGATTTCTGCCTAAGTACACAAAGGGTCTGTACAGGCTTGGCAAGTCAGTCATGGCGGTGACGGTGGGTCTCGGAAAATTCAGGATAAACGACCCCTCCGAGATAATGCTGCTGACGCTGACCAACAAAAAGCAGCCCGCAAAGCACCTGAAAGGTCATGCGTGGGATATTTAACGAGATATAAACAGCGCGGTGTTTTCTTCCCGGCTAGTCATGGGAAGAAAACCGCCTGTATTTTTAATAGGGAAAGGCGAATGATATGGATAAGACACAGCTTGCCGCAGCTTTTGCGGAATATTTTGACAAGCACACAGATGAGATACTTGCCGACCTCGCTGAGATAATCGGGATAGAGAGTATCGCTGACGAAAACGCCGAAGTCAAGCCCTTTGGTGAGGGTTCGGCAAAGGCACTTGCATGGGGCGAAAACAAGATGAAGTCCCTTGGCATGACGACCAAGAATTTCGATAACTACGCAATAAGGGGCGATTATAATAACGAGGGCGAACCTGTTCTCGGCATACTGGCGCACCTCGATACCGTGCCTGTAAGCAGTAACTGGAGTTATCCGCCCTTTGAACTCACCCAGAAGGACGGCGTGCTTTACGGCAGAGGAACTATCGACGATAAAGGGCCCGCAACTGCGGTATTATGGGCTGTCAAGGCTATCCGTGAGATGGGTCTGCCCATGAAGAATTTCCGCGTGATATTCGGCGGAAACGAGGAAAACGGCTGTACTGATATGGAGTACTACGAAAGCTGCGAGAAATTCCCGCCCATGGTATTCACTCCCGATGGTTCATTCCCTGTGCTGAACTGTGAAAAAGGCATGGTACACATGACTTTCTCCGCCCCATTTGAGGACAGCGAGATAGTTTCAATAGATGCAGGTATGGCGATAAACGCAATCCCCGACAGATGCGCTGTAACGTATGCTGACGGCAGAGATTCCCTCACCGTAGGACTTTCGGCACACGGTTCACGCCCCGAAAACGGCGATAATGCTATCACTAAGTTCCTTGCGGGCTACGAGGGCAGTAACGCTCTTCTTCTGGGTCTGAAAAAGCTGTTCCCCCACGGCGAGTTCGACGGCAAGACCTGCGGTCTGGGCTTTGAGGACAAGATATCTGGCAAGATGACCTGTGCGCTGACCGTACTGAAAACCAAGGACGGCAGACTTAACGGCGGTATAGATATCCGCTTCCCCATAGACCGTACCTACGCCGAGATAAGCGGCATAATCAAGGACGCAGTAACAGGTATCGGCTTCACTATCGATACCTGCGAGGGCATGGAACCCCATTATGTTGATGAAAACAGCGATTTCGTGCAGGCACTGCTGAGGGTCTACGAAAGGGTCAAGGGCGAAAAAGGCGAATGCATCGCTGAGGGCGGCATAACCTACGTCCACAACACCCCCGGTGCTGTTGCTTTTGGCGCAGAATTCCCCTGGGAGAACAACAATATGCACGGCGATGACGAACATATCTCCATGGAAACTTTCAAGCTGAACCTGAATATGTACGCGAATGCGATCACCGAGATATGCATGAAAGACTAAAAATTCCGATCCGCAGAGGTCATATCCTCTGCGGATTTTTTATGTGTATTTAATACAAAGGCTCACTTCTGTCATTAGGCAAACAAATGATTTTATTTTTAACTCGGACATATTTCTGTAAAAGTTGTACAAAAACGTACAACTTTTTGGCATTTTTCGCTGATAGTGAAAGACGTTTTTCTCATACATCATTTTCACACTATCAACTATCAGTAACCCAAGGAGGAAAAAACTATGACAGAACTTTATGAGATACTCAAAGCAATAAAAGGCGTGCGCGTCAGTGACCCTATCGCCGCAATGATGGGACGTTCCCTGTCGGGCGGATATACCGTTTGTGAAAGCGAACTTACCGTCACCGTTGAACCCGACACAAATGAAGTCAGAACCGCGGAACCCTGTTCGCCCATGAACAAATGGGTCAGAGGATATGATTATATTTTAAGAAATACCGATATACAGAATACGACCGCCCCTGTTAATGGCACACCAATAACACTCCCCGCAGGATGGAAAACTATCGCCGCCTGCATATCACCCCACGAAAGTACAAGCCTTTGCAGGCAGAAACCCCGAGAAAGCGGCTGACGGCAATAAAAAAGCCCGAAGTACGTTCCGCTTCGGGCAGTGTTTATAACTCTGATAATGCCAGACTTCTGCCCAGCTCCATGGCGATGAACTCGCCGTTTTCGTAGATATCCTCTGTCAGCTCGCACATCAGCAGCCCGAAGAACTTGTTCCCGCATATCACAGGGAATGTCACAAGTCCGTTGCACCGCATGGAAAGCTTGTTGCAGCAGAATATATCCTCCACTCTGAACTTCTGCCTTTCCTCTGGCATCAGGTACAGCTCTCCCATGTGCATCATGCATTTCAGCATTATATTCTTCGGGAATACGGTCTCTTCGCCGCAATAATGTATCACAGGTTCTTCAAAAATAAACAGCAGAGCATTATCGAGCCCCAGCTTGTCGAAACTGCGGTAGAGCCCGCGGGATTCCGTGTTATCCATACCCGATACGATGAATTCCTTTATCTGCTGGCGTATCATCTTCATCTTGCGCTCATTGCTGATTATCTGTTTTGACTGACTGACGATAGCCTCATCTTTCATTCGTGAAAACAGCCTGTTGATAAGCACCGTCGCCGCCAGAGAATGTGCCCGCCTGTTCATGCTGACCTGAATCCTCTCGATACTCTTTGTCAGCTTGATGGAGTCGGTGTACTGCATGGCACCCCTCTCAAAGAACTTGTCTATCATCACGCAAAGTCTGCCAAAAGTCTCAAGATCCATATAAGAGTGTTTGCTTGCTATCAGCATCTGCGACATAAACTCATAGAACAGCCTTTTAAGGTCGATATTCTCCCTGTCGATGGATTCAAGGCGGTACCTGTAAAAGCAGTCGTTGAACATCTTGTATACAAAAGAAGCCTCAGCCTTTGAAAGCTCAACAGGCGTGTAATCATACATCTCATAGGGCAGTGAAGCCCTTCCGTAAAGCCTTGTGGGAACGGTATCCGATTCAACTTTCTCGCCGTTTATCATGGCAAGCAGAAGCTCCAGTGCCTTGCTTCCCAGCGATGAACTGTCAGAACCGATTGAAGACAATGGCGGCGCAAGGTCGCTGGACATACGTGTGTTGTCAAATCCGAATACCATCACATCACTGCCTATGACCTTACCCCGTGCTTTCAGCGCAGGATAAAGCCCCTTGGCAACAGCGTCGTTTACGCAGAATATCGCCTGCACCCCGGGATTGCGGTCAAGCAGCCTTTCAGCAGCCTCAGTGGAGTCCTCACTCATATCCGTGTTCTCAAACTGGTCTTCGGTGTAGTCCAGCTTGTAGTCTTTAAGGCATTTTATGAATATCTCTTTTCTGGCGCGGGCATCTTTGTTGTCCTCTCTGCCCCCAAGCATACATATCTTTGTAAGCCCCTCGATATTTGCCAGAAATTCAATAGCTTCCCGTATGCCGCTCTCGTTGTTGTAATTCACCGTAACAGCGTCTTTAAGGTCTGAAGCCACCAGCACTTTCGGTATATCTTTCAGCCTGTCAAGAAATGTATCGATTATACTCAGCTTCTGCTTGTCCCTCTCGTTCACACTGCCAAGATGGATTATAAGCCCGTCGATACTGCACATATCGCTGAAACGGAATATATTGTTGTACATCTCTCTGTATCTGTGCAGGCACTTGTCCTCCATGCCGTAATCGTACTTCACAGGCAGAACCACCAGACGTACCTGCTTGTTTTCCGAAATGGCATTCGCAACATTTTTTACCAGTTCCTTTGAAAAATCACTGCTGATATCTTCAAGTATCATGCAGATGACTTTTTCGTTCTTTCTGTTATTTCTCATCCGCTCACCCCTGTCATATCTCGGGACAAGGCTTTGAGAACAGATAGCCCTGAGAATAGTCTATATTGTATTTCAGCAGAAGATCCTGTATCTCCTGATTTTCCACAAACTCAGCGATTATGCGCATCTTGCGGTTGCTGAGTTCCCTCCAGTAAGCTATCAGCGCTATCAGATTAGCACACTGTTCGTCCACAGTGCAGTTGCGCACGATAGAACCGTCTATTTTCAGATAATCCGAATGTATATTTGCTATGTGTTTCAGGTTCGAGAATCCGCTGCCGAAATCGTCAATGGATATCTGTCCCCCGAGGTCGTGTATCTTGTCCACAAAAGCCACAAGAGTGTTGTAGTCGTCTATATCCTCGTTTTCAAGTATCTCGAACACGAAGTTCTCGGGGTGCTTCACCGTCGCAAGAAAATCGTAAATGTAATCAACTATCTCGCGGTTCTTGATGTCCCTCATGCCGATGTTTATGCTGACGCTTTTATCTGCACAGTCCTTGAATTTGTCAAAAACTTTGGATATCATTCTCATCGAAAGCGAATCATAAAGCAGACCGTAAGACCTTGCAACGTCCAGAAAACTGCCTGGATAGTAGATATCACCGTTCTCGTCTTCCAGCCTCATCAGTGATTCGTAGTGGTGTATAGTGTTTGAGGTATTATCGTGTATCCCCTGAAAATAAGGTATAACCTTGTCGTGATTGATAGCGTAGTTTATCACGTTTACCATGTGGTAACGCTCCCGTATGCTTTCCTCATCAAGCATATCCGAATTCGCATTCCTCACACAGAACTGTATATTCTTGCTTGACATCGTAAGCCTTGCCGAATAATAAGCCTGCTCGATATTTTCCACAGTACAGCCGTCAAGCACGCTGAAAAGGGGAACTATCGCGATGTAGTCCTCCGATGTCTCAAAAAGTTCCCTCTGCAGTATCTCCATATCGCTGACAAATTCCGAAAGGGCGAACATATACGAGGGCGCACCGATTGCGATGTTCCAGTCCTTGATATGGTAAACCTTGTATCCCTTACGCTTTGCAAAACCCATGCACTTCGTCAGATAACTCTTGTAGGTAAGGTCAACTATCGCGGTGGTGAACGCTGTGTTCATCGCATAAGTCTCATACACGTTTATCATGCAGATGCGGTCATAGCCTTTCAGCTTTATGTCCATATTCATGGCAGCGGCATTAGGCAGTTCTTCCGTATCCGAATACAGCATCTTCAGTTCAACGTCCCGCACAAAGGCTTTTAAGCTGTCTGCCGCAGAGAAAGCTTCGTTGGCATTCAGCTTGTTTTCGATGTCATAAAGATAGTTCAGCAGTTCTCTGTTGTCAGCCACCAGAGAATCCGTGTGGGAGAACGCATAAGGATTGTACTCCTGTGTAGCAGGCGATTCGCCTATTACCGAAACAACGAATGAACAGTTTGCAAAAGTGTTCCTGCCGTCAACATGGGCTATCTCACCCTCAGTGATACAGCCGCACATATTCGAGTTCTCATACGCTGAAAGCTCCCATTTTACGCAGTTTGAGTATATCATCGAACGCGCTATGCAGGAGTAACCGAACAGCGTTTCAGCTTTCTCGAAATTCTCTATCCTTCTGAACAGGGAACGGTTGTCCGCAATTACCTTGCGGTCATATATAAATGCACGCCTGATCTTTTTGCCCGCAGTTACATTGTGGTTCGCACATATCCTCTCACACTTTGTGTCATAATCCTTATCGGGATACATTTCCTGTAATTTGCCGATAACAGGTTCACTTTTATCAAAAATATCATTCAGCGACTGATTCTCCGAAAAACGTACAAATATAGGTATATCGCTTACATCTGAATAAACATAAGGGAAAAGATTTGTCATCTCGGGTCTGTCGGTAAGTTCATCACCTATGCCCAGACGGTATTCCTTAGCTGCGTCCTTGCCGTCCATTGAAAGTATGCAGGAACAGAAAGTGTCGGTTATCTCACGTTCCTCGCCCAGCGCCTGAACACCGGTTGCACAGGAACTGAAACTCTCCACCTCTGCACCGCTTATCGCCGCCACGATCATGGCACGGTTCGACCAGCCCTTCTCGTTGAAAACAAAGCCCGAATCAAGGAACTTTTTCAGGCTGACCTCCGAAGTGTTCGCCAGTCCGCCTATCATCTGCACCCCGGGAAAATATACATTGCTCTTTTCAACAAAGTTGTACACGCCCAGATACTTTCTCGTCAGGAAAGTCAGCATCAGCTTTGTATCATCGGATATAACAGCTTCCTTTACAGCCATGCAAAGGGCATCAGAAGTAATAGGCAGACCATTCTCCTCGAATGTGGGCAGCATGGCTGTCCTTATGGTGCCTTTCGACATCTGTGTTACAGAGATTATACACTGGTTCTGTATAAGTTTTCCCCAGCATATAGCCGCGGAGGTACTTGTGCCGAAGATATGGGCTTCGGGCAGCAGCTGTGAAATATAGCGTGCAAGTTCCACCGCTTCTTCTTCAAGATGGATAGCCGTGTGTATCCTTATAAGTATATCTCCGTTTTTCGGATCCAGCTTCAGCTGCTGGAAAGTATCTGCAAGATGCGCTTTTGAAGCATACCTGAAATTCCATGTAAACATAAAAATTTCCCCTTGTTATCTATCCTGCTGCGGTAAAATTTCCCCGCAATATGTTACTCTAATTTTAACATATAATTAGTGATTTGTCATGTATTTTGTGAAAAAACCTTGAAACTTCGTTATAATCACTAAATAACCGTGAGTTGAAAATACAAGTTTCTGCTATTTAATTCTTGTCAAATAAAACAAAATTATCTGTCCGCGATGATGACATCTCTTGTCCGATAAGCCGACGGTTCACTCGCTGCTGTTTTTGCGCATTATCTCCCTGCCGTTCACGATGAACCTGCCGCTGCCGTTAATTATCCTGAAATTCTCATCATCTGCAAAGCAGTCCGTATCAAGATTGTTCCTGATGTCCCACTTTGCATCGCACCTGTTCATTCTTATAAAGGTGTCCTCTGAATATCCACCCACAGCCAGCGAATCCACACCCGAAAGTATGAACTTGATTACAGTCGAAGACATCTCGCACCTTGTTGTGCCCCTAAGTGCGCCTATTCCCGTCAGTGATATACCGCCGATATCCATGTTCAGGCTTGAAATATCCACCGATACCTGTGCATTTTCGCCCCTCAGCGAACCCAGTCCCACTATCTCCGAACCGTCACCCCGAAGCTTGAAGGAACATTTTGATATGGATATCTTTGAACTTCCCGTCACAGAACCGATGGCAGCACCCTCCTGCGAGTTAAAATCAATGATGATGTTACTGCTGTCGGCAAGTACATTAGCGTCCCCCGAAAGCGAACCTATGCCCACCGTCCTGCTGCCGTTGGTGCTGAGTATGTACTGCCCGCTGAACATTCGTATCTTTCCGCCGTTGCCGCCGCCGATACATACCCCGGTGCTTCCGTGACCCTTTATCTCGATAGTGCCGCTTTGTGCGAATATCAACTCGCCCGCCGCTTTGTCGGGAAGATTTCCTATGCCGAAAAATTCGGGAGAGTTCAGCACTACTACCATATTGCCGTCACCCTCAATGGTCAGCTTTGAACTTTGCGGAACGATTATGCCCGAATTCATCAATACATTGTCGCCCGAAAGCACCACCGTCACATCTGAATACTCACCCACTTTTATGGCAGGACATTTGCTGCTGTTGGTCAGGGTGATGTTTTCCAGCGTTATCCTGCCCTTGTAGCCGTTCGCAATGCTGATATGCATCTTCGATTTTGCGCCGGGAGTGCCGTAAAGCGTGATATCCTTGTATATCATAGCACCCTTGCCTACAACTATCTCCGATATGCTTTCCTTGGTAAGAGAAGAAAGCGAAACACGGTTCGTCTTACCCGCGATGTACCGCTGAACATTGTCCACCGCCACAAATTCGGTGTGGTACGAAACTATCTCTTTGCGGACATTCTCATTTATCTCCCCCACAAATTCACTTGAAGGCTTGCCCGTGTAAAAACCCTGTATCAGGTCAGCCCCGAGGATTATGGCAACACGCAGTTCGTCCGAAGTCTCAACACCCTCCGCCAAAGCGAGTATGTCATTTTCATGGCAGAAGTTTA
The DNA here is from genome assembly GCF_024692365.1 of Ruminococcus sp. Lineage (GTDB taxonomy): Bacteria > Bacillota > Clostridia > Oscillospirales > Ruminococcaceae > Hominimerdicola. The sequence goes on along the minus strand of NZ_JAILMR010000129.1, from coordinate 60,814 downwards.
TTATGTCCTTTACAAAGTGCTGTTTCTGGGGCTTTATCTGTATCTCGCTGATAAGCGCCCTGTCTATCTTCACGAAGTTCGGCATATACCTCAGCAAGTTGTTTACGTTTGAATATCCTGCGCCGTAATCATCAACGGCTATCTTTATATTGTGCCGCTGAAGTATCCCTTTCAGCCTTTCAAGTTCCTCGTCACCCAACTCGGCTTCTTCGGTAAGTTCTACCACCACTGTGTCCGAAAGCTTTTCAAGGTAGCCCTCAACGATTTTAAGGTCATCGTCTTCAAGCTGTATGCCGGGTATGCTGTTTATAAATATCTTAGCCCTGCCCAGCTTTTCCACATTATTCTCAACAATATCCAGCACGTTCATGAATGTAGACCGCTCGATGTCCACCAGCCTGTGCTGCATATCTGCATACTTTACTATCGTCAGCGGCGGGATATTTCTCTCCGTATCCGACCGCATAAGCGCCTCGTATGAAAATATCGAACCGTCCTTTGTGCTGACTATCGGCTGAAATTTGTATGTAAAAAGATTGTCGTCCAGTATCTTCGTAACAAGCTGATAATCCTCTTTTTCCTCACTATCCAGATTTTCATAAGCCGCATTTATCGCCGCAAACTTCGAGCTTTTCAGATTGTTCAGCTGTTCCTGTATTCGGTTCGCTTCAAGATATCTCCGAAGTGCTTCAAGACCCTTAGCCACCAGCATTATCCATTTTCTGTAAACTTCATCATAGCTTCTCGCCTTGTCGCCGTACTCCACCGCCGCATACCCGAAACAGGCATTCTCCGAAAAAACAGGCGTGAAGAACACAGCCCTCGGCTTTTCGCGTTCATCAAAAAGGTCAGGAAGAAGTTTGCTGCTGTCAAAAGTCACATCAAGCCCCGCAATGCCGTCCTTGAAGCTTTTGTTGAACCTGACTGCATATATCATCTTGTCGGGATAGCCGTCGTTGCCGTAATGAACATCACTGCTTTTGCCCATGTACCGCCACATATCACCAAGACAGAGATGAAAATTCTCAGCCCCAAGCTGAAAAGCATAGGAGTATACCGTCCCGCAAAACTCCGAAAGGTCGGTCTGAGAAAGCAGGTCGTCAGCCATCGTGTTGTTTACCGAATCAAAGCCCTCCTGAGATATAACAGTTCCCCACTCGGTTCTGCGTATGCTTATCTCGGGGGGATCGCTGTGAGGACAGCCGCAGCTTTCACCCATGAAAAGCCTTGGCTTCGCATAAAATTCGGGAGTTTCCCGCCCTGCAAACCTGTCAGCCATGTACCCCGCCGAATACTCGCCCAGTTCTTCCGCAGGAATAAACGCAGAAGTCACCGCCTTAGGCGAAGTCTGCCCCTCAACGGTCGAATCATAGCTGACAACCGCAATATCATCGGGCACGGATATGCCCCTCTCCTCAAAAGCCTGACAAAGACCGATAGCCATGCAGTCGTTTGCACATATAACAGCATCTGGCAGCTTTTTGCCACCTGAAATCAACCTGTCAGCGAACATCTCACCGCTGAGATACCAGAAATCGCCGTATATCACCCTGTCATCAGGCAGAGGAAGCCCATGCTTTTTCAGCGCAGACTCCACCGCCCGCAAACGCTGCTGCGAGTGTTCGTGCCACTGTTTTCCGCAGAGAAAAGCGATATCTCTCGCACCATGCACCTTCACAAGATGGCTTATCAGGGACTCTATGGACTCCCGACAATCGGTGTAAACGCTGGGAAAATATTTGCTCCGTGATTCTATCATCAGAACGTCCCTGTGGAAATTCTCATGCAGCCATTCGTCCAACTCTTCCGCTGCCCCCGCCGTCTGGATAGTATCCGCAAGCACCACCGCGCCGTCAAATAATTCGGGGCGCATAAGTGTGAATATGTTGGATTCGCCCTTTTCACGTATAGCCGTATTCTGATATTTATGATACATCGAAAACACGCAAACGTCCATATCAAGAGCAAAAGCGCTTTTCAGGAAACCTGAAATGAATCTGCTCTGATAGCTTTCGTCAGCCTGTCCGACAAATAAAGCGATATGTTTTCTGTTGTTAGTCATTATCAAAACCTCTGTTCGGGCTTGTTGTATGTATTTAATATAAATTATAGCACATTTCTGGAAATTTTTCAATATTATTTAAGAAAAAATCTCAGGAAAGAGAATTTTAGAGCGAAATAATAATTCGGAAATAATTAAAAACCGCAATTAGGGAATAAAATAAGTCAGTAGGGGGATAGAATGCCAAGGCTCTTTTCCTTGGCATTCTTACCTCATATCTGCCATAATAAAAAGAGACCGCCGAAGCAGTCTCTTTTAAATGATCGTTTAAATTAAAGCATCGAAGCTCTCAGCTCGTCGCCGCTCTTGGGCGAGAGGTATGCAGGAGCAATGTCAAATACGGTCTTGCAGCCTGTCATGCCCTCGTTCTTCATTCTAACAGCTGCTCTTGCATATGCAACGAGGATGCTGGATGTGAACTCGGGGTTGGAACCAAGCTTCAGGCTGTACTCGATGATGTGACGAGTCTCGCCGTTTACGCCTGTCTTGCCGCTGCGGAATACAAAACCGCCGTGAGGTATACCGCTGTGGTTCTTGTTCAGCTCTTCCTGAGAGATGAAGTTTACAGTGGTGTCATAGTCGGAGAAGTAGTTGGGCATTGTCTTGATGTCGTTCTCGATCTTAGCCTTGTCAGCGCCCTCTTCAGCAACTACAAAGCACTCTCTTGTGTGCTTCTGTCTTGTGGTCAGGTCGGGATCTTCGCCGTTTCTTACAGCGTCCATAGCAGCCTGTACGGGAACTGTGTACTGCTTGCCGTCAGCTACGCCCTCAACACGTCTGATAGCGTCGGAATGACCCTGAGAAACGCCCTTGCCCCAGAATGTGTAATCCTTGCCCTCGGGGAGGATGCAGCTGCCGTAAAGTCTCTGTACAGAGAACATACCGGGATCCCAGCCCACGGAGATAACGCTGATATTGCCGCCCTTCTTGGAAGCAGCGTCAACATTTGCGAAGTGCTCGGGGATACGAGCGTGAGTATCGAAGCTGTCGATAGTGTTGAACAGCTCAGCGAACTTAGGAGTCTGCTCAGGCAGATCGGTAGCGCTGCCGCCGCAGAGGATAAGTACATCTATCTTGTCCTTAAAATCAGCTACATCATTAACAGAATAAACGCCAACGCCCTCGGTGAGGATCTTGAGGGTAGAGGGATCTCTTCTGGTGAATACAGCTACAAGCTCGGTATCGGGGTTCTGTCTGATAGCGAGTTCAACGCCTCTGCCGAGATTGCCGTAGCCGACTATACCTATACGAATATTGCTCATGAATATCAATTCCTTTCAGATAAAAATCTTACGGTAAATATTTTATCACAATTTTGCGCAAACGTCAATAGCAAAATTTCACTTTAGCACCTTTTCAAACAGATTTTCTGCCAGATTTTTCAGATATTTTCCGACATTTGGAGCACATCTTACATAAGAAAAACGCCTTTGTAAAGGGAGAGTTAGTATCATACGTCTTTAACGTGCCGAGAAAAGGGTGTAATTTTATGCAAAATGCAGAAAATGAAAGTTTGAGGGGCGCAACTTGCATAATGAGCACAAAAGTGGTGAGGTAGCTGAACTGAGGTAAGAGTGCCAAGGAAACAAAGCGCGAGGCTTGACCGCGCGCTTTGTTTCGCGGCAGAGTTTGCCAGTGCCCCACTTTTTTTGCCGCGAAATTAAGCCTTCCTTCTTCCGTTTTTTGACTTGCATACTATACACATATATGCTATAATTAAAAAGTATGCGTTACGGAAGGAGAGACAAACGGTGAAAAAAATATTGAAAGGAACAGTAGTCGCCATATATGTTTATGTGCTGCTGTTCGTGATAATAAACGGTACCCTCAGAACTGTCCCCGATGCTGTGGGAACTATCCTGACTATCGTACCTGTCGGGTGGGGGCTGGCTTTTATGCTGTGGGCGAAGAAAAAGTTCGCACAAAATGAGGAAAAGCTGGAAAAGAACTTCGACTACGTATTTCTGATCTACCTCACGGTGATGTTCATTTTGCAGATAATCCCCGCGGGGGTGCTGAAATACACCCCTATGTGGGATCTGGACGCGGTTTTCGGCGGTGCTATCAGTTGGCTGAATAATGGTGATCTGCATGAATATTCTGACTACTTCCTGTGGTTCCCGAACAACTTCGGGCTGCTGACGATCTACAGATGCATATTCACCGCAGCGCACGCAATTTGGGGCGAAAATACCAACTACTATCTTATCGCAACGATAATGGGCAGCATATCGCTGACGGTCATGAGGTTCTCGGTGGTGAAGATTTGCAGGAAAATTCTGGGAACATCAGCGGCATACACGGCTATGCTGCTGATGGCGCTGTGTCCTGTGCTGTATTTTATGAGCGAGGCTTTCTATACGGACGTGCTGTCGATGTGGGCGGCACCTCTGGCGATACTGCTGTTCATATATGCCCGCGAATCGGAAAATCGCCTGAAAAAAGTTCTGCTGTATTATGCTGCGGCTGTATCGGCGGCGTTGGGCGCAGAGATAAAATTCACGGTGCTGATAATCGTGATAGCACTGGGACTTAGTCTGCTGATACGCGGAGAATTCAAGGAACTGGGGATATTTGCAGTAACTCAGCTGGCGATATTTGTCGCGGTGTTCGCAGGCTTTAATGCGCTGTATTATGCTAATTTCGACAAGGCACAGGCAAGTCAGATGAACACGCCTGTGACGCACTGGATAATGATGGGCGCCTGCAAGGACGGAAGGTATAATGGTGCTGACTACAATTTCACACGGTCTTTCAGCGATACAGAGGAACGTGACCGCGAGATAAAAAAAGAGCTTATCAAGAGATACAACGAGATGGGCTTAGGCGGCGCACACAGGCTGAGGCGTGAAAAGACGGCAATAGATTTCGGTGACGGCACGCTGGCGATTTCGGACTTTCTCGATGACAATATCGAGAAGCGTTCGGCGATACACGAGGTCATAACCTATGACGGCAAATACTATAAAAAATGGTTCGGCGCGTGCGGAGTGTATCTGCTGATACTGCTGATATCAATGCTTTCGGCAACCACTGCGGGAGAAAATCTGAGCCCCGAGCGCGAACGGATAGGACTGGCTCTGAATATGTGTTTTATCGGGCTGTGGATATTCCTGATGATGTGGGAAGCCAGCGGTAGATATTTCTCAAATTACTATGGCATACTGCTTTTGAGTGCGGTATGGGGGATAGACTCCTTTGATGCTTCGCGGTTTGTTGGCAGGATAAAGGGTGAGATTTAAAAGCGGGAGACTGTTGAAATTAAAGAGTAAGATGAGGCAAGTGGTACTTATTTTGTACTGCTTGCTTTTTTTGCGAAAGTGGGATAGAATGCCAAGGGAACAAAGCGCGCGGTCAAGCCTCGCGCTAGCAGGCTTGCGGGAGCGCGAGGGCAGAGCCCTCGCATCAAGGTGCAAAACCAAAATGCAAAACGAGAAATAATAGTAAAACAAAATTCCAATGTATACCAAAAATGCGCGGGCATACCAAATTGTACGAGCGTGTACCAAAGTATACGACCGTATCATTTGGTATGCGTGAATAATACCCGCGCATTGAAATCGGACAGCGACAGCGAATCCGATTTCTCGACCCGAACGTAGAGAGGGGCGACCTGATACCGAATTACCTATAATAAGAACAGGTTATCCGCAGTACGTTTATTACATACATATTTGCATTTAATAAACGTACTGCGGGTTTGTCGCCCCTCTCTCCGTTCGGGTCGAGCCGTCAAAGGCGCTTCGCTGTTTGACGGCGGGCGCGGGCGTTCTGTGCGCCCGAATAGATGGCGTGGGTCGAGCATTTCGTTCACCCATGGATTTTGGTGACCGCCCGCTTTTTTTGACATGGTCGGAAGATAGTCTGCTATTGCTTTGATTGTTATCACGTCACTTTTGCGCCTTGACCGAGAGGCTCTGCCTCTAACCATCAGCTTTGCTGATGGTGTGCTCTCCGCAAGCCTGCTAGCGCGAGGCATATGCCGACGCAGTCGCATAAACCGCGCGCTTTGTTTCCTTGGCATAACCCACTTCTTGGCGATTATCGGGACTTTACTTTTCCTGCGAAATCTGTTATAATAATTAATGTATTATTATTTTCGCCCGAAGCAGTCCGGGTCACGGAAGGGGAGTGAGTATGTGCCGATAAATCGTAAACATCGCATGGAGCTTATTTTCGGTATGTCTGCGACGCTGTTTGCCGGGCTGGCTAAGGTCGTGCTGGATAAGACGGACTTTTCATACCACTGTCTGCTTTCGATACTGCTTTTGACGGTCTATCTTATGTGGCTGTTTGCTTCGCGTCGGAGATTCCCGCAGAAGGGTATGCGGCGTATACTCACGGTTTCTGCGGTTCTGATGATGCTTTGGAATATTGTTGATACCATCAGGTACGAATTTATATTTCAGGATTCGGATATCAGCAGGCAGATATGGTACTGGTATTATCTGCCAATGGTGATGCTGCCGATGCTGCTGTTTATGGCGGCTTTCTACACGGGAAGAACGGACAACTATGAACTTTCGCGGAAGTGGGTCTTTGCTTTTATACCTGCTGCGGTGGTTGCGGTCGGTATCGGTACCAATGACTTGCATCAGCTGGCATTTGAGTTCGATGATGAATTTTTTATCAGCTACCGTTATGGCCCTCTTTACTATTGTGCCATTGGCATACTGGTGTTTTCGGTGCTGGGCATACTTTTCAAGACCTTGCGAAGCTGTACCAGAAGTCAGTTTTCGCGAAGTTTTTTGCTGCCCGCTGTAATTGTGGCACTGGGTGGTATTTATTTCATCAGCTACAAGAATGATGATGACCCGATGTTGTTTCAGCGTATGTACGCTTTTCCTGATTTTACCTGCTTGTTCTTTGTGTGTTTCTGGGAGAGCCTTGTTATCACGCATATGCTGCCGTCGAATACCGACCATGAGGAATTTTTCCGTGCTTCTTCCATAAGTGCGGGTTTGGTGGACGATGAACTTGAGATACATCTGCGGGGTGAGAACAGCCCTGTACCGACTAAAGAACAGCTGACAGATGCGATGGAGTTTGAAGCTCTCTGTGGGAGCAAGCTTTTGAAAGTCTACCCTGTGATGGGGGGATATTTCTACTGGCTGGAAGATATAAGCGAGCTGCAAAAGCTTAATATGCGCCTTGAAGAGACCCGCAGTTATCTTGAAGAGGAACACGTAATGCTGGATACGGCAAACAAGCTTGAAGAGAGCCGCCGCCGTACTGCGGAGCAGAATATGCTTTACGACAACATCTCAAAGCGGCTGAATCCCGATTTTGAGAGCCTTTCAAGGCAGCTGAACAAACTTCCCGATTATGAAGAGGGTTTCCGCTCAGGAATGAAGCGGGCGGCGATAGACGGCGTTTTCATCAAGAGGTGTTCAAATCTTCTTCTGCTGGCTGGCAGCAATGATGTTATCGACAGCGGCGAGCTTGGGCTTTCGGTGAAGGAATCTCTGGGATATCTGGAGCTTTCGGATATATGGGGACAGGCTGATATACCTGAGGGCAGGGAACTTCCTGCGGAAACAGTGCTGTTCATGTACGAGCTTTTCAGCAGGGCGGCTAAGAGTGCCTATGATGATGTTCATGCGGTGATGGTCACTCTCAGGCTTGATGATGGTATAGATTTTCGTGTGGAGCTTGACTGCGAATGTGAGCCTGTGAGCGATGAAGTTTTCAGCCGCGGTGAAGAACTTGGCGGCAATATAGATATAGTACACGAGGACGGAAGCACCTTTGTGATATTTACGGCAAAGGGGGCGGATGTTCGGTGACTTTGGGAAATATTTCATCGGTAACGCTTTCGGCGATAGGAACGGCGGTCTATCTGCTGATATTCCTGTTTCTTGCGGCGATGATGCGGCGGCGTATCGCGGGGTTGAGCCGAAAGACTAACATTATAATAATACCATCGCTGGTGCTGTGCTTGTTTTTGTTGCTTTGCATAACGGAAGTCAGCCGATGTGTTATAGGCGGCAACGAGCCTTCTGTCGTTGAACAGTGGGCGGAGCGTATCAGCGCGGTTTTCTGTCTGGGGGCAGAGGTAGTTCTGACTATGATATGGGCAGGGCTGATGTTCAGGCAGGAGCAGATGATTCAAAGCAGACTGACACCTCAGTCCCTTGAAGAGGGGCTGGACAGTATGTCCGACGGAGTGGCTTTTGTTAGCTCGAAGGGATTTCCGCTTTTGGTGAACAGCACCATGCAGATGATATGCCGTGAGGCGCTGGGTTCTTCATTCTTCGACAGCCGCGAGCTTGAAAAAAGACTGCAAAGCGGAGATCTTGCTGAGGGCTGTACTGCCGAGAGCCGCGGCAAGGGGTATTATCTACACCTGAATGACGGCAGTGTGTGGGACGTGCAGAAAAGTCTGATGATGATAGAGGGCAGAAAGATATGGGAACTTATCGCTTACGATGTTACCGAGAGATACCGCAAAAGACTTCAGCTTGAAGAGAGAAATGCTCATCTGGAGGAAGTCAACCGAAGCATAAGGAACTACACCCGCGAGATGAACGCTATTATACGCGAGGAGGAAGTTCTGGCTGCGAAGATACGCATTCACGATGATGTGGGCAGGGCATTGCTGGCGCTGAAAAGCTATCTGATACGCGGCGGCGACAGGGAAGCGCTGTTGGAGATGTGGCAGTTCACAGCGGGTCTGCTGAGGGGCGAGAATGCTCCCGATGAGAGTGCCGACCCCATAGTTGCTTTGAAAGAAGCGGCGGAGGCGGTAGGCGTGAAGCTGATACTCAACGGCGAGATACCGAAAAAAATGCAAAAGGTCATGGCGATAGCGATACACGAATGTCTGACAAATACTGTAAAGCACGCTGACGGCAGCGTGCTGACAGTTGATATAACCGATGAAGACGGCGTGATAACAGCCGTTTTCACAAACGACGGCAAGCCCCCCGAGGGCGAGATAAGCGAGAGCGGCGGTCTGAAAAGCCTGAGAAGCGCTGTTGAGCAGGTGAGGGGCGAGATGGAGATAGCATCAAGACCTCGGTTCATGCTGACGGTAAGGGTCGGCGGAAAGGAATAAACTATGGAAAAGTACAGGGTAATGATAGTTGACGACCAGTCCATATCACGGCATCTATTTGAGATGTACGTCAACAATTCACCGAAGTACGAGCTGGTTTTCTCACTGAGCTCGGCATCGGCGGCAGATGTGTATATACTGCGGCATCAGGTTGACCTGATACTCATGGATATCCTTATGAATGACGGTTCAAACGGTCTTGAAGCCGCCGAGAAGATAAAAAAGCTCCGTCCCGATATCAAGATAATCGCTGTGACTTCCATGCCCGAGTATTCGTGGCTTGAAAAGGCGAAGAGCATAGGTATAGAGAGTTTCTGGTACAAGGAAGCCGACGAGCAGACCATACTGGAAGTAATGGACAGGACGGTGGCAGGGGAGAGCATCTACCCTGACAGCAGCCCAAAGGTTAAGCTGGGTCTGGCGGACAGTTCGGAACTTACCGAAAGGGAACTGGAGATACTGCGTATCGTCACCACGGGAGCGACAAATCAGCAGGTGGCTGAACAGCTTGGGATATCCGAGAACACGGTGAAGTCCCATGTGCGCTCAATGCTGGATAAGACGGGATTCAGGAGCCGTACCGAACTGGCGATAAAGGCGAGAGTTCTGGGCATAGCCATCAGCAGCGATGATGTGTGAGTGGCTTATGCACGGAATATTAAAATTCTGTGCGGTGTGCCGTTTCTATTGACAATTCTCAACCAATGTGATATACTTAGCCTTGTGGCTGCCCAGGCAGCCGTTTTGTGCGTAAGTGAATACGAGAAAGAAGGATATCATTATGAAGTATACAAGAATATTTACAGCAGTACTGTCCATGGCAGTTATGACTGCTGCACTGGCAGGCTGTGCAGGCAAGAACAGTAGCAATGACAAGAAGGGCGAGAGCGGCAAGAAGACTTTCACAGTTGGTTTTGACGCTGAGTTCCCTCCTTACGGATACAAGGACGATAACGGCGAGTACGTTGGCTTTGACCTTTCTCTTGCTGAGGAAGTATGCAAGCGCAACGACTGGGAGCTGGTAAAGCAGCCTATCGACTGGGATTCCAAGGATATGGAGCTTTCTTCCGGTTCTATCGACTGCATCTGGAACGGTTTCACCATCAACGGCAGAGAGGACGCTTACACATGGACTACTCCTTATGTTGACAACTCTCAGGTAGTCGTTGTAAAGGCTGATTCGGGTATTGAAAAGCTTGCCGACCTTTCGGGCAAGGTTGTTATCGTACAGGCTGACAGCTCTGCTTTGCACGCACTGACAGGCGATGACGCAAGCGATGACAACAAGGCTCTGGCGGCTTCTTTTGCAGACCTCCAGCAGGTAGGCGATTACAACTCCGCTTTCATGAACCTTGATTCTGGCGCTGCCGAGGCTGTATGTCTTGACTACGGCGTTGCTGTATACGAAGTTGCAAACAGAGGAAGCGAGTTCAAGATACTTGATGAAAAGGTATCCACCGAGCAGTACGGTGTAGGCTTCCTGAAGGGCAATACCGAACTTAGAGATACCGTACAGGAAACACTGGCTAAGATGTCCGAGGACGGCACACTTGATAAGATAGCCGATGAATGGGCTGATAAGGGCATTGACAAGCAGAGTCTCTGCTTTGACCCCAACGCTAAGGCTGAATGATGATACTTGCAGAACAAATGGGGACGCTTGAAAAGCTGCTGGACGTTTGTCAGAAATTGTTGAGCGGTGTGGGCGCTTCTCTGGAGATATTTTTCCTGACACTGCTGTTCGCACTGCCTCTGGGTATGCTGATAGCTTTCGGCAGAATGTCAAAATTCAAGCCGCTGAGCCTTTTGGTGAAGCTGTATATCTCGGTGGTGAGAGGTACGCCGCTGATGCTTCAATTGCTGGTGGTATTCTTCGGACCTTTCTATTTATTCGGTGTACGAACTACGCCTGAATACAGATTTTATGCGGTTATAATAGGATTCTCGCTGAATTACGCGGCTTACTTTGCCGAGATATACCGTGCGGGCATTCAGGCTGTGCCCAAGGGTCAGCACGAAGCCTGCGAGATACTGGGATATTCTAAGACACAGAAATTCTTCAAGGTAGTATTTCCCCAGATGATGAAGAACATTCTGCCTGCCATAACCAACGAGGTCATCACCCTTGTAAAGGATACCTCACTGGCTTTTGCGATAGCGTATACAGAGATGTTCACCGTTGCGAAGCAGGTGGCTGCGTCGCAGTCAACGATAATGCCGCTTTTCGTGGCAGGATTTTTCTACTACGTATTCAACTTCGTGGTGGCTTTCGTGATGGAGTTCATCGAGAAGAAGATGAACTATTTTAAATAGGAGGTCTGTGCTGTGAAATTACTTGAGATAAAGAACCTCCGCAAAAGCTTCGATGACCTTGAGGTGCTGAAAGATATCAGCATGGACGTTAACGAGGGACAGGTGGTCTCGATACTGGGTCCGTCGGGCTCGGGAAAATCCACGCTGTTAAGATGTATGTCGATGCTTGAAAAGGTTGACGGCGGCACTATGGTGTACTGCGGAAAGACCGCGGTGGATGATGCGAAATATTTGCCTAAAAAAGAGCTGAAAGAGATAAAGAGCTATTTTTCACTGGTGTTCCAGAACTTCAATCTGTTCCCGCACTATACGGTGATGAAGAACATCTGCGATGCGCCGATACACGTAATGAAGCGCAACAAGGAAGAAGTAATGCACGATGCCGAGGTACTGCTGGAAAAGATGGGTCTTGCCGAAAGGGCGGACTATTATCCTCATCAGCTTTCGGGCGGACAGCAGCAGCGTGTGGCGATAGCAAGGGCTCTGAACATGAAGCCCAGAATGCTGTTCTTCGATGAGCCGACATCGGCACTTGACCCCGAGCTTACGGCGGAGATACTGAAAGTTCTGAAAGAACTGGCGGAAGAGAAAATGACTATGGTTATAGTCACCCACGAGATAGCCTTTGCAAGGAGCATATCCGACCATGTGGTATTCATGGACGGCGGCGTTATCGTGGAGCAGGGTGACCCTGCGGACGTTATCGACAACCCCTCAAACGAGAGGACAAAGGCTTTTCTTAAAAAGCTTGAACAGTGATATATGCGGACTGCCGTTGAGCGCGGGAGTCCGTTTTTTTGTACACTCTTGCTAGCTCGGCTGTGTAAAATTTGTGGTGTAGCCCTCTTGACGTTTTTGCAATAAACGGCTATAATTATATCAAATAATATCATGGGGGTGTATGCTATGAATGCTAAAAAACTCATACCGCTGTTATTGTGTATCCTTGCGGTCGCCTCCTCGTCGGGCTGTAATTCCGCAAAACCGAATGACAACGAGGAATCCTCAGTGACCTCGGAAAAGACTTCTTCTGAAAACGATGAAACTTCTTCCTCCGCCGAAAACACTTCATCCGAAAGTGAAGAGAATTCCGTTATATACGAAAACAGCTCATCTGAAATTGAAGAGACCTCTGCTGTTTATGACGAAAGTTCATCTGCCGAACTTATAACCGATGTTGAAACTATAAAAAGTCTGATAGATGATTGCATTGAGGAAAGTGGTTATAAACTGGGCGTTAATGTAGAAATACAGGATTCAAGTTGGTGGCTGCCTGATGAACCTGACCATGAAATTGTAATTGTAGGGCTTTCAGTGGATTATAACAGGCGTTCTGAGATAGAAAACTGGGATGAGTATCTGGGCGAAATCCGTGAAAAAGTTCTCGAATGTATTTCGCAAAATAATATTGACAGAAACTATGTGATATTTAATCAGTTAGATTGAATATTCCCGACACTATAATAAAAACATCTTCGCGTTCGGAATACGATATGAAATTATTTGAGGTTCAAGAATTTCAAAGTATCATCTTCAGTTTTACAGAGATAACCCGTACATTTCTTATTAAAGGCAGGTTGGTTGAATATGAAAAAGATAATTATTTTAGTAAGTATTATTTGTCTCATAGCTGCAATTGTTGGTATTATCTTTGCTGTAAAGTCTAAGGATGATGAAAAACATACTGTTACTGTCAATAGTGATACATCATCGAACGTACAGATAACAGATGTTGAAAAGATAAAAGAAATAATAGAAGAACGTCTGTCAGATAATGGGTATGAACTTGGGTTCAAAATTGTTTTTGGTAAAAGTTCAGACTGGATAGATCGTTCTGCACCTGATCATGATATTGTGATTGTAAGATTTCAGAAAAATCCTGACAGGGGCGAGGAAGTAGAAAGCTGGGACGAGTATTTCAGTGAAGTCAGAAAATTTGTTAATGAATGTATTTCGGATAATAACATTGATAAAAACTATGTGATAATTGATCAGCTGGAATGATAGTTTACTACACAATATCGAAAACATTTTCGCACCCGCAATGACCCGCGGGTGCGTTTTCATATATTTTCTATAAGTTCATATGTTAATAAATCTGAGGTGATGGGCTATCCTGCACTAAAAAATTTACTTTTTTTTGAAAAAATATTTCTGTTCCCCCTTGTAAAAAAATCGTTTTTATGTTACAATAACAGTAACGCCTATGCGTTCGGAATACGATATGAAATTATTTAAGGAGAGAATGACAATGCAGTATGGTTATTTTGATCTGAAAAACAAGGAATATGTCATCACCCGCCCTGATACTCCCGCACCCTGGGCAAACTATCTCGGTTCACCCGAGTACGGCGCTATCGTTTCAAACAACGGCGGCGGCTACAGCTTTGTCAAGAGCGGCGCTAACGGAAGAATAGCAAGATACCGTTTCAACTCTAACATCGGTCTCCCCGGCAGATATGTTTATATCAGGGACAACGATGCTAAGGATTACTGGTCTGCTACATGGCAGCCTGTTGGCAAGAGCCTTGATGAATACAAGACCGAGTGCCACCACGGTACAGCTTATACCACCATCACTTCACAGTACAGCGGCATCAAGTCCGAGCTTACTTACTATGTGCCCCTGAACAAGACCTATGAGGTATGGAGAGTTAAGGTCACCAATGAGAGCGACAAGCCCAGAAACCTTTCAACTTGGGGCTTTATCGAGTTCACCAACGAAAATAACTACGAGCAGGATCAGGTAAATCTCCAGTACACCCTGTTCATCACACGTACCTCCTTTGAGGGCAATAAGATAGTACAGCACATCAACGAGAACAGCGGCAAGGATGCAAGCGGTTCAAACCACAGAGAGAGATTCTTCGGTCTGGTGGGCGCTGATGTAAGTGCTTACAACGGTAATCTCGACAGCTTCATCGGCTCTTACAGAGATTACGGCAACCCCATCGCAGTTGAGAGCGGCAAGTGCAACAACGTGCTGAACTACAACTCCAATGCCTGCGGTGCGCTCCAGTCTGATTTCACACTGGCAGCAGGCGAGACCAAGGAACTGATCTTTATACTGGGTCAGAAGGATCCCGCTACTGCTGAGAGCATCATGAGCGAGTACAAGGCTGCAGGCAAGGTCGATGCCGAGGTCAAGGAACTTGTTGATTACTGGCACGGTCAGCTGAACAACTTCCAGGTTGAGACTCCTTCCGAGGAATTCAACAACATGGTAGATGTTTGGAACGCTTACCAGTGCTTCATCACATTCATCTGGTCGAGAGCTGCATCCTTTATTTACTGCGGTCTGAGAAACGGCTACGGTTACAGAGATACTGTTCAGGATATTCAGGGTATTATCCACATCAATCCCGAGCTTGCTGCTGAGAAGATAAGATTCATGCTGTCAGCACAGGTATCCAACGGCGGCGGTCTGCCTCTGGTTAAGTTCGACCACAAGGCAGGTCACGAGACTTGTCCCGATGAGAACGACGAGAATTCCGTATACGCTAAGGAGACAGGTCACCCCTCTTACAGAGCAGACGACGCTCTGTGGCTCTTCCCGACTATCGTTAAGTACATCGGCGAAACAGGCAACAAGGCATTCCTGGACGAAGTTATCGTATATGCAGAAGAGGGCGGCGGAGAGGCTTCCGTTTACGAGCACCTCAAGAACGCTATCAGATTCTCGCAGGAGAGACTGGGTGCACACAAGATGCCCGCAGGTCTCCACGCAGACTGGAACGACTGCCTGAGAATGGGCAAGCAGGGCGAATCCACCTTCGTTGCATTCCAGCTGTACTACGCTATGAGCGTTATCAAGGGCTATGCCGAGGAGAGAAAGGATACCGATTATATCGAGTACATCACCAAGGCACAGGCTGAGCTGGGCAAGGCACTTTCTGACTGCTGGGACGAGGACAGATTCATCAGAGGTATCCGCGACAACGGCGTTATCGTTGGTGCAAAGAAAGATCCCGAGGCTTCAATGTGGCTGAACCCCCAGAGCTGGGCAGTTATTTCGGGCTTTGCAAGCAAGGAGCAGGCTGAGAAGTCTCTCGATAAGGTACACGAGATACTCAATACTCCTTACGGCGTAAAGCTGATGGATCCTCCTTATGTAGATCACTACTTCGATGGTGCGCTGATGCACATCTTCAACCCTGACACCAAGGAGAACGGCGGTATATTCAGCCAGACACAGGGCTGGATAATCCTGGCAGAATCCCTGATGGGTCACGGCAACAGAGCTTTCGAGTACTTCAAGGAGAGCGCTCCCGCAAGCATGAACGACAAGGCAGAGCAGAGAGTGCTTGAGCCATACGTACACGGTCAGTTCACCGAGAGCACACGTTCACCTTACGCAGGCAGAAGCCACGTACACTGGCTGACAGGTACAGGCTCTACCGTAATGGTAGGCTGTGTTGAGGGTATCTGCGGTATGCGTCCTAATGCTGAGGGTCTGGTAATTAGCCCATCTATCCCCAGTGAGTGGGACGGCTTCAAGATCGAGAAGAACTTCCGCGGCAAGCACCTGTCCATCGACATACAGAACCCCGACCACGTTGAGAGCGGTATCAAGCAGATAACCGTAAACGGCGAGGCAGTTGAGGGCAACTTCGTATGCGAGTGCAAGATGACCGAGCAGACCAATATCACCGTTGTGATGGGCTGATAATTCAATAAGGCAATAATAAAGACCGTCCCGGGTGGGGCGGTCTTTTTGGTGGTTTTGTTGATGAAATATTTTGCTGAATGAAGTGCCAATGATTTTAGTCAGCAAAATCGGGGTCTTCTTCGACAGAGTAGATCATTTTTGCGGCATCATCTATATAATCATAATCAATTTCCTGGTCTTTGAAACGAAAAAGTTGAACTACATAGTTTATGCTTTCTATGTCAGGACTTTGAATAAAGGATATAAACATATAGTCAAATTCTTCCTCGGATTTGCTATCTATTATATAACCCATTTCATATTCATTTCTTCCCAAAATAGTATTATGCTTAATTTCTGTTGGTTTATAATCGATGTCGGTTTCAGCTTTTTTTACATAACCTTTCATGATACTTTGTGCGGCTGATTCAAAAGCGGCTTCGTTAAGTTCAAGCGAAGGAAAATCTTGAGAATAAGCGATCAAATAACTTGCTGTGGTGTCATCGGGTGTTCTATAAGCATAGTACGAAGAGCCATTAGCGTTATCTTTGCTTTCAAAAAAATTACTTGGTATATGATAAATCAAACCGCCATTTTTGACTTCCATGGTATCGGATTCATCTGAGCCTGTTTCGGAAGCGGTGTTTTCTTCCGCGTTATCATCGGGTGTTTCTGCTGTGTTATCATCGGATATTTCAGCTTCGCTGTCCTTGGATTTAGATTCAACACTGTCATTAGCGGATGAACTTTCTTTCTGAGATTCGGAAAGTTCCGAAACATCGGACTCGACAGCTGATTCAGCGGAGTCAATGGATTCGGCTTTTGATTCATCGGCAGAAGCTTTTGTTGCAGTTTCTGATTTTGAACTGTTATCCGTGTCGGTTTCCTTTGCTTTACCGCAAGCTGTCATAGCTAAAGCCATTGAAGCCGCACACAGAATTGAAATGATTTTTCTTGTCTTCATAGTTTACCCCTTAATAAATAGTTTTGATGGTTAATCGTGCTTTATATTATACCACGGCGAAATTGAAATTACAATTGTATACATCGACAAAAAACATAGTTTGATTGTTTTAAGAACAGGTGTAATTATTCGGGAAAACCTCGATAAGGACGAAACGGACGAAATTCACGAAAATACCGAAAACAAGGGATAATGCCAGCATCGGGCTTTTCCCGGGAAATTTATATATCTGCGGGACGGCTTGGGTCGTCCTTTTTTATTTGGGAATATTACGGTTTGGTGACATTTTACAAAAGATATGTGCCATGCACTTGCAATTTTTATGTGAATGTGTTATAATATGAATGAAGATATGTTAAGGCGGTGAAATTATATGCTCGGTGAACTGGCAAAGCCCGTGATGTACCTCGCGGGGGTCGGACCGAAAAAAAGCGAGCTTTACGAAAAGCTGGGCGTTCACACGGTCTATGACCTGCTGTACCATTTCCCGAGATACTACATCGACATGAATGAACCGCAGGCTATCCGCGATGCGCCCCTGAATGAACAGGTGGTGCTGAAAGGTCGGGTGGTGCGCAAGCTCCCCGAAGGCAATATAAGGCGGGGTCTGACGGTGTACAAGGCTATCTTCACCGATGATACTGCCGATTTGACTATCGTTATCTACAACGCGGGATTCATGTTCAAGGCACTGGAAGTCGGGCATGAGTATTTTCTTGTGGGAAAGCTGACGGGCAATATGATACGTCGGGAGATAAATTCTCCGCAGATTTATCCCGCTGATGCGGAACTTGTTCAGCCGGTGTACCGTCTGACCGAGGGCATCACGCAGAAACAGCTCAGGCTGAATATGCGGACTGCGCTGGATTCTCTGGGCGGGTTCATTTACGAACCTCTGCCGCCTGATGTGGTGAGGGAGCAGGGGCTGTGCTCACTGAGTTACGCTTTGCAGAATATCCACTATCCCACGGATATGCACACCCTTGAACTGGCGAAAAACAGGCTGGTCTTTGATGAACTGCTGACGCTGGCACTGGGTATGCTGATGATGAAGAGCCGAAGCCGTGAAAAGGCAGGATGTCCCATGGGGGCGGAGAGCATTGACGAGTATTACTCCGCTCTGCCTTTTGAGCTGACCGATGGTCAGAAAAGCGCGATAAACGACTGCATCTGCGATATGCAGAAGTTTTTTCCCATGAACCGCCTTGTACAGGGCGACGTTGGCTCGGGTAAGACCGCAGTTGCGGCGGGCGCGGCGTACTTCGCTTATAAGAACGGTTTTCAGACTGCGCTGATGGCTCCGACGGAGATACTGGCGGGTCAGCATTATGAAACGCTGAAAGGTTTTCTTGAACCGCTGGGTGTAAAGGTGGTGCTGTTGACAGGTTCTCTGACACCGAAGAAAAAGGAAAAAGCCAAGGCAGATATCGCGGCGGGTGAATATCATGTTATTGTGGGAACTCACGCGCTGGTTCAGGCAAGCACCGAATTCAAGCGGCTGGGTCTTGTGATAACCGATGAACAGCACCGTTTTGGTGTTGGGCAGAGGGCTCTGCTGGCGGGAAAGGGAGATAATCCCCACAAGCTGGTAATGTCCGCGACGCCTATCCCCCGAACTCTGGCGCTGATGATATACTGCGACCTTGATATCTCGGTGCTGAAAGAACTTCCCAAGGGCAGACAGCCCGTGGAGACCTACGCGGTCACGGGAAAGCTGAGAGAGCGTGCTTTCGGGTACGTCAAGCAGTATCTGGAAGAGGGAAGACAGGCTTACATCGTCTGCCCCATGATTGAAGAAAGCGACAGCGATCTTCGTGATGTAAAAAGCTACGCCAAGGAGATATCCGAGGGCGTTTTCAGCGAGTATCGGGTGGGTCTTCTACACGGAAGACTTTCTGCCGACAGCAAGGAAAAGGTCATGAAGAAGTTTAAAGCTCATGAACTTGACATTCTTGTTTCTACCACGGTAGTTGAGGTCGGCGTGGATGTACCGAATGCGGCAGTTATGGTGATAGAAAATGCCGACAGGTTCGGACTTTCGCAGCTTCATCAGCTTAGAGGACGAGTTGGCAGAGGCGAGCACAAATCGACCTGTATCCTGATAACAGATAATCCTACGGAGGAAGTCGTTCAGCGCTTGAAGATACTTTCAAAAAATCATAACGGCTTTGAAATTTCGCAGGAAGATCTGAAACTCAGGGGCCCCGGTGATTTCTTCGGAAGCAGACAGCATGGTCTGCCTAAGATGAAGATAGCGGATATGTCCCAAAATATGGAAGTTCTTGTAAAAGCACAGGAAACTGCCAAGCAGATACTCTGTAAAGATCCTCACCTTGACAATTGTGAGAACAGTGGTCTGAGAGAACTGGTAGAAGGGCTGTTTGAGCAGGATATAGCCAATGATTAGGTTTTGTATATTTTATATAAAGAAATGTGATGTTTGTGTGATTTGTAAAGCAACACAACTTTGCAGCAGGGAGGTGCAAAATGGGCAGCGAACAATATGACTGGCTCAGATTCGTAGTCGGATATACGGCTGCAAGACTGGGTCTGCTGCTGGCACTGGTGGTGTTCGGAGCGTTCACCGGAGCGGTGCTTTTCCCCTCACTGGTGACATTTCTTCCCTATTCAATGATAGGCATCAAGAATTTCTTTACTCAGCCCGATGTCAAGTCTGTAGTGGGTACAGTGGTGATATGCTTGTTTCTTATATGGGTGTTTTTCGATGACGGAAGAAAGCATACAGCCTATGAAGAATGGAGCCTGACCACTATATTTGCAGTGCTGATAATGGTTGGTATGTTTTACTTTATACCCGCGATTTTCCGCGATTCTTTCAATGCTGAGGGCAAAGGCGAGATCTTTTATATGGTACTGTATTATCCTGCGGGATGGGTGATCGATCTGTTGGGTGACAACTATATAATAGGTGTAATGTTCTCGATACTTGTCATGCTGGGAACGGCATTTGCGGCATATGTTATATCATATAAGACTTATGTGAAAAAGCACCCCGTTCTGCTGTCCTCGGGAAGACATTTGACGGTCGATAGTTCAGATAAAATGATCGAAGAGAATGACACTGAAGAATGACTCTCATCTGATGTTTGGTTAGAAGAATAAACGAGTACAAAAAAATTCTCTGCAAGCTTTATAAATTTGTTAAATGGTTAAAAAATGTATCTTTATAGTGAGTATTAACCAAAAATAACATTAGTATTTTGTGAATAAAATTGCAAAAAAATCGGTATTTTGACTTGTAAAAAAATCAAAAAAATGATATAATGATAAAAATATGTTTTGTAGTTTTTGCCTTGTTGTGTTTTGATGCACTGCTGAGTCAGACGGCATAAGCTGTGAAGCATTAAAATGGTGGAGGTGTATCTACAATATGAAAAATTATAGCTACGTCGCTAAGGATACCACGGGTAAGACCATCAAAGGTACCTACGAAGCTGACAGTGAGCAGGAACTGCTTGAAAAGATATATGAGCAGGGTCTGTTCTGTGTAAGCTATGGCGAAGCTTTGGGCGGAGGCAAAAAGACCGCTCACAGGTTCAATACGGCTGAGCTGGCGTACTGCTGCCGACAGCTGTCCGCGATGATGTCGTCCGGACTGACGATCGTAAAAGCCCTCGATATCCTTTATAAAGAGGAAGAAAACAAGGGTGCTAAGGAAGTCTGGAAGCAGGTTTATGAGGAAGTTCAGAAGGGCGAAAGCTTTTCGGGAGCCCTCGAAGCAAAGCGCGGATGTTTCCCTGACTTCTTTATATCAATGGTTGATGCAGGCGAGATTTCAGGTTCGCTCGATATAACCATGAAAAGATTGCAGGAATACTACGCAAACACTAACAAGCTGAACAACAAGATCAAGGGCGCTTTGGTTTATCCTATCGTTCTGCTCGTACTGGTTATCGCAGTTGTTATTCTTATGAGTATAAAGATCCTGCCTATATTCAAGAGTATGATGCCTGAAGATAAGATGAATGCTCTGCAGAAAGCTTTGTTCGGATTCAGTGACTTCATTATCCAAAAGTGGTACGCTCTGCTGATAGGTGTAGTTATACTGATAGGCGTTATAGTATATGCATTGAAAGTCGAATCGGTAAAACTGAAATTCGACTATGCGAAATTAAAGATGCCACTTATCGGACCTCTGATGGTAAAGATAGCAGAAGGCCGTTTCTCAAGAACTCTTTCTTCTCTTTACTCCAGCGGTATCCCGATGGTTGACTGCCTTGAAAGATCTTCGAGAATACTTAACAATACATATGTTGACAAGATGTTCATTCAGGTCGTAGACGAAGTAAAACAGGGTTCTCCCGTATCTACTGCTCTTTCCAAGACAGAGATATTTGAAGGTATGTTCTGCTCCATCATCTACGTTGGCGAAGAATCCGGCGCGCTGGATGATATCCTTGAAAAGACTGCAGACTTCTACGAAGAAGAAGCCGATTCAGCAGTAACACGACTCGTTGGATTGATGGAACCTTTGATGATCATCATCCTCGGTGTTGGTATAGGTCTCGTACTTGCTGCTGTATTCCCTATGCTTTACGGTGGTATTTCGGAAATGGAAAACGAATAATATGTTGCTGGATGACAAGTCTCGCACATATCATTGCCGTCTGCGAAAGAAGGCAAATACATAATAAAAAAATTTTTATATTGAGGTGAAGGAATAAATGCTATCATTCGATTTTTCTGATAGGCAGATCAATATCGTAAAAGGTGATAACACGGCCAACAAGATCCGCATCGACAACTCGGTATCTGTACAGGTACCCGCGGACATGATCGTTAACGGTGAAGTTATCCAGCTTTCTGGTCTGTCAGAACTGCTGCTCACAACACTGAGAAAAGAGCAGATGATGGATAAGGACGCAGTTGTAACATTCTCGTCCAGTAACATTGTTTTCAAGGAACTTATAGTTCCTAAGGCTAAGGGCAACGAGTTCCTGCAGATGGTACAGAACCACATGAGCCAGGAAATGGGTATCTCCAATGAGTATGCTATATCCTATACAGTTGTAGGTGAAGCGGGTGAACAGAATCCCGGATCGCTGAAAGTACTGGCAACTGCCTGCCCCATTTCGATAGTTGAAGGTTTCAGAAAGCTCTTCGCTGTAATGAACATCAATCTCAGATCCGTAAATATCGGCTGTAATTCTATCTCCAGAATTGTTTTGAGTGATAAGTCAAATGCTGATAAGATGCCTCTGCTGGTTTGTCAGCTTGACAGCAACTTCTTGGGTCTGACATTGTTCGAGAACGGTCAGATGGCTTTCGCGAGATACGTACCGATCTCTCCTGATGAGTACGATGCTGATGACTATGTTCTGGAAGCTCTGAACGAGAATATATTCAGAATGGAGCAGTTCAACAAGGCAAGAGGCGGCAATGGTCTGTCAAATGTTATCCTTTACGGTTTCATTGAAGACTACAAGAAGATCGTTGATGCTCTGGATGGTCTGGAGATAAGAGCTTCCGTTTTGGGCACACCTTCTCAGATAACAGGTTATGAGAACTTCGAGTTCACCGTATTTGCTAATGCTATCGGTGCACTGTACAGAAGAAACAAGCAGACCGAGAGAATTAATCTTCTGGAAGTTGATCACTCCGGTAGCAAGGATTCTTCCGCTGGTCTCAGTTCAATGCTGACTACCGCTGGCATTCTGTCTGCTGCTTCCGCTATATTGATCGCTGCTGTTTATGGATTCATTTCTCTGAAGGCAAGTTCAATCGATAACGATAAAGCAAAAGTCGATAAGCAGATAGAGGCTGAGGAAGAGATCAAGGCTAAGAATCAGCTCCTCCATAATAGATTGGAAATAATCAACAAGTATAAGAACTATGTTCAGACTATACAGCTGGATATCGATACCCTTCCTATAATGAAGAAGGATAAGTTTGATAAAATACAGAAAGTTCTTGAAGATCATAAGGCTGAACACGATGGTATGTCTTTTGATCTTATGGGTGGTACCGTAACCATCAATACGATAACTGTTGAAAAACAGGAAGACGTTAAGAAACTGGTGGATGATCTGAGAGATCTTGATTTCTCTGCATATGTTCTGTATCAGGGTTACAACGGTACGGGCGAAGAAGATGATCCCGTTAAAATCAATGGTCTGACTATTTATTTAGAGAAGGAGGGTGCTTAATCGATGAAACTTAATTATCGTGATAGGATCTTACTTACAGCAGTTATAGTAATTCTGGTATGGGTAGCAGGTGTAATGCTCTTTATAAAGCCCGCTATCGAAAGACTTCAGGATTCTCAGGCTGCACTTGATGATGCAAAGGCTACTCTTTCAGATTTGAAAGACAGAAATAAAGCGGATGAAAACCTTCCAGAGAGGATAAAAGCTGCTTATGCTGAAGTAAGCGATATGACAGCAAGTTTCTATTCAATACAGGAAACACAGGTTGTTTCTCAGGAAGTTGATGATCTTCTGGATGAGAATGAGATTGAGAACTCTGCTCTGACGACTACAGATTACATAGTTACTACACTCAATCCTTATTCGTTTACAAGTTCAAGGCCTTCTACTGAAATGGATACAGAAGTTCAGAATTATATTGATGAGACTGGTAAAGATGCTACTCCTGTAACTCCTGAAAATGCAGATGCTGAGGCCGGCGCGAAAGGTGAGGCTGTTGCAGCTCCTGCTTCGATAGGTATTTATGAGGTTACTATTCCTTATAAGGGTGAACTTGAAGAGGTTGAGAAGTTCTGCGATAAGCTGCAGAAAACTGCTAAGCAAAAAACAATGGTAGTTACAAGTGTTGACTATAAGTTTGCTGCTGAAACAGATAAGGATGGTAAGCCTGCTACTGAGGATAAAGATGGAAAATCTTCAGTTAAAACGTCTGATACAGATGTTGAAGGTTCAATGACTTTGACTATTTATGTAGTTAAAACACTGCCTGAACCTAATGTATAATTAATTTAGTTTATAGCGTTTGGTGGGCGGAATTATCCGCCTGCCAAATCGTGCTATAAAAAATGATTAAAAATTTTATTTTGATCATTTCACACAAAGTCGGGAAACCAAAAGAATGAAAGGTGGTAATTATGAAAACTAAGTTCAAGTCACAGCGCAAAGGCGCTGTCTTGGCAACAGTAACTGTGGTATCAGTTATGATGGTCGTTATAATCATAGCGGCTACTCAATTGGTAGCACACACAACAGCCAGGACAAACAAAGAGTACCGCAAAAAACAGGCGTACTATGTTGCATCATCGTGTCTGAAAGCATTTGTAGCAGAGACAACGGGTTCAAGACAGACTAACGCGACATACACACAAGCAGAGATCATGGAGAAGATCAATCAGATGAAGCGAATTGCTAAAGCTGGTGAAACTGAAGTTAAAATCGAAAGTCTTGTCCATGGTAAAGAGAGAGTTGGAAAATCTCAGCCCAGATGGAATAATGCAAATTGTACATTAAAAGTTGAACCGGTTATTGACGGAAACTACAATTATTTGAAGGCTATTGCTACAGGCTCTTATCTTGGCCAGGAAAAGCAGGTTGTAGCATACCTTGCTTGTGAGCCTCTCAGAGAGCACACTTATACTCCTAAGGCACTGGAAATCATCGGTACCACAGGTGGTATCAGTGACAGATTTAATAACATTCAGGTGTATGGTTCAGCTGGTGCGACCGATAAGGATTCAGATAAGTATAACACACCATATAAGTTCAATACTAACCAGAACAAGATCTACGGTGATACTGATATCAATGGTTCATTGTCTATTCAGAACCAGAATTACTTCAAAAGTAATCCCTACTACTATGCCGGCGTAGATGATTCAAAGGGTTGTGTGCTCAACGTATCGAGATCTCTTATGGTACAAGCAAACCAGCCTCATTTTGATCCCTCACATTCAAAGGAAATATATGATGATAGTCTTAATCCTCAGTTACCGGCGTTCAATTTCAACTATGTAAATGTAGCTGAAGCTCTTGTTGTTGGCGGTAATAATGTTGACTTTGGAGTAAAAACAGATTATGCTGTTGATGTTTATACTTCTTATCTCTACATCGGCGGTGAAAGCAAGTTTGACAGCAATATGATAGATGCTATGGCTGAAACCAATCCTGATAAAAATGAGTATTGGAAAGCTATGACAAAAGATTCAAATGGCAACACTGTATGGGGTCAGGGACAGGATAACAATTTCCGTGGAAATATTTACGTATATAACTCTAGTCCTGCGTTCAATGGTGATATGGTAGTTACTGGTATCAATAATAAATTCTATGGAGACATATACCTGGAAGGTGACCTTTATATTGATGGTCCAACAACCGGTCAGTTCAATCAGTCTGGAGTTAATATAACGATCCATCTGTTACCTAAAAAGGCTGACGGAAAAGTTCCTCATATTTACAGTGGTTCAAGATCTTTTAATGGTGTCTCAGTTGATGATCCTGCTGGAAAAAATACTATAATTGATAGTAATTATAATGTAGTTGTTGAAAACTGGACAGGTATTGCCAGAGCAAATAGACCTCAGTTCCCCATGCTTACTGAAACTCCTTACTATTACTATCCTGAACATCTGCTGTGCCTGGATAATAGTAATGTAACTAATATCAGTGGTATGTATAAAGAAATGTATGAAGTTGGCGAAGATGGCAAACAGAACGTTTTGAAATCTTCTGTTAAGAATGTTAAAGATCCAGACTTCAGCAATAAAAATTCTGACGGTACCTATAAAGAGGTAATTGGTGACGGAAGTGATAATGGAGCGATCTTCAAGCCAGACTATATAGTAAACAAAAGTGTATGTTACATCGATTATCTTGAAAACGATAAGATCCTTATTGATGTTGATGCAGCAAAGAGTGATGTTATTGTTGTC
This sequence comes from Ruminococcus sp., assembly GCF_024692365.1. Taxonomy (GTDB): domain Bacteria; phylum Bacillota; class Clostridia; order Oscillospirales; family Ruminococcaceae; genus Hominimerdicola. The sequence goes on along the minus strand of NZ_JAILMR010000129.1, from coordinate 34,892 downwards.
CTCAAGAATGGAGGTCATACACAAAATAATAATATTATACTTGTTAGAAATTCATCTGACCCTGAAAAACCTAATGCTCATTTTTGCTATTTTGTAAGTGACTCCGGTGTTGGCACTGTTTATGATCAATATAGTTCATCAGGTGAAGTATCTACTTATGAGCACAGCACGTTCGTAGATAAGCCGAATTTTACATTCAGAACCCAGTTAGTACTTATGGATCTGGAATCTTTCCTGCATTCAGATGCTTTTAAGGGCAGTGAAACAGCGAAGGGTAATGATGGATACCTCAATCCTACTGGAGATAAAGATCTTGGAGGATATCAGCTGCTATCAAACAATATAATCATGCTGTTTACAGAGGGCACTGTTATCAAATTTGATGAGTGTACCAACTTGGTACAGGCTAGTATCTATATGCCAAGAGCTAAATATTGGTCAACCAATAAGGGTGGACAGTGTAAGATCGCTCCTGATTACATGAATAACGATTGTGATGCATTGGCTGTTATAGGTAACCTTATTTGTAACGAATATGAAGTATCAGGTAACTGCAATACCATCGTTTATAACGAAGTTTCGCCTTATTCAGTCCTTGCTACTGTCAAAGGTTCAGGCGAAGAGTATGCAGAAGAATGCTTCGTACTCAAAAAATATGCAGCATATTAATGCAGGAGGGAGGTTTTTATTATGAAAACTAATAAAAAAGGTATGACTCTTGTTGAATGCATTATAGCGATGGCAGTATTCGCAATTGCTACCACAGGTTTTACAATGGCTGCAACTGCTTGTATGAAAGCACAGGCTAAGTCTAATGGCAGAATGACAAAGACTAATGTCCAGAGCACGAATCTTGAGCATTTCTCAAGTTTTTCTAAAGTTCTTGATCCCGAATATACCAATGTTTCTCCGATGACAACAGGTACAAATCAGTTTCAAATGACTTTTGAATTTGGAACTGATGTTATAGAAAACAAGAACGTTTATGGATATTATGCCAAGCTTGATGGTGATGATAAGGATAAAGTTTACGATCTGTCTTATTTCACTGCAGCTGAACAGTTGAATCTTTCTGCAAACGAGTATTGGGTAACGATATACAATTGTGATTCCACCCTGAAAACATGGAATATAGAGACTACCAGTGGGTTCAGATTTTTCGATAACGAACATAACATTACCATGGGTCAAAAATTGCCAACACGCCAGTGGGCACCTAATGGTGGATATTTAAAGTTCGGTATTGAGCAGCTTGAGGGAAGTGAAACCGACCTTGCTAGTTGTCTGAAGATAACGAAGGCTGGGGAAACCACCGGAAAAACTACAGGCATAACTGAAGATTGTATGCTTAATCACTCGATTAAAAATGGCGGAGACAATATGGTATCGATCTACTATGAAGGCGGTAAGTTCATTAGTGCGACAGAATACAATGATAATCATAAGAACGATACCATTGAGGAATAAGGGGGTGGCGCAATAATGAAAAAGACAAATAAAAAAGGTTTTACCCTGGTTGAGTTGATAGTTGTTGCGACCATCATGGTTATGATCATGGGTGCTATCCTCAACTGGATCAGACCTATGAACAAGTTCTATGAGAGGACTCAGTCTCTTGCTGATTCTAATGATATCGGTTCGTTGCTGATGGACGCAGTTGATGATGAACTTAGGTATTGCACTAATGTATTAGTTCTTCAGAATTATCAGGGGATGCCTGTAGTTCAAAATGGTTATCTAATGAGTAGTTCGGGCAGACCTTCATCCTCCGCTAAGTTTACGGATGTTATGATCATTGATAATAACAATTTCAGAGGTCAGTTATTTGATGATTATGATGCTAATGGTACTGTTGCTCATAGAAAAGGGGCTCGTGGCTGTATAATGCACGCTTATATTCCTAGTGAAACCGGAATTATTGAAACAGATAGACTGAAGTGCATTGGTCAGGGCGGTGAGGCTCTGTACAGTGAATACGGCTGTCATTTTGATGCTGTACTGAATTCACTTGATAATGGCAGTAAATGTGTAACTATTGATATGACAGTTTCAAGACCCAGATTGCAGGGCGGTTCATACGTATTTGACAAGTTCGGCTATGATCAGAGTCGTGATTTTGAGCTTGTAAACGTAAATCTTAAAAAGAATAATATGAAAGCTGATTTCTATACCGCTACAGGCGAAGGAAAGGCGATCGATTATACTAAGTTTGCACAGGCTACTGAAGGAGCATCAGGTAATCAAGAACTTCTGCTTAGAGGTAATTACACCTACATTTTCTATACCAAAGATTATGTTGAAGGTGAAAAAGTAACTGTTTCTTTGATCGATGATATTACGGGTGATGAGATAATACCCTCATTTGAGAAAGAATCCGGTGCTAACCTTACACCAGGTGAAATCACAAATATGTGGAATAGTGCTGAGAACTATAGATCGCAGAACTGGGAGCTTGATCCTTATGACCCCACAAAGCATATCAAATGGAAGTGCGATGGTATACTGGATGAGGATAATCAAGATTATAAAATTTATGAAAATACTGGTATCTCATCGAATCTTGTTCTTACAGCTAAATATTCAACGACAACGCGCGACGATGCTCCGGATACGATGACTTTCTATGACAAATTTGACGATGATGGAAAAGACATAAATTATGCTGAAGCATATAAGCGAACTAAGGATTTCTATCCTCCCGATTCTTCTAAAGGTGATGATGGAACATTTACATACGGCTATAAGGGAACTGGCGATAAAGAAGGTATGTATACATTTGTTGGTTGGAACACAGATAAGGACGTAGATTTAAAAACTGTTCCAAAGCCTTCATATGATCCGGATAATCCCGATCCTGCGAAAGCTGCTACAGATTTGAGTTGGGGTTGGTTTGTTGAAGGTGCGCAGTATACAAAAGGTGTACCATACTACGCTATCTATGAGAAGAAGGATACTATTTTGCTGGTATACACAGTGAATAATAGTGATGATCTTGATACTCTATTCTTTATCAATCAAGAAAAGTATTTAAAAGAACTTACATATGAAGACTTAATCAAAGATTCAAGATTTACTGCTGCTACCGAGGATGTAAAAAAAGCAGCTAAGCCTGGATTAACTTTCATTGAATGGATACTCACTGATTGGGATGATAATGAGATCGGCAAGCTTAAAGATGTTCCTTTCTCTAGTCTTACTACAGATGAGCTTTATAAAGCAAAGGCTGTCTTCGATAAAAACACCCATCCAGGTTCATATGAGGTTACAATAAATATTCTTCAAGAACCAAAGGGCACAGGATGGAATGCATTGAATATGAGCCCAGTTGGGGGGACACCAGCTAATTATACGCTGACGGAAGCTGATGGTGTTACTGAAATACCTAAGGATGGTACTTCGAATAATTGGTATGGACAATGGTCAAACATCGTTTATCCAGGTAGAACATTTAAGCTGTATGTTAATGAAGGCGTTACTATTGATTGTGGTGTATGTGCTGATTTATCAGCTAAAGGAATAAATGGTAATTGTACTGTAGAATATGATGGTTATACAACAAAAATAGTAAGCTAAATCAACAATTTTCACAAGCGGCTACTTCAGCCGCTTGCTGAAAAGATCTCCGCAGGTGTACTGCGGAGACCTTTTGAGCAAATGTGAAAAGGCTCTAAAATAGGGCAAAAAAATACCGCTGAATGATTCAGCGGATATTTTTGAGTTTATTAAAAGATATTTGCGATGACCAATGCAGTGTCTTCAAGTGTTTTGTCAAGACCTGTGAAACTTACATAGAAATCAGCGATTGCGTCACCGTAAAGGGCAGCTACCGCGATGCCTAATGCGAGGTAAGGTCCGAAAGCAAAAACCGAACTGCCGTTTGAGTGTTTCAGTATCATTCCGACGATCGAGCCAGTCACAAGTGCTATCAGCATGGCGATGAGAACGTTTGGAAATCCGAGGAAAAGTCCCGCAGCTGCCATGAGATATACATCTCCCATGCCCATGGCTTTTTCATGGCTCGCAAGTGAGATCACGAGCAGCGGAATGCTAACGACCAACGCGCCTATGATCATCGATTTCAGAGTATAGTCGCATTCTTCTCTGCAGAATATGTACTTCGGAATCGCAAGTGCTCCGATGAAGATCACTACCCAGGTATTGATTAGCTGTGTGTCCCAGTCCATAAAGAAAACGACTATCAGCGCTGAAGTCATCAGCGAAACGATCGAAGCGTAAAGCGGGTGGGATATCACATCAAAATGCAGGAAGATTACAAGGTAGCAGATGCCGTTTAGCAGTTCGACTACTGTATATCTGGGCGATATCTTAGCGCCGCAGGCATGACATTTGCCGCGCAGCAGACACCAGCTGACAACAGGTATGAGATCTCGTTTTCTGATCGGTGTTCCGCAGGTCATGCAGTGAGAATTGCTTTTTATAAGGCTCTCACCAAGTGGCAGACGGTAAATACACACGTTCAGAAAGCTGCCGATGCATATGCCAAAGATAAAAACGAACACGTATACTATAATAAGGTAGAGTGTTTCGGTATTCACCTTTGATCTCCTCCTTTCTTAAAAAATTGATATGCATTCGCATTTCATATATATATTTTAGCACAATTTTATAAGAATTACAAGAGGTATTAAGAATTTAAGAATTTATTCAAAATTTTATTTTTCCGCAGAAGGCGGAGTTAGGAGCGTATCTATGAGAAACGGACCAATAGGACAATATCTTGTTGAAAAGAACCTTATCACAGAGGAAGAACTGAACGCCGTCCTCGCAAGACAGAAGACTGAAAAGGACAAAAAGTTCGGTGATCTGGTCATCGAGATGAAGCTTGTCAGCGATATCGACTTTGCAAAAACGCTGGCAGAAAGAATGAATGTCGAGTTTGTAGATCTTGACAACACAACTCTCAACGCTGACGTTGTAAGGCTGATCCCTGAGCAGATGGCGAGAAAGCACACTGTTATAGCTGTCAGAAAGATAGGCAGACGTATGATCGTCGCTACCGATGACCCTATGAACTACTATATCACTGAGGATCTGAGAATCTGCACAGGCTGTAACATAACCACTCATCTTGCAACCAAGAGTGCTATTAACAGAGCCATCGGTAAGATGTACTCCGAGGGTACTGCTGCTAAGGTGGCTGAGGAAGCTAAGCAGCAGAAGGAAGAAGAGACCATCGACCTCAATGAGATCGACCTCAGTTCTGATAATGTCAGTGATGCGCCTATCGTTAAGCTGGCAACTGCTATCGTTGAGCAGTCCTTCCGTCAGGGCGCTACCGATATTCATATCGAGCCTTTCAAGGATAAGACCAAGATCAGAGTACGTATCAACAGTGACCTGGTTCCTCTTATGGATGACATCGATGCCAGACTTCATGTATCTCTTGTAACAAGATTCAAGATCCTTTCGGGTATGAATATCGCCGAAAAGCGTATACCTCAGGACGGTCGTATGTCACAGGTCATTGACGGCACTGTTGTTGACCTCCGTGTGTCCAACCTGCCAATGGTATACGGCGAGAAGGTCGTTCTCCGTATCCTTGCGGGCGACAGCTCCGTAAGACGTATACAGGATCTGGGTATGACAGACTATAACTACAAGAGATTCGTTTCTTGTCTGAAGGTTCCCCAGGGCGTGGTACTGGTTACAGGACCTACAGGTTCAGGTAAGTCTACCACACTGTACGCAGCCCTTGGTGAGATAGCTAAGCCGAACCTCAACGTTATCACCGTCGAAGACCCTGTCGAGAAGAAGATCAATAACATCAATCAGTGTCAGATAAATGAGAAGGCGGGCATGACCTTTGCGGCTGCTCTGCGTTCTATCCTTCGTCAGGACCCTGATATCATAATGATCGGTGAGATGCGTGATACCGAGACAGCTGAGATCGGTATCAGAGCCGCTATCACAGGACACCTTGTGCTGTCCACACTTCATACCAACGACGCAGCTTCCACTGTTACAAGACTTGTGGATATGGGCGTTGACGCATACATGGTCGCTACTTCGCTTATCGGCGTTGTTGCACAGCGACTTGCCAAGGTCGTTTGCCCTAACTGCCGTGAGGGTTATATGTCCACAGATGAGGATAATGAACTGATGGGCATCACTGAGTCTGTACCGGTATACAAGCCTGTGGGTTGTTCCAAGTGTACAAGAGGTTACATTGGACGTACCGCTATCCATGAGATACTTCTGGCTACCCCGAAGATGAAAGAGATCATCGCCGCAGGTGCCAAGAGTGAGCAGATACAGGAACTCGCCAAGGAAGAGGGCTGCCGTCTGCTGCGTGATAACGTATCCGAACTTGTTCAGCAGGGCAGAACCACTATGGACGAGCTGGTACGTGTTACCTACGCCGTATAAATTAGTTAAGCTTAGATGGCTGTTGGGGTTTTGTGTCAGACTATACTATGCAGTTCAGGACGATAAACAGTCAGCTATAAATATATTGTTTGGAGGTATAAACAAATGGCAATTGATATTAACAAGATACTGGACGAATCCAGAGCACTGGGCTGCTCGGACTTGCACTTTACCGTTGGTATCCCCCCCATAGTAAGACAGGGTGGTAACCTGAGAAAGCTGTCAAGCTATCCCGATATGACCGAGATCGAAATTCTCAGAGTGTGCGAGGATATGTGTAACGACAGACAGAGACAGCAGATCAAGGATAAGATCGATACAGACTTTACTTTTGTATCCAGCAGAGGTTTCCGTCACAGAGTTAACGTTTACCATCAGAGAGGCAATACCGCTATCGCTATCCGTCTGCTGAGAAACGATATCCCTACTCTTACCGATCTGGATCTGCCTCCCGTACTGGCTGAATTCGTAATGCGTCCCCGTGGACTTGTGCTTGTAACAGGTCCTACCGGTTCAGGTAAGTCAACCACACTGGCTGCTATGATCGACCATGTTAATATCCATAAGTCTTCTCATATCATCACCGTTGAGGATCCTATCGAGTATCTGCACTCCCACAAGAGATGTATGATCAACCAGAGAGAGATCGGACCCGATGTTCCCAGCTTCTCCATGGCGCTGAGAGCTGCTCTCCGTGAGGACCCCGATATCATACTCGTCGGAGAAATGCGTGACTTCGAGACTATCGAAGCAGCCGTAACCGCCGCAGAAACAGGTCACCTGGTAATGTCAACACTTCATACCACCGATGCTGCTTCCACCATCGACCGTATCATCGACGTATTCCCTGCACACCAGCAGCACCAGATCAGAACTCAGCTGGCGTCCGTACTCGTTGGTATCTGTACTCAGACACTCTGCCGTACATTCGACGGTACAAGCCGTGTAGCTTGCTGTGAGATCCTGAACGCTACTGACTCCATCAAGGCTATGATCCGTGACGATAAGGTTCACCTCATCGGTTCCGCAATGCAGACAGGTAAGGCTGTCGGAATGCAGACCATGGACCAGGAGCTTGCTAAGCTGGTCAGAAACAGAACTATCTCCAAGGAAGTTGCACTTGAAAAGTGCGTAAACGCAAACGACCTCAACAGATACATCAACCAGAATATCTAAGCACTATAATAGATCACCCACATCATTGTATGTGGGTGATTTTTTTGTATATAGCAAAAGGACGGAAAGTCAATCAAAGCTTTCCGTCCTGTAAATAATTATGAATTAGAAAGACAGCTGATCCGGGTCTTCAAGATCTTTGGAAAGACAGCCTGCAACAGGTATAGTCTTGCTGCGGAACTTGGAGAGGGTCTCGGCTTCTTCGTCGGAGACGATGTATGCCTTTTCTACCTTTGCGTTCTTGGCTTTCAGGGTCATTACCTGTACGCCCTGAGTATTTCTCGTGGTCTTGGGCAGCAGCAGTGCGGTGTCGAAAAGCAGCGCTCTGCCGTTGGTGGTGCGCAGCATTACCTGTGCGTTGTCGGTGAGTTTCAGTATCGCTACCAGACCAGACTTGTCGCTGTAAGCATTTGCCAGCTTCTTGCGGTTGGTCTTGGTGGCGTAGGAATCCAGAGGAACTTTCGCAGCCTTGCCGTTCTCGAATATGAACAGCAGATAGCCCGAATAATCCATAGTTTCCACCATGGTGTGGAAAGCTTCACCGTTGTCAAAGCCCAGTACTGCGGGGATATAATCACCCAGATCACTTGCCTTGGTGTTGCCGAAACGGCTCGCCCTTGACTTGTACACGCTTGCCTTATCCGAGAAGAACAGCAGTTCCGCACGGTTGGAGGACTCTGTTTCCGACATCATGCGGTCGCCCTCTTTAAGCTTCTGGTCGCTTGCCATACGCAGGGACTGCATGGTGCACTTCTTGAAATAGCCGCTCTCGGAAATAAACAGCTTGCAGGGGTAATCCTCGATCTCTTCCTCTTCCTCAACTTCCTCGATGTCGCTCTGATAGAAGAACTGAGTTTTCCTCTCCTGACCGTAGTTCTTGATAACGTCTTTCAGCTCGCTGATGATTATCTGCTTGATCTTCTTCTCGCTGCCAAGGACTTCTTCCAGCTCGGCGATCTCCTTTTCAAGCTTCTCGGTCTCAGATGTGCGCTTGAGGATATACTCGCGGTTCAGGTGACGCAGTTTGATCTCGGCTACGTAGTCAGCCTGTATCTCGTCGATGCCGAATCCGATCATCAGGTTTGGTACGACTTCGCTTTCTTCTTCGGTCTCGCGGATTATGCGTATCGCTTTGTCGATATCCAACAGTATCTTGCCCAGACCTTTCAGCAGATGGAGCTTGTCCTTCTTCTTTTTAAGGTCGAACTCAACACGTCTGCGCACGCATTCTACGCGGAATTTTGTCCATTCGTCCAGAATTTCGTACACACCCATTACCTTTGGGTAGCCGTGTACAAGTATGTTGAAATTGCAGGAATATGTGTCCTGTAAGGGTGTAAGCTTGTAAAGCTTCTGCATCAGCTTGTCGGGGTCAACACCCTTTTTGATGTCGATACCTATCTGCAAGCCGTTCAGGTCTGTTTCATCACGAATATAGGATATTTCCTTGATCTTGCTTGCCTTTACCAGTGCGATTATCTTCTCGATTATCGCTTCGATTGTGGTGGTGGAAGGTATCTCGGTTATCTCGATGCAGCGCTCCTCTTTGTTGAAGCGGTACTTCGCACGAAGTTTTACTGAACCTCTGCCTGTGCGGTATATCTTGTCCAGCTCTTCCTCATCGTAAAGCAGATATCCGCCGCCGGGGAAGTCGGGACCTTTCAGGGTATCCAGCGCGTTAGCTTCGCTGTTCTTGATGAGTGCTATGGCGGTTTCGCAGACCTCGGTAAGGTTGAAGGGGCACACCGATGAAGCCATAGATACGCCGATACCGACATTTGCGTTTACCAGTATCGTCGGGAATGTAGCAGGGAAGAGGGTCGGCTCGGTCATGGTGTTGTCGTAGTTGGGTACGAAATCAACAGTCTCCTTGTCGATGTCCCTGAAAAGCTCCTCGCATATGGGTTCAAGCTTAGCCTCGGTGTATCGCGAAGCCGCATAAGCCATATCTCTCGAATAGGACTTACCGAAGTTTCCCTTTGACTGCACATAGGGGTGCAGAAGTGCCTCGTTGCCGCGGGAAAGTCTTACAAGAGTTTCATATATAGCCGCATCACCGTGAGGGTTCAGTTTCATTGTCGCGCCGACGATATTGGCACATTTGGTCAGCTTGCCCTTTATCAGCCCCATGAGGTACATGGTGTATAAAAGCTTTCTGTGAGAGGGCTTGAAGCCGTCTATCTCGGGGAAAGCACGGGATACAATAACGCTCATGGCGTAGGGCATATAATTCTTTTCAAGGGTCTGGGTTATCTTCTGTTCAGCGACAAGCCCGGCGCCCTCGATATAAGCATCTATCTTAGGTGCAGCAGCCTTTTTCGGCTCTGCTTTCTTCTTAGCCATTTATAACAACTATCCTTTCAAAGAATGTTTTAGTGAAATATTAGCTTTAACTCATAACCCACTGTCGATAAGAACAGCAAAACTATAATGCCTGTCAACAATTATGAATTATGAATTGTGAATTATGAATTGTCAAGAGATATCTGCCATTTCAAGGTATTCAGCACCGTTGTTGGTGATGAATTCCTTACGTCCTGCAAGGTCATCGCCCAGAAGCATATTGAACATCCACTGGGTCATCTCGATATCATCGGGGTTGACCTTTATCAGACGGCGTGTTTCGGGGTTCATGGTGGTAAGGCTCATCATGTCGGCTTCGTTCTCACCGAGACCCTTCGAGCGCTGTATGGTGAAGCTCTTGTTGCCTATCATTTTGAGTATCTTGTCCTTTTCGGGCTCGTCGTATGCAAAGTAGGTCTTGTCCTTGGTGGTTATCTCAAACAGCGGAGATTCCGCGATATACACATAACCCTTCTCGATGAGGGTAGGTGTCAGGCGGTAAAGCATGGTGAGTATCAGCGTCCTTATCTGGAAACCGTCCACGTCCGCATCGGTACAGATAACTATCTTGTTCCAGCGCAGATTATCAAGGTTGAAAGCGGAAAGGTCTTTCTTTTTGCCTGTGTTTACTTCCACGCCGCAGCCCAGTACCTTTATAAGGTCGGTGATTATCTCGTTCTTGAATATCTTGTCGTAGTCGGCTTTCAGGCAGTTGAGAATCTTACCTCTTACAGGTATAACTGCCTGGAATTCAGCATCTCTTGCAAGTTTTACAGAACCCAGCGCCGAATCACCCTCCACGATGTAAAGCTCGCGTCTGCTAAGGTCTTTTGAACGGCAGTCAACAAACTTCTGCACCTGGTTTGAAAGGTCGATAGTGCCCTGAAGCTTCTTCTTGATATTCAGCCTTGAAGATTCAGCACTCTCACGGGAACGCTTGTTGACCAGAACCTGCTCGGCTATCTTCAGCGCTTCATCGGGATTTTCGATGAAATATATCTCAAGGTTGTGCTTTAAAAATTCGGTCATGCACTCCTTGATGAACTTGTTGTTTATCGCTTTCTTGGTCTGGTTAGCGTAAGATGTCTGTGTGGAGAATGAGCTTGATACCAGCACCAGACAGTCAGCAACGTCCTGGAAAGTTATGGGCTTTTCATTTTTATTGTACTTATTATTGGACTTCAAATAAGCATTTATCTGTGAAACGAAAGCGCTCCTTACAGCGTCATCGGGTGAACCGCCGTGGGAAAGGAAGCTGGAGTTGTGGAAGTATTCCAGCGCCTGAACCTTGTTTGAAAATACGAAGGATACTCCCAGTTTTACGTTGTATTCGGGCTTGTCAGCACGGTCACGTCCGCGTCTGCTTCCCGAGAAATACTGCACGTTGGTCAGAGTGTTTTCGCCTGCTATCTCCTTGACATAGTCCTCTATGCCGTTTTCGTAATAGTAGGTAGTTTCCTCAAAGGACATATTCTCGCGCTGTATCCTCAGCAGGAAAGTCACCCCTGGGTTTACAACAGCCTGCTTTTTCAGTATATCCTCAAAGTATTCCTTCTCGATGCTTATCTCGGTGAATACATCAAGGTCGGGCTTCCAGTGGGTGCGGGTACCTGTCTTTTTGCTCTTGCACTCTTCCTTTTTAAGACCGCCGATGTTGTCGCCCTTTTCAAAACGGAGTTCGTACTTGAATCCGTCACGAATGACCTCAACGTCCATATATTCGGAAGAGTACTGGGTAGCGCAGGCACCAAGTCCGTTGGTACCCAGTGAGTATTCGTAGTTGTCGCCTGAGTTATTGTTGTACTTGCCGCCTGCGTAAAGTTCGCAGTAAACAAGTTCCCAGTTATAGCGTTTTTCACGCTGGTTGTAATCCACGGGACAGCCTCTTCCGAAATCCTGTACCTCAATGGAATCATCAAAATACTTGGTAACGATTATCTTATCGCCGTGACCCTCGCGGGCTTCGTCTATGGAGTTTGATATAATTTCAAATACTGAATGTTTACAGCCGCCCAGACCATCCGAGCCGAACATTACCGCAGGGCGCAGACGGACTCTGTCCTTGCCTTTCAGCAGTGTAATGTCTTCATTGCCGTAATCCTGCTTTTTGTTAGCCATTTCAAAACCTCACATCATATTATACGTTCTCCAGGTTACAGAGAACAACTGTTCTATTTATTTACAAACAAGGATATTATACCACACTTTACAGGGTTTTGTAAAGAGTGTGTCAAAAAAATTTACGAATTGTCAGAATTGAGGGCGATTAATTGTACAGGTTTATTGGTGATGCTGAGATTTCGCGGGATAACGTACAAAACTTGCGGGATATGCCAAGGAAGAGAGCTTTGGGTCAAGCCTTTCGCGAAAGGCTTGCGAATGAGCACACCATCAGCAAAGCTGATGGTGTGCTCTCCGCAAGCCTGCTAGCGCGAGGCATATGCCGACGCAGTCGCATATACCGCGCGCTTTGTTTCCTTGGCATACCTAACCATCTCGTTGTAAATTTTACTAATGTTCAATTATCTTGGAAATGATTGACAAAAATGTAAATTTGTGATATCATTTAAAATGATTGGCACCTATCCGCCGTATCAATACCATTATTATTAAGGAGAGATATAATGAAGAAAAAAATGATAGCAGCAATTTCAATGGCTGCCATGATGCTCATGACACCACTTGCTGCCGCAGCAGAAAACATAACCAAGATAACAACTAATGTTCGTCTTAACAAACCCTATCTCAACATCAACCTGAAAACGGACAGTGGTACCGATATCAGCAAAGTGAAGTTCGCCCTGAAAAATTCAAAAGGTAAAACTGTTGCGACCTTCACAGGTGCCAACGGCAAAGTTAGTTTAGAGGATAAAAATGTCGTTGATCTTACAGGTATTCATAGCCTTGCCAGCTACAAGACACAAGATCTGCCTGAATGGAAATATCTGTATCGGTATTATCCCGAGTCAAATGCAAAGTGCCAATATCCTTTTGGCAAGGTGGAGAAGAACGGCGAATCTTATAATTATATTGAAGCCAAAGAAGGGTTCATGGTAGGTCCGGCTGATGATGCATCACTTATCTATACCGATAAGACAAGGTTCAATATAGTTGAAGTGGTGACTGTACCTGCTAATACTCTGTTGATCGATGTGGATAAAAAAGTCAAGGATATCAAGGATACAACAAGCTGTTTTCATCTTGTTCCTTTAGGTAACAATAATCAGAAGTGCGAGATAACCGCAAAGAATAAATATAGATTTTATGAGCATGCCGGAAAAAAAGACTTGGTATCTGCCACTAGTGGAGAATATGAAATTGAAATCACAAACTTAGGTGCCAGCGGTGACAGGACTACTGTTCCCGATCATGCAGTTAGGTATGCAAAGGTCAGGATGAAGTTCAACAATGTTTTCCCTGGAATAGCAGATGATGATCTTAAAGTGACCCGCAATTATAAAATGAAAAACGATACGTATCCCGTTACATATGATCTCAGAGGCAACATGGAGAAAATTATATTTTCATCATTGATCTACAGCGGATCTGCACTTACTGTTTCTATACCCGATTCCGAAGGCTATGTTGAGTTCTGGGTAAGCGAAGAAGAACTTCAGGCTGAATTGACATATAACTTCACTTATGGCGTTGATCTTGAAAATGGTTTTATAGCTGGAACAGGCGGAGGCAGCGCTGTCAAAGCTGATCTTCCAAAGACGAAGGAAAAGATCAATGTGCTGATGGATTTTCCGAAATCGGGATACCTTTTAGCTGCACTCACGCCTGATAAGTACACTATTGTTGCTGATGATAAATATGACAGTAAATACTATGATCTTTCGGTCGGAAGTATCACTGTTACTGATTCTAAGAAGATGCAGACAGCTAACATCAAGGTCACTAAAAAGCCTTTACTGCTTGGTGATGTAAATCAGGACGGTTTGATAAATGTTAGTGATATCCTTGCGATAGCACTGCATATCAGGGGCTATAAACTTTTACACAGCAGAGAACTTCTCACCGCTGATGTGAATGGGTCGAACGACATCAATGTTACTGATATAATAACTATTGCAGCCCATATCAAGAAGAAAAAGCTACTTCCAAATAAATACGTCTGATACTATATTTATAGTATACCATATTAAAAGGAGTAAAGAATATGATATCAAAGAAAATAAGAGCTCTTACGGCAGTTCTGGCGGCAGCTGTGATGCTTGCAATGCCTGTCAGCGCATTTGAACACGTTGACGATCTTCCTGCGGATTCAACATCGAACATCAGGAAGAACAAGCCCTACATGAATTTCGGGGTCAAGGCGGGAGATGGTGTTGATCTCTCGAACATGAAGTTTGCGATAAAGGACAGTTCGGGCAAAAAGGTAGCTGAATTTACAGGTCCTGAGGGCAAGCTGAAAGTTCTTGATGACACTTTGTATGACTTCACGAATATCCATTCTGCCAATGACATGAAGAATTATGACAAGAGAAGCAGTGTCCCTTATGATGAATTTGTTCCGGATAGTGTAAAAGGTGTGGCACCCAGCGGGGCGCTGATGAACGGCAGAAGTAAAAAATATCCTTCATACAGTGATAACAAATACTACATCAGACTTGATGATCAGTGCTACTATTATTATACCGACCTCAGTAAAGTGACTGTGACGGATACAATGACAGTTCCCGCAAACACGATCTTTGTTGATATCGACAGCAAGTTCCCCGACCTTAACAACAGAGCGAGTTATTTACAGTTAAGTCCTTACGAAAGCGGACAGAAATGTGATCTGAAGGGTTATTACTATTTGTCAGATCATGCAGGTGAGAAAAAGTCTTTTAAAGCAGATACAGGAAAATACGAGGTATGGGCGAGCGGCGGTCATATAAACGGTGAACACTGTGAGGTATATAATAGATCTGTAAAATACACCAAGATCAAGATGAAGTTTACTGACGCTTTCCCGGGACTTACAAGTAATGATCTCAAAATTACAAAAACAGGTTCCTATGATGGTGAGAACTACACGTTGGTATATGATCTTCGCGGAGATCAGAGCAAGTGTGCGTTTACAGGTTTATATTACAGCGGTTCGGTCATCAGTGCGCCTATCCCCGATAAGAATGGATATGTCGAGTTCTGGGTATCCAATGAAACCCTGGAAACCGAAATGGAATACGACTTCAAATGGTCTTATACCCTGAGTTCGGGACGTACAATTTCAGGCGGTGGCGGCGGTTCTGTAAAAGATGCAAAACTGCCCAAGAGCATCGAAGACCTGAACTTCGTATTTGAGTATCCTCAGAATGGTTACTGCCTGTATAATGTCAAGCCCGGTAACTATACAATCTATATAGACGACAAGGGCGACAGAAGAGATTACACACTGAGCACTGACAAGCTGAAAGTTACCAATACAAAGGATATTCAGAGATTTACCGTAACTGTTGACAAGAAGCCTCTGAAACTGGGTGATGTAAACCGTGACGGCAAGATAAATGTTACCGATATCGTTGTGATAGCGGCACACATCAAGGGGCATAAAAAGCTGGACGGCAGAGCACCTCTGACAGCTGATATCAATGGCGACAATATTATAAACGTTACTGATATAGTTGCTATCGCGGCACATATCAAGGGACGTAAGCTCATTCCTGATAAGTATATTTGATTAAAAATCGAATTGTTGAAATTGACGATAAAATAAGTGCATAAACAGCGGGATTGCCCAATTATGGGTAGTCCCGCTTTAAAATATGTACGGTTTGATAAGATGTCAAAATAGCAATAATCGGTCAGTTTGAACGAATTATTGCTATTTTAATGATATTTCATATTTTCTGAAATTTTCAAAAATTCCCTAAAATAGTGGGATTCAGCAAATGCTGTTTAAAATGTTACGAAATTATTTCGTACCGTTTATTGCTGATTTGTATGGTTAGAATTTTTACATTTTATAATTTTCGTTCGTAAGTTGTACGGAAAAGCCCCTAAAATCGAGCTATTTGGAGTGCTGTTTTTATGCCGTTTGACTGTAAATCGCAATTAATGGTAGCTGTAAACGTTTTCCCAGCAAAAATTGTCTTGTAAATTTTCGCAAATTTGGTAAACTCTAATTAGAGACGGTCGATTATTGCGAAAACATTCAGATGCTTTTTCATGACAAGACCCATGTAATGAGGATGGGAAGGCATGAGCCGGGAAGCATCTGTGGGCCCGTGTTTTTCCGAAGATCGTCCAATATTTTAAAACCTTAACTTAAAATTTTGGAAAGCGAGGTAATTAGCTTATGAAGAAAACTGTTTCAAAGCGTATAACAAGTGCTTTTGTTGCAGGTATGCTGATGGTTTCACCTATCATTTCAGCTATTTCTGCATCTGCAGGACAGACATTCCGTACTTCTTCAAATCCTGGTGATGACAGAAAAGTAGGTTGGTCAAATGGCTACCATCATGAGATCTGGCAGGCAGATACTCCTAATTCATCTACTATGACACTGCACGATAATGACGGCGGTTTCAGCACAGAGTGGAAGTGCGGTCCTAACGGTTCAAGAGGTAACTTCCTGGCTCGTCGTGGTCTGTTCTGGGATCTTAACAACCCCAAGACATACAAGGATTACAACCCCTTCATTTGTGACTATAACTGCAAGTGGTCCGCAGGTGCATCCGGTAACTCCAGAATCTGTATCTATGGTTGGGCACAGAATCCTCTGGTAGAGTACTACATCATTGAGGACTGGAAGAACTGGTCACCTGCACAGGATTCTACTGCACAGTACAAGGGTCAGGTTACTATCGACGGAAGTGCATACAAGATATACACATGTGCAAGAAATTCTTACACCATCGAAGGTAACAAGAACTTCACACAGTACATCAGTATCCGTCAGAATCTGAGAACAAGTGGTACTATCCATGTTTCCGAGCACTTCAAGGCTTGGGAGTCCATGGGCATGAAGATGGGTAACCTGTACGAAGTTGCTTTCAACGTTGAAGGTTGGGAGTCCGACGGTTCGGCTGACGTTACTATGAATATGTATGAAGATGACGGCTCCGGCGGAACAGGTACAGGCACAGAAACAGGCACAGAAACAGGCACTGGTACTTCCGAGCCTATCGAGGGCACACTGTACACAGGTACTTTCGAGAGCGGCACTGATTACTGGACCGGCAGAGGTGCTGCAAGTGCAGTATCTTCTTCTTCCAAGGCTTATGAGGGCAGCAAGTCCCTGTACGTAAGCGGAAGAACTTCTAACTGGAACGGCGCAGAGCTGGGTCTTGACAGCACATACTTCAAGGCAGGCAACGCTTACAGCTTCAGCGCAATGGTTAATCCTACCGAGAGCACAACCGTTCAGCTGTCCATGCAGTATGATCAGAGCGGTACTACCAACTATACTCAGATAGCTAAGGAGACCTGCACAGCTGGCAAGTGGACTAAGCTTGAGAACACCAACTTCACAATTCCTTCGGGCGCATCCAATGTTAAGATCTATGTTGAAGCTCCCGACAGCCTGTGCGACATCTATGTTGACAGAGCTATCTGCGCTAACAAGGGCTACACCGCAGGCGGCGGTTCTACTACCGGTACAGGCAGCACAAGCGCAACTGTTCCTTCAAACATCAAGGTTGCTTACAGCAGCCAGTACAAGCAGATGCAGTTTACTTGGGACAAGGTAAAGGGCGCTGACAAGTACGGTATCGCAGTTTATCTGGCAGGCAAGTGGAGAGTTCAGAATTCTAACATCTCTACTAATTCTTACGTTACACCTAAGAATCTTACACCCAATATGTCTTACAAGGTAGCAATCGCTGCAAGAGTAAACGGCAAGTGGGATACTGCAGGCGCTCTGGAAAACTACGTAACAGTAACTACCAGAGCTAACAACAACATCGAGTATCATACTCCTTCAAACACAAACAACGGCGGCAATAATGGCGGCAACAACAACGAAGGCAACAATGGCGGAAACAACACTCAGCCTCAGCCTAACGGCTACTACGTTGACCCCAGCAAGCCTATGGTAGCAATTTCTTTCGATGACGGTACTGCACAGGGTTACTCCGGTCAGAGAATCATCGACGCTCTCTATAAGAACGGCTTCCACGCAACATTCTTCTATGTTGGCAACTGGATCGGCAAGCCTGATCAGGTTCGTGATGCTTACAGCAAGGGTATGGAGATCGCAAACCACACCACTACTCACCCTGACCTGACAAAGAAGTCTGCTTCTGAGATCCGTTCTGAGTATGACAACTGCGCAAGCAAGCTGAGAAGCATCATCGGTGCAGAGCCTTCCAAGCTGATGAGACTGCCTTACCTGGCATCCAACTGGCAGGTTCAGCAGACACTGTACGATGTTCCCCTGATCACTTGCTCTATCGATACCCAGGACTATAACGGCGTATCTGCATACCAGATCGAGAACACTATCAAGAACGCAGCTAACAACGGTTCTCTGAACGGTGCTATCGTTCTTTGCCACGAGACTTATGACAATACTGCAACTGCTATGGAAAATGTTCTTCCTTGGCTGAAGTCTCAGGGCTATCAGGTAGTTACAATTTCTGAAATGTTCGCTGCTAAGGGCAAGACCCTCAACGGCGGTCAGATCTACCAGAAGGTCGGCTAATAATTTCATTAAAAAGACCATATTTAAGTTCGGAGGAGATCTCAAAAATGAGGTCTCCTCTGAATTTTTGTTAAATATATTTCATTATCTAAAATTTCTGTGAAAATCATTGACGGCTTGTGAGATGTGTGGTATAATGTAAAATAATATATCTAATACTTGTGATGTAAATATCTTGCCGCGCTTAGCGGTACAGGTATGAGGGTAAAATGTGTGCCTTGCACACTGTCTTGTGTTCACGTAAGGAGGAACAAGCCAATGAGCGGAAACTATACTCTGAAAAAAGTAACTGCAGGTCTGCTGGCATTCGTGCTTGCAGCAGGTATGATGCCTGTCAGCGCAGAAAGTTTTTCAAAAGATGGTGCAGCTGTAGTTGCTGTTGCTGCTGAGAAAGAGAAAGAAGAAAAAGAGATCTGGAGCGGAAAAGGCAAGGGCACAAAGTCCGAGCCGTACATTGTCGCTTCTGCCAAGGACTGGAAACAGCTGGCTGATAAGGTCAACGAAGGCGAAAGCTTCAGCGGCAAATATTTCAAGCTTAATACTGATATCACCGTTACCGAGATGATAGGCAAGAACGAGCATCCTACGGAGACCGTTAGCCGTCCTTTCTCAGGTATTTTTGACGGTAATGATCATATAATGTATGTGAATATAGATGAATCTAAAATAGAAGCAGATAAGCAGACACACTGTGCTGCACCTTTCTGCGGCGTTAAAGATGCTGTTATCAAGAATCTGACAGTAAAAGGCTCGGTAAAGAGCGGCATTCATTCTGCTGGCGTTGTCGGTGCTGTACTGGGCACTCTGGAGATGGAGAATGTTCTGGTTACTGCTGATATCAGCGGCGGAACCCATAACGGCGGTCTTGTTGGTCACAGCTATGGAACATCTGTAAAGCTTACAAACTGTGCTTTCAGCGGAACTGTAAAGGCTACCGAAGTTGCCTGCGCACTTGTTGGCTGGTGCGGTCCTAATGCTGACCTCACTGTAAATAACTGCCTGATAGACGGTAAGTGTACTGATGCAGCTATCATTCACCCCATTTCCGATGGTATGGGCGGCAAGGTAACTATAAAGGATACTTATTCAACTGTTGAAGCAGTTGGCTCAAACGCACTTACTTTTACTGGTGAAGTAAAGCATATCTCCGATATCACAGCTCCTGTTCCTGTTGAAGGACTGGTTTATGACGAAGAAGAGCATGAACTGATAAAAGCAGGTTCTGTAAACGGTGCAAAGATGGTTTACAGCCTTTCACACAACGGCACTTATTCCGAGGAAGTACCGAAGGTAACTGATGGTGACGACTATATTGTATGGTACAAGCTTGAAGGCATGGGCAATTGCACAGCAAAGTATGTGGAGGCTACTGTTGAAAGAGCAGAAATTGAGCCTACCGTATCCGTTGCTAACTGGGCATTTGGTGATGAACCCAGCGTACCTGTTGTAAACGGTAATAAGGGCGAGGGCGAGCTTTTCTTTGAATACAAGCCCAAGGGTGCAGATGATTTAGAATACACCACAAAAGTTCCTACCGAGGTAGGTGACTATACCCTGAGAGTTAATATTACAAAAACTAATAACTATTATGGTGCCGAAGC
Source organism: Ruminococcus sp. (assembly GCF_024692365.1). Lineage (GTDB taxonomy): Bacteria > Bacillota > Clostridia > Oscillospirales > Ruminococcaceae > Hominimerdicola. Next base: position 14,753 of record NZ_JAILMR010000129.1, on the reverse strand, counting down.
TACCACGGATTTCTCTATCGAGATAAAGTACACATGGCATGACGCTACTGAAGCTTCCTGCGAAGAGGACGGCAACACAGGCTATTTTGATGGTTCTGACGGAAAGTTCTATATCTTTGCAGACGGTGCTTATCAGGAGATCGAGAAGGATTCATGGAAGATACCCGCAACAGGTCACACCTATGGCGAACCCGAGTTTAAGTGGTCAGAGGATAACAGGACTGCTATCGCTGTATTTAAGTGTGAAGACTGCGACCACGTTGAGAATGTGAAGGCTATCGTAACCTCCAAGGTACAGGACGCTACCTGCACCGAGAGTGGTCAGGGCGTTTATACAGCAATGGTCACCTTCAATGGTAAGATGTACAATGAAACAAAGGAAGTAGTTCTTCCGGCGGTTGGTCATTCCTACACCAAGACCGAGTGGATCTGGGCAAAGAACGCAAGCAGCGCAACTGTTAATGTGATCTGCGAAAAGTGCGGTGATACACTGACAGGCGAAGCTGTTGTTACTTCAAAGACAATTCTGCCTACATACAACACCGAGGGCAAGAAGGTTTATACCGCTGTTGCAACTGTTGATGGCGTAGAGTATACCGATGTAAGAACAATAAAGATCAACAAGCTGTCTGCTGCTACCGAACTTTCATATGTTCCCGGCAACGGTTCTGTGGCACTTTCTTGGACACCTGTAAGCAATGCTGAAAAGTACGCAGTTTGCGCATACATAAGCGGCGCATGGCGTAAGTTTGAGGAAGTAGACGGTACATCTTACGAGATAAAGGGTCTGAATCCCGGAACAGTTTACAAGGTAGCTGTTATCGCTTATGCAAACGGCTGCTGGAGCACTGATACTTCCAATGCGATAGGCGTTGGCTGTTTGTCGAAGTTCCCCGGTGTAGATGTTGAAGTATCTCACAAGAGATTCAAGCTCACTTGGACCCCTGTTGAAAATGCTGAAAGATACGCTATCGCTATCTACAAGAACGGCGAATGGGTCGTTGTTGCAAGAGAAAACGCTGACGTTACAAGCGTTATCTCGCCCGAATTTGAGCCCGGTACCTACAAGATGGTTGTTTGTGCAAGAATTAACGGCGAGTGGGATCTGAGAAAGTTTGAATCCAGAACTTTTGAAGTTACCATCAGAGAATAACAGATCATTGATATGAATATCACAGGACAAAGAGACTGTTCTCTTTGTCCTGTTTTTATGTGCAAAATGCCAATTTTGTAATTTGTAAGAATTGCACGTTTAATTGATAGATAATTTGTATGTCTTAACTTTATTGATGGATTATTCAGCAATGAAAATTTGTCTGTATCTGCGTGATTTGTATGGTTTATCGCATAAAACAGCCAAATTTTTATAAGATGAAATGTGTATACGTTAAATGATTTTGTTTCATGTAATCGTTTAATTAATTTTATTAGCTATTGACAAACAACAAACATTATAGTATATTTTAAAAATATAGGGATATTATATTTATTATGCCTAAACCGGAAATCTTATTTATCTATTTATTGAGAGGAGAATGGAAATGATATTTAAGAAGATTACCGCAGCAGTATCCGCACTTGTTATGGCAGCAGGAATGTTTTCTGTACTGCCTCAGGACAGTTCACCGGTACTGACGGCAAACGCAGCTTCGGCATACAACTACGCTGAGGCACTCCAGAAGTCTATGTTCTTCTATGAAGTACAGCAGTCGGGTGTACTTCCCGAGTGGAACACTGTACAGTGGAAAGACGACTGTATGGTCGATGAAGACGGCAATGAGACTGACTATGTAAAGGGCGGCTGGTTCGATGCAGGCGACCACTTCAAGTTCTGTCTTACAAATGCTTATTCAGCTTCAATGCTTGCATGGGGCTACCTTGAGTACAAGGACGCTGTTGATAAGGCAGGCATGGGCGAACTTTACAGAAACAATCTCCAGTGGGGACTTGACTATGTAATGAACTGCGACATGGGCAACGGTAAAATGGTCGGAACTATCGGTGACTTCACAGGCGGTTCTACTGACCATAACATCTGGTGCAGCTCAGAAGTATATCTCCGTAAGCACCACCTCAACAACGGCGACTGGGAGCGTCCTTATGATATTATCGAAAATGCTTCTGTTGCTGGTCTTTCTGCTGCTGCTCTTGCAGAGGGATATCTCGTATTCAAGGATACACAGCCTGAGAAAGCTGCTGAATACCTCAAGCACGCTAAAGACCTTTTCAAGGGTGCTGACAAGATAAGAGACTGTTCAGATATCGGCGGTATGTCCGGTATGTACAAAACGGAGTCATGGGTAGACGACTGTATGTTTGCAGCTCTGTGGCTTTACAAGGCAACAGGCGACAAGTCATACCTCAACAAGGTTGAACAGGAATACATACCGATATTCCCAAAGGAAGAACAGGATACAGCTCGTAAGTTCACATGGGGTCTCTGCTGGGACGATACTTCACAGGGTGCTGCTTTCCTCTATGCTCAGATAACAGGCAACAAAGAATGGACTGCTCATGTTAAGCGTCATATCAATTACTGGATGGGCGAGGATACCAAGCCTTTCTTCGGAAAGATAACATCCAAGGGTCTTTCATGGCTGTTCCAGTGGGGCTGTCTGCGTCACGCAACAACAACAGCATTCCTTGCAAAGCTCGGTTCTGATACAATGTTCAAGGGAACAGATGTTGAGAACAAGTTCAGCAAATGGGGCGACCTCCAGATGAACTACTGCTTCGGCGATAACGAGATGGGTTACAGCTATGTACTCGGTATGGGTGAGAAGTCGCCTACAGCTATCCACCACAGAAACGCTTCAGGTGTACACGATGACCACTGGAATGAACTCGGTCAGAAATCAGGCGGAAACGAAGGCTGGCAGACAGAGTATGCTCATACTCTCTACGGCGCACTTATCGGCGGTCCTGACAGTTCAGGTGACTACGGCGATTACAAGGTAGCTGACTTCCAGTATACAGAGGTCGCTATCGACTACAACGCAGGTTACACCGCTTGCCTGTGTGCTATGATCGACGATTACGGCGGAACTATCGATCCTTCATTCCCTCAGGCAGAAACTCCGAAGTGGGCTGAATGGGAAGTTGCAGCAGTACTTAACGGCAAGGGCGACAGCTATTCCGAGATCAAGGCATGGGCTATGAACCACACTGCATGGCCTGCAAGAGTTGCTAAGGATATCGAGTACAGATACTTCTTCGATGCTTCCGAGATATTCAAAGCAGGTCTGACTATGGACGATATTAAGGTCATCAGCAACAGCCAGCAGTATAAGAAGGGCGAGCAGGGCTACGCAGAAGTAAGCGGTCCTTATGTATATGAGGGCGACAAGAGCGGCAATACCCTTTATGCAAAGATCAAGTTCGAGGACGGCAGAGCTATCCAGCCTACTGGTCAGAGCGAGCACAGAGATGAAGTTCAGTTCAGAGTATCCATCCCTGATGCTGTAAACGGTAAGTCCACCAAGGGCGCTTGGGATCCTACCAACGACTGGTCTTACAAGGGCGGTTTAGCAACAGCTTCCGACATCAAGAGCGATTCTGCTCTCAATAAGAATATTCCTATGTACGTAAACGGCGTACTCGTTTGGGGTACTGAGCCCGACGGCACTAAGGCAAGCGGTTCTGAATATGTATTCAAGAGAAACGGCGGCGAATCAAGCTCTACAATAAGCAATCCTACCGTTAAGTGTGATAGTGTAACTACCTCCTCCGCAAAGATCAGCTGGAACAAGGTAAGCGGCGTATCCAAGTACGGCGTATACATCTACAAGAACGGCAAGTGGTCAGGTCTTGCGGAGACTACCGCTAACAGCTACACCGTCAGCGGTCTGGTAGCAGGTACAAGCTACAAGGTAGCAGTTCTTGCAAACAACAACGGCAAATACGATGGTGACTACTCTAAGGCTATAACAGTTACAACCCAGAAGAGCAGCACTCAGACAATTGACTATCCTACAAACGTAAAGGCTAATTACAATACTCAGTATCATCAGGTACAGTTAGTATGGGATAAGGTACAGGGCGCTGATAAGTACGGTACCGCTGTATATCTGGCAGGTAAGTGGAGGATCCAGAAGTCCGACATCACTACTAACAGCTATGTAACTCCTAAGAACCTGACTCCCGGCATGAGCTACAAGGTAGCAGTTGCTGCAAGAGTTAACGGTAAGTGGAACACAACTGATCCTATCAAGAATGCGATAACTGTTACCGTAAAGTAACACATAGTTTAACAAATTCTCTAACGGCAGTTTCTTATGAAGCTGCCGTTTTTGTGTGCAGAAGATACTAAAAAATCAAATGTTGCAACTTACATAGAAAACGATTGAGATAATTGTGAACAGCGACGATTGTCACAAATTCTAACAAATAACACCGATGAAAATATCCGCCTTGATCGCAGAGTGCCTATTTATGGACATTTCAGCACTTGGGACAAGAAATTTGCGAGATACGAAATAAAAGAATATTGCCTATTGTAGGCATATTAAGCTTTAACTTGCGACAATACAACTTATTAACAAGGAATCTGTGAAGAATTAACAGAATGTACGAAAAGGCAGGTTTTACTTGACTTTTGACATATCACGAGTTGTATGTATTGTCTAAATAAACACGTGCGTAATCGTTAAAGTAAATGAATTTTAATCAAAACAATTGACTTTTTTGAGAAATATATTATAATAATAACAGGTGGAAAAAAGGGCAGTGCAAGTCGAGAAAACGACTTCCTTATTCTTCTTAAACGATCGAAGATCCGGCAGTGGCACTGGTGCCGTATCACCAACAAATATATTTTTTCTATTTTTTCAGGGAGGGTTAATTCATGCAGAATCCAATGAAGAAAATTGCCAGCGGACTTCTGGCAAGCGTTGTTTCTCTGTCCACAGCAGCTGCAATGGCTCCTTTCAGCGCATTCGCAGCATCCGGCGAACAGATGCTCGGTCAGAGTGATTTCAATGCAGGCGTAGGTCTGCCCTGGCACACTTGTGAGACCAACCCCGCTAAGCAGTCTTTCGACATCAGCGGTGGTACTTACAATGTAGAGATCATAAACAACGATGGTCCTGAGTCCAGATGGGATCTCCAGCTCCGTCACAGAAAGCTCACAATCAAGAAGGGCGCAACATATACTGTTCACTGGGAAGTTGATGCTTCATGCGATGGTGAGATGTATACCAAGATCGGTAACTACAGCGGATCTATTGAAGTTTGGCACAACAACAACACAGACGGCACATTCAATCAGTGCTGGGACTGCGTAAAGATCAAGAAGGGTCATAACGAGTTTGATGCAACATTCACTGCTGAACAGGATGTAGACGTTGCTGAGTGGGCATTCCACTACGGTGGTAAGGGTCAGTACCAGAATGTTGACTGCTTCCCTAACGGCACAACTCTGAAGTTCGATAACCTTTCACTGATCGGTCCTGATCCTTGGGATACATCAGATGAGATGGGTGTTGTAAGACCTGAGAGCAACGTTCGTCTGAACCAGCTGGGTTACTATCCTAATCTTAATAAGAAGGCTTCTTATGTAACTGACGCTTCTTCTCCTCTTACATACGAAATCAGAGATAAGAGCGGCAACGTTAAGTACACAGGCAAGACCACCGTTTTCGGTTCTGACCCTGATTCCGGTACAGGCAAATCTACAAGCGTTAAGATAGGCGATGAGACTGTTCAGAGACTTAAGGACAGCGGTGCTTATGTACATATCATTGATTTCTCCGACTTCAAGACTGAGGGTACATATACCATCTTCGTAAAGGATACTGTTGGTGTTTCCGGTACTCAGGTTCTGCTTTCTAAGGGTGTTAACGATACTACGCTCAGCGGCAATAAGCTGATGTGGACAAATCCTCAGACCGATAAGCAGTATGTAATGAACCAGAGCCATGAGTTTGTGATCAGCGATAGCGTTTATGATGAGCAGCTGCTGAAGGACTCCATGAACTACTACTATCAGAACCGTTCCGGTGTTCCGATAGAGTCTCAGTACATCACTTCCGGTAACAAGAGCGAACTGGCTCACACTAAGTACGGTCATAATCCTGATACTGCTTATGTTCAGAGCAAGTGGGTTAAGTCTTACGACAAGGATTTCACAGATGGTGAAAAGAGCAAGACTATCGATGGTACAGGCGGATGGTACGATGCAGGTGACCACGGTAAGTACGTTGTTAACGGTGGTATCTCTGTATGGACTCTGCAGAACGACTATGAGTTCACCAAGAAGAACAAGCACACTGACAAGTGGACAAACGGCACAATAGCTATCCCTGAGAACAAGGACAAGGCTCCTGATATCCTGGACGAAGCAAGAGTTGAGCTCGAGTGGATGTTCAAGATGATCGATGAAGACGGTTTTGTATATCACAAGCTGCACGACCACAAGTGGACAGGTCTGGCTACCAAGTCTTGGGACTATGATAAGCCTACTATGGAAAACGGCGAAGACGGTTGGGGCACAGTTCGTATAGTTAAGCCTGCAACCTATGCAGCTACATTCAACATGATCGCTTGCGCAGCACAGGCAGCACGTCTGTGGAAGGGCATCGATGACAGCTTTGCAAATGAGTGCCTGAGCCACGCTAAGTCTAGCTGGACAGCTATAATGGCTAAGAAGAATAGTTGGAACGTTCAGCAGGGTGATTCCAGCAAGGATCCTTACTTCGCTCCTCTGGATCAGGCTATCGGCGGCGGTGCTTACGGTGATACCTATGTAGTAGACGATGCTTACTGGGCAGCTTGCGAGCTCTTTGCTACAACAGGCGATTCTTCTTACTATAGCTTCCTGAAGAGCTACAGCAACCCCAACGACAAGTCTGGCAAGGATAAGGCATTCAGCCTGACAACTAACCTGGGCGGCGGCGAGAACAACGGTTCATTCAGCTCCTTCAACTGGGGTTGTACTTCCGGTCTGGGTACCCTTTCTCTGTACCTGAACCCCAGCAAGCTCTCTTCTGCTGAGCAGAGTGCAGTTAAGTCTTCTATCACAGCAGCAGGTGATGCTTACCTGACACAGATGGCTAAGGAAGGCATGGGCATTCCTTACAAGGAGGCTACTTTTGAGGATGCTATCAACATCGGCGCAGGCGTAAAGGTAACAGGTTATGAGTGGGGCTCCAACTCCTTCGTAATCAACAACGCAATGGTACTGGCTTACGCTTATGATACTTCTAAGGCATCTAAGTACCTGAACGGTGCTGCTGAAGCTCTCGACTACATCTACGGACGTAACGGTCTTGGCTTCTCTTATGTATCCGGCTACGGCGACAAGACTATGGAATGGCCTCACCACAGATTCTGGTCTAAGGGTGTAGATCCTACCTTCCCGAAGGCTCCTAACGGTGTTCTGTCCGGTGGTCCTGGTGCAGGTATGCAGGATCCTTACATCGGCGGTCTGGGCTACAAGAGAGGTACACTGGCTAACCAGAAGTGCTACGTAGACAGCGCAGAGTCTTGGTCTGTAAACGAAGTAACCATCAACTGGAACGCTCCTCTGGTATGGATGACAACATTCATGATGGATGAAGCTAATGGTGGTTCTCCTATTCCTACTCCTGATTGGCCTCAGAATGTTAGAGCTATAACCAACTCTCAGTATCATCAGGTACAGTTCGTTTGGGACAAGGTAGAGGGCGCTGACAGATATGGTATCGCTGTTAAACTGGCTGGTAAGTGGAGAGTTCAGAAATCTGACATCACTACAAACAGCTATGTAACTCCTAAGAACCTGACTCCCGGCATGACCTACAAGGTAGCAGTTGCTGCAAGAGTTAACGGTAAGTGGAATACAACCGATCCTATCAATCATGCTATCACTGTAACTGTTAAGTAATCAATAGTTTTCACAGATCATATAACGGCAGTTTCTTCGGGAACTGCCGTTTTTGTTGTTCTGAAAAATCCATACTTGACGAATCGCAATAAATGATATATAATTGTTAAGGCGATAACGCTATGATTTTTTGTAACAGGAGAAAGGCTATGAAAAAGATACTGATAATCGAAGACGATACCGTGCTGCGCGATGAAGTCGCAACACTGCTGAAAAATTCGGGGTATGATGCTCAGGCTGTCATCGACCTCAGCACTGCTTTGGAGCAGATGAAGTCCTCGGGGGCTGACCTGATACTGCTTGATATAAATCTACCCTTTGTTGGCGGCGAAACACTTTTGCAGGAATTCCGAAAGGTCAGTGAAACCCCCGTTATCATGCTGACCAGCAGGAGTACCGAGATAGATGAGGTGCTTTCCATGAGTTTCGGTGCTGATGATTATATCACAAAACCTTATAACCCGACTATCCTTCTGCTGAGGATATCCGCCGTGATGAAACGTTTCACCAAGACAAGCGGTTCACAGATGTATCACGATGCCGAGGTAAGCACCGTTAAGGGCAGCATCAACCGTAATGGCAAGGAGCAGATACTCACCAAGAACGAGATGATAATTTTTCAGCTGCTGCTTGACAGGCAGGGCGAGATAGTCACCCGCGATGACCTTATGACTACCCTCTGGGATAACGATGAGTTCGTCAACGACAATGCTCTTTCGGTGAACATAAGCAGACTTCGCGGAAAGCTGGCTGATCTTGGCTTTGAAGACGCCATCGAGACCAGAAAGAAACAGGGGTATGTACTGAGATGAGCATCGCCGACTATTTAAGGGACAGACTTTCCGCATACATGATATACCTTGCCACCCTCGTGACAGCGTTGATATTCATGTCGGCTTTTCATATCAGCAGGGAGTGCATTATAATAGTATATGTGATTCTCCTGCTGGGCGGCGCAGTATCCGAGTTATGGGTGTTTTTCAGGAAGAAAAGCTTCTATGACAAGCTGACCTACTGCCTTGAGAATCTGGATAAAAAGTATCTTCTGGCGGAGATGATTGAAGCTCCCGATTTTTTTGATGGCAAAATCCTGTATGACGTCCTTTGTCAGTCCGACAAGGCGATGTGTGAACATATCGCTGAATACCGCCGCGAGAATCTTGAATTCCGTGAGTATATCGAGATGTGGGTGCATGAAGTCAAGCTGCCCGTGGCGAGTTTGCAGCTGATGTGCCACAATGACGGCAGCACACGTTATTCTGAACAGTTGAAGCGTATCGATGATTATATCGAGAACGTGCTTTACTACGCACGCAGCCGCAACGCCGAAAAGGACTACATCATCAAAAACGCTTCGCTGAAACGCATCTTCGGTGAAACAGCCATGAAAAACCGTACAGAGATTCAGGAGAGGAATATCTCACTTTCAGCTGAGGGGCTTGATGTTGAAGTAATGACTGATGCGAAATGGCTGGCGTTCATTTTCGGTCAGCTTATGGGTAACAGCATCAAGTACGATGCAAACGAGATAAAAGTCTATGCTGAGGACTTTAATGACAGGACAGTGCTTCACTTCCGCGATAACGGCATAGGCATTCTCGAAAGTGACCTGCCATATATCTTTGAGAAGTCTTTCACAGGTGAAAACGGTAGGACCCATACTAAGTCAACAGGCATGGGACTTTATATAGTAAAAATGCTTTGCACAAAGCTTGGTCACAGTGTTCAGGCAGATTCGGTTCAAGGCGAATACACCGATATATCCATAGTTTTCGGCAAGAACGATCTGCATAATATGCATCAATAAAAATTCTATCCCATATCCCGACAACCGCAGATATGATACCAATGCAGTCGGGATATGGGAGTATTTATGCCATCAGCAACATTACGAAACTGTAATGTCAGGTAATATTAAAATATCGACCCTGCCATTCTTTTGTGTTATACTTTAATCACAGCAAGGGGGAAGACCCCAGAGATCAAGTCACATAAGAAAGGGAGATCGATCATGGAGAACACAAGAAAAGTAATGGTGATAAGCGCACTCGTAACAATAGTAATGTTTCTGATAGCGGTGATAAATTACTCGCACACAAATGTATTCGATCCTGCACTCAGCACTATGATAGCATTAGGTACTGCTGTTTACTGCTGCGCTTCACAGAAGTATAAAGAAGATATGGAAGAAACAGAAAGTGAGGCAACATTACAAAATTGTAATGTTATGTAAGAAGAAAACAGCGACTGTCACCCGAATGTATGATATAATATAGATACAGCAAGGGGATAGACCTCACTGAGAAGTATAAGAAGGATAAAGGTGATTTAAATGAAATTTGCAAAGATGGCACTGGTGATATGTACGCTGATGATGATAGCTGTTACAGCAGGTGTGATAATGCACTTCGTGGCTATAAAGAATATGGATATTCCGGGTCTGGCAATACTGGCATCAAGCACACTGGGTTATTCATATGCATATTCCTTATATCTCACTAAGAGATCGGAGCAGTTCATTTAAGTCAGACCTTATAATAAAACTATTGTTATCCTGCAAGCACACTATGTTGATAATGTATTTTGCAGACGATAAAAACGTCGCTTTGAATATCATTCGTAAGATCACTTTTATCAGCGGTATGTTAAAGGGATAACCTTAAATATAAAATACTACAAAGGAAAAGAGAGTTGGATATGGAACAGATACTCAAGATCGAAAACATTGAAAAATACTACGGCAGCAAGTCGAGCCTTACCAAGGCGATAGACGATATATCCCTGGGGGTATCGAAAGGCGAGTTCGTTGCGATAATGGGAGCTTCGGGCAGCGGTAAAACTACGCTGCTCAACTGCATTTCCACAATTGACCGTGTTACCGCAGGTCATATCTATCTTGAAGACAGCGATATCACTGAGATAAAGGGCAAGGCGCTGAACAAGTTCAGGAGAGAGAAGCTGGGATTCATCTTTCAGGATTTCAACCTGCTGGATACCCTGACTGCCTACGAGAATATCGCGCTGGCACTTTCTATACAGAAGAAGCCTGTCAAGGAGATAGATACAGCAGTCAAGACAGTTGCAGAACAGCTGGGCATTACAGAAGTTCTTTCAAAGTACCCATACCAGATGTCAGGCGGACAGAAGCAGAGAGTGGCTTCCGCCCGTGCGATAGTTACTTCTCCAAAGCTTGTGCTTGCAGATGAACCTACAGGTGCGCTGGATTCAAAGTCGGCAAAGATGCTGCTTGAACGCTTCCGTTATCTGAATACGGAGTGCGGCACCACCATCATGATGGTAACGCACGACAGCTTCACCGCAAGCTATGCAAGCCGTGTTATCTTCATCAAGGACGGCAAGATATTCAACGAGATAAATCGCGGCAGTGATACACGCAAGCAGTTCTTTGATAAGATAATAGATGTAGTAACTCTTCTGGGAGGTGACATGAGCGATGCTCTTTAAGCTCTCGATAAGCAATATCCGCAGAAGTCTGCGGGACTATGCGATATATTTTTTCACGCTGATGATAGGCGTTTCGGTCTTCTACGTTTTCAACGCCATCAGCGGACAGGCAGCCATGATGAAGCTGGACGAAAGCAGCTATGAGATAATTGATCTGCTTTCCACCGTCCTCTCGGGCATAAGCATTTTCGTGGCAGGTGTTCTTGGTCTGCTGATAGTGTATGCCAGCCGTTTTCTGATGAAGAGAAGAAAGCGGGAGTTCGCGCTTTATATGACTCTCGGCATGGGCAAGGGCAGTATATCAAGGCTGCTGCTTATAGAGACAGTTATCATCGGACTGGGTTCACTGGCAGCTGGTCTGCTGGTGGGCATAGGACTTTCTCAGCTGATGAGCGCACTGGTGGCGAACCTTTTTGAAGCTGATATGACCGCATACAAGTTCACGGTATCTGTAAAGGCGATAACCAAGACGATCCTCTACTTCGGTGTGATGTACTTTGTTGTGATGATATTCAACAGCATAGTGGTCACAAAGATGAAGCTCATCGATCTTATGCAGTCGGACAAGCGCTCTGAGCAGATAAAGCTGAAAAATCCCATCGTATGCGTGGTTATATTCATCATATCCGCCATAGCTCTGGGTGCAGCTTACTACACCGTAACTGCGGGCTATCAGGAGCTCAGCCGATCAAAACTCATAGGAAGCATCATTACAGGTGCTGTTTCAACTTTCTTTATATTCTGGTCGGTATCCGGTATGATTCTGCGCACAGTGATGTCCATGAAGGGTATGTACTTCCGCAGCCTTAACAGTTTCACATTCCGCCAGATAAGCAGCAAGGTGAACACTATGGTAATGTCCATGACGATGATATGCCTTATGATTTTCGTAACTATCTGTATGCTTGCGGCAGCCTTTTGCATACGCAATTCGCTGAACAAAAATATCAAGGAACTCTGCCCTGCGGATTACGACCTTCAGTTCTATTTAAACGGTCATTATCCGGAACATGACGTTATGAAGATCGTTGAGGAGGAGGGTATTGATATTACTGAAGATTTCAGCGAATACGCTCACTTTTACACCTACATTGATGAAAGTCTGACATTTGAAAAAATGCTGGGTGAAGATGCTGAGGAGATCAAGAAAAGTTATAGTATGATAATGTTCGATTCCCCCGAGAAAATAGTAAAAGTCAGTGATTACAACGCTCTCATGAGACTTTACGGCAGAGATGAACTTGAACTTGAAAAAGACAGCTTTATAGTTACCTGCAATTTCAAGTTTACTAAAGAACTGCGTGACCGCACCCTTGACAAAGGCGATGAGATAAATGTATTCGGCAGAACGCTGAGATCGCAGTACGATGATACAGTTGATGGATTCATCACTTTAGACGTTGCAAGGTCAAACGAGGGTATTGTAGTTGTACCCGACGATGTTATAACGGAATCGACTCCGCTGGAAATGGAATACTTTATCGGCAACTATTGTTCCGATGATAAGGACGAAGCTGAAAAGACCGTACATGAAAAGACCGACGAACTGATGAAGAACCTTGATTTTGGTCCATGTATGTTCACATCGCGCCAGGAAGTTAACAGGAATTCGGCTGGCATCGGTGCTATCGCTACATTCGTAGGACTTTATGTAGGACTAGTATTCCTGATAGCAAGCGGAGCGATACTTGCGCTGAAAGAGCTTTCTGAGAGTGCTGACAGTGTAGGCAGATATGAGATGCTGAGAAAGATAGGCGCAGATGAAAAGGATCTCAACAGATCGCTGTTCAGACAGACAGGCATATTCTTCCTTATACCCCTGATACTTGCAGTACTTCACTCGGTATTCGGCATGAACTTTGCAGTAAAGACACTGGAGGTATTCGGTACCGAGGATATGGGACTTTCCATAACTGTTACCTCACTGATACTTGCTCTGATCTACGGCGGATATTTCCTCATAACATTCTTCAGCAGCAAGAGTATAATCAAAGAGAGAAAATAGACAAAACGGATATTTTTATAAAGCAGAAAAACAGATGTGCCCGACCGCACATCTGCTTTTTGTTTAAAAATTCAATAAATTTTCTAAAATTACCGACCGTATAATATATTAACAAAAAGTTTAATCGTTTTCTTGACTTTATGTTCAGTTTTTACAAGAATGGTATTGACATTTTTCAGCAACAATGATACAATTAAAAATAGTAAGATACCTTAATAAATTAACATTCGGTATCACGAGAGGGGAATATTTATGAAATGTTTAATCAGAAGGATGGCTGCTTTTGCTTCAATAGCTGCTCTCACCGTTTCAGGTGCGGCTACAGGCATTTCAGCTGTCAGAACGACCACAGTTTCAGCTGCTGCAGTAGCTGATGACTGCAACGACGACTGGCTGCACGCTAAGGGCAGCAGACTTTATGACAAAAACGGCAATGAGGTTTGGCTGACAGGTGCTAACTGGTTCGGTTTCAACTGCAGCGAGGCTTGCCCTCACTACCTCTGGAGCGCTGACGCTGACGACTGTCTGAAAGAGATCGCAGACCGCGGTATCAACATCATCCGTTTCCCTGTTTCTTCCGAGCTTCTTGTTTCTTGGATGAACGGCAAGCCCATGCCCGTAAGCAGCTTCTCATGCAACACTGATCCTGCTTACACCATCAACGCAGATTTCTGCGAGGCTGATGGTAAAACTGCAAAGAACAGTATGGAAGTATTCGATATCATGATGCAGAAATGCAAGAAGTACGGTATCAAGGCTTTCATCGATGTTCACAGCCCTCATACCGACAACTCGGGTCACAACTACAACCTCTGGTATGGCAAGGCAGGCGTTACTACCGATGTATGGATAGAGTCACTGGTATGGCTTGCTGACAAGTACAAGAATGATGATACACTGCTCGCTTACGACCTGAAGAACGAGCCTCACGGCAAGGGTCAGGAAGGCAAAGATGCAGCTAAGTGGGACGGTTCCAAGGATGAGAACAACTGGGCTTACGCTGCAACAAGATGCGCAGACGCTATACTTGACGTTAACCCCAATGCACTCATACTCGTTGAAGGCGTTGAGCAGTCGATGAGCGGTGCTCAGGCAGGCGACTACTGGGGTATGCCCGACAGAAGAGACAACTCACCTTACATTGGCGCATGGTGGGGCGGTAACTTCCGCGGCGCAAGAGAATATCCTATCAAGCCCGAGCATGGTACATCTCAGATAGTTTACTCGCCTCATGACTACGGTCCTTCTGTTTATGCACAGACATGGTTCGATAAGAACTTCACAGAGGAAACTCTTCTGAAAGATTACTGGTATGATACATGGGCATATATCAATGCTGAAGATATAGGTCCCGAGCTTATCGGTGAGTGGGGCGGTCATATGGACGGCAAGGAGAACCAGAAGTGGATGACTCTTCTCCGT
>NZ_JAILMR010000043.1 GCF_024692365.1 Ruminococcus sp. | reverse complement strand
CCAGCAAAATGGGGGTTTAGCTCAGCTGGGAGAGCATCTGCCTTACAAGCAGAGGGTCACAGGTTCGAGCCCTGTAGTCCCCACCATCAAGAGTTTGAATAAAACTCTTACGGCCCGGTAGTTCAGTTGGTTAGAACGCCGCCCTGTCACGGCGGAGGTCGTGAGTTCGAGTCTCATCCGGGTCGCTTGTGTCGGAAGACACTGTCAATTAAATATTGGCACTTGCGGATTTAGCTCATCTGGTAGAGCGCCACCTTGCCAAGGTGGAGGTAGCGAGTTCGAGCCTCGTAATCCGCTCTTTTTTATGGCGCTATAGCCAAGTGGTAAGGCGTGGGTCTGCAACACCCTGATCCCCAGTTCAAATCTGGGTGGCGCCTCTTGAGTGATGATTATATGGTCATCACTCTTTTTTTATAACTTAATTACGAGGTGATATAATGGTAAAGGGTATACATCATATTTCCCTGAAATGTCATGGCGGGGAAGAACTGGCGGCTGTCAAGGGACTTTACGGTGACATACTGGGTCTTTCTGTCAAACGCGAATGGAAGGATGGTATAATGTTCGATGCGGGCAACTGCCTTATCGAAGTATTCACCAACGGCGAGGGCGTCAAGACAACAGGTGCTGTACAGCATTTTGCTTTTGCTGTGGACGATGTTGACGGTAGGATCGAAAAGGTACGCAGTGCGGGCTATGAGGTATTTAAAGGACCCAAGGATATCTGTATACCTTCTGAACCGCCTCTGCCTGCAAGAATGGCATTCTTCTATGGTGCCCTTGGTGAGGAGATAGAATTGTTCTGCGAGAAGTAATATACGTACTGCGGTAACAGGTCGCCCCTCAGCTGCGACTGTGTCGGCAGCGTCCTCGGGGCGAGAAATCGGATTCGCTTCGCTGTCCGATTTCATGCGCGGGCAATATTATACTGACGTAGAAAGAGCGTGGACGTTATTTTGTCCACGCTCTGATTTTGTTATTGCCCGCGCCTAATGTGGTCGTGAGATAGTATGCTATTATTTGATTGTTGCTACGTCGCTTTTGCGCCTTGACCGAGAGGCTCTGCCTCTCGTGCTCTCCGCAAGCCTTTCGCGAAAGGCTTGACCCAAAGCTCTTCTCCTTGGCATTCTATCCTAAGTACAGCTACGTTTCCGTCCTGTCAACAATTATGAATTATGAATTGTGAATTATGAATTATATTATCACGCCTTCGAGATGGTCACATTCATGCTGTATGATCTGCGCCACAAATCCCGTAAAATCCCCGCGCTTTTTATTGAAATCCGTATCCTGATATTCAACGGTGATCTTTTCCCATCTCTTGGTCTTGCGCACACCTGTCAGCGAAAGACAGCCCTCTTCGGTCTCGTAGGGCTGAGCTTTCTTCACTATCACAGGGTTTATCATAACGATATCCATGATACCCGCCGTGAAGATAATGATGCGCTTATTATACCCTATCATGTTCGCCGCCATGCCGACGCACCTGTCGTGGTTCGCTTTCAGTGTGTCTTTAAGGTCGGTGACTATCTGCATATCATTTCTGTCCGCTTTTGTGGACTTCTGCTTTAAAAACAGAACGTCGTGTACTATCTCTCTTACCATATTATCAACTCATTTCGTCTATTATCTTTTTCAGTTCCCGTGCAGTCTCAATGGTGATTCCCGCCACAGCCCGTAGTTCTTCCATGGATGCCCTTTTCAGCGCTTCCTTTGTTTTGAATTCCCGCAGCAGCTTCTGAGCTTTCTTGTCGCCCACGCCCTTGACCTGTGTGAGCTCCAGAGTGAATGAACTCTTCTTCCGTTTGGATTTCTGGTAGCTTATGGCTACGCGGTGAACTTCGTCCTGTATCTGTGTTACCAGTGAAAAAGCACTTCGGCTTTTCAACAGGGATATCTCGCCGTTTCCTGTGGCTATCGCTCTCGTGCGGTGATGGTCGTCCTTTACCAGACCATACAGCGGAACTTTTATCCCAAGCCGTTCAAGCACGGGGCGTATCGTGTTCACGTGACCGTTGCCGCCGTCCAGAAGTATCAGGTCGGGCAGTTGTGAAAAGCCCTCGTCCTCACCCTTTTTGTATTCTGCAAACCGCCTTTCGATGACCTCTGTCATACAGGCGTAGTCATTCTGCTCGAACACGGTTTTTATGGCGAATTTACGGTAGAATTTCCGACAAGGTCTGCCGTTCTCGAATACCACCATACCCGCCACCATATCGCTGGAAGCAAGGTTCGATATATCGTAGCACTCGATGAAGCGTGGAGGTTTTTCCATGCCCAGCGCTCTCGCCAGTTCTTCTAGCCCTGCGACTTCACGCCCTGTTCTGCCAACGCGCACGGATATGAATGCGTTGGCATTGTTCTTTGCAAGAGTACAAAGTTTTGTCAGATGTCCTCTTTTTGGTACAGTTACATATATTGCATGGCCGTATTTCTCACGGAGATACTGTTCCAGCATTTCGATATCAGTGGGTTCTTCCGCCAACAGGATATTTTTTGGCGCTTCCTCTTTCATTGCATAAAAACTCAGCGCGAACTCTTCCAGCATCTGCGCTGGTTCGGCACGATCACCGAGGTAGTAATCAGCTTTGTCCGTAAGCCTGCCGCCGCGGTACATTATCACGCTTGCGCAGGCTATTTCCACATTCTGGGATATGGCTATGATATCGCAATCGGGGATAGTCTCATCAATGACTTTCTGGCTTTCGGCGGCTTTGGTTATGGCTTGTATCCTGTCACGGAGTTTTGCGGCGAGCTCAAATTCAAGCTCTTCCGCCGCACGTTCCATCTCGGCTGTCAGCCTTTCAACGGACTGTGCCGAACCGTTTTTGATATAGTCTACCGCCTGAGCCACTGTCTTGCGGTACTCTTCCTCGCTGAAATGCCCAGTGCAAACGCCCATGCACCTCTTGATGTGGTAGTTAAGGCAGGGACGCTCCTTTTTTATATCACGAGGGAAAACTTTTGTACAGGTCGGCAGTCTGAATACCTTGTTTGCTTCCTCCACAGCCTGCTTCACCGTGAATGAACTGGTATATGGACCTATGTACTCTGCGCCGTCATCGGACTTCTGCAAAACCGCCTGTATGCGCGGATATGGCTCGTTTGTCACACGTATATAGCTGTAACCCTTGTCATCTTTCAGCAGGATATTGTATTTCGGCGTGTGCATCTTTATCAGCGAACATTCCAGCACAAGTGCTTCAAACTCGCTGTCCGTCACGATAAACTCGTAGTCATGCACGTTTGAAACCATCTTCCACACCTTCGGCAGATGATCCTGCCCCTTGCGGAAATAGGAAGTCACGCGGTTGTGCAGGTTTTTCGCCTTGCCGATATATATTATCTTTCCGCCCTTGTCTTTCATGATATAGACCCCGGGTGAAGTGGTAAGCTTTGAGGTCTTGTCCCGCAGGAAAGGCAGGCGCGGGTTGTGTTCTTCGGTGATATGCATATATCCTCCATTTAAGAATTATCCCCCGTCCGCAGACAGGGGATATTATCATTTCGGTATTTCGTGCGCTGTTATTTTATAACATCTTTGAGGGTTTCATATTCCGCTTTGATAGCGCTGTAATATACACAGCCGCTCTTTTTGCCGAACTGCTTTATCATGCGGATATAAAGCTGCTGCCTTGAGGGAACTTCCCTGAAAAGCTGACGTATCAACTCAACATCTTCGGTGGAACATTTGCCGTCAAGCAGCTGTTCAAGTCTGTCACCCGAGATATTCTCTGCAGGAGTTTCTGCAGGCTTTTCAGCTTTCTTCTTGGTGCGGGACTTTGTTGCCTTTGCAGGCTTCTTTTCCTCTTCGGATTTTTTAGCTTCGTCTGATTTCTTAGACTTAGTAGTTTTGGTCTTAGTAGTCTTAGCCTTTTTCTTTGCGGGCTTTTCCTCGGCAGCGGGTGCTTCTTTGGGAGCTTCCTCGGTCTTCTCACTGACAGCTTCTTCGCTCTTCTCAACCTTTGCTGGCTCTTCTGCGGGAACTTCTTTCTTTGCAGGAGTTTCAGCCTTGACGGGAGTTTCAACCTTAGCGGGAACTTCTGTCTTGACAGGTTCTTCTGCCTTGGGAGCTTCCTCGACAGGCTGTGTTTTCACAGTATCGGGGCTGACATACTCGGGGTGCTCTACGGCATACATCTCTTTCAGCCTGAGATACTTGGGACGCAGCAGCTTGTAAAGCTCGGTAGCGTCGGACTTGTAATCCTTGGCAAGCAGATTGTGGAATTCTTCCTTGGTATCCGAATTTATCAGCAGCTGAGATACATGGTTTATCATCTCTGCCTTGCAGCCGATAGTCTTCATGACCTCTTTCAGCGATGCGAAAAATCCCTTGGGCTGAGCCTTTGGCTTTTCTGCCGCGGGAGTTTCTTTTGTTGCTTCTGCTTTGGGTGCTTCCTTTGGAGTTTCAGCCTTGGGAGCTTTTTCCTTGACTTCGGCTTTCACTTCGGCAGTTTTAACTGCGGGGGCGGGTTCGGCTTTCTTCTCGACAGGCTTTTCGGCTTTTTCTGCCTTGTTAACATCGATGATGGAATATGCGCTGAATGAAGCTTCAAGAGCGTTGAGTTCTTCTGCGCTGATGGTGAATTCGTCTTTCTTTGCTGGAGCAGTATCCTTCGCCTGTTTGGGAGCCTTATCATTCTTGGACTCCTGCTTGGTTGCGGGCTTAGCGGCGCGCTTTTCGGTGAGGTCAGCGCTCGTTGCAACAGCCTTTTCTGAGGTTTCGCTCTTTGCGGCGGGCTGCTCTTCCTTCTCGGGCTGTGCTTTTGCGGGTTCAGCCTTTGCGGGAGTTTCTTCCTTTGCGGGTGAAGTTTCCTTAGCGGCAGGTGCTTCCTTTACAGGTTCTGCTGCAGTTTCCTGTTTCTGCTCACTTGCAGAAGTATCCTCTGCGGGAGCGAATACAGCAGTATCCGTATCATCGTCATCATCTGGAACAGGTGTCTTTTTGCCGCCTGCGTAGTTGATAGCCTGTGCGATGGTCTTGGTGCGGTAAACTATGCAATCGGGTGCTGCTATGTATTTGCCGTGCCAGAAATCATGCAGGAAATCAAAGCTCTTGTCGTTACTGATAACGAAGATATGGCTGTAATAGTTCTTGCTCACAAGATATCCCAGCAGAGTAGAAAGCTGGAAATCCAGAGCGTTCTTGCCACCGACGTGTACCTTGAAGTACTCAACCTCGGCTTTGGATATCAGCACCTTCTGGTGCATCTCAAAATTGATGGTGTCCGCGTTCTCGCTGTAAAAAATGATGACGCGGTCATACTCGGTCAGGCTGTCGATGCCTGTCAGACCTTTTGACTTCACATTTTCAAAGTCGATAAGATAAATTTTCATCTGTCTTGTCCTTTCGGTGTGTTACGGAAAGGCAGTGTAATGTACAGTGCCGGCACACACAGAACCTCGGTACCGTTCAGACATTCCCGCGTTTGTCCCTCGCCGCACATATAAGGTTTTGCGCACCTGTGCGAAAGGGAAAAGTCCGCTTTGGATATAGTGATGATATTCGGATCACATACCCGCATATCTTTGGAATATGCTGATCGTCTTTGTGTATCACTTTCTGTTTTCGACTAAACTCATGAATATAGTATCGGTAAAGTCGGATATATGTCAGTCGGTATAAAGAACTCCGTGCTGCCGCAGTAACAGACTGCACTGCCGTGTCCGTTTCGGGTTCGGTGAAACTATCACCGTTATGGCTATTATAACATATTTAATCAAAAATGTAAAGATATCGCGCTATATTTTATATATAAATATATGCAATTTATCTGCTGTATATGTTATTCGGCTAAACGTTCTGTAGAATGTCTTTTGATATATGACTGCGGAATATCAGGCGAAATATGCCGTTGTGCGAAATGGATTATCAGCATATCACATATAGCGTAAATGTCGGAATGTTTATGTATATATGATTTTGCAGGAATTTACTATATAAAATTCATTTTGCGAAAATGTGCGAAAAATAGGCTCATAAATGATATTTACTACGAGTGATTATTAAAATTATCTTTTTGAAAATACAGAACAAATCCGACTATTTGCATAAATGTAAAGATCTATTTTGCAATAATTATTCCGAATGTACTAAAATTCACCAATATTCTGAAATTTTGCGTTTCTGGACTTGCAAAACCGAAAAGAGTGTGCTATAATAATAGGGCAGTGTGAGTCCGGAGCGTACAAGTGTACGCCGTAGTCGGACTCTGACAGTAATTATTTATTTAAGATGGGAGTTTTTACAATGGCATTGAAGAATGAGTACCTCCAGAAGGTATACGAGCAGGTTGAAAAGAGAAACCCCGGCGAGAAGGAATTCCACCAGGCAGTTTATGAGGTTCTTGAGAGCCTTGTTCCTGTTGCTGACAAGAGACAGGACCTTATCGATGCAGGCGTTTTCGACAGAATAGTTGAGCCTGAGAGACAGGTAATGTTCCGTGTTCCCTGGGTTGATGACAACGGTAAGGTACAGGTAAACAGAGGTTTCCGTATCCAGTTCAACTCCGCTATCGGACCTTACAAGGGCGGTCTGAGATTCCACCCCACAGTATGCGCTTCCGTTATCAAGTTCCTGGGCTTCGAGCAGACTTTCAAGAACAGCCTGACCAGCCTTCCTATGGGCGGCGGCAAGGGCGGTTCCGACTTTGACCCTCAGGGCAAGTCCGACGCTGAAGTTATGAGATTCTGCCAGAGCTTCATGACTGAGCTCTGCAAGCACATCGGTGCTGATACAGACGTTCCCGCTGGTGATATCGGTGTTGGCGGAAGAGAGATCGGCTACCTGTTCGGTCAGTACAAGAGACTGAGAAACGAGTTCGTAGGCGTTCTGACAGGTAAGGGTATGGAATACGGCGGATCCCTGATCAGACCTGAGGCTACAGGCTACGGCGCTGTTTACTATGCAGTTGAGATGCTCAAGCACTACAATGATTCCATCGAGGGCAAGACCTTTGCAGTATCCGGCTTCGGTAACGTTGCTTGGGGTACTATCAAGAAGGTGAACGAGCTGGGCGGTAAGGTAGTTACTATCTCCGGTCCTGATGGTTATATCTACGACAAGGACGGCATCACAGGCGAGAAGGTAGATTACCTGCTGGAGATGAGAGCTTCCTGCAGAAACAGAGTTCAGGATTATGCTGACAAGTTCGGTGTACCTTTCTATGCAGGCAAGAAGCCTTGGGAG
>NZ_JAILMR010000108.1 GCF_024692365.1 Ruminococcus sp. | reverse complement strand
CCCGAATAATACTTTTATCTTGACAATCATATAATCATGTGCTAATATGCTGATAAGACCGACTGCTTTCACAATCGGTCTCATCATATACTCTTTTATTACACTATTTGTAGTTTACACAGAATTTGGGATTGACTCTTTATCCGAATAAAAACATCCGACACAACCTTTCGTTGCGTCGGATGTTTTTTTATGGACATGGATCCGTCCATTTGAAAATTATTCGTTAATTACTTGATGTCGTATACAGTGACCTTTCCGTCCTTAACTATGCAAAGACGACCGTATGCCATGCAAGCCCTGTCAATACCCTCGAACAGTTTTTCGCCTGTTACAAGATCATATACTACTTTATCCTGATATACGTAAAGCAGATTGTTTCCGAGATATGTTCCCGAATTTTTCAGCTTCAGCGAAAATTCACCTGTGCTGTGAATAAGGTAGTAGTATTCGCCGCCGCTGAGGTAGTAAGGTGTATCTATAACGTACAGCGTGCCATCTCCCGATTCGGTGTACAGCACCTTGCCATTCCTGTCTACAAGCGAGCTTACATTGTCATTTGTGCGGCATTGGAAATAACCGGGCATGGGTTCGCTGATTATGTGATAATCTGCGGGAGTAAGCTCAGTTCCGTCAGCCTTCAGTATACCGCTGTCGTCGCCTGTGTTGTACGTGAAGTAGCCTTCTGAAAGACCATATATCTGATCGTACTTGGGCTCAACAATGACTCTGCCTTTTTCGCTCATAATACCGGATTTTGAGTTTTCGTAATCCCTTACAGTGTAGTAATAGTCACTGTGGTCAAGATAGTTTATATTATAGTCTGTGGTAGTTATCTCGTTATTGCTGTGATCTCTCAAAACATACTTGCCGTCCTTGGAACCGATAAGGAAGTCCTCACCAGTGGGTATGAAGTCAGCATCGAATTCTAGCACCTGATCGTCCGCATTTACATATACAGTGTTGTTGTCAGCATCGTAGAAGCTTATGATATCACCGTACACGGTATATCTGGGATCGAAATTGCAAGCGGTGTTCTCAAGGAATTTCTTGTTCTCAAGGTCGTAGATCTTTACGGTACCCTTATATAAAGTATCCTTGTTGCCGGGTGTTATACTGAACTGGTTAGGTGTAACGTAGTATATAGCCTCGTCTTCGTTGGTGGTAACACCCTCGGGGATATATGCCTTTACAAAACGCTTGCTGATGGAGTCAAAAGTACCAACGTGCTCGCTTGCGGAAAGTATCTCGTTGCCGTCTGAATCCATAAGACCTTCGTATGCCATATCGCCCTCAAATCTTGTGAAGGTATATACATCGTCTGTATACTTGAGCTTTGTTACCAGCTTTACACCGCCGCCCAGCAGCTTTTCGCCCTTGGTGTCATAAACCTCGATGTTTTCGTTGCTGTCACCCTTGTATATGCATGTCTGATCATAGAAATTAAGATCTCCCATATCGAATTCGCTTGCCTTCTCAAGAACAGGGCTCTTTATTTCTTCATCTACGGGTGGATCTTCGGGTTCAAGCTCCTTGGGAGGCTCAGTCTCTGCCTCGGAAGATGTATCTTCAGGAGCCGTTGTCTCATCGTTTTCTGGAGCTGCTTCATTAGCGGTGGTAACGGTGGGCTTGTCTTTGGCATCATCGTTATTGTCGTCTGAATTACCGCAGGCGGAAAGTCCGATAGTCATAGCCGCCGCAAGAAGTACTGCCAGTTTCTTTTCAAAGCTGTTTTTCATGGTTGTTTCCTCCGTTTCTAAAACTACAAATCTATTTATTTTATTATTTATATTAAAATATTTTATCACATCGTCACTTCAAAGTCAATACAAGCAGATCTCTTTCCACGTTTTTACCACTGGATCTTTAGAGTAAAGTGTTTGATTATGTTATATGTCACTATTTTTTTACTATTCAAATTATTTAAATGTTTTTGTGAATATGACATTTAGTTTATTAAATGACTATTAATGGTATAATAATGATAGCGATACTTATAAATAGATGTTGACATATCTGACACAATAACGACCGACATTCCCCAAAGAAACTGTCGGTCGTTCAATGCTTTTATGTTTATATCACTTTAGAAAAAATGAAACATCAGCTTGGCACTTTATTCAGTTACCGTTGATATTAAAATACGAAGCGAGGTTTATGGTAACAGCACGCGAGGGCGCCTGTGCAGTCACCCATCTGCCGTTTATCTTGGCTACAACGACCGTCTTGTAAGAGCCGAAATCTAGCTGCGGTGAAGTATAAGTCAGTGCGCTGCCGTCAAGCTGCTTGACTATCTGCCACTTGTTCGCCTGATATAAAGCTATTGCATACTTCTCTGCACCGGGAACTGCTTCCCACTTATAGCAGATCTTTCTGTTTATCACCTGTATCTCGAAATTCGGAAATAGAGATGAGGACGAATCCTTGGGTGTCACTGTGACTGCATTTGAGAAGTCCTTGATCCACTCACCGCCAGCCTTTGTAACAACTGCTACCTTATAGCTGCTTCCTGCTTTCAGGTTTTTAAGCACATAAGATGTAGCATTACCATGATCTAACATCTGCCATTTGCCGTTGATATATCCTGCAACGCCGTACTCTTCAGCGCCTTCGACCTCTGTCCAGCTGAGCTTTACTGCGCCCTCGCCCTTTTCAAAGCTGATAGCAGGTGCGGTGTAGGTCAGCTTGTCAAGAACTACTTCCTTACCGGTTATATAGGCTTTGTCGTCAACGATAACCACCGCGGTATATCCCATCAGACCAGTTCTTTTGTAGGTGGGGGGATATATATTCTTTGGAGTAACCGTAGCATCGGCATCTATCACTTTTGCACCGCATCTCCGGCATTTTACTGTCAGGTGTGCAGCAGTAAGATCATCGCTCCATGTCCATTCAGGCTCGTCAAGGTCATGACCCAGTGCTTTAACGAGGGTATCCTCATATGTGATCTCATTCTTACATTTTTCGTCAGCGTAATACTTGCCGCTGAATGTATTGTACCAGTATTCGATATTGCCGTCCTTGGTACAGGTAGGTTTATCGGCTGCATGGTGTATGCACCTGTTGAATTCGCTGATGTTGGAGAAATTTATTTTCTGCGTAGTGCTGATCTGCGCATTTCCATTAAGATCTTCATATACAGTCATTATACTGTATCTTGGCTCTGCATCGGGATAAACAACTGTCGATCTGCAAAGCAGCATATGGTTCATGCCTGCAACTAACTGACTTCCGAGATATGCTATCGGACGGACATCTACACCTGCGCGGCCGTCCATCGCCTTATTGAAAGCCGCAAGAACATCTTCATTGGCTGAAAGCGAGGTATCGCCGTCATTGACAGAATAGCCTCCGGTAGCACCTTCGCTGGAGCTGTTCAATACCGTTGTTCTGCCGATGAATTCCGCATCGCCCTTGAGATCCTCATAGATGTATACAAGCTGATAAGAGGGTTTTGCCTTCGGTGCGACAGGCTTGACTTTGCATAACATACAGTAATTTGTTCCCGCAACGCACTGCCTTGCAAGTACTGCAACAGGGGTGTAAGCAACTCCGTCGAGATATTTTAGCGCATTGTCCAGTGCGGCAACAGCATCGGGATTGCTTTCGGGCGAGGTGTCACCTCTTACGACTTCCCAGCCTCCTGTGACCTGCTCGGAAACTGCGTAATATCCGGAACTTTCGCCCTTATCATCCGCACTTGCACAAACAGCAGGCAGACAGCCTGCCATGCACATAACAGCGGTCAGACCCGCGAGTGTACGCTTAATGACTTTGTTTTTCTTCTTCACTTTAATTACCTCCGTTTTCATATGATCTTTTAACTACACAAAAATGTTGTTAGTTTGTTCATCTAGCATTAATGATTATATTACAGTTTTCTCGGTAGCGCAAGTATTTCGGCTGATTTTTTATTGTTACAGCGATAATTTGTGGAAAATAAACATTCATGATATTGTATGTTAGGGAAAGGTGACGAGTGAACGCATCAACAGAAATGGACTTATTTACTGTTTTTTCCATATAAAAACGGATAGCTGTCCGAAATGGACGGGCTATCCGTTTTCGTGTATCTAAGTAATTTAACTATTACTTTATAGTAACAGTTACTGCATTTTTAATAGCGTTTGCAGTATCCCACTTGCCGTTAACTCTTGCGGCAATAGCAACTTTGTAAGTCTTGCTGGGGGTCAAACTCTTGGGAGTAGTGTAAGAAGTGGAAGTGATTTCCTGATCCTGAACTTTCCACTTGCCAGCAAGGTATACAGCAATGCCGTATCTGTCAGCACCATAGACTTTATCCCATGTGAATTTAACCTGATGATATTGCTCATTGTATTCAACTATTATTCTTGTTCTTGGTAGACAATCTGGTTCCTTTCCATCGATCAGATGATAATTCAAGTTGTTTTTTATTGCATACTCATGAGCGAATGAGTCCTCGTAACAATATATCACAAAATCTTTACCACAAGAACGAAAAGCACCTTCACCAATTTCTTCTACACTTTTAGGTATAATAATTTCTTTGAGATTTTCACACATACCAAACTCAAACTCAGATATAACTTTAGTGTTTTGGGCTATTGTTACACTTTCAAGAGCAGGATTGTGTGCAAACGCACCATAATCGACCTTAGTTGAACTGCCTAGTAATGATACACTTTTAAGGCTTTTGCAATCACAAAATGCATTTTCACCTATATGTACGATATAATCAGGAAGATTGAGTTCTTTTAAACTATTACAACCATAAAAAGCATACCTATCTATATTAAGTAGGCTACCGTGTTCGGCAAAAGTTATACTTTCCAGTTTTATATTTTCATGGAAAGCACTTGCTCCGATATTCTTAAGACTAGCAGGTATTTCGATGCTTTTAAGGTTATCACAGTATAAAAATGCATATTCTTCAATAGTCTCTAGTCCTTCAGGCAAAGTAATGTTTTCCAGACTTTTGCAATTTCTAAATGCATACGAGCCAATCGATTTAAGATTTTTTGACAAATTAACTTTTTTTAGATCTGAACAGTAGGCAAATGCCTTAGACCCAATGCTATGTACAGTGTCAGGTATTGTTACCGATGTGATTTTAGAGTTTGTTCTTCCAAATACATAAGTACCTATTTCTGATACAGTTTTTCCATCTAACTCACTGGGAATGACTAAATCAGTTTCATTGTCAAAATTATAGTAATCAATTATTGAAACAGTTCCATCATCCAATTCTGTATACCAGAACGATCCGCATTTTTCAGCACTGGCAGAAATGACAGTAAAATCATCTGACAAGCCGCAAGGTAATACTGCCCCACCAAATATTAATGTCAGTGCCAACATACCCGAAATAATTTTTTTGCTTTTCATGTTTAAGCCTCCTAAAAAATAATTACTCATTAATTTTATCACAATTGTCGTTGTTCGTCAATGATACGTTAGACTATCGTACATCACTTTATAGTAACAGTCACTGCATTTTTAATAGCGTTTCCCGAATCCCAATTGCCATTAACTCTTGCGGCAATAGCAACTTTGTAGGTTTTATCGGGAGTAAGATTTTTAGGAGAAGTGTAAACTGTGTCGGTGATATTCTGTGTTTGTACTCTCCACTTTCCTGCCAGATAAACAGCGATTCCGTACTTGTCAGCGCCTTCAACTTTATCCCATGTGAATCTTACCTGGTGGTATTCTTCGCTGTATTTCACATTTATTTTAGTGGGATAAGTTGGCGTATTTTCCTGTTCGATAGGTAAGCGCTTATAGGTGTTCTTGCCCTCGTTTACTATAACGGCATATTTCCCATCGCCGCTTACAACGATTGAAGGAGTTTTGGAATTGACCCAACCCTCTCCGTTGATCAGCTCAGCGGTTTCTTTGATCTTTTTGAAATTCTCGCCGAGAGAAATAATTTTCAGACCGCTACAATTCGCGAACATACCACTCATATTTAAAACCTTTTTTGTATTAAAATTACTCAGATCAAGGCTCGTCAGACCGGAACAATTCATGAACATACCCGCTGTATTTTTCAACTTGCTTGTATCAAAACTGCTTACATCGAGTGAGGTCAAAGCAGAACAATAAGAAAACATATTTTGCATACTTGTAACACTGCTGGTGTCAAATCTGCTAACATCAAGATCGGTCAGTTCATAACAACTGCCGAACATTTCATCCATACTTGTAACACTGCTGGTATCAAATCCGCTTACATTAAGTATGGTCAAGCCTGAACAACCAGCGAACATACCGCTCATATTTGTGACCTTGCTTGTATTGAATCCACTTATGTCAAGTTCAGTCAGATTATAACAATTGTAGAACATATTACTCATGTCAGTAACATTGCCGGTATCCAAACCACTCAGATCATATTCAGAAAGTTTGGAACACTCAGCGAACATTCTGCTCATATTTGTAACATTGCTTGTATCAATACCTTCCAGATCGATCGCGGTCAGGTTGAGACAGCGCCAGAACATTGAATCCATATTTTTGACCCTGCTTGTATCCGCCTTTGTAAGATCGACGAAAGTACAATTTCTATAATTATCACAGAATAAATAAGAACAATCTTCAGGAAGAACCGTTCCATCTTCAGCTATGATCGATTTTACATCTCTCGCTGAGAAGTCAGCTCGAAATATTGTATCACGATTGATCTTACCTTTAAGTTTAAGAACGCCTGTCTTTTCATCAAAAGAATAATTGGATGTTTCAACAGAGTCAGCCTGCGCGGATATATCCTGTGATATAACAGGCGCACCATAGCTTACTGCACCTGATACCATACATAGTGATATTACTATTGCTAAAAAACGTTTTACCTGCATTTTTATTTCCTCCGAATTTTTGTGCATTGAGTTTGATAAACATCAACTTTTTTATTATATCATGCACCAATGTTGTTGTCAATGTTTTGATGTTTTCTTTAGATAATTTGTTCTTCTGAACGACTTTTTTCTGTGAACACTTCATCATATCGATTCATAGAAATACACTTCAACATATTCCTGTTTTTTTGAAACAACCACAGCAACTTCATTAATGATTTTCAAACATTAAAAACTAATTTATTCAAAATCACCAAAGCAAAACCATTCAAAGTGTGCGGTTATACGAAAATGAAATATTTTGAATGAAAATGATTGAAATCTCTTGACTATGTTGATTGGATGTGATATATTTACATCATAAACAGTCAAAGCCATTCAAAATCAAGCACAAGAGGTGAACGATAATGCTGACTGAGGAAAGACATTCAATAATCTTAAATTCAGTTAATTCAAACAAAAGTGTCAAGCTGGGAGAGCTTTGCGAGCTTCTGAATGCTTCTGAATCTACAGTAAGGCGGGATCTAAACACTCTTGCAGAAAAGGGACTGCTTGTAAAGGTACACGGCGGTGCGATCTCGGTAAATGACTCATTTGTATTTGAAGAACAGGATGTTGAAAAAAAGTCAAAGCTGTTCAACGAGGAAAAATTGGCTATCGCGAGATATGCAGCTTCGCTTATCGATGACGGAGATTTCGTATTCATCGATGCGGGTACTACAACCGAAAAGATGATCGATTTTATTCCCGACAAGAATGTGACCTTTGTGACCAATGCTTTTATCCACGCAAAAAAGCTGGCTCAGAGGGGATTCAAGGTGTTTATTCCGGCGGGTGAGATAAAGCTGGCGACCGAAGCTATCGTAGGCGCGGAATGTGTGAGCAGTCTGCAAAGCTACAACTTCACAAAGAGCTTTATAGGCGCGAACGGTATATCACTTTCGGGAGATATCTCAACGCCCGACAGAAACGAGGCAAGCATAAAAACTGCGGTGATAAGGAACAGCAGAACGGTCTACATTCTTGCAGATCATTCCAAATTCGAGCAGATCACATCAGTATCTTTTGCTGATCTGGGACGGGTAATGATAATAACCGACAAACTCGGTGACAAGAAATATCTGTCAGCTACAAACATAAAGGAGGTAATGTAAATGGTATACACGGTAACATTTAATCCTGCGATAGATTATGTAGTCCGCATGGACGACCTGAAACTGGGCGAGGTGAACCGTGCTTCATACGAGGCAATGTTCTTCGGCGGCAAAGGAATAAACGTTTCGATCGTACTGAACGAACTTGGTATCAAGTCCAGAACCCTTGGCTTTACCGCAGGCTTTACGGGTGAGGCTATCGAAAACGGGTTAAGATCAATGGGGATAGACGCGGATTTCGTCAGACTTGAAAAAGGAAATTCGCGAATCAATGTAAAGATCAAAGCTAATGAGGAAACCGAGATCAACGGACAGGGTCCTCACATCGATGACAATGCCCTGGAAGCACTTTTTGAAAAACTAGACGGTCTGAAAGACGGCGACACACTGATACTTGCAGGAAGTATCCCCAACAGTTTGCCTTCCGATATATACGAAAAGATCCTACAGCGGTTATCAGGCAGGAATATAAAGACTGTTGTGGACGCTACAAAAGATCTCCTGCTGAACGTTCTGAAATATAAGCCCTTCCTTATCAAGCCAAATAATCACGAGCTTGGTGAGATGTTCGGCATAAAACTCAGCACCATCGAAGAGATAGAAGAATATGCCAGAAAGCTTCAGGAAAAAGGCGCAAGGAACGTGCTGATATCCATGGCAGGCGACGGTGCACTTCTTATTGACGAAAACGGAAAAACTCACATCAGCGGAGTTTGCAAGGGGATCGTGAAAAATTCGGTTGGTGCAGGCGATTCAATGGTGGCAGGATTTGTGGCAGGTTCGGCAGACGGCGATTACGAATATGCGCTGAAACTGGGGACAGCCGCAGGCGGTGCGACCGCATTTTCAGACGGACTTGCAACAAAAGAAAAAATAGCAGAGCTTTTGAATACGCTCTGAAAAATATCAGAAGGAGGAAAATTTTATGAAAATTGTTGATTTGCTAAGTAAGAACAGCATACAGCTCGGTGCTTCACCTAAATCAAAGCCCGAAGCGATAGATATGCTTATCGACCTTCAGGTCAAAGGCGGAAAGATCGCCGACAAAGAAGCATACAAAGCAGGCATTCTTGCAAGAGAAGAAAAAGGTTCTACGGCAGTTGGCGAAGGCATCGCTATCCCCCACGCAAAAAGCGATGCAGTAAAGGCTCCTTCTCTGGCAGCTATGACAGTTCCCGACGGTGTTGATTATGAAGCTCTCGATGACGAACCTTCAAATCTGCTGTTTATGATAGCAGCACCAAATGACGGTGATGTTCATCTTGAAGTGCTGTCCCGCCTTATGACAATACTTATGGATGAAGATTTCAGAGAAAAACTCCTGGGTGCACATGACGCGGATGAGTTCTTAAATATAATAGACGATATGGAAAAGGAAAAATATCCCGATGAGCCTAAAGTTGAAAAGACTTCGGCTAAGGGTTACAGAGTGCTTGCCGTTACAGCTTGTCCCACAGGTATAGCTCACACATATATGGCTGCCGAAGCGCTGGAAAAAGCAGGCAAGAAGCTTGGCATCACTATAAAAGTTGAAACAAACGGCTCGGGCGGCGCTAAGAATGTTCTCACTAAAGAGGAAATCGAAAACTGCGACGGTATAATAATTGCAGCGGACAAAACGGTTGAAATGGCTCGTTTCAACGGCAAGAAAGTAATAAAGACCAAAGTATCCGACGGAATAAAGATACCCGAAGAACTGATAAAGCGCATTGAAGCAGGCGATGCTCCCGTATATCATCATGAGGGCGGTGCAGACAACAGCAGTTCATCTTCGGACGACGATGAAAACTTCGGCAGAAAGCTGTACAAGCACCTGATGAATGGTGTATCGAATATGCTGCCTTTCACAGTTGCAGGCGGTATCTTTATAGCTCTGGCGTTCCTGATAGACTCACTGGGCGGAGCACCGCAGGACGGTTACTTCGGTACCCATCTGGCTGCTGCAGCATGGTTCAAAGCTATCGGTAACTACGCATTCCAGTTCATGATACCGATACTTGCAGGATATATCGGTTTGAGTATTGCAGACAGACCGGGTCTTCTGGTTGGTATGGCAGGCGGCTCAATGGCATCAGCTGGTGCGACCTTTGCAAATCCCGTAGAAGGTGTGCCTTCAGGTTTCCTGGGAGCTCTGCTGGCCGGATTCCTCGGCGGTTATCTTATGCTTGCCCTTGAAAAAGCCTGCAACGGTCTGCCAAAATCACTCAACGGCATCAAGCCCGTACTGATATATCCTCTGGGCGGACTTGGAATAGTTGCTATCATGATGTGTGCAGTCAACCCGATAATGGGTCTGCTGAACGAAGGACTGGCAAACTTGCTAACCAATATGGGCAGCTCCAGCAAGATACTTCTCGGTTTTGTACTCGGTGCGATGATGTCCATAGATATGGGCGGTCCTTTCAACAAGGCAGCATATGTATTCGGCACAGCAGCTATAGCTTCGGAGAATTTCGACATCATGGCAGCCGTAATGGTCGGCGGAATGGTACCTCCTATCGCAATAGCTCTCGCTACTACTTTCTTTAAAAACCGCTGGACCGAAGAAGAAATCAAAAACGGTCCCGTAAACTACATAATGGGTCTTAGCTTCATCACTGAAGGTGCTATCCCATACGCAGCAGCTGACCCCACAAGAGTTATCCCCTCCTGCATGATAGGTGCAGGAACTGCAGGCGCTCTTTCGATGGCATTCAACTGCACACTGAGAGCACCTCACGGCGGTATATTTGTATTCCCCGTTGTCGGCAATCCCATACAGTATATTCTGGCACTTGTTATCGGTTCGGTAGTAGGAATGTTCATGCTTACACTTCTTAAAAAGAAGCAGCCTAAGGCAGAATAACACATCGGTCGTGTGATAGAATAATCATTGAATATTTTTGTAAAGGAGTGACCATACATGGTATCAAAAAAAGTTGAGATCGTAAACGCAGAGGGTATGCACATGAGACCAGCAGGACTTATTGCAAAAGCAGTAAAAGCTCACCCTGACAGCGAAGTTATACTTAAAGCCGAAGGCAAAGACATCAAGGCTAAAGCAGTAATGCAGATAATGGCAGCAGGTCTGAAAAAAGGCACTGAAGTCGAGATAGTGGTAAACGGCGGAGACGAACAAGCAGTGCTCGATGAGATCGTTGCAATGTTCGAAGACGGCTTCGGCGAATAGAACGATATGATCTGAGCCTATACTAAATTTAAATAATCCTCTGAAAAAATAGATAAATTATGAACCTCTCAAAACAAAAACAGCTCCTGTCCTTGATGGATGGAAGCTGTTTTTGGCTATTGAGGAATTTACGATAACTCACGTTTAACGTGGTGGTTTTGCTAAGCTCTTGGTTGATCACTGCATAGGATACTCATTGGTCAATCACAAAAGCGTAGTCGTCCGGTCAATATGGTTATTCCCTGAATCCGCAAAACTGAACCCGCCAAGTACTATACAAAACAGCGTAAATATGGTAAAATAGAGATACAAGAAACGCTGTGAAAACAGCACCCGGAGGGTGAAAACAAAAATGCGGAAAATTGAGTATGTTGTAAGCGAAGAAAGACTGATCAC
>NZ_JAILMR010000034.1 GCF_024692365.1 Ruminococcus sp. | reverse complement strand
TGACGTGATCCCAAAGCCTTCCACTTAATCCGCCAGATTTTCCTTTAGCCTGTCCTATATAGTATCCTCTATCGATAGGTTTATTATCGTTGTGTAGAATGTATACACCAGCATCCATTATATAGTTTTCATTTTTCCACTTGTCATCAGTCAACAGTCCATAATCTTCAGCTTGAGCACAAATTGTTTTGAGATATTCTTCGTCAAAAATAAATAAATTATCTAAAGTCCATATTTCTTCTATATTATAAAACAAATTACGAAATTGTACTGTTAAGTTTTCTTTATCGTATAGTATAATTTCTGCTTCATGTACACCAGTCCAGTTTTCAAACATAAAAATTCTTCCGGGAACTAATAACTGATTGTTATCAAATTCATTACAGTGTTTTTTGGTCAATCTTCTTTTAAAAGAATCAATTGCATCTTTTTTGTTCATCATCTAATTACCTCCAGTCTATAGATTTCAAACGGTCATGCTTAACATTATAATCATACTATACCACATTAACAAACAAAAATCAACTCAAATAAACAAATTCAATTTTATAACAAATTTAAATATCAAAACCTCTTCTTCTCGAAAAACTCAATGGAATCCTTATCTTCGTAGGTCACTTTTGCTGAGCAGTACTGAAAAGCATCTTTTCTTATATGCTTCACGCTTGCAGGAACATGGATAGTTTTAAGTTTGCGGCAATCCATAAACCCACCGAATGAACACTCATCACCTATCTGCGTGACGCTTTCGGGAATTATGATATCACCGCTTTTTTCCACGGGACATCTCAGCAGGATAGTCTTTTCATTATTGTAAAGAATGCCGTCACTGCTGGTGTAGTGCTGGTTGAACAGGTCAACTTCAAACTCTTCCAGAGCAGGCGCACTTAATGAAAGATCGTCGAAATCTTCCACATCTTTTCCAATGGTGATCTTTTTCAGCGATGTACAGCCGTTAAAAACCTGCGTATATAATGAAGTAACTCCTGCGGGAATGGTTATCTCTTCCAGAGCAGTACAAAACATGAACATATCGTCGTTGATAGAAAAGGGCATATATTTCGGGAACACTACTTTTTTTAACGAAGAACACTCAGTAAAGGCACCGGGACAGATCAGCTTTACCGAAGACGGAATGACGATCTCCTCGATGTTATAGCACCCTGCGAGAGCGTCATCAAGTATATCGATCACCGTATCTGGTATCACGAATCGTTTCGTATCGATAGCGTTCGGACAGCGTATCAGCGCGGTCATGTCCCTGCTGTACAGAACGCCGTTCACGCTTACATAGTTGGGATTATCTTCGTTTGCAGTTATCTCAACAAGCTCGTCGCAATTCCACAGACCAAAATTAATTTCGCCTTCTTCCCAGGGGTAGAGGCTGTTGGGGATATGAATGGAAGTAAGTTCATCATGATCATCAAAGGCATGATACCTGATGTCCTTTACGCCCTCGGGAATGACCGCCCTTGTCACGCCCTCTTCTTTGGTGTACTTTTCGAGGAAATCTCCGTTGATAATAAATCCCATATGTGCGCTCTTTTCAATGATAAAAAATATACCGAAGCTTTTTCATCTTCGGTATATAGTATAACATATAAGATGGGTAAAAAAGCGGCGGTGTAGTTGATATCAATTTCTCACTTGTATCTGTCTGCCGCTTCTCTCAGAGTTACGGCAATATCTTCCCTCACGCGCTTCGGAGATATCACCTCGACACAGTCAGAATACTGTATCGCCCAGTGCTTCATAGCACCCTCGCTGATACGCACACGAATCTCCAGCATATCATTTTCGAGCTGACGGATATTTGCCCTGCTGCCGAACCAGTCAACTATATCATCCATAATATATCTCGGGCAGATGAACGTACAGGTGCATACATCACCGCCCCACATATTCGGGTGTTCGGCGGTGAACTCTGCGAGGTCGATGCCGTTTTCAAGCCCCTTGATCACACGCACAGATACAGCATTTATCCTGGTCATCTCTATATCTTTTATCCTGTCGATACGGAATGTACTGATGTCATCATGGGTATCGTTCTTACCAAGCATATAGTATCTCCCATTCATTGAAAGCAGCTTGTACGGGCTTATGGTGTAAAGCTTA
The DNA here is from genome assembly GCF_024692365.1 of Ruminococcus sp. Lineage (GTDB taxonomy): Bacteria > Bacillota > Clostridia > Oscillospirales > Ruminococcaceae > Hominimerdicola. Next base: position 2,741 of record NZ_JAILMR010000034.1, on the reverse strand, counting down.
GGACTGCCTTCACTGTCAGAACGGGGATGCAGCTTCAGATCTGTGTCGTAGTCGCAGTAGTGGAATGTCACCTTTTTCCTGGCAGCTATCGCTTCACTGAGAACGGAGATATTGTAGAACAGCGACTTATTCACAGGACGCTGCTGCACAGTACCAAAAGAATTAGCCAGATGTTTTTGAGATCCCTCATCTCCAAGCTCAGCAATCTTTTTCACCAGCTCATGACACTGTTTCGGAGGCAGATAGTTCGAGAAAAGCAGGCTGTCGATCATGACCTTCAGCTCACTTTCGTCCCACTTACGTTCATGATCGTAGTACCAGTTGGTCAGTATATTTTCTTGCTGACCGTCCTTATTTGTGCGGTGATATTCCTCGTATTTCAGCGGAAAACCTGCTTCGATAAGCATGGATAGATTATGTCGTATGGTCTTGCGGTCAAGCTTCATACCGTATTCATCGTACACCAGATCAATTATCTGCTGCTGTGAATACCTTTTTTCAGGACTGCTGCAGCTTTCAAGGACTTTCAGTATGTATATTATCGCAAGTTTCTTGGGCTCATTAACTGCCATCGTTATTCCTCCTCCCGAATTTATGGGTATATTATAGCACATCTCAACTTCTTATTCAATAGAAACATGGGGAGAATTTTACTCATGTCAGTTGAATGATCTTACTCGAATAAAAACAAGCGGGAAGATACCCAATGACCGATATTCTATGTGAATGATACACATAATTATTAAGGTCTGTTTGTTTAATACGCAGATAATTATTACAACTTTCTCTGATTCGCTTATAAAATCGATTGCAACTGTCGTTACTATGGTTGACTTTTTCGGGGGGACGATATATAATTATACATAAGGTGTAATCTTTCAATACGGACTAAACATAGCTGTTTTACTGTTTATGGAGGTTAATGAAATGATAATCAAGCGAAAGCAGCGATTTGTTATTGGAATAATACTGATGATTGCGATAATATCCATACCTATAATTATTCAATTTATTTATCGCGCTCCATATCGCTATTGTGAGAATTGCTTGCAATCAAACATAGAATACTTTGATGCACTCCCAACATATATCAGAAATTACAGCCTCAGTGGTACAGTTAAAATTAGTGACGAGAACACTCCCAATGAAATAAACGAAATACTTGATAGTCTTAACAAGCAATATCAAAAAGATAGTGACTATCCCGTATTCACTGCAATCGAGGTTTACAGTGACAATAATGGTAACTTAGCTATTTCGATTCAAGCAAAGAAAGAAATAATAAAAGGCGGTAATGGAATAGAAACTCCTGATGTAAGATGTTATTACCTTGTGTATGTTGAACCAAATTACGTTGGAAGTATTCACGCAAAAGATAAAGCTCCATTTTATGATAACTGGCGAACTTGGTCGTCAGATACATATTCGGGTTAGATTTATAAACTGTATGGATGGCAAGGAGAATTGCTCTCCTTGCTGTTTTTTATTCCAAAGTACCTTTCTCTGCTGTGTGAGCTTCTTCTGTCTGTACTTCTCATGCTCACGCCTGTTATGTTCTTCGTTGATATAGTTTCTGACCTGTCGGACATAGCCTTGCGTTTGGTCGATCTGCCCCTCTTGCGTTTTGTATTTTCCATAGTAGTGTCTCCTTTATTTCTATTTCGGCGTAAGCCGATATTTTTTGACCGCTGTGCGGTAATTTCTGGGCTTGGGATGTCCCCAACAAGCAGATGTATTTTCGTCAGTGTGCGGCGCAAAATACAATGCTTGATATTTTTGTTGAGCTGTCGCGCCTTTTTTTGCCTGCTGTATCTCTGTATCTCGCAGGCTTTCGATGCTCCGTCATCGAATTTGGAGCTGTGCGACTTTATCTCTCCGCTGCTTTGGTCGGAGGTCATACTCGCTCACGCTCCTGCGTGATGCCCTCAATATCATCATCTCCAAAATTGTAAACTGGTACGGCGCAGTTATTGCGCAGTCTGGGCGGCAGTTTGATGAAAGTGGGGGTTGCTTTTTCGGGGAGGGTGTGATATAATTGGAAATGTGCATGTGTCTTGTTATACGGAGAATATTGATTATTTAAAGGAAAGTGAATTGTTTGAGTATTAAAAAGTCAAAGAAAAAAGTTATAGTTTCTGCACTTGCAATATTTATCATTCTGTTTATCAGCTACTCTGCAATTGTATTTAAAACAATTAATCCTATAAGTTCATTCACAATATGGAAATCTGTGGCTGTGGACGGAAATGATTTTTATGAAATACAAGAGGGCACTTATGCAGGTGGAAATCCTGACATTACAACTGAGGGATATGTATTTGTAAGCTATCAGTATTCGGCTGTTGAAGCTATGGATAAGATAGGTTTTCATGACCTTGGGCATACTTATTTCGATGGCAAGAATAGACAACCGGAGTACTGTACATCAGAAGGAGGACATCATGCGATTATAGAGGGGCGATTACTATATCTCGGTGGCTATTTGTTGAAGTATCGAGTTGTAGGTGAGGCATAGTGACTGAATGTTATTTAAAGTGAATTAAAATATAGATATCCTTTTCAAAGCTGTGTGAGTGTTTCCGCTCCGCAGCTTTTTCTTTCCCGAGTCTATCCTAAAATTTGTGTAAACCTCTGAAGTAGTGTATAATAGAAGAGACACTACTTTGGAGGTTTTAATTATGAGCAGAAGACGAAGAAATGAAACAGAAGAGCAGCGAGCAAGAAGAGAGCTAATAAGTGAT
>NZ_JAILMR010000047.1 GCF_024692365.1 Ruminococcus sp. | reverse complement strand
AGGCGGTTTGGCGATAAGATCCTGTATAAGCTTGAACACGGATACTATATGCCGTTCATTCTTTTCTCCGAATTCAGCAAGCAGAAGTATTACCGAACCCAGCAGTCCTTCGGCGGCATCGTAGAAGAAAGCATTCTGTCCATAGTTTGCACTGTCACCGCCGCCAATGTTGATTATAGTCTTGGCTGTTATCTTAGCGTATTTTTCTGCTTTTGCCTTTGCCGACAAGTTGGTGCGGTCGTTCAAGTAGATGTCCATATATTTGTTTACAAGGTACAGGATATTGTTTTCATCACTTCTGGTCGGATTTCTCAGGTCGATAACAGACACATTGTAACCGTAACAGTCACGGGCTATCCTGCCGTAGTTTCGGGCAACATCGCCTTTTGTATCGGTCGATAAAAAACTCATACCTGATGCGCAGGCAAACTCAATATTCGGATAGAGAAAATACGCAGTTTTACCTACACCTGCCGCGCCTATCATCAGGGTGTGAACATCTCCTGTATCTACAAGTGCAGTCGTATGCTTTCCACCCCTGCAAGCAACGACCGTTCCCTGTACAGATGGCAGGTTCTTGCCCTGCCTCCAGTCTTCGGGAGAGAATTGCGAAGAAGAAAAAGTCCGTCTGATCTCAGGCTTGGTCGCCCATCTGGCTGTTCCATGCTGTCCGTCACCTACTGTTTTACTTTTTATCCTGTTGATGTTCTTGTTATCAAGAGCATTAACTACAACATAAAATATGATAAAAGCAGCCGTCATCAACCCTATCGTTATCATCTGATGTTCATTCAATCTATCACTCCTATAACATTCTTCTTTTCGCTATTATATAAATAATTATATTTATAGCTTCTTCTTATGAAATGATGACGCAGGACATATGACTCGTCATCCAAAACCTGCCTGCGGCGATAATTCTATATCTTCTTCCTCGGCTTCAGTCTGTTCCTCTGCAGGTTTATCACAGGCTTCTTCAACTGCAGTACGCACTGCACAGTCAGCAAGTTCATAAAGCATTTTGGCCGTAGCTATGGACTGTTCTTCTGTCCTTGCAGTTTTACGCAGATCACGCATGACTTCATTATATTTGCTTGTCATATCTCGTTTTTTTGAAACATACTTGCCTTTATCTTTGTAAGCGCGATATGATTTTATAAGCCTTTTCTGCAAGTTCTGAAACCCCTGCGGTTCATCCTTGACACGCATAAAAAAAGCCGAGCCTGCAAGTGCATACTCGGCAAGGTATTTGGTTTGACCGTTTTTAAAAGCTGTTCTCAATTGTTCCGAGAGCTTATCCGGACGGCAGCGGAGGTATTTAAGCTGTTTGACATATCCATAGTATAGAGCTTTTCGCCTATGATTTTCACCAGGCAGGGCTTGCTGTCCGTTTTTGGCTTTCAGGTCTTCATTCCAGTCTTTATAGTCAGGAAAAAGCCTTGTGATGTTCAAGAAACCGCTTTCATTCAAAATATCCCTAATGCGCTCTGCACCATCGATACCTCCCTCATCATTATCGGTACACAGTACGATATGCTCAATGTTTTCATGCGATCCCAGAGCATGAAGCACAGCGCTTTCATACACACCATTCATAGCGATATAGCTGTGTTTCTGCCAGTCTTCCGGGTGAAGCGTGATATATGACAGCATATCTATAGGGGCTTCAAAAACGTATAGTCTGCCTGATGTACCATAGTGAGCAAAGCTGTATTTTGTGTCAGATCCCTCTACGGTCATCTTGAACGGATCACCGTAAGTGGAAGTTCCTCGTTTAGAAGCTTGTCTTGGCACACCGGCTTCATCGATCCCAACGAATACTGCATTGTGATGTTTATCATCTTCATAGATAGTTCCTGCTTTTGCAAAGTGAGTGATAACATCGGCTCGGATAAACCTCTGTTTTATAAGATAGGCGTAAACTCGGTGCATAGTGTGGTTCTTCGACGGTAGAATAAATGCTTTCTTTTCTTTCTTCGGAACGTATTCATTTTTGTAGTGTACTATGGGCGATACAGTCACACCGAGCAATTCCTGAACAGCCTGTACAAAATCCATACCATAAAACTCCTGCATGAACTTTATTGCACCGCCTCCGATCTGCCGTTTGTGATCATACCACTTTGAACCGTTTATCATGATGCTGTCATGTTTACCGGAACCGTCTGTATATATAAGCTTTGATGACCTGCCTGCACTTTCAAGATGTTCACCTCTCATAGCAAGAAATCTTTCAAGATCGACTGTATTAGCAAGCACTTTTTGCTCGTCTGTAAATGGGATATATGGCATAGCAACACCTCACATTTCTTGAACAAACTGCTCGGTATCATGTGACACCCTATCTGCGACTTCAGCTCTTTTTGCGTCATTAAAGCGATCGAGAGAGCCAACAAGATATCCTGTTATTCTTCGGATACGCTCAAACGGAACAGCTTCTGTATAGCAGGTCAGATCCACATACTCACCATCCGATTCAATAACAAGTATTGCAATTTTATCTTCAGGATGTTTATTACTCACGTATTTCTTGTACTCCTCTATTTCTTCTTCGGGCAGAGGTATCCCTATAACTTTTACTTTCATACGTCCTCCTAGAATGGAATCTTCTCTCTGAATGATGTCATCAGTCTTGTAAACGCCTGTCTGTCCATCATATCTGTTGACACAAACTGTCCAGATACTACCGTCAGCTTGTTATTGACAAGTGTAGCATAGGTTTCTGCGTATCCGAATTGTGTTGCCATTCCGTCAGATCTCTGCATTAAGCCATACTGCTGGTATTTTCCTTTGGAAACCACAGTGTTTGTCATCCGAAAGTTTGTATTGAAGTCATTATTGCTTACTCCTTTCATTGAACTCCTGGTAAGACCGTAGTAATAATCTCCGATTGAATCGATCATATTTCCAAGGTCACAGTCGAGATCACTAGTAGTCATATCTATACAAGTAACATCAATGATACCGCTGCCGCTTTCACTTCTCAGTGATATCCTATCCATTCCATTGCCGATCTGCTCAATGTGCTCAAAACTGCAGTTTTTCAGTACTTGATCTGCAATATCCGATTTATCGATAAATGTTATGGGTGAATTGAAAAACTCGGTCATGAATACGTTGTTTTCAAGTTCTTTCTTTTCCTTTTCGGATATTTCCGGTTTTGTACTAACTGCAGGTTCACTGATCTCTACTGGAGCAGTCGTGGTTTCTGCTGTCGTTGTAGTGGTTGAAGTCATTTCTGCTCTCTGCGGCGGTGCAAGAGTTCCGCAGGCAGACAGAGACAATACCAAAGCAGTGGCTATGACTGCTGACAAATGTTTCTTCACTTTCATTTCCTCCTTTGAAAATAATAAAGGAGCACCGATTTTCGATGCTCCAAAATATGATTCGATGTTATGCTTTTATATTATTGTCCAGATATACAGCGGAGCAGTCAATGAGAACAGAAGTCCTCCGAAGATTATTGCTATAGGAGTCCATTCAAGCTGTCCATGCTTGCGGTAATCCAGATATGCTGCACCGATCTTAACAAACAGCAAAACTGCCAGTATGACATCGATTGCAGGAAAAACAACATTATCTACCACCGCCTGTATCTGCGTTTTTGCTGTTGTCCATGTCGATGTTACTGCATCGGATACACTTGCGCTTGCAGGGACTGCAAACAAATACGCTGCTGTCAGCGCAGTGCAAATAAATGCGAGTATCTTTCTTCTTTTCATTTGATCATCCTTTCATCAGATCACTAACGCGCTCCAGTCAATATTCCTGTATGCACCCGAACTTATGAGCCACCATGTTCCGCCCATAATAAAAGCGGCCGCTATTACGACCGCTAAGACAATAATCACCTTTTTCATTCATCGTCCTCCTTCTTATTCTTTTTCTTTGTGATCACCATGATAAGAACACATACAGCCATTGCAGCAAGCGACTTGTTGATCAGAGAATTTCCAAATACACTTCCAGTATAAGGATTAGAGCTTGACGGGATTTTTGGGCTTGACTTCTTCTTATCATACATGACTACTTCCGTCACAGAACCGTCTTCGTTAACAGTAAACTGAATATCATTAGCCACTTCATAGCCATCAGGTGCAGTTATCTCACGAAGAGTGTAGGTTTTGCCTGCGACAAGTTTCCCCTCTATATAATGAGTTTCTTTTACGGATACCCATTCTTCTACAGTATCTCCATTATCATCGATTATAATGAGTGTTGCCCCGGGCAGTTCTTCATCAGTTGTTATGTCACGCTTGGAAATGCTTACCTTTGTGGTATCGTCCTTCATTTTTACTTTGTCAACAGAACCGTCCTCAGAGACCGTGAATGTTATATCATTTGCCGCAACATAACCGTTGGGGCTGATTTCTTCATGAAGTGTATACTCATTGCCTGCGATCAGTCTTCCTTCAATGACATAAGGTTTACTTGAAGAAGTCCACTCATCTATGATGTTCCCAGTCTTGTCAATGACCTGAAGTTTAGCTCCTTCGAGTTCTTTTTCACCTGTGATATCTGTTTTTGTGAACTCAACCTTTGTGGAGTTATCTGTCATGATAATGGCAGGGATACTGTTTTCATCACTCGCTAAAGCAGATATATCCTCAACAGTAACCTTGTTATATTCGTCTATGGTGAAGGCTATATCCGTGGCTATAACATAGCCGACAGGAGCTGCTGATTCATGAAGAACGTAGCAACCTGCAGGAATACCGCTGACGATATGCTCGGTACCGTCGGATATCCATTCATCTAAAACCTTTCCTTCGCTGTCAAGGATCTGCATTTCAGCACCGGAAAGTTCATTTCCGTAATTATCCTTCTTGGATACATGGAGCTCAGTTTCTTTGTTTACAGCAGTGATGAATACTTCATCGCCGTCCTCGTCAATGAGAACACCATATCTTTCATTGCTCAAAACATATCCTTCGGGAGGTGCGATCTCCGTAAGGATATATGATCCGTATGGAATCCCTGTGATTCTGAAATGACCGTTTTCATCTGAACGCGCTGCTGCTATTGCATTATCTCTGTCAAATATCACGCTGTCTGTGCTGAAAATACCAAACCATGCATCTGCAAGAGGTTCGTTATGCTCATTGACCTTTATACCATGTACAGAACCTCTCTTGAGGTCATTTACAAATTCACCTGCGTCTATATCAACTGTATAGTTGTCCTGACCTGCGTATTCAAAGGTCACAATATGCTTTTCACCGCTTAATACATACTTTTCATCAGCTGAGATCTCCTGTACATAGTATCTGCCAAAGGGCAGCTTAGCATTGAAATGTGCTGTCATATCCTCACCTACAGATGCAACAGATATTAGGCCGTCCTTGGGGATAGCCGCACCGTTTCTTGATACGATCTCTTCGTCTGC
>NZ_JAILMR010000030.1 GCF_024692365.1 Ruminococcus sp. | reverse complement strand
TATTCATTTATCCATCCACGTAAGGCATTAGGGGAAGGATATCCAAGTTCATTATACACTGCTATTAAGTTTTTATTACACTTATAGTATGTTTTTACAGCAAGCATTCTATCTTCGTAACTAAACATTTTCTACTCCTGTCTGTCCAGGAATCTGTCCGCACCCCCAATATCAACGAAGACAATACCCTGCATAAGCTATGGGGTGCATATCAGAAGAAGTATCCTTATGCGAAAAAGATACAATATGACGATATCATGGATGGCGTGAAAAGCCTGTTCGGTAAGCTTGCATAAGTATCTTTCTGACAGACTTACTGCCGAGTTCGGCAAGGGCTTTACAGAACGAAATCTACGGGCAATGCGTCAGTTTTATAGCTGTTTCCCGAATCGGCACACACTGTGTGCCGAATTGAGCTGGTCGCATTATCGAATACTTATGAAGATAGTCGATAAGACTGTCCGTGACTTCTATACAGAGGAATGTACAAACCTGCGCATTGTCGCAAGCTTAGTCAAATATACCGCTTTGAAGAATGTTCTCCAAAGCTGAAACTGCCATATCATAAGAAACACTTTCAAACAGCAGCGGAACTGTTATTGTATCATAATCATCTTTATAGATTTTCTTATCAACAATCTCACGTAAAACAGTATTCACATCTGTTCCGTTCTGAACCGAAAGACACATTTTATGAGGTCTGCGCTCATCAGCAACAGACTGTGCAAGAGATCTCAGAGTATCATTTATCGTAACGATTTCAGACAGTTTATAAATATCGTATATATGCCTTGAATGCTCGGTAGTAGTATTCAGCAGATAATAATCTGCCAATGCATACAGCTTGTCTATCAGAGTTCTCTCTGCAGTCTGTACGTTCAGTTCAAATGGCTGTAAACCATATTGTTCTGCATAAGTATCATAGCCATTTTCGTGGAGGTATTGATATATCAGACTGTCTGCCTTCATTACTTTCGTAGGATAAGCCCTTTGATATATTGCTGTTTCTACGATAAGCTGTTCTTTCAGATAAACAGCAGAGAGTGAAGAAGGATAGTCAATGATATAACGGTTATAGTCACGACGGCTCTTGATCGCATCAGCATTAGTAAGCTCAAATTCCAAATCATTGATTATCTTGATAATATTCGCTTTGAGCTGCTTTCTCTTGCTTTCAGACGGCTTTGTTTCGGACTGTAAATTCAAGTCAATATCCTCAGAAAACCGCTTGATGATATGGTAACACTTTGACAGTGATGTTCCGCCCTTAAAAACAATATCCGGCATAACATCTGCGATTTTTTTCAGAAAGAGCGTTACAAAATAATCCTTTTCAACGATCTCAGCTTTAACACCGAGATATTCAGAGGTTCGCAGGATAAGCTGCTCAAAAGTATCTTTTTCGTTATGCAACATAATAGATCACGCCGCTTTCTATGAGATTACGCATTGTCTTGTCCGGGAAAAACGGAGCATATTTTGTCACAAGCTCCTGAGAAATATTACATTTTCTGATCCAGTTTTTGATGACAGCTTTTCTCTCATCGTCAAAATATCCTGCTGAGGTGCTGTTCATCATTTCAAGGAACTGCAAAACAAATATATTGTCATTGTCTATTTTAACTCTTGCCTTACGCAGGATAACATCCTGATTTCCGACTTTTACTCTGCGGAGTTTTGAATTCTCGTTATTTGTTTGTATCTCGGGAATATTTGACATCTGTGTAGAAAGCCCTGCCTGCTGCAACGCTGTTATCCCGGTGTAGAATCCAATTCGATTTCCTTTTTCGGATAGATATTTTCGTTCTATGATCCTGTTAGGATTCAATATGCTGTTGCCGAATAGTGTTTTGACAGGGATATAATAGATGCCTCGTTCATATCTGATGATCTGTCCGCATTCGCATAACTTCGCAAGCTCTTTTTTGAGCCAGATTTCAGAATAATCCTCATAAGAAATATCTGAAAGGAATATGGGCTCATTTTGACCAAATGTTTCAAGAAGATAATCAAACAACATATTCAGCACCTCCTTTGTTGTTCTGAATATATTATACTACATTTGACCTTATAAGTCAATAGAAGTATAAAAAATAATGAAGATTGTTTATTCTAAGGTTTTCCTTATTATACCCCAGAGAGATTCGATTTCAATATTTTTCTACAAATTTTAATAATTGCAGAATTTCATTAAAAATAACAGCTCCTGTCCGTGTGGATGGAAGCTGTTATCAGTTGTTGTAATTATTGCTTTTTTTGCAGCAGTTTAGGAAACACCAGCGGTATGTTATAGTAAATGAAGTCAACCAATGACCATATGATCATAATTCCGCTCAGTCCCCAGGCAAATGCAGCATTTGTTCTGTCCAAACCGTAATAGCCTACGAAATAGTATTCATCGGGATCATTCGGATCGTAGCGGATAATAACTTCATCGCCTATTTCCCCAACGCCTGCGCCCGCTGAAAGTTTATCATATTTGAAAATGCCATCCGTTTCGACATAGATATCCGTTATACCTCTGCCCCATAAATATTTGTTTGTCGGATGAGATCTATCGGGATACTTCGGACCTGATCTCTCGGCAACAATAATGCCTTTTATTTCAACCGTGCATTTTTTCTTCTGGTTCAAACAGTAGAAGCCCGGATATGCACCTACTAAAAAAAATATAAGCGCAAGAAGAAGAGCGAAATTATTTATAGATATTTCTTTTTTCTTTTTCATGATAGCTCACCTATGCTTAAAGAATTGCCGAAAACCAAGCAGTTATTCGTGATTTCCGAATAGCTGAAAATTTCAGCAGATAACTCATTTGCAGATCATTTATAAAGCAGCCAGTCAAGAACATACTTCTGTCTGATACCATTATATGATACAGGCGGATCGTTATCCATAGTCAGAAGTATCTTTGTATTATGGTCATTAATGTTTTGCAGCGGTGTGAGTTCTCTTTCAAGAGTCTTTTCATCACGAACAGTCCATGATACCTGATAATATTCGGTGTTTCCATCATAGTCAACAGCCACGAAATCAACTTCCGTATTACCGTTTTTACCTATATATACTTCATAACCTCTGCGAATAAGCTCCAGATATACCACATTTTCCAGGATATGCCCGTTATCTGCATTATTGGTGCCGAGAAGATAATATCTTAGACCGACATCAGCAGCATAGTATTTATCCAGCAGTTTCAGGTATTCCTTCCCCTTGATGTCATATCTTCCGACACGGTACATAAGGAGACTATCGGTAAGACCTTCAAGATAGTTTTCTACAGTATGATTGGATATTTTTCTTCCTGCACTTGTCATCGAATCGGCTATCTTCTTTGAAGAACATGGGCTTCCGATATTATCGAACAGGTATTTTATAACGCTTTTCAGCATCAGCGGATCCTGTATTTTCTTTCTGGTGACAATATCGTTCAGAACAATGGTATTATATAAACCGTCAAGATATGTTCTTATGTTCCGCCTGTCATGGAGTTCCGTTGTATAGGGAAAGGAGCTGTTATACACGTAATTTCTGTAAAGTTCCTCTTTGCTTAATCCATCAAACGCACTTGAGTACTCCTTAAATGACAGAGGGAGCATTTTAAGTTCAACATATCTGCCTGATAACAGCGTTGCAAGCTCGCCTGACATAAAATAGGCGTTTGAACCTGTTATATAAACATCTGTGTTCTTTTTTACGAACAGGCTGTCTACAGCTTTTTGATAATCAGCAACACACTGTATCTCATCCAGAAAGATATAATTCGTTTTATCAGGAATCATACGGGATGTTATATAGCTGTACATTTTATGCCAGTCGTGGAGTTCTTCATTTTCGGCTTCTTCAAAATTTATAGATATTATCTGGTCATCACCAACGCCTTGTTTTCCGAGCTGTTCCCGGAAAAGCTCAAACAACGTGGATTTTCCGCATCTTCTGATACCGGTAATAACTTTTATTATTTGCTTATCCTTCCAATCGTTCAGAAATCTGAGATATTCAGGGCGGTCTATCATAGTGATCAACTCCTTCTGCCATGTATTATATGGATTTCTGGAATTATTATACCATGTTTGCTTTAAAAAGTCAATAGTTGGAAATGTATTTCCAACTATGTTTGCAAATGTGATTAGCTGGAAATGTATTTTCTGTCAAACCCACTCTGATTTCAGTTGCCAAAACAACCATTTTTCTTTAACTATTCGCTTTTGATATAGGTTTATAGCTTTTAGCGGCCGCACTGAGACTTGAACTCAGACATCGGAATGTTCCGATTACTCACAGTTTAGCAAACTGCTGCCTTACCAGTTAGGCTTATGCGACCATTGGTGACGGATAGGGGGATCGAACCCACTATTTAGAGATCGAAAGCCCAAGCGCTTGCCTGCAAGTGCTGTGTCCATGACCTGTTAGACGAATCCGCCATGTGGTGAGTAAGGTAGGACTCGAACCTACAGCGTTTCCATGTCACGGATTTACAGTCCGCTGCCTTCACCAATTCGGCACACTTACCCATATATCGTCACTCATATCCGGGTGACGATTATTATTTTATCTATCGGCGTATCAAACATATCTGCCAGTATTATCAGGTTGTCGATAGTGGGAACAGCATCTCCGCGCATCCACTTGAAGATAGCCTGCGGTGTATTGAAACCGCATCTTGCCTGCACATCGGATATTTTAAAGCCCTTAGACCTGATGATATTCTTGATATTATTGCCTGTTGCCTTCACGTCGATCACCGGCATCGTAAACAACTCCTTTCATTATATGATCCTTGACAAAGTCAGTGCTCCCGATGAGATTCGAACTCATACTAAGCGAATTTTAAGTCCGCTGCCTCTGCCGTTGGGCTACGAGAGCATATAGTACCCGCAGCGAGATTCGAACTCGCAAAAACCTGTTTCTAAGACAGGGATGTATGCCAAAATTCCATCATGCGGGCATGAAAAAACACCGTCTGCTGTATACAGACGGTGCTATATGTCTATTCAAGGATCTATACTGAATCGAAGTCCCTAAATGACCGTATCATTTGCACTATGTTCTGTATGCAGCACAATAAGAGTCTCTTCCTGTTCGAGGCTGAGGCTCAGTAATGTTCCGCTATACAGATAAGACATAGCAAATGCGTTCATTTCGGGTAACTCCTTTCGTAATTATTTTTGATACAGCGGTCGTCATTCGGCCGTTCCTGTTCTGACTTTACCTGTATTATAGCACAGCCGTTTTGTAAAGTCAAGTAAACCGTGGGTATAGTTTATTTCATTTCCCCACGTATCCTCTCCACAAGTCCCAAATCCGCAGGCAGCCAATTCACACTATCAAGCTCATCTTTGGTGAGCCACCGTGCTTCCTGAGCTTCAAGCAAGACCAACTCCCCTTCTACGACCTCGCACCAGAAGCAGTCCATAGACAGATGAAACTCAGGATAATCATATTCTATCGTGCCGATAAGCTCGCCCACTTTTATCGTGGTGTCGAGCTCTTCTTTTATCTCACGGGCTAATGCTTGCTGCGGAGTTTCTCCCGGTTCTATTTTTCCGCCGGGAAATTCCCACATTCCTTTGAACTCGCCGTATCCTCTTGCAGTTGCGAATATTCGTGTTTTTGCTTGAAGTGAATCGCATATCACAGTTGCCACTACTTTTATTGTTTTCATATCATCCCACCGTCAACTGATTTGTCTTTTTAAGATACTTCGCAGGGATAGGGATGCGTAGCTTCCACACCACATTCATTGGCTTCGAGCCTTCCGACTTCACATAGTCCGCAAGACCAAGGAAAGTGTAAGGTGCAGCACCCAGCTTTGTATTCTTGTACTCACGGACGAATATCATCACGCTTGTACCCAGCCTGCGGTGATTGATGTAACGCTGACCTGTCTTGCTTTCGGGAGTTGTTGTGCTCTGGCTCTGCCAGTGGAACAGCTCGTTGTTTATGGAATAATCGTTGTACATGGTGGTAGGCGAATAGTCCTTGTCCGACTTGTTTAGCGTCACGAACAGCAGGTCGGTCTTTTTATTCTCCAGATACTTCACGCCCTCACGGACTGTATCAGGCTTCATGAAGTCCAGCGCCACAAGTATCTGATCTCTTGTGTAACTGCAATGCACGTCCAGCGGACAATCATAGTCCACCTGAACGGGCTCGTCGATGAAGTCTATCTTATCGTATTTGTAGTACATCAGCTCAAGTATCTCACTCAGCATTACAGGCGACTTTGCGATCTTGCGAAAGCCTTCAAGCAGGTCACTGAAACCACAGTCCGCATAGGACTTCTGCCATATTGTGAACTGCAGCATCTGCCACAGTCTCTGCTGAACTCCGTCGAAATCATTGATGCTGTAATCGCCTATCTTCGGGAGATAATCAATCACAAGTTCTATCAGGCGGTGCGAGTCGATATACGAAAGTCTCGGCAGTGCCTTTGTGATGACTTCTTCAATATCTTCGGAGAAATTTTCTTTGACATCAGCCTGCACACACAGCCTTGCAAAGCTGTTTTTCGTGCCGTATATCGCACTCAAGTCAAGGTTATAGTATTCGAGGAAGTTGGCGAGAGTAAGCTCTTTGCCGCTGTCCTCGGTGAAACTGGCAAGTCGCTTTACGATAGCGCTCTTATTGCCAATAGCCTGCCTGATGTTGTCGAGAATATACTTCTGTGCCATCTTCTCCAGTTTGATATAACAGCCCTTCGGCAGCAGAGGAAAACCGCTTTCTATCTCGTCCTTGACAGTACGCTGAGTGTTTCCCAGCAGGGCGGCAAACTTCGATTCAAAGTTATATTTCATGTGTGCCTGCCCAATGAAATCCAGCACAGTCAGACAGTCCTTGCCATCACTGAGACGCAGACCACGTCCAAGCTGCTGCAGGAACACTGTCAAACTTTCGGTAGGACGTAGGAACATTACCGTATTGACCTCGGGGATATCAACGCCCTCATTATACAGGTCAACGGTGAAAATGAACTTTATCTCGCCCTTTGCCAGCTTCGACTGCGCCGAATCACGTTCATCTTTCTTGCTGTCGGCAGTCAGGGCAATTGATGGGATATCCGCTTTATTGAATTGTATCGCCATATATGTAGCATGTTCTTTTGACACACAAAATCCAAGTCCTTTAACTTTTTCAATATCTGCAACATACTTGCCCAGCTGTTTAAGAATAGTCATTGTACGTGCATTATTATTTGTAAATAGATTGGATAATTCGCGTGTATCATAACCACCGCGGGACCATTTAATATCGTGAAGGTCAACATCATCGGACACACCGAAATAGTGGAAAGGACACAGCAGTTTCCTGTCAATAGCTTCCGGCAGACGTATTTCCGCAGCTATCCTGTCATCGAAATAGGGCAGTATGCTCTTGCCGTCCATACGCTCGGGAGTAGCTGTCAGACCGAGCAGTATCTTCGGTTTGTAATACTCCAGCAGACGCTGATATGTAGGCGCAGCCGCGTGGTGGAACTCGTCCACGATAATGAAGTCGTAGTAGTCGGGTTAGGTTATCTTATCAAGCGCCTGAGAGTTGAAAGTCTCGATGGAAATAAAGAGATTTTCAAGACTTTCGGGGGTAACTCCGCCAAAGCAGAGGTCACCGAAATTTGCATCATGAAGTACACCGCGGAAGCATTTTATACTCTGCTTCAATATCTCTTTTCTGTGTGCCACAAAGAGAAGCCTTGCACGTCCGTTTGCCTGACGGAAACGCTTATAGTCAAAAGCGGAAATGACCGTCTTGCCCGTACCCGTTGCGGCAACAACGAGGTTCTTGTAATGCCCGCGTATCTCACGTTCGGCAGTCAGCTTGTCGAGAATCTCCTGCTGATATGAAAAGGGACGTATATCAAAGCTGTAATCGCTGTTATCACCGTGATATTTTTCGGCTTTCAGGGCCTGCATCAGGTGCACTCTGTCATCGGGAGAATAAAGCGAAAAATCGGTGCTGTTCCAGTAATTTTCAAAGGTCGCATTTATCTTGCGGATAGTGTGTGGCTGGTCGTGGGCGGTTATTTTCAGGTTCCATTCCAGACCGCTTGTCATGGCAGCATTTGACATATTCGAGGAGCCCACATAAGCGGTAGTGAATCCCGTGTCACGGTAGAAAATATAGGACTTCGCATGAAGCCTTGTACGCTCGGTATCATAGGAGACTTTTATCTCGGTGTGGGGCAGCTTGCTCAGTTCCTCCACAGCTTTCACATCGGTTGCACCCATGTATGAGGTCGTTATAACACGCAGCTTTCCTCCGCGTGCCGTGAACTCCTGCAATTCGTCGATGATAAGAACCAGTCCGCTCCACTTGATGAAGGAAACCAGCATATCTATCCTGTCAGCGGATACTATCTCCTTTTTCAGCTCGGTCATCATCTGCGGTTCGTGACCTGCGCCCGTGAACAGCGAACTAGAAGCAAGTGAAGTTTCAGGACGTGTCATTGTTATGCGTCGCTTCATGGTGTCCGCATTGTTCTGCATATTGGCAACTGCAAGGAGCTGCTCCGCACGCTCGTCCACGCTCATACCGTTGAACTCATCATCACCAGTAAGCTCGGTAACTGCTGACACTATCTTATTCGCAAGCCCAAGTTGACCCTCGATATCGTCACTTGAAAGACTAGAAAGCCCCTTTTCGATTATCTCTGCGAGGTATCCCGAGAGTATATGCGGAGCTTCGGCTTTGTCGATATTGCGCTTTTCGATGAGCTGTGCAGAATCATCTATTTTTTCTGACAGGTTTTTGTTTATGACCTGTTCGTACAGTCCGTGTCTGAGCATAGGGGAACACCTCCGATAATTTGTTAATCAAGCAGTAATTGTTTGTAATATTATAACATGTTCTGCATGAAAGATCAATGTATTTTGCTTATTTTAGCGTATGTTCTAAAATAAAGTAAGGCATCCTGTTGATTTTAACAGAATGCCTTTGTGTTTGAAATGATATTATAAGCAAATGATGATCTGTAATAAAGTTTTATCCGACGGAAACAGCAAACTATTTCCCGTCTCAGTCCTCATCAAGCCCATATAAAAAAATAGTAATTAGGTAAAAAGAAGAATAATCAACTGATGAAACATTGACTTATTAGACATATTGTGGTATAATTTAATGAAATATATCTACTATTTGTACAGTTAATGAACCATATCGAAAGGAGCATTCTTATGGCAAAAGCAAGTAACGGCAAAAGCCTTTTTAACGAGATGACTCGTGTCCAGATGCCTGCACTTGTTCATCTGACAAGGCTCGGATATACATACTATGGTCGAATATTCGAGGATATGGCTGATAAGGTCTATGATCCCGATACAAATATATTAAAAGATGTTTTTATATCTCAGTTCAAGAAGCTCAACCCAGATCATGAGGGTGAAACAGAACAAACGCTGAAAGCTATCAGACAGGAGCTTGACAATGACGATCTCGGCAAGAGCTTTTATGCTCGGCTTACTGCTGTTTCGCCTGTAAAGCTGATAGATTTTGAAAATCCGAATAATAATGTTTATCACTGCACGGCGGAGTTTACTTGCAAAAACGGTCAGGACGAATTCCGTCCCGATATTACGCTGTTCGTGAACGGTCTCCCTTTGGTGTTTATAGAGGTCAAGAAGCCGAATAATCACGGCGGTATGGTCGCTGAGAGTGACCGTATGAACAGAAAACGTTTCCCCAATAAGAAGTTCCGCAGATTTATCAACATAACTCAGCTTATGATATTCTCCAATAATATGGAGTATGATGCAGAGGGTGGTATTGTGCCTATTCAGGGTGCATTTTACTGCACGGCTGCTAAAAAGAGTGCGCCGTTTAACTGTTTCCGTGAAGAAAATCCCATGAATGATGATATTGCACCATTTATCAAGGAATATCCATATAGATCTGTTGATACAGAGATAGAGAAAAAGATACTGCAAGATTTTAATAATCAGGTTATCTATACTTCCCCCGAATATCAGACTAATCGGAATGTCAATACTCCTACAAATCGTATCATTACTTCTATGTGTTCACCGGAGCGACTGCTTTTCATACTCAAATACGGCATAGCTTATGTAAACATGGAGCGTGAGGTTGACGGCAAGATCGAGACTATCAATCAGAAGCATATAATGCGGTATCAGCAGATGTTCGCTGCCTTTGCTATCCGTGAGAAGCTCTCCGAAGATGTCAAATCGGGTGTGGTATGGCATACTCAGGGCAGCGGTAAAACAGCCCTGTCATATTATCTGAGCTATTATCTCTCTGACTATTTTGCCCGTAGCAATAAGGTCGCTAAGTTCTATTTCATAGTTGACCGCCTTGATCTGCTTGAACAGGCTTCGCAGGAGTTTGAAGCTCGTGGGCTTGTTGTAAAGACCGCTAACAGCCGTGCAGAGCTTATGGAACAGTTCCGCAACAATCAAGCTCAAGAGGGCAACAGCGGACAGCAAGAAATCACGGTAGTCAATATCCAGCGTTTTGCTGAGGATAAGGAAAGAGTAACACTGCCGTCCTATGCTACGAATTTACAGCGTATCTTCATCATTGATGAAGCCCATAGAGGATATAATCCCAAAGGTAGTTTCCTTGCTAACCTTTTTGATGCCGATGAAAACTCTATAAAGATCGCATTGACAGGTACTCCGCTGTTAGCTGATGAGCGTGAGTCTTGGAAAGTATTCGGCAGCTATTTTCATACCTATTATTATGATAAATCCATTCAGGACGGCTATACTTTGAAAATTATCCGTGAGGATATTGAAACAAAGTATAAGGAAAAGCTCTCGGCTATCTACGAGAAGCTCGAAACACTTGTGCAGAAAAAGGATATAAAGCGTGACCAGATCGTTGAACATGATTCCTATGTTAAGGAGCTTACAAGATACATCATCAGTGACCTGAAAAGATTTCGTACTATTCAGGGCGATGATACGCTCGGCGGTATGGTAATCTGTGAGACAAGTGAGCAGGCACGAAAGATATATGCTTTCTTTGATGAGGTCCAGCGTGAGCTGAATGCCGATTCCTCGCAGAAGTCGCATTTCAAGGCAGGGCTGATACTTCACGACAGTGATGATAAGGATACAAGAAAGCAGATTGTCAAGGATTTCAAGAAGAATATGACCATAGACATACTGATCGTATTCAATATGCTCCTGACAGGATTTGATGCCCCTCGCCTGAAAAGGCTGTACTTCGGCAGAAAGCTGAAAGACCATAATCTGTTGCAGGCTATTACCCGTGTGAACAGACCATATAAGGATAACAAATACGGCTTTATCATTGATTTTGCCGATATTAAAAGCAATTTTGAGCAGACAAATGAAGCGTACCTGAAAGAGCTGAATAGGTTTAACGATCCTGATGAGGTCGGCGCCGCTAATGTTACCGACACATTCACTCAGGTCATAGAGGATAAAGAAGCTCTTGTTCAGCAGATGCGTGAGGTTCGGCAAGTTCTTTTCGATTTCACCACGGATAATGTGGAGGAATTCAGTTCCGAAATATCCACGATTGAGGACAAGCAGGAGCTTATCAAGCTGAAAAAGGTTCTTATAGCCGCCCGTGATTGCTGTAATGTAGTCCGCACCTTTGGTGACGATGAGCTGAAAGAAGCGTTTGCAAAGCTCGAAATTACAAGACTTCCCGAAATGATACGAGAAGTTCAGCGACATATTGATACGATAAATCAAAAAGAAGCCTTTGACAGCGATGATTCCACAAGACAGCTCATCAATGAAGCTATGCAGGACATCACCTTTAATTTCTCAAAGATCGGTGATGAGGAGTTGCAGATGGGCTTCATGAGCAAAGAGGAGTTCCACGAAAAATGGCGTAAAACAATACAATCCTTTACCGAAAACATTGACCAGGACGATCCTGAGTTCATTTCGATAAGAGAGGCGTTTTTACAGCGTTTCAAGGAGTTCGGCTTCGCAGCCGATACAGTTCATGAATTTACTGAACGTTCTAAGGCTTTAGATGAAGTCCTCAAAAAGCTGGCAGAGCTTCAGAAGAAGAATAAGGCTCTTATGCGTAAATACAGCGGTGACGCTAAATTTGCAAGAGTACATAAGAGGATAAGAGAAGAAAATGCCCAGAGAAAAGCAAGAGGAGCCGCCCCCATTATCTCAGGCTATGACGATGAGATAATGGACGCACTCAAAGCGATCAAGTTCGACATAGACCAGAAGGTCTTTGACAGAAACGATATTTTGAAGAAGGACGCTTACTTTGAGCAGACGGTAATGTCACAAATAAAGCAAGGAATGGACACGCTAGGCTTAAAGGGTACAAGAGAGGACAGACTTTTTATTCAGTCAAGGATTTCGTCTCAGTATCTCAGCCAGTATCATGCAACATATCCTACTGATTGATAATTAGGAGTATTTACAATGGATTTAAGCATAAAAGAGAAAACAATATCCCTCATCGACTCTTTGAAGTCAACCTGTCAGACCTATGGTATGGGTAACGACGGTAACGAGTATAAGATTATAACTCAGGTGTTTCTGTATAAGTACCTGAATGATAAGTTTGGTTATGAGATCAAGAAGCACAATGAACATATTGCTAAGGCTGAAAAGTGGGAGACCGCTTATTCGGAGCTTTCAGAAGATGACAGAGCGGATTTATTCGATACAATGAATCCCGATGTTCCCCGTCTTAATCCCGAACATCTTATCTCTCACTTGTGGAATCAGCAGGCAAAGGGCGATTTTGACCTTATATTCGACCAAACAATGGTTGATATAGCTGATAAGAATATGGATATATTTGCTACCCAGACGACACAGAACACAAAAATCCCGCTGTTTGAGGAACTGACGCAGTATGTGACTGATGAGGCTCAGAGAGCGCCTTTCGCCCGTGCTTTGGTGGACAAGCTCGTAAACTTCTCCTTTGAGGAAACATTCTCGGAGCATTATGACTTCTTTGCCGCTATCTTTGAGTATCTTATCAAGGATTACAATACCGCAGGCGGTGGTAAGTATGCAGAATACTATACACCCCATGCTATCGCTACCATTATGGCAAGGCTTTTGGTCGGTGATGATGCCGACTTGCATAACATAGAGTGCTACGATCCGTCCGCAGGTACGGGTACGCTGTTAATGGCTCTCGGTCATCAGATCGGTGAGGACAGGTGTACTATCTTCGCTCAGGATATTTCCCAACGCAGTAACAAGATGCTGAAATTGAATCTGATACTGAATGGTCTTGTATCTTCTCTCGATCACGCTATTCAGGGCGATACGCTCCTTGCTCCGTATCATAAGAGCGATGACGGCACACATCTTAGACAGTTTGATTATGCGGTATCGAATCCGCCTTTCAAAATGGATTTCTCTGATACAAGAGAGAAAATCGCTGCAATGCCTGCAAGATTCTGGGCTGGCGTTCCTACTGTGCCTAAAAAAGACATTGATAAAATGGCAATATACACCTTATTCATTCAGCACGTTATCAATTCATTGAAGGATAAAGGAAAAGGTGCTATCGTTGTTCCGACAGGCTTTTTAACAGCTAAATCAAGCGTTGCAGGCAAAGTATTAAAACATATTGTTGATGAAAAAATCATCTATGGTGCAATAAGTATGCCCTCTAACGTATTCGCTAATACGGGTACTAACGTTTCAGTTCTGTTCTTCGATAATTCTAAGACTGCTGACAAGGTTGTGCTTATTGATGCTTCAAAGCTCGGAGAGGAATACAAAGACGGTAATAATCAGAAACGTAGGCTTCGTGACGATGAGATCGAGAAGATAATCACTACTTTCC
The DNA here is from genome assembly GCF_024692365.1 of Ruminococcus sp. Lineage (GTDB taxonomy): Bacteria > Bacillota > Clostridia > Oscillospirales > Ruminococcaceae > Hominimerdicola. The sequence goes on along the minus strand of NZ_JAILMR010000030.1, from coordinate 1,484 downwards.
GCAAGAAAGAAGCCGTAGACGATTTCTCGGTAGCTGTTACCTATGATGAGATTATTGCTAAGAAATACTCCCTCGCAGCAGGACAGTATTTTGATGTAAAGATAGAGTATGTGGAGCTTACGCAGGAAGAATTTGAAGCTAAAATGTCGGCATTCAAGTCTGAACTGCAATCGTTCTTCGATGAAGGCAATGCTTTACAAGCTGAGATCATGAAGCAGTTAGGCAAGGTGAAGTATGAGTAGTTTTGTGAAACTTTCCGAAGTGGCTGAGCTTACTGTTGGCTTTGTAGGTACTATGGCTGAACATTATACAGACTCAGGAGTTCCCTTTTTGCGTTCGCTGAATGTTAAGCCGTATTATATTGACGATACTGATATTAAATATATTTCCTCGGATTTTTGTAGCAAGATTTCAAAATCAATTCTGCATACGGACGATATTATCATTGTTAGAACAGGTGTTCCAGGCACTTGTTGTGTTGTTCCTGAGAATTATAATGGCTGTAATTGTTCAGATGTAGTAATTGTAAGACCAAACAAAGAAAAAGTAGAACCACATTTTCTTGCTGCATATATCAATATATGGGGACAGAAACAAATTCACAATAATAGAGTGGGAGCTGTACAGAAGCATTTTAATGTACATTCTGCGGAAGAATTGCTCATCTCACTTCCAGATATTTATACTCAGCGAAAAATCGCTGACTTAATAAAATACATTAATGGACTTATTCAGAATAATACTCAAATAAACGATAATTTATCGTATCAATCGGATATGGTAGCCTGACCGTTCATCAGCATCGGCAAGAGCCAGTCACGAAGAGCAACAAGAGCCTGCGTTTCAGTAGGAATTCCCGATATTTTCACAAGTAGCGGCTGAATAGCTTTATCAAACCTTGCAAATATATCCTTATCATAGGGAAATTTATAGGACATACAATTATCAGGATCAATTCTTTTTCTGCTACCTGTTGAGGAACTTGCATTTTGAATTAAATGAATAGAAAAAGCATCGCTGTTCAAAAGTGAATATAAAGCGAACACTCCTGTTTCCTTTGCTTTTATGGGCAAAAACTCCGTCGAACATATTGGATTATCAGCAGAATCTATTATAAGCCAAATTCTTTTGAATTGTGGATTGAGTTTAGATACAAGAACACTATTATCAGGAACGACATACTTGTTGCTTGCAATAGCCTCACCATCTTCTACCGCTGGGCTATGTGTATCATCAAAAGCAGGAATACTGTAATGATTGTAAGCTGTTCCTTCTTGGGGCATAACCGATTTTGCTTGTAATACCGCAATATCTGAAAGTGTGTTAACCTTCCATCCTTTGGGGATTTTTCTTTGAAGCTCATCACACCACACCATAGCACCGCCTGACAAGCGATACGGCTTGCCATTTTCGTCAGGAAAATCAAACTGAGTGAACCAATAGTCATACATCAGCTTGAGCTGGTGCTGTAAATTATCGTTTAT
>NZ_JAILMR010000139.1 GCF_024692365.1 Ruminococcus sp. | reverse complement strand
CGAAGCGACAATGACGCTGTTTGACCGCATCTTTGATAAAACTCTGCTTGCAAGGCGTATCAACCTTGTTGCCTGCAATGTCATCAAGGAAAGCGATGTGCCTGAGAGCGAGAGCTACGAACAGCTATCCCTGTTCGATACAGAAGAAACGTTACAAGACCGTGCGGATGATGAGAAGGCTCTTGAAAAAGAAAGAGCATTGCAGGAAGCGATGCTCACGATAAAACATCAATTCGGAAAGAATGCCGTTCTGAAAGGTACGAACTTTACGGAGGGTGCTACGGCGAAGGAGCGTGACCGGCAAATTGGCGGGCATAAGGCTTAGTAGGAGGAATTATGCTGTTATCAGATGAATTATACCTTACTGGATTGAAAATCCAGTGGAAAAATATTGAAGCTATCAGAAGTATAGATGAGTTGTATTTTCATTCGCCTGTTACATTTTTTGTCGGGGAAAACGGCAGTGGAAAATCAACTTTATTAGAAGCTATCGCAGTTGCCTATGGTTTTAATCCGGAGGGCGGTACATTGAATTACAGCTTTTCTACTTTTGATTCACACTCCGAGCTGTGTGAAGCTACAAGGTTGATACGAAGCTATAAAAAAGCAAAATGGGGATATTTCCTCAGAGCGGAGAGTTTTTATAATGTAGCTTCCGCTGAGGAATATTATTCCGCACAGCCGGGCGGAGTTCCTCAACACTATCACGAAAAGTCGCACGGAGAGAGTTTTCTTTCGGTGATACAAAACAACTTTAACAAAGAGGGTTTATATATCCTCGATGAGCCGGAAGCCGCTTTATCACCTCAAAGACAGCTTACCTTGCTGCTTGAAATGTCAAAATGTGTGAAGAATGATTCGCAGTTCATAATAGTAACACATTCTCCGATATTGCTCGGTTTTCCAGATGCAGAGATCCTCAGTTTCGATAATGATTCAATAGAGGTTATAAACTACGAAGATACGCAGAGCTATCAAATCACAAAAATGTTTGTAAATGACCGCAAGCATATTCTTAAACATTTGCTGGAGAATGATGATGAGTAATTACGATGATATAAAACACCTCACCCGTCCGCAGTATGACGATCTGCACCCTATGTCAATGCACAACAGGGCGGCGCAGGTTCTCACCCTTTGCGGCACTTGTGGGCTATGACGATGCCGTTGCCGAGACTGCAAGGCTGACTGACAGCAGGGCTGTACTGACAGAGGACGAAATGTCTGAGCTAAACGCTAATCTGAATCGCCTGCTTGACAGCTTGGACGAACGACCGCAGGTCAGCGTGACATACTTTGTACCCGATGAGAAGAAATCGGGCGGCAAGTATGTGGAAAAGGTCGGTGTAGTGAGGATATTTGACAGCTATTCTCAGGAGCTTGTCTTCAAAGACAGGTTCAGGATAAACATTCAGGATATATTTAAGATAGAGTTCAAAGGGGAGTGCTGACCAGTATGTGTACTTGGTTTTATGCTGATTATAAGCCTTTGTCGAACTTCATAGATAAAGCGCAGAAATTACCTCTTGCCGACAAGATCGGAAATGCTATGTCAAAGTCAAAATTTATGTCCGGTAATATTGGCCCTATGTTTCTCTAATTACTCTGTTTATCATGCAACCTTTATTACTGTGACCAACGTCCTTGACGTATTTCACAAGATACTGGACTGCGTGAGTGAGACTGCTGCTGATGAAATGCGTTCCGCATACAAGGTCGGTTTCAAGGACGGTGCGACTATGATGCAGGAAATTCAGGGCTGATATAATCACAGCATAAAAAATGGGCTATGCTTTTTCAAAAGTTTATTTATGAACAGCATTTTTATCGAAAAATATACTTCTCATATCATTCGGCATAGAAGCAAACATCATCTTCACAACCGTTTCCGCAGAAGTGGTATTATCATTCAGCAGCCACTCCTTTGTCATGCCGACAGTACCGTAGCAATACAACCGAATAGAGTATTTAAGCTGAGTATCGAGGACTTCGGTATTCAGCTTTTCTTTTGCGATGACCTCATACCGTTTTACGAAGTATTCAAGCATATATTGCCACAAAGCGTTCTGCGATACATCATCATAGGCTCGCTTGTAGAAAATAAACTCCTGCCTCATTTTCGCCATGCCCTGTGCTGCCGACTCTGCTGAAATAACATCGGTATCGTAGGCATCGCTGAGGAATATCCATGCCACAAGGTCATACTTATCCTTGAAGTGATAGTAGAATGTGGGACGCTCGATCTCTGTGGCACGGCAGATCTCGGTCACTCTGATCTTGTCAAGAGGCTTGGTTTTCATAAGCTCTTTCATTTTGTCGGCTATCCATATTTTGGTGCGTTCTGCCAATTTCATCACTCTCTTTTCTTACAGAATTTAAAAATGTAAAACTTTCTATCAATATTATAATTCTGTATATTGAAAAAGTCAAGCCCTTTGGGTAAAATAAGAGTAACAAAGGCGATAAGCCTGCAAGAAAGGAAATGATCTAATGAACAGAGTATGTGAAATTTTAGGAATAACAAAACCCGCCATTCAGGCACCTATGGCTTGGATA
>NZ_JAILMR010000126.1 GCF_024692365.1 Ruminococcus sp. | reverse complement strand
TGCACGGATACCCATAAATGCGTACTGTACAGCTCTTGACTCCTGAAAGGCTTTCAGGATAAAAGAAATAAGCGAGATGATCAGGAATGACGGCAGCACCACTCCCAGCGTTGCACAGACAGCACCGAGCGTTCCGGCAGTACGACTTCCCACAAAGGTTGCCGCGTTGATCGCCACCGGTCCCGGTGTAGACTCTGCGATCGCCACGACCTCCAGTATATCGTCCTCATTCAGCCATTGTTTATTATCACAGACCTCACGCTGTATCAGCGGTATCATTGCGTAACCGCCGCCAAATGTAAACGCTCCGATCTTCATGAAGGTCAGAAACAGATCAAGGTTTTTGTTCATAGGATCACCCTGATTATTATACCACAATGATAGATTAGTGTCAATCTTCAACTGCTTGCAAAGCAGACAGTTCTTATGCTTACTACCGCCCTCCTGATTATAGTAGGTTACATTTACAGCTTGGTATCTCACTCGTAACAGTACGAGCCTGCGGAGTGTAAAACTAACCGCCTGAAAAGAAAAAACCTGAGAAGTGCTTGTAAGCTAATCTCAGGTTTTTGTGTGTTATTCAGTTCCAAAAGGGTATGCTGTCATTGTGGCGCGCGCCATAATGATGAAATGGGCTTGTACGGAACGGTTTGCAGGTGTTCCAATAGACTACACTTCTGCACTATACTTTTTCAGAGCTTTTCTTTCATAAACATGATACTGTTACGCTTTCTTTACCTTTTTAACAAGTACAACTATCTCATGTGCTACAAGCGGCATCAGCGAGATTATCAGTACAAAGCCCCACATAGAGCCTGTCATACGGACTGTGCCGAATATCGTTCTGAGGAACGGTATCTCGGTAACTGCAAGCTGACCGAGGATACCTACCGCAAAAGCGAGGATCATGATCTTGTTATCCAGATGATTGAATTTGAACAGTGATGTCTCGGTATCACGCATACCAATCGCATGGAACAGTTCGGATACAGCTAATGTGCAGAATGCAAGCGTCTGGGACTGCATCAGTATCTGCTTGTCGGAAAAGATGTCGATGATATTCTTTAAACTAAAGCCTGTACCTGCTGTCGAAAGTTCTTTTATAGGAGTGTACAGGAAAGCTATCAGTGTTACAATTGCGATGATAACGCTGTAAAGTCCGACCTTGAAATATCCGCCGTCAGCGAAGATGGATTCGCCGTTTTTACGGGGTTTCTTGTTCATTACATCTGATGACGAGTTGGGGTCCACACCGAGGGCAAAGCAGGGAAGTGAGTCGGTAAGAAGGTTTACCCACAGTATGTGTACAGCTTTAAGCGGTGCAGCAAAGCCTGCAGCGATAGCCGCAAACATGACCACAACTTCGCTGATATTTGAGGAAAGTGCAAAAAGGATAGACTTCTTGACATTTTCATAGATGTTTCTGCCCTCCTTGACTGCCTTTTCGATGGTGGTGAATTTATCGTCCTGGAGGACGATATCTGCGGCACCCTTAGCAACGTCGGTACCTGTTATACCCATTGCAACGCCCACATCAGCCGCCTTGAGTGAGGGGGCATCGTTTACGCCGTCGCCTGTCATTGAAGCTATATTGTTGTTAGCCTGTATCGCCTTGACTATCTTTACCTTGTGTTCAGGGGAAACTCTTGCGAATATTGAAAGTCCCGAAACTCTGCTGCGGAGTTCCTCATCGCTCATTTCGTCAAGCTCGTGACCCATCACACACTCATCAGGTCTTTCTGCTATGCCGAGCTTTTTGGCTATCGCAAGGGCAGTATCCTTGTGGTCGCCCGTTATCATGACAGTCTTGATGCCTGCACGCTTGAAGGTCTTAATAGACTCAACAACTTCGGGTCTTTCGGGATCGATCATACCTATCATACCGATATAGGTAAGTCCCTGTTCAACGGCGTCCTTATTATCTTCTCGTACTGCAAGTGAAAGCACACGCAGAGCCTCAAAGGACATTTCGGACATAGCATTTGAGATAAGCGCCATATCCTCATTTGTTATTTCACGTACTGTGCCGTTGACCCTGATGTGAGTACAGCGCATAAGCAGTTCATCGGTCGAACCCTTTGTATAGGAGATTATCTTTCCATCCTCGGTGGTATGAACAGTGGTCATCAGCTTTCTGTCCGAGTCGAAAGCCTTCTCGTTGATACGGGGGACAGACTTCTCTGTGACCGACTTTTCAATGCCGTATCTCTTGGCAAAGGCTACAAGAGCAGTCTCGGTGGGGTCGCCTACCTCGGTGCCGTCGGAAGCGATGGAAGCGTCGTTGCAAAGCATGAAGCCCTT
>NZ_JAILMR010000040.1 GCF_024692365.1 Ruminococcus sp. | reverse complement strand
GGAGAAGATGATCAGACAGATACACCCCAAGCTTGAGGATATACTCATCAAGATCAACGAGGGTCTTTCCTGCCGTCAGATTATCGCAGAGCATATCATGACCACAAGAAAGAATCTGGATATGGCTGTTAAGGCGCGTATAATCTCGCCTTCCAACAAGAAGATCCAGCACTGGATAATCCACAATCTGGAAGCTTACATGGACAAGTGTACAAACGAAGGCCGTGACAACAAGCAGAGATGTACCATCATCATCCAGAATGCGTTCACCAACCTGCTGAACGGTGCAAAGAACGTTACCAGCCAGTCCATGACCGGTCTGAAGAATATGTTCACCTTCATGGAAGCTGCTTACGGTGCTGAAAGCCCTGTTATGAAGAAGCTTCTTGAAGAGCTGACTGTAAACTGCCACACCACCGACTTCATCAAGAAGTACGGTTCTGACGAGTTCTACAGACTTCTCGGACAGCCCGCAGCTGCGCCTACATACAACAATATGTACGAGCTCAATCTGGAAGACTGCCTGAAGTACGAGCAGTAATAGTATACTATTCTCCCCTGTCTTATGACGGGGGAGTTTTTGTTTTACCTCAGTGAAAATTTTACTTCGGAGTTTTATGTATAAAACGATTTCGTGGGGTCACATATCTTTACTTTTTACAAAAAATATGATATAATCAAACAAAGTATTTTTCGTGAAAAACTTACAATAAGGGTGAATGTGAATGAGTGCTTTTGTTGAATTCAAAAACGTTAAAAAGACCTATAAAACAGGTGAAGTCGAGATTCAGGCGCTGAAAGATGCTTCCTTTGAAATTGAAAAGGGAGAGTTCTGTGTTATCGTCGGTGCTTCGGGAGCAGGCAAGACCACGATACTCAATATCCTCGGGGGTATGGATACCCTGACTTCGGGCAGTGTTACGCTGGACGGTCGTGAGATATCCAAATTCGGCAAAAAGGAGCTGACAGCATACAGACGGTATGATATCGGCTTTGTTTTCCAGTTCTATAATCTGGTGCAGAACCTGACAGCCAAAGAAAACGTGGAGCTTGCGGCTCAGATATGCAAAGACCCTCTTGATGCGGAAGAAGTGCTGAAACAGGTGGGTCTCGGGGAGAGAATGAAGAACTTCCCTGCTCAGCTTTCGGGCGGTGAACAGCAGAGAGTTGCCATCGCGAGAGCTTTGGCAAAGAACCCGAAACTGCTTCTGTGCGACGAACCTACCGGTGCGCTGGACTACAACACTGGCAAGGCGGTGCTGAAATTATTGCAGGACACCTGCCGCAAAAGCGGTATGACCGTCGTTGTTATCACCCATAACTCGGCGCTGGCGGCTATGGCTGACAGAATTATCACAGTGAAAAGCGGCACTGTGGAAAGTATGAGAATGAACACGGAGATAGTTGATGTAGAAAATATCGAGTGGTGATGCTCATGAGATCAAAACTGAGAGTTTCGACGCTCAGGGATATCAAAAGCACTTTCGGACGGTTCGCGGCAATACTTGCGATAATCGCCCTGGGTGTGGGATTTTTCTCGGGCGTAAGGATAACTACCCCTGCCATGGTGCGTACTCTGGGCGGGTTCATGGAAGATCATGAGCTTTTCGATTACAGGATAGTATCTACTCTGGGCTGGGAAGAAAGCGATGTTGAGACCCTACGCGGGCGCAAAGATGTACGTGCGGCTGAGGGTGCATATGCGCTGGACATAATGTTCAAGGACGACTACGGCAACGCGCCTGTCATGAAGGTACATTCGCTGACAGAAAAAGTGAACGTCCCCGAGATATTGGAGGGCAGGCTTCCCGAAAATGACAGCGAATGCGTCATGGACGGCAAGACCTCCTACAAGCTTGGAGATGTGCTGTATGTTAATCCCGAAAACGAGGAGGACACCCTTGAAAAGTTCAAACCAAGGGAAGTCACCGTGGTGGGACTTATCTATTCCCCCGCATACGTACACTTTGAGAGAGGTACTACGTCTTTAGGCAACGGAACGATAAACGGATTCGTATACATGAACAAAGGCGCTTTCGATATGGAAGCGTATTCCGAGCTGTACATAAAACTCGACCATGAGCTTGAAGTGTATTCGGACGAATACAACGACTACATGGCAGAGCGTGAAGATAGTTGGGAAAAAGCCGCCGAAGATGCGGCAGAGGACAGATACGACAGTATAGTATCCGATGCGGAAGACGAACTTGCCGACGGCAGAAAGAAACTTGAAGATGCCCGCGAAGAGGGTCAGCAGAAGCTTGACGATGCCCGAGCAGAACTTGACGACGCAAAGGAAGAACTGGATAAGGCGGCAAAAAAGCTCAGTGATGCCGAAAAAGAGATCGCGGACGGCGAAAAAGAGATCGCGGACAACGAGAAGAAGCTGAAAGATGCGAAAGTCACCCTTGACGACAGTGAGAAACAGCTGGCAAACGGCAAATATCAGCTCGACAATGCGTGGGCACAGCTTGCCGCGAGCAAGGCTCAGATAGATGCGAATGAGAAAAAGCTCACCGATGGAGAAGCAGCACTTGCAAAGGCACAGGCTGAACTCGATGAGGGTGCGTCGCAGTTAAAGGCGGGTCTTGCAGAGATAGAAACACAGTACGCGGCACTGAACGAGCAGAATGCTCAGTTCATGGCGGAATACGGCGAATATCTCGAAATGATTGATATGCTCCCTCCCGAGCAGGCAGAGCAGATAACTACAGCTAAGGCTCAGATAGACGGGGGTTTTGCACAGCTTGATGCGGCTAAGAGCGAACTTCTGGTTAAGCAGGAAGAACTCACAGCGGGACAGGCTGAACTTGACGCACAGAAAGCTACCCTCGCAGAGGGCAGAAAACAGCTTGAAGCGGGCAAGGCACAGTACGCTCAGGGTTATGCGAAATATAACGCTTCATGGGCTGAATATCAGTCGGGCAAGGCAAAGCTTGACAGCGGCAGATACGAATACAATGACGGCGTAAAAAAGCTTGCTGACGGAAAAAAGGAACTTGAAAACGGCAAAAAGGAATACGAAGACGGAAAAGCCGAGTATGAAGAAGGTCTGAAAGAGTATGAAGACGGCGAAGCTGAATACGAGGACGGTCTGACTTCATTTGATGAAGAGATAGCACAGGCGGAACAGGAGTTGGCAGACGGGGAAAAAGAGCTCCACGACCTGAAAAAGCCCGATGTTTTCCTGCTGGACAGAAACACAAACATCGGTTATGCCTGCTTTGAGAACGATTCTTCCATAGTAGGCAAACTGGCTAAAGTCTTCCCTGTGTTCTTCATACTTGTAGCGGCACTGGTGTGCATAACCACCATGAGCCGTATGGTAGAGGAACGCCGCACACAGATAGGCACGCTGAAAGCTCTCGGTTACTCCGAAAGTGCGATAATGAGCAAGTTCACCATATACGCGGGCAGTGCGGCACTTCTGGGCTGGTCCATAGGCTATGCACTGGGCACTTATATATTCCCGCAGGTCATCTGGCTCAACTACAAGCTGATGTACATAGAGCTTGATGTTGAATATCTGTTTGACTGGAAACTGGCTCTGCTGGCGGGCTTGGTATCTCTGCTTTGCTCGGTAGGTGCGGCATGGCTGTCGTGCAGATATGAACTCAGCGAAACAGCGGCTGAACTCATGCGTCCGAAATCACCAAAGGCGGGCAAGAGAGTACTGCTTGAGTACTTCCCTTCCATCTGGAACAGGATGAAATTCCTGCACAAGGTTTCCATACGAAATATATTCAGGTACAAAAAGCGTTTCTTCATGATGGTTGTCGGCATAAGCGGCTGTACCGCACTGCTTCTCACAGGATTCGGTATGTCCGATTCGGTAGGAGATTTCGCAGTGGTGCAGTATGAAGAGATCGTAACAGCAGACGCTTCGGTTACTTATTCTTCCGACGACAACGGCGATATGCCTGGGGAACTCAAAGAAAAGCTTGAAAGCACGGGAGCGACCCACGCCGACCTTTATGCTGGTTCATGGGATCTTGTGACAAAGGACGCAGTCAAGAGCATAAGCCTTATGGCACCTGTTGATTTCAGCGAATTAAAGGGCAGTATGAACTTCAACAAGCCCGACGGCAGCAAAATAGACCCGCCCACAGGTGATGAAGCACTTGTAAGCATCAGCATCATGCAGAGATACGGCGTAAAAGAGGGCGACACTATCACCCTGAGAGATGAAAATATGCGTGTGATGGAGTTCACAGTTAAGGCAGTGTTCGATAACCACGTATACAACTATGTTTTCATACCCTATGATTCCATTGAAAAACAGCTTGGCGAGAAATTCGGGCTGAATGAAGCTTACGTGAATTTCCCCGAGAACACCGACGTTTATCAGGCGCAGACCGACATCGCAAAGCTGAAATGCGTGAAAAACCTGAGCCTGTTTGAAGACCTGAAAAAACGTATGACAGACTCCATGGCGAGCCTTGACTACGTTGTACTGCTGGTAATAATATGTGCGGCACTGCTGGCATTCATCGTGCTTTATAATCTCACCAACATAAACATAACCGAAAGAGAGCGCGAGATAGCCACAATAAAGGTACTGGGATTCTTCAAAAAAGAGACCTCGGCTTATGTGCTGAGAGAAAACCTCTTCCTTACAGGTCTTGGTATCATAGTCGGGCTGATACTCGGAAATATGCTCCTGCACTTTGTAATGTCCTATCTTGTCGTTGACATGGTATGCTTCAAGGAAAGGATACTCATGAAGAGCTATCTGTTCAGCATAGGTCTTACGATAGTATTCAACCTTGCGGTGAACCTTGTGATGGAGAACAAGCTTGAAAAAATAAATATGGCTGAAAGCCTTAAATCGGTCGAATAGAAAATACACAACACGGAGGTAGACTATGGCTACACTAAACTGGAACAAATATCTCGCAAAAGCGGCAGAAGTAAATGCAGAGGGCGCAGTACTGCTGACAAACAACGGCGTTCTCCCGCTGGATAAGAACTCTGAAACAGCTGTTTTCGGACGTATACAGCTGGATTATTACAAAAGCGGCACTGGCTCGGGTGGAATGGTAAATGTTGACAAGGTCACAGGCATTGTTGACGGTCTGCTTGAAGCGGGAGCAAAGCTCAACGAGGAAGTGCTGAAAACTTACAGGGACTATGTGGCTGAACACCCCTACGACTACGGCGAGGGCTGGGGCGGCGAGCCCTGGTGTCAGGAGGAGATGCCCCTTGATGACAGTCTTGTTAAGAAAGCGGCTGAAACTTCCGATACGGCTGTATGCATCATCGGACGTACTGCCGGTGAAGAGCAGGACAACGGCGTAAAGGCAGGTTCCTATCTGCTTACCGAAGGCGAAAAGACTATGCTTCGCAAGGTCAGGGATAATTTCCAGAAGATGGTCGTTCTGCTGAATGTGGGCAATATCATCGATATGGGCTTTATCGACGAATTCTCCCCCGATGCGGTGATGTACGTATGGCAGGGCGGAATGACAGGCGGTACAGGCTCGGCTAAGGTACTGCTCGGTGAAGTATCTCCCTGCGGCAAACTGCCCGATACCATCGCTTACAATATATCCGACTATCCCTCAGACAAATATTTCCACGACAGGGACAGAAATTTCTATGCCGAGGATATCTACGTGGGATACAGATATTTTGAGACCTTTGCAAAAGACAAGGTAAGATTCCCTTTCGGCTTCGGCATGAGCTATACTCAGTTCGAGATAAGCGCAGAGGGCAAAAGGACAGACAGCGGTGCAGTTATCACCGCTAAGGTTAAAAATATCGGAAATACCGCAGGCAAGGAAGTTGTGCAGGTATATGCCGAAGCTCCCAACGGAAGTCTGGGCAAGGCTGCCCGCGTACTTTGCGGATTTGAAAAAACAAAGCTCCTTGCACCGAATGAAGAGCAGATACTGACGATAGAAGTCAGTGAGCGCGATATAGCTTCCTACGATGACAGCGGCGTTACATGTCATGCCTATGCATGGGTAACGGAAGCAGGCGAGTATAAGTTCTATGCGGGCAGTGATGTTCGCAGTGCCAAGGAATGTTTCTCATTCACACAGAATGAAACCAAAGTCATCGAGCAGCTTGAACAGGCACTCGCACCTGTTATGCCTTTCAAGAGAATGGTTCGCACCGCAGAGGGTCTTTCCTTTGAGGATACTCCACTTTCAAAGGTTGATGAATCTGCACGCAGACTTGAATATCTCCCCGAAGAGATTGCTTTCACAGGTGACAAGGGCATACGCACCGCCGGTGTTTTCCACGGCAGGAACACCCTTGATGAATTCATCGCACAGCTAGACGACAATGACCTGAACTGTCTTGTACGCGGCGAGGGTATGTGTTCGCCCAAGGTAACTCCCGGTACTGCGGCGGCATTCGGCGGAGTGGCAAAGCATCTGGAAGAACTTGGAATACCCGCAGGCTGCTGTTCCGACGGACCTTCGGGAATGAGACTTGACGTAGGCACAAAGGCATTCAGCCTGCCTAATGGAACCCTTATCGCGGCAACATTCAACAAGCCCCTTATCACCGAGCTTTTCACCTATCTCGGCATGGAGATGAGAGCAAACAAGGTTGATTGTCTGCTGGGACCGGGTATGAATATCCATCGTCACCCCCTCAATGGCAGAAACTTCGAGTACTTCTCCGAAGACCCTGTACTCACTGGCGATATGGCAGCTGCCGAGCTGAAAGGTTTGCACTCTCAGGGTGTTGAGGGAACTGTAAAGCACTTCTGCGGAAACAATCAGGAGACCAACAGACATTTCCTTGATTCGGCAGTGAGCGAAAGAGCTTTGCGCGAGATATATCTCCGCGGCTTTGAAACAGCTGTCAAGGAGGGCGACGCTAGGTCTATCATGACTACCTACGGCAAGGTCAACGACCTGTGGACAGCAGGCAGCTTCGACCTTAACACCATGATACTCCGCAAGCAGTGGGGCTTTAACGGCTTCACCATGACCGACTGGTGGGCAAACATCAACGACCGCGGCTGTGCTCCCGACAAGAACAATTTCGCGGCTATGGTACGTGCACAGAACGATGTATACATGGTATGCGCAGACGGTGAAAGCGGCAGTGACAATGTTATAGCGGCACTGGCAGACGGCAGACTTACCCGCGCAGAACTTCAGAGGTCCGCAAGGAACATACTCTCATTCATGATGAGCACTCATGCTATGGCAAGAAAGCTTGGCGAGGACGAGGCAGTTGAAGTTATCAACAAGCCCGCCGAGACCGTTGACGATGGCGCAGGCGACAGAGTGTTCCTGCTTGACGGCGACCTGACCATAGATATGAGCGGTGTTAAGACCGAGAGAAATCTTGATTACAGCTTTACTGTGGATGTGGCACAGTTTGGTCAGTACCGCATGGAAATGACAGCAAGCTCAACACAGAGCGAGCTTGCACAGATGCCCGTGACCGTATTCAGCATGGGTACTGCATGGGGCACATTCACATGGAACGGCACAGGAGGAAAACCCGTGACATTCGCAGTGGAAGAAATGCCCATGTTCTCCCGCTACACTATATTCAGACTTCACTTCGGTCTTGGCGGACTTGACATGGATAAGATAGTATTCAAAAAGATAAAAGCCGCCGAAGGCACAGGTCTGAGCGTTGAGGACATCTGACGATGGCTTCACATGAAGACTTTCTGCTGGCGGAAAGTCAGCATTTCGAGATAAGGGGCTGCTACGAAAGGGCTGTGCTCGTCGATAAAGCGGCGAGCACAAAATCCCCGATATGCGAGATGTACGGCGACCCAGAGGGCGCTCTGATAGACAGCAATGAAAAGTACGCAGTAGTCTACGGCTGCGGAGCTGTTGTCTGCTATACGGCAGATGGTACTGTGCGGGAGATATCCGACAAATGGATAGATCATGCAAGGCAGATAAGTACAGACGATATCGAGCTTGTTTACGAGGACGGCAGTAGAGAGATCATTAAGGTTTGATATATAGTAAATGGCACTGAAATTTATAATGTCATCTGCTAGAATATATATTATCAATTTTTGGAGGAATCAAAATGAAGAAGATCACAGCATTCACAATTGCGGCAATTATAGCTTTAGGCATGACAGCCTGCGGAGACACGGAGAAGTCATCTGAAAAGGAAAGCAAAGCTTCAGCTGTTGAATCACAGGAAGAAAACAACGAAAACAGCGTAAACGAATTATCGAAGGATGAACTGCTCAAATCGGCTAACGGAAATGCAAAAACAGGCTATAATGCAGTTGCAGAATATCTTGCCGATCTGGAAACACAGGGAAAGATCGCCGAAGCAACCGAACAGGCAGCTGCCGAATGTGCAGCTAAGGAGATCAGCTTAAATGACGGTATCAGCGGCACAGTTGGAGTAAGCTTTGAGAAATCAGAAGATTATGATTTTCTCAACTTCACAGTGCAGTTTCGTGCCGACGAGGACAGCACCATTATCGGACAGTACCCTGATGCTGCCCACGAATTGGAAGAGATCCCCCAGTGGTCTGCAAAAGCCGAGGTTCCATGTAAGACAGCTGAATGATCTTAATTTCCAGACGTTCCGGCACTCAGATAAAAATCCGGAAATCATCGGCAGATAACCCCTTTGTGGACGACTGCCCCGAATGAGGTGCTGAAGCCTATTCATATATAAAATAAAAAAAACAGACCCGTTCCCATTACGTTGGAGCGGGTCATTCTGTTATCGGATATCCTGATAGAACGCGCCGTGTTCGGTGCAGTACCATATCAGCCTGCCCATGCGCACGAGGGGCAATCTTGCCTGCATCTTCCATTCGGGATACTGCCTGAACATCATCACGGTGCTGTCGCAAACATATGCCACAAATGAGATATAATGCTGCTTGGTCATCTCATGTTCGGAAGTCACGAACAGTTCACCGTCAATGACTTCGGTCTTTAAAAGCTCATCACCCTCAGCCTTTCTGGGGACTATGGGTGAAAGCCTGTTGCCGCAGCAGCTCACCGCAGCCTCAGAAGTTGAGGTCATGATGCCGCCGCAGTCCTTGCATACGTAAAATCTTATCTTTTTCATATCGCCTTTCTCACTTTCATTGATATCTTTACTGCCCGAAAGCAGTGTGTTCACATCTGTGCCGAAGACCTCTGCAAGGACGGTAAGCAGAGATACATCAGGTGCGCCGTTGCCGCATTCCCATTTTGATACCGCCTTATCGCTGACGTTCACCTTTTCCGCCAATTGCTTCTGTGTAAGCCCCGCATCGAGCCTGAGCTGTCTTATCAACGCGCCTGTTTTTATCTGATCCATTATCATCACCTCTTGCATATATTTTAACTCACAGAAGGCGGATTGTCAATCTACGCTCGGTAGATACGCATAAAACAAAAACGCAGACCCAAAAGAGTCTGCGTTTTTCATATATGCCGCTGACCGGACTTGAACCGGTACGGTATTGCTACCGGCAGATTTTGAGTCTGCTGCGTCTGCCAATTTCGCCACAGCGGCTTGAATATATTGTTGATTAACTCTAATATTATAACATATCACATCGTGAAAGTCAAGTGGTATCCGGCAAAATTATATTCAATAAAATTTATGCATAATCACTATTAAAACAGCATAAAAAACGGTTGATTTTTACAGAGAAATATGTTAGAATTATTAAGACGAGGTAGGTATGATTTTAAAGTAAATGTCATTTAAAAATTTCATCAAGAACCATTCATTTTGAAAATAATGAAAATACTAAGTTTACTTCTATCTGCTGCCTTTATTAAATGAATAAGGGAGGAATATCAATATGGTTATACAAGATCTTAAAGTCCTCATCTGCGACGACTCCATGTTCGCAAGAAAAAAGATGAACATGACTATATCTGCACTGGGTATCAACGAAGTTTTCGAAGCAGCTGACGGTGAAGAGGCTGTTGCAAAATACAAAGAGAACAAGCCCGATGTGGTATTTATGGATATTATTATGCCCAGGATAACTGGCATCGAGGCTCTCAAGCAAATCATTGAATTTGACCCCGATGCTAAAGTCGTTATGGCTTCAAGTGTTGGTACTCAGGGGCACTTAAAGGAGGCTTTACGCGCAGGCGCTGCGGATTTTCTGCAGAAGCCGATATCTGATGAAGATACCAGGGCTATACTTGAAAACGCAGCTAAGGGGGTGCTGTGATTGTTTGCTCAGTTTTTCGGAGGATATCTTCTCCATAAAAAGCTGGTCACTTCGGAAGATCTGACTCAGGCTTTTGAGGATAAGAAGCATACAAGAATGCGACTCGGCGTGCTGGCTATAAATGCGGGACTTATGACCGCAGATCAGGTCGAACACGTTAATATCACTCAGCAGAGCGTTGATAAGCGCTTTGGCGACCTTGCTGTTGAGCTGGGATATGTTACCGAAGAACAGGTTGACAAGCTGCTTTCCCAGCAGCCTACGGAGTATCTGCTTCTCGGTCAGACCCTTGTGAACAACGGCGTACTTTCCAATGCCCAGTTTGAACAGGCTATAAATGATTACAAGACCGATAACGAACTCACAGACAGCGACCTTGAAGGCAGCAAGAACGAAAGTCTGAACAAGCTGGTAACAGAGTTCTATCATCTTGAAGAAGCTTCAAACGCCAGAATGCTGACAGATTACGTTACTATGATGTTCAAGAACATCATCAGATTCATTGACGGCGACTTCACTCCGCTGGAAGCTATCGTTATACGTGAATTCGATGCAGAAACTCTTATTGAACAGCGTATCACAGGCACCTACGATGCAGTTACCTGCATCACCGCGGAAAAAGACGTTTACTTTGAGTTTGCAAAGAGATTTGCAGGCGAGAATTTCGGGGATATCACTGGATTTGAAAACGAGACCGTGGGCGAGTTCCTGAACGTGGTGAACGGTCTTTTCGCTGTAAACCAGTCCAACGAGGGTGGCGCTGAACTCACCATGACACCCCAGCAGTTCATTCAGGATAAGAAGATAAGCTTTGAAAAGCCTGCTTTCTGCATACCTGTTGTGTTCAGCTTCGGTGAGGTGGATTTCATCGTTTCCACTGAATAATTTCTATATCAAAGACCCTGTGCGATCTGCACAGGGTCTTTTTCGTTTTGCTGTCTGTATATTTAAAAGATCACTTGACATCAGTTATATCTATATTGAATGTCGCCTCGAAAAGACCTTCTTCCTCTTCTCCCTTTTCTCTTCTTATTTTATTGACCTGTAATGTAAGAGGAACACTGCTGTCCACATAGGAAAAGTCCACCTTAGCATGGAATACGCAAGCAACTCTCATCTTTGAACCGTCGTCTGCAAGCCAGCTTAGTCCCGAATCCATATAGCTTGAATATGTCAGCGACATTATCGGATCAAGATCTCCGTAGACCAGATCCATGTGATTTTCAGCCCAGTCTTCGTAAGAGAATTTACTGCCGTCCTTTTTGGTAACATCTATGACCACGCCGTAGTTGTTTTCGTCCTTTTCATAAAAAAGTCCGCCCAGTTCGAGGTTGTAGTCTGCAAATTCCTTGATAGTTGTGCCTTTGTCCCTTACGTTGAGTTCGATCGCGACTTGAGATTCTTCGCCATTATCATTTTCGCCTATAAAGCTAAGACCATCGCTTACAGAAACAGTTATTCCGTTTTGGTCCATGGTATTTGCCCATGAAATACCGATCAAGGAACCCGCTTTGAAATCCTGCCCGGATTCAACAACGATTTCAAATGGAAGACCATAGTAAGCACACCAGTTTTTAACTGCATCAAGATCTCTGCTGCTGCACATTGCCCACAGCATATCCTTGTAGTAATTATCCAGACCCATCTCATATAGTCCCCAGAGATAATCGCCGTATATACCCTCGGAAGTATCGGTTATAATATGACCCGGACGGTATACATTGGTGTACCTCTTAACTTCATCGTTCCATCTGAACATCGTATAATCATCGGTCAGTTCATAACAAAATTCGTCTATTCCGTTCTGAACGCCGTTCTTTGCAAATACAAAGATCTTATCACCCTTAGCAAGGACTTGATCTCCCTCATTAGTTTTCTCCAGTAAGCCGAACTTTGTGGGCAACTCATCTCCACGGAGCGCGAAAACCAAACCACAATGACCTTCTTCATCCTCGAGCACGCATTGATAATCAGTATATTCTACTCCGTCTATTGTTTCCTGCCGAATGTCCTCGATCTGCACCATACCTATGAAGTCGGAACTGTCTACAAGTCTGATAGTATCCTCGTCCGCTTCTTCGCGCCATTTTTCCCATCTGTCATAATCTATATCATCGGTCGTCATACTGTCTGCTTCATCCACGGTCGAAGTTTCATCCACGGTCGAAGCTTCATCTTCTTCTGCGGTGCTCTCAGACGATACCTCATCTTCGGCATCTGTTGTATAAACTGATGATGTTGTTCCCGCTGAGCCGGGAGCTGTTCCTTTGCTGCCTCCGTTCATGTGTCCTGCCGCGAAGATACCTCCGCCGACTACCAGTACAGCACAGGCTGCCGCTATAACTCCGCCTTTGCTGCTTCTTATCTTTGCTCTTTCTTCTGTGTTTTTCATGGTGTTGCCCTCCGTATTCTGCTGCGCTATGACAGCTGTTTCGTTGCCTGCGTGAGAGTTCCCTGCCGCGCTGTTTTTCTCTGCGGCTGCGATTATCTCATCGAATATCCTTTTCTTTGTCTCTTCATCGTATCTCTTTATCCCTTCCGAAAACCGCATATCTCTCACCCTCCTTTAGTTGTTTTCTGAGCTTTTTCAGTGCACGGTACATTTTCGATTTTACCGTGGACTCCGCAAGCCCCAGCGTTTTTGCTGTCTTCTCAATGGTGTAGTCGTGACCGAAGTGCAAAAGGAATATCCTGTAAGTAACTTCGTCCGATTCTTTCAGGCATTGAAGTATCTCTTCATACGTAAAGCCGTCATCGTTTTCCAGACTGTCCAGCGCTTTTTCGTCGATTATCTCGATACCGTCATCAATGCTGTCTGTGATCCTTTTAGCTCTGAAATGATCTGTCAGACCATGCTTTGCGCTGCGCAGAAGATAATGTTTCGGGTCGAGTATCCTTTCACCCGCAAGCATATGCTTGTAAAGCCTGAGATAGACGCTTTGCAGGATATCCTCGGCAGTTTCCCGCGAGTCCGCCTTGATGATAAGGTATTTATATATGTAGTCATAGGTCTTGTTGTATATCATCTCAAAACGTTCCCTGACGTTTTCCTCGCTCACGGCTCTCACCTCCTCCTTTCTTTGAGGACTTTACCCTCTCGCTATAATTGACGATGCACTCCGCAAAAAAGTTTCGATCCTGAAAAAAATTTTTTTCAGATGCGGGTGCGGGGCTTTTGCCCTCTCGTAATAATAGACGGACCTGTCTGCTCAAAAGTTTCACTCTAAAAAAATTTTTTTCAGTTGTTCCGCGTAGGGATTTGTCCTCTCGTATTTATAGACGTATCTGCCCGCAAAAAAGTTTCAGTAAGATACAAAACGCCCACGGATACCATATAGAAGTTTTACCCCGAAGCATTTGAATGTGCTTCGGGGCATTGTACATTTCATAGCTGCTAAGACAGATCAGAATATGTCAATTAAGCTCATACCTTGTTCCGTGGGACAATAACACAGCATCTGTTAATTCTACACATAATATCACTGTGTTTCGGTCATTAAGATCATTGTGCCCATTATCTATCCACGCTGCAAAAGCTGTTTTCAGTTTTGCGGCAATTTCAATGTTTTCTTCTTTT
>NZ_JAILMR010000110.1 GCF_024692365.1 Ruminococcus sp. | reverse complement strand
CGAAGCTCCTGCACAAGATCAAATTCCTGCTGCGTGATGATAGGCTCATGGGTATTCTCGAAAATCAGCCAATCATCTTTCGGGTTATCCACCCGCTTCTTGTTTTTGTAGGACTTCACATGAGTACGGAAGTTGACCGTGTGTCCGCAATATTCAGCCTTTTCAAGGATATGGGCAATCGTTTCGCTTCCCCAACGGTGCAGCTTGGCATTCTTATGACCATTATCTCTGCCCTGAGACAGAGCGTAGGCAGTCGGAGTCGGGATACCTTCCTGCGTTAGAATACGGGCAATCTTGGACGGACCATAACCGTCAATGCACAATCTGAAAATTTTGCGAACGATCTCGGCGGCTTCATCATCGATCACCCAAAGGTTCTTGTCAGTTTCCGAATGCTTATAGCCGTATATCGGACTGGATAGATGCTTGCCTGACTGCCCCTTTGCCTTGAAAACGGCTCTGATCTTATTACTCGTATCACGGGCGTACCAGTCATTAAAAATGTTCTTGAATGCCATCAGCTCGTTCTCGGATTTGAAAGTATCCACGCCGTCATTTATTGCAATGTAGCGAACATCATAATCGGGGAATACCATTTCGATCAGTTCACCCGTTTTGAGATAGTCTCGACCGAGGCGGCTTAAATCCTTAGTGATGACCGTTCCCACTTTGCCGTCCTCAATATCAGCCATCATCGCTTTGAAGCCCTCACGCTCCCATGTAGTTCCTGAAACTCCGTCATCGACATAGAAAGCCGTGTTGTGAAAGCCATTATCATCGGCATACTCTTTGAGGATAGCCTTCTGGTTGGTGATGCTGTTGCTCTCACACTGTAACATATCGTCCTGCGAAAGACGACAATATAATGCTGTGATCTTGTCTGTCATTTTTAACCTTCCTTTCCGACAGATACAGCAAGCTATGTTATCATTATAGCGCACACCGAAAATAAATACAATGCGCTGAAATTCCAAAGTTACACAGCCTGCTTCTCAGATTCTTGTCCGGAATCACCGAGGAGTTTTTCACTCTCTCGGATAATCAGTCTTTTCAGGATTTCCGAAAGACTTTCCTTTGAAGCAGGGTTGAACACGGTGATCACCGTGTAAAGGGTATGCCCGATCTTGTATTCGGACTTCGTTGTAAAAGTGTTGCCTGCCTTTTCTTTATCTACGGCAGTAGTGTTATTATTCATAGCTTGTACTCCTTAGCTTTTCTTTCTCTATGCTTTTAGAGCGAGGGATCGCTTTTTCTATCTGCCCCTCTTTCTATTTTTGATATAGCCGTGCGGAACGGCATCGCTGCCGCCCCTCTCACAGCTTTCGTTCTGTTGTTGGATATATGTTAATCCTCGTAAGGATTCTTGCTATCCGTAAAGCTCATTTGATGACCGAATTCATCATCGCTGATTATATCATCAGCGGTTTCCGCAGTAACATCAATACATGAATCAGCTAGACCGTCGGCTTTCAGCTTTGCCGACTGCTCACGCTCTCTTGCGAGAACTTCCAGCAGCTCACGACCTTCGCAGTTGTATTCTGCCTTGATCTCAAGATAGCTCAGGTGAGCATTTTCGTCCACCAGCTTTTTGAGCTTTGCCTTGCTGGTCTCGATTGTCGCCTTCAGCTTCTTGATCTTCTTCTCGTTCTCCTCGATCTTTTCAAGATACAGCCCCATCTCATTCACCTCACTTTCCGTTTCAGCATTTTTATGAAACCCTGATTTGCGGTCACATCACCTGACCACGATCCCATTATAGCGCGCATTGCCATATCAAAACAAGCCGCAATGCGCACAAACTTTCGTTCACAGTTCGATAACAATCAACCGGGGAATTTTGTGATTTCAAAATACGAAATGACGCTATTACGCCATAAAATATCCCCGGTGATTTTGACGAATCCGCTTTTGACCGCTTGAAAAAACTTTTCGGATAGCCATTGACGGATTTTGAAATCTTTGGTATAGTGGATATGGGGAATCGCAGGAGCGACGATGAGAGAAAAGTAGAAAATGTCGCACAGCTCCCATTCTCGATACACAAGAAAAAATCCGAGCTGAAAAGCTCGGAAATGGAAATCGCCCCAGAGGGGCGTTGGAAGAGTAGCAAGCTCGGTATCATGTGGGCGCGCACAGCGACTTTCACATGATACAATGCTTGGCAGAGGGCGCTGCCCCTACGACCCCGAATTGATAAAACAGAGAAAGGATAAAGAGAAATATGAAAGACGAGAACAAGCGTAATCTGTACTTGAAAGTAAGAGTGAGTCAGGCAGAAATGGACGCTATCAAGAGGAAATATGAGAACAGCGGCATGAGCAGTCTCAGCGGATTTGTCCGTGCTATGATCTTTGAGGGCTATATCGTTCACATGGACGAGAATGAGCTTCATAAGATTTTCAAGCTCGCCACGAATATCGCCAACAATATCAATCAGATCGCTGTTCGTGTAAACAGCACTCGGAATATTTACAAGAGTGATATTGCCGAGATTAAGGACGAAGTGAATAAGCTCTGGCAGCCGTTAAACTTTCTGCAAGGGAAGGTTTTGCAGTTGAAGCGATGATCTGATATGTGCGCCCTGCACTGGACTCATATTTGAAAATGCTGCGCACTTTACAAAAATGGTTACAATCATTTCACAGAGCTGGACTCCGGCAGGATTATAGTATATACTGTATCTACAATAATGATTTGGAGGTACACAGCTATGTTGAAAACACCTGAATTGGCTATGCCAAGAACACGCAAGGTCACGACTGTCTGCAACGGTAAGCGTGAGGTCTGGACGGACTACGAAGAAGCAAAGGCGTATTTCCTTGAACTCTTGATGTCCACAGACGGCGAGGAACGTGACCGAGCTGAGTGCGTTTATATTCAGCTCTTGCATGGGCTCGATGAGTGTAGTGATGAGGACGAATAATCAAAATGGAGCGTTGCCATAGTGGTAACGCTCCATTTCACTTGGATTTGAACTGAGATAATTGACTTGAAAAGTAGTAGGAAATATGCTATAATAATAGTAATCAGATAATTCAAACAAGGCGGTGAACAAAATGTACATCAGCAAACTTGTTGTAAAAAACTACAAGCTCCTGAAAGATGTAAACCTTGATTTAAATGAAAGAATCAATATTTTCGTAGGCGAAAATGATTCTGGCAAAAGCACGATACTTGAGGTACTCTCGATTATTACATCAGGAAAACTAAATGGATATGCTTTTGAAAGACAGATAAAGGCAAATATGTTTAACGATGAAGCAAGAAAAGAGTATATTAACTCACTTGCATCAGGGTTACCACTATCTCCGCCCGAAATTATTATTGAAGCCTTTCTGCATGATGCTGATCCTCAGTATTCAGGTACGAACAATTCTCTTTTGAAAGATGCTTGCGGAATTAGAGTAAGGGTACACTTCAACGAGGAATATTCGGATTTATATAACAGCCTATTATCATCAAAAGAGATTTATGACATACCTGTCGAATTCTATTCTGTGGAGATAAGATATTTTAATGGTTCTCCTGTTCTTCAGCGTTTTTCTCCGATAAAGGCTGCATTTATTGATACTACAAGAAAGAACTATGCTTATGTAGTAGATAAATTCGTTGCGGACAACATCACCAATTTCTTAACACCACAAAATCAAACGGATCTCACTACTGCATATCGAAAAAGCAGACATGATTTCAGTAGTAGCGAGATAGTAAGACAGCTTAATGAGGATGTCCGTAAGAATACAGATCTTGACGGGCGTGAATTAACAATTGACCTGAAAGAAGATGATATTGATTCGTGGAAATCACAAATGTCAGTTGTTGTAGATTCCTGTCCTTTTGAGAATGTCGGTTTTGGCACTCAAAACACAATCAAAATGGGTATGGTATTAAAAAACGCTGATGAGCAGGTCAATGTCATTATTATGGAAGAACCTGAAAACAATCTTTCATATACAAATATGGCACGCTTAGTAAGTAAAGTGGAGAAATCTGAAGGGAAACAGGTCTTTATTTCTACACACAGCAGCTATGTTGCTAACAAACTGGATTTACAGAATCTTTTCTTGATTAGGAAAGGGATACCAACTCGTTTTAGCGGTTTACCGGAAGATACGATGTCTTATTTCAAAAAGCTCCCTGGATATGATACTTTAAGAGTAGTTCTGGCAGAGAAGATCATTTTAGTTGAAGGTCCTACTGATGAATTGATTATTCAGCGTGCTTATTTGGATAAGCATGGTGTTCTTCCTATCGAAAATGGGATTGATGTTATAGTAGTCGATTCGCTTGCGTTTAAGCGGTATTGTGATATAACTATTTTACTAAATAAAAAGACTATTATAGTGACCGATAACGACGGTGATATACAAAAGAATATTACAAAAAAGTATGCTGGATATACCGATAAACCCAATTTGATTTTTGTTTACGAGAGCAATGAAGAATTACATACTATCGAGCCAAGTGTTGCCGCTGTAAACTTTGATACAGATGCTCACGCACAAACTTTTAGAACTGTATTATCTAAAAGAAACTCAATGATGACAAAGAGTAAAGAGGAAATAATAGAATTTATGACTAACAATAAAGCAGAATGGTCTTTGCGGGTTTTTGATAGTGAGCTGAAAATTATTTATCCGGAGTATATACAAAATGCCATCAATGAACTTGATTAAAATAGAATGTGCTGGCTCAGGCAAAACATGGAGCATATGTCATACTGCTTTGTCTATTGTATCTTCAGATGTTGATAAACGAGTGGCAATCATTTCCTACACCAATCGTGGCGTTCAAGCTGTACAGTCTGAAATTAAAAAGCAAAATAATGGCATAATGCATAGTCGTATCACAGTTGAATCTTTATATTCTTTTTTTCTACGAGAATTGATAAAACCATATCAATCATACATTTTCGGAATCAATGAAATAAAAAGCCTTGATTTTTCAAGAATGTATGGATTTATCAATAAGCATCGTATCGGGCAAAAGGCAAGATACATGACTTCTGGGCGAAAT
>NZ_JAILMR010000084.1 GCF_024692365.1 Ruminococcus sp. | reverse complement strand
CAAGTCTGTCAACTGTTCCGCTCTTATATAACAAAGCCTCTGTCAGTGAGGTCTTACCTGACCCTGCGTGACCTGCAACGGCAATATTCTTGATCTTTGTACTGTCAAACTTTTTCAATGTGATTCGCTCCTATCTGTGACCTTAGTCTTTATATTTTCAGTGGAAGTTTCGTGATGGTAATTATACACAAAAACCTCAACTGCATAACATAATTATATATTATTTTAGTCAAAATAGCAATAGCATTATCGAAAAAAGTTTTCGTGATTATGAACAAAATTTAAAACGAATATTTTACGTTTGAGTCGAAAACGTGTCTTTTTGACATTTTTTCACGAATTTCCATCTCCGAAAAACACTCTGTCACAAGAAAAAACGAGCACTCAATTTCATCACGGCGAAGTCAGCATTATGCCTAACACCGCCCTAAAAATCTCGCCAAAATCACTGCGGCGTTAGTCGGCTTTGACATTCCTTAAAGGTTTTCGGTCATCCGAAAGCAGCTTCTCGCAAGTAGAATCAATACCTATCGCGCCCATCGGCGCAGTCAGTATTATGCCCAGAACCGCCACCGAAAGAACCGTCTTACCGCAGGAAAGCCCTGCCGCCAGCGGCACCGAACCTATCGCCGCCTGTACAGTAGCTTTCGGCAGATATGCAATAACGCAGAACAGCCTTTCCTTGAAGTTCAGCTTTGTTCCAGCCATGCATATAACAACGCCCACCGCACGGAATAGCAGCGCAATGAATATCATAGCCGCCGCAGCAGCACCCGCCGAAAGGGTGTACCTTATATCGACCGCCGCACCCACCATTACAAACAGTATCACCTCAGCCGCTATCCATACTTTGCCGAACTTTTCCGAAAGCCGCTTTGAAACTCCCACATCGCTCTTTTTCTTTATAACGCAAGCCATTGCGATAACAGCCAGCAATCCCGATACCGCAACATAAGGTTTGACAGCACTCTCAGCCGTCATCAGCAGAAACGCTGCCGAAAGCATTATGATCAGCTTCATGCTGCTGCGTATCTTCTTGCCGCGACGGAAAGACACTTCAAACAGACCGTATACCAGAAATCCCGATATCCCGCCGATTATCAGCCCAAGTGCTATCGAAACAGGAATATTTATCAGCCCCGAAAGTTCAGCCTTGTCGCCCTGCGCCATAGTCAGAAAAGTCGAGAACAGCACCAGCACGAACACATCATCGCACGAAGCCCCCGCAAGTATCATCTGCGGAACGCCCTTTTCAGTGCCACGTTCTTTTTCGATAAGGGCAACCATTCGCGGGACAACCACCGCAGGTGAAACCGCACTAAGCACAGCACCCATCAAAGCGGATTCGATTCGGAAAGTCCCCAGAAGAAGCGGCGCAAACAAAAGATAACCCACCATCTCAAAACAAGCAGGCAGAAAACTCATCAGCACCGCCGAACGTCCTACCTTTTTCAAATCTGAAAGTTCCAGCGCCAGCCCCGCCTTGATTAGTATGATTATCAAAGCCGTCTGCCGAAGTTCCGCCGATACCGACATCACTTTGTCGTCCAGAAGTCCCAGTGCAAATGGTCCTACAATTATACCCGCCAACAGCATACCGATTACCCGCGGCAGTTTCATCATCTGAAAAAGCGCTCCGAAACCAAGTCCGATAAGAAAAATCACTGCAAAAGAAAACAGCATAACTACACCTCCGAGAAAAATAAAAAAGCCGATAGCATCTGCGTAAAACAGACGTCATCAGCTTGAAATAAGCGGTTCAGGTTAAACCTTGGGAGATCATCATTCCCAAATGTATTTAGTTTACTTAATAAATATAGCATAGCGAAGCCCTTTTGTCAAGTAAAAATATTTTGCCAATGACTAAAGATGCAAGATATGCCAAGGAAGAGAGCTTTTGGTCAAACTTTTCGCGAAAAGCTTGCGGAGAGCACACCATCAGCACAGCTGATGGTTAGAGGCAGAGCCTCTCGGTCAAGGCACAAAAGCGACGTGAAAACAAAAAAGCAATAGCAGACTATCTTTCGACCACATGGCGCGGGCAATCTCAAAAATTCCGAGCGTGAACAAAACCATGCCACACGCAGAAACTACGTGCGTATAATATTGCCTGCGCCGAAATCGGACAGCGAAGCGAATCCGATTTCTCGACCCGAGGAACGAGGGGCGACTCACCCGCAGTATGTCAATCTAAAGCACTAATTCCTAACCAACGAACTGCGTGATAACCATGTTTGTATCAAAGGTACTGCTGTATCAGGTCGCCCCTAGCGGGTCGAGCCGTCAAAAGCGCTTCGCTGTTTGACGGCGTGCACGGGCAATGTTTACGCATACCAAATGATACGATCGTATACTTTGGTACACGCTCGTACTGTTTGGTAGCTGCGACTGTGTCGGCAGCGTGCCCGCGCATCTTTTGTATAAGTTCGTATCGCTCTTATAGTTCGTGGTACATTTTGGTATAGTGCCTTGGTGATTGAGGGCTCTGCCAACAGTCAACAAAGTTGACTGTGCAAACATCCTGCAAGTCTGCTAGCGCGAGGCATATGCCGACGCAGTCGCATAAACCGCGCGCTTTGTCTCCTTGGCATATCTCGTCACGTACTGTGATAAGTCCGCAAATGTGAAAAAACCTCTTGACAAAGCATGATATATGTGATAAAATATATTTGTGCACAAACAAACTGAACGAGGAGGTATATCAATGGACATCGACCGCACCGAACTTCTTAAACTCGATAATCAGCTATGTTTCCCGATTTATGCCGCTTCAAGGGTCATAACCTCTCTCTATACCCCCTACCTCAAACCTTTGGGGCTGACCTACACCCAGTACATCTTCTTCCTTGTTTTATGGGAAAAAGACGGCATTACCGTAGGTGAGATATGCAAGCGCCTGATGCTGGACAGCGGCACACTCTCACCGATAATCAAAAAACTCCGTCAGCAGGGGTATATCGAAAAACAGCAGAGTTCATCTGACGAACGTTCTTTTATTGTGACCCTTACCGATAAGGGCAGGGAACTCCGCAAACAGGCGGAAAATATCCCGCTTCAGGTCGGCAGATGTGTTGACCTTGCTCCCGAAAAAGCAGAGCAGCTTAGGGAACTGCTTTACGAACTTCTCAATAACACCAACCGTTAACGACGTTACTATCATGGGGTGATAACTATGCACGAAGATTTTGATTTACAGAACTATCTGACCGCAGGGGTTGAACGTATAGTTTCCGAAGCGGTAAAGGCAACTCTCAAAAACCCGAAGGAAAGCGTTTTCATGCTGCGCTTTGCTGCCGCCAGCAGTGCGGCTTCCAAAAAGCGCCGCAAAGCCGAGGATAACGGCGAGCATATCCCGCCTTTTATAATCGCAAGCATAACCAGCAGCTGCAATCTTCACTGTGCAGGCTGCTATTCTAGATGCAGTCACGCCACTGTCGATTCCGAACCCGTAAGCCAGCTTACCGATGATGAATGGCAGAAGGTCTTTTCCGAAGCCGAAGACTTAGGGATAAGCTTTATACTTCTTGCGGGCGGTGAACCCATGCTTAGGCGGGGCGTTATCGAAGCCGCGGGCAAAAGGCAGAATATCCTGTTTCCGATTTTTACCAACGGCACTTACCTTGATGAACGTTATCTTGAACTCTTCGATAAATGCCGCAACCTTATCCCGATAATGAGTATCGAAGGCGACCGTCAGCGCACCGATGAAAGGCGAGGCAAAGGCATCTATGATAAGCTCATATCAAATATGGACGAGATAAAAAAGCGTGGTCTTATCTTCGGTGCGTCGGTCACAGTCACCACAAAGAATTACAGGGAAGTCACATCGCAGAAATTTCTTGGCAGTCTTTCCGAACGGGGCTGTAAAGCTGTGATATTTGTTGAGTATGTTCCTGTAACAGCCGAAAGCAAAGACCTCGCACCGGGTGATGCCGAGCGTGAATTCATGCAGGCGGAAATTAGTCGTCTGAGGGAAACTCACCCCGAGATGGTCTACATCTCATTCCCTGGCGATGAAAAAAGTTCGGGGGGCTGTGTTGCGGCAGGCAGAGGATTCTTCCACATCAATTCCCACGGCGGCGCTGAACCTTGTCCCTTCTCGCCCTTCTCTGATATCAATGTCAGGGACACATCACTGCGTGAAGCTATGGATTCAAAGCTGTTCAGAACGCTCAGGGACGAGGGTTATCTTCTGGAAGACCATGAGGGCGGCTGTATTCTATATGAAAAACGTGAGCTTGTTCAAAAGCTTATCAACGCATAATTTATAAGGAGGAAATGACCATGAAAGGTACTGTGATCTTGTTAGTAGTTCTGGCAGTTATTGGATGCTGTTGTTTTACTCACCGCCGTGTGATTAAAGCCCTTATCAGGCATGAACCTATGCCCCCTGCACCTAAGTGGCATTTCTGGTGCAAAAATCGAAGGAGCTGATCTCCGAAGAAAGGTCGTGATAATATGAATCAGGATACAGATAACCGAAGTAAGATAATAATTCGCACAAGCATAACAGGCATCGTCGCCAACGTCTTCCTTGCCGCTTTCAAGGCGGTGATAGGCGTTCTCACACACTCCATAGCTATCGTTCTCGATGCTGTCAACAATATCTCCGATGCGGGAAGTTCGCTGATAACCATAATCGGCACTAAGCTGGCGGGACGTCAGCCTGACAAGAAGCACCCATTCGGTTATGGGCGAATTGAGTACCTCAGCGCAATGCTGATATCGGTGATAGTTCTCTATGCGGGTGTAACTTCTTTCGTTGAATCGGTGAAGAAGATACTATCTCCCACTACCCCCGATTATACGCTTGTTTCTCTTATTATAGTCGGGGTTGCGGTGATGGTCAAGATCGTACTCGGCAGATATGTAAAAAGCGTGGGTGAAAAGGTCAACTCGGATTCACTGGTAAATTCTGGCGAGGACGCTTCTCTTGATTCTGTCATATCCGCTTCGACACTTGTTGCCGCAATAATTTTCATGGTGACAGGGCTTTCACTTGAAGCATGGTTGGGTGCTGTGATATCTTTGGTCATCATCAAGTCGGGTATCGAGATGCTGAAAGATACTATATCGCGTATTCTCGGTGAACGCAGTGATCCTGAACTTGCCGCAAGCATCAAGAAGACAGTCACGGCTTTTGACGGAGTGCAGGGCGCTTATGATCTTGTGCTGAACAACTACGGTCCTGATTCATGGAACGGTTCTATTCATATTGAAGTGCCCGACACATTTTCAGCAGACAGGATAGACCGTCTTATCAGGGAGATACAGATAGCGGTTAACAAAGAACATCGGGTGATACTCACCGCGGTGGGAGTGTACTCGGTAAACACCAAGGACGAAGAAGCAAAAGCTGTGGAGGAGAAAGTCCGCGAAATAGTTTTCTCACATGAACACATTCTTCAGATGCATGGTTTCTATCTCACCAAGGAGACCAGCACCATTCGTTTTGATGTGGTGGTAAGCTTCGATGCCAAAGACCGCGGTGAAGTATATAAAAGTATAAAAGCTGATGTACAAAAAACTTTTCCCGATCATAAACTCCAGATCGCTCTTGATACAGATTTCTCTGAAGAATAGAAATAATCATCCCCTGTGTAACGGCGGTGTGCTGTTACGCGGGGGATTTTTTGGTGGACATATTTCTCAAGATGCTGATATAAAGCTCTCTTCCTTGGCATTTTCTCCCAATTTTGTTGTTATTATCCCCAACTTCACACCTACGACTTTATGCAACCAAATGATTTATCTTTTAACTCAGACATATTTCTGTAAGAGTTGTACAAAAACGTACAACTTTTAGCCCAAAATGCCTGATAGTAGAAGGACTAAATAAAGACGGAGAACAGCTCCCTCACCGTTCTCCGTAAAACTTTTATCTTCTGTCCTGATCAATAAACTCCAGCGATACTATTGAAAGGAATGCAAATCCAATTATGAATATACCGAGATTTCCCCAGCATTTCAAAACGTTCTTTGTCGATGATTCGTACTTTTTCTCCTGATTGTTGCTTCCGCATTTCAGCATCAGCTCGTCCTTGCGGTTTGAAGCTGTTATGTAGTCCAGCATATCATCAACAGGCTTCTCCCCCTCCACTTCAAGACTTCTCATCTTGCTCATGGAAGTCCAGAGCGAGGTCATAGGTAGATCATTGTAATGCCCTTGCGCACAAAGCGAAGTCAGCCCCCACTTCGATACTGTAAAGTATGACATCTTATAAGCCTTACCCTCCAGCGAGAAAAATCCCCCCGAGAATATCAGCTGGAATATCAGCAAGAACGGCACAAAAGTCATAGCAGTAGTCGTGTTCTTCACAACCGATGATATAAATAGCGATATCATATCCGCCGCATAGGTTATCAGGAACATCGTAACAAACAGGTCGAACCCCGCCTCAAAGACCAGACCGTTCGATGGCATACGCACCTTTGCTACTATCATTACAAATATGGTGATAAGCGCCTGACTTCCGCACAAAAACGCCTGATATATCATGTGTGCGAATACATAAGCCGTCATGTGCA
Source organism: Ruminococcus sp. (assembly GCF_024692365.1). Taxonomy (GTDB): domain Bacteria; phylum Bacillota; class Clostridia; order Oscillospirales; family Ruminococcaceae; genus Hominimerdicola. Next base: position 9,427 of record NZ_JAILMR010000084.1, on the reverse strand, counting down.
GTCCCGAGCGGTGTTCACGCTTGATGATTGGTCTTTCACGGCATATTACCTGTATCGAATTGAAAAATCCGTTCCAGATACATATACAGGAAAAAGCAAATGCACCTCTCAGCGTTCCTTCCATCGAAACATTCATCTTCTTGCCCACAACAAAAGATACAACACCGGATATGACCGCCGCCATCGGCATTACCTTCCAGTCATTTCTGAATATGAACATTCTGAACAGCTTGCCAAGGTAAATAAAAGTCTGCCTTACCCTGCCAGTGTGCCTAATAGCAGTATCCATCAAAGCTCACCTCCTGCCACGGCAGCCGTGTACTTTCTGACAAATTCGTCAGCCTTGCCCTCGCCGCCCTCTTCACGGCGGTTGACAGACATAAGAATCTCTTCCATTGATTTCTTCCCGAAAAATCCGTAAGACTTTTCTCTCGCACCATAGTAAGCTAGTCTGCCTGTACGGTTTGCGTCCTTTGCAACGACAATTACATCATCGAAAAGGTCAGCCACACGGTCGGGTGTATGGGTTATAACTATTACTATCTTTCCACTGTCCGCAATGGCACGAAGCTTCTCAAAAAGCGCCCTCGCCATAACTCCGTCAAGTCCCGAATCGGGCTCGTCCAGAATGAAAAGCGTCGGGTCTGAAATATACTCTATCGCAATTGAAAGTCTTTTCCTCTGACCGCCCGAAAGCTTGTCAACAAGGCTTCCCTTTACAGGCGTAAGTCCGAAAGTATTAAGAACATCATTTATCCTCTCGCGCCTTTCGTCGAACCTCATCTCCGAGGGCAGTCTCAATAAAGCCGCATCTGAAAGCGTTCTGTATACCGTGTCACTTCCGCGCACAAGGTCTTGCTGAGGTACAAATCCTATATCGTACTTCATGCTCTTGTAGTCCTTGTAGACATTACTGCCCGCCAGCGTTATCACAGCCTTAGCCTTTTCGTAGCCAGTCACCGCGTTCAGAAAAGTAGTCTTGCCCGAACCCGAGCCGCCCAGCAAAAGCACCATATGTCCCTTAGGTATGCTGAGGTGTATATCCCTGAGAAGAACCTTACGCTGAAAGAAATTCATCGCCGTCCTCTTTGTGATATTTATTGAAAGTCCCTCGTCCAGAGCTTCAGCCTGAAGTCCGCTGACTTCGGGCGCAGCTTCTTCCGCGTCAAAGGGATAACCATCAGCGGTCTTGAAATTCTTTGAACAGCCCCAGAGCAGTGCGCAAAGACATCTGAATATGAACCATGGTATTACCCACAGCCTGTTCCGTCCGAAAGCGTCTGCAAGTCCGAAATACACACGTATGCTGTAGATAACGTTCGGTATCATGAACAGCATCAGCAGGAACATGGATATCATGCTTTGCAGGCTGTTAGGCTTGAACATACAGATAGTCGTTATCATGACCACAACACCCAGACTGATGAGCATCAGCGAGTGACCTTCCTGATTTCTGCCCGCACATTTGCCCATGCTTGCGTGCCTTATAAAAGGTACGAACGCTACCCAGGGACGTCTGCCGCACTTTTTGAATATCCCGTAAGCACCTATCATTTCGATGAACTCGGATATCGCAATTGCAGCAATTATCAGATTCCTGTACTTCATCATGGTTCATTCACCCCCAAGGCAATCTGCTGCCTGAGCCATTCCTTAACTTCCTCATCAGCAAAAGCCGCATCTGCCGCATTCAGCAGAACTTCCCGCCCCTGCTCCGAAGTCAGCCCAAAACTGCGCTCCATATATCGGAACTCCTCTGCAATATCGGTACGCTCTATCGCAGGGTCGTCGGTATTTATCGTAACTTTTATCCCACGGCTAAGATAATCCATAAAGGGATAATTTTCCATATTTTCCACCGCATGGGTAAGCCTGTTGCTGTTAGGGCACATCTCCAGAGGTATGCCGCGCTCGGCAATAAGTGCAACCAGCTCAGGGCCTTCGTATATCCTTACCCCGTGACCGATACGCGCCGCACCGAATTCTATCGCTTTCCTGACACTCTCCGAGCCGTCCGCTTCTCCTGCGTGTATCGTGAAAGGCACACCGCTTTCCCTCACTTTAGCAAAAAGCTCCGCAAAATTCTCTGTCGGAAAAAGTCCCTCCGCACCAGCAAGGTCAAGAGCGTTCACGCCTTTGCCAAGATAATCTTTCGCCAGTTCAGCCGTTTCAAGATTTTTCTCCTCAATACCCTCACCACGCATACAGCAGAGTATCAGCCCTGTTTTTAATTCACTGCGCGAAAGTCCTTTGATGACAGCCTTTACAGCGTCGCGCTGACTAAGCCCATTCTCACAGTGCAGCTGCGGCGCAAACCTTATCTCGGCATATATCACACCCTGTTCACGCATTTTTTCTGCCACCAGAAAAGCGCACTCTTCCAGTGCTTCAGCTGTCTGCAAAAGCTTCAGCGGAAGTACGAAACATTCAAGAAACTCATTGAGGTCTTTGCAGTCTTCCCCAACCGAAAGCAGTTTTTCAAGGGCTTCGCCCTCGGCATGCAGTTCTATCCCCTGCATATCAGCCAGACGCTTTGCTATATCGGAAGTTACAGCCCCGTCAAGATGAAGATGAAGGTCTATATATTTATTCGGAAATGTCCTGTCAGTTTTTCCCATTTGAATGACTCCCTTTCATTGGTTAAAACAAATGTCATTTATAATATTGTACTACCATTTCTAAGGTTTGTCAACTCAGTTTTTGCTCATTGTCACCAAATCCAACGATTGACTAGCCGTTCTGCTTGTGATATAATCTATAATAGCAATAGCAAATCGAAAGGAGATAACTATTATGAAACTTTGTGTACTTTTCCCCGGCATAGGCTACCACTGTGAAAAGCCCCTGCTTTATTATTCGGCAAAACTCGCCAAAAGCAAGGGCTATGATGTGATACCTCTTAAATTTTCGGGGTTCGATAATTCTGCCAAAGGCAACGATGAAAAAATGTCCACCGCCGCCGAACACGCTTTGTCGCTTGCAGAAGAACAGCTTTCCGATACAGATTTTTCCAGCTACGAAAAAATAGTATTCATCGGCAAAAGCATAGGCACAACAGCCTGCCTTGCCTACCGCGAGAAAAACGGTATCAACGCATCATGCATACTGCTGACACCCCTTGAAATGACTTTCGATAGTCTTTCTCACCGCTGTACGGCTTTCCACGGCACCGCCGACCAGTGGGCTGAAACCGAACCTATCCGCAAGCTTTGCCGAAAGCATTTAGTCCCCCTGCATGAATATGAGAACGCTAACCATTCTCTTGAAACAGGCGATACTTTCACCGATATCCGAACCGTCCTTGACGTTACCGAAAAGATTGATTTACTGCTGTGATATCAGTCCTCTGCAAGATGTTCCATAAAGCACTCCTTGTTTTCAAGTGCTGTTGTGGTGGGTCTGCCAAGGTCTGCCCTTGCGCCCAAAGCACATTTCACCTCGATGAATGTCAGCCCACTGCCGTCACGGGCTTCTGCAAGGGCTTTGTCAAGGTCATCAAAATTATCCGCTGTGAACACCCTGCTGTAACCGCAGGCGCGGGCTATACCTATTATATCCGCCTGCCCCGCAGCCGTCGGCAGTCCCCCCACAGTTTCATGAGCAGAATTATTAATCACGATATGCACAAGATTTTCGGGCTTTACCGAACCTATCACCGCAAGGCTTCCCATGTGCATAAGCATTGAACCGTCCCCGTCTATGCACCAGACTTTCCTGTCTTTTTTATTAAGTGCTATTCCCAGTGCGATAGACGAAGTATGTCCCATTGAACCAACGGTGAGAAAATCTCTGCCGTGCCCATGACCATTCTGTTCTCTTATCTCAAAAAGTTCACGGCTTGCTTTTCCCGTGGTGGATACTATCGGGTCATCAGCAGTAAAGTCAACTATATGCCTTATGACTTCCTCTCTGGACATGGTATAGCTGTTTTTATAGGATATTTTCTTCTCATAGGTGAGTGCGCCCTTGCGTATCACAAAAGCCGCCTGTCTGCCCTCAGCAAAGGCTTTTTCAAACTCCGCAAAAGCGCCGCGCACTTCATCTTCCGTGGTATCCCTGCTTATAACGAAGCTTTCTATCTCCATGTCTTCAAGAAGTTTCAGCGTAACTTCTCCCTGATAGATGTGCTGTGGTTCATCATGAACATTCGGTTCTCCACGCCAGCCTATTATGAAAAGCATTGGTATAGCGTATACCTTTCTGTTCAGCAGGCTTGCGGCAGGATTGATAATATTCCCCTCTCCCGAATTCTGCATATACACCACAGGCACTTTCCCCGTGGCAAGATGATATCCCGCGGCTAAGGCGGTACAGTTGCCCTCGTTTGCTGCTATTATATGGTGTGCAGGGTCGGTGGAGTAAGTATCCATAAGATAGTCGCAAAGCGGTCTTAAAAGGCTGTCAGGTACTCCTGTGTAAAAATCTGTGCCTATTATACGATCAAGTAATTTAACGTCCATAATTATCTTCCTTTATATCATCGGGTATAAGCCTGATTATCTCCCCGAAAGGCATACATATATCATTACATTCCTGTGCACGGTGGTTTTTGAGTATCATTTCCGCCGCATTTTTCATTGCAGGAAAACTGCTTCGTGTCAGCTGATTTGCATATATCACAATGTTAACTCCCCGCACCTTGAATTCTTCTTCTGTTACCGAATCGAAAGCCGTAGGCACAACCACAATTGGTGTATCACTATCACACGACCTGAATCTTTCAACAAACTCAAAAACTTCGGCGGGGTCTTTTTTTCGGCTGTGAATCATTATGGCATCAGCACCCGCTTCCGTATAGGCAAAAGCTCTTTCCAGCGCGTCCTCAACACCTTTTTCAAGTATAAGACTTTCGATTCGTGCGCATATCATAAAATCGGAAGTGTTCTGCGCCCGCTTGCCCGCGCTTATCTTTGCACAGAAATCCTTTATATCAGCCTGTGTCTGTACGACCTCATTGCCGAAAAGGCTGTTCTTTTTAAGACCCGTCTTGTCTTCGATAACCACCATTGAAACACCCATGCGTTCCAATGTGCGGACATTGTACACAAAATGTTCTGTAAGTCCCCCTGTGTCGCCGTCGAATATTATTGGCTTGGTGGTAACTTCCATTATCTCATCAACAGTTCTGTAACGGCTGGTCATATCAACAAGTTCGATATCAGGCTTGCCCCTTGCGGTAGAATCGCAGAGTGAACTTATCCACATGGCATCAAACTGCCTCGCCCCGCCATTTTCGCATACCACAGTCTTTTCAGCTATCAGACCTGTAAGTCCGCTGTGGGCTTCAATGGCGGTTATCAACCCTTTTATGGAAAACATCTTTTTCAGCCTGCTACGCCTTATAGCAGGGGTCGAAAGTTCAGCAAGAGAACGGCGTTCCAACTCAATATATTTTTCATCGCAGGCATAAGGATATTCCACCAGCCTTCCGCCGTATCCTTCAAGCAAAGCCAACGTCTCATCACGGATAGGCTTTTGAACCCCCGTGCGCCAGTCATCGCCATGTACAACTATATCAGGGCGCAGACGCATGATATTCTCCCTGTACGAAAGGTCGCGCTGACCCACCACGCGGGATACTCCGCTTATGTTCTCGAACATCGTCTTTCGTTCCTCAAAAGGCAAAAGCGGAAACCGTTTGTAGCCAGCAACAGCTTCATCTGAAAGCACCCCTATCGTCAGCCTGCCAAGGTTTGCGGCTTTTTTGATTATGGCAATATGTCCGCTGTGGATAACATCGGTGGAAAAGCACATATAAACGCTCCTGCGACTAATGCTGTCCAGTTTTTGGGATACATTCTGCAAGTCATCAAAGTTGTCTATCTCACTGCAAAGCAGTTCACCCACATCAAGCGGACGAATATCACATTCACCCGAAACTTCATTCAAAGCATTTTCAGCATAGCAACTGCGCTTTTCATCAATACAGCTTTCGCAGTAGGCAATAATGCTGTCAAGCCATGTGCGTAAGTCTTTCCTCGTCAGCTTATAAAGAGGCTGTGCCGCCGCAGCATTCTCAAAAAACTCAATTCCGACTTTGACTATCTTTCCATTTTCAATAACAGCTTTGAAGTCCTTTTCGGGCAAAGGCGCAGACGAAGACACCGTCATGCAGCTGCCCTCATGGGCTATGACTTCATCGAGAACAAGGCTGTCAAAAACCAGGTCGCCGTGCATAAGTATTATATCGTCATCGAGAATATGTCTTGCAAGGTATATCGACCATATATAGTTTGTCTTATTAAACTCATCATTGCGTACAAAGATGATATCAAGTGGCATATCAAGGCTTCTGACGTAGTCTTCCAGCACCTCTCCCAGATATCCCGTGGTTATCACCACTCTTTTAAGCCCCGCCGAGACCGCAAGGGCAAGCTGTCGGCTGAGGATAGTTTCACCAGCGGATATCTCCGTCATGCATTTTGGGTGACTGTCGGTGATATCGCCCATGCGTGAACCTCTGCCCGAATCAAGTATAAGCAGTGTCATATATTCTCTCCGTCTTATTTTGCAAACTCAGCTATATCCTCGTCGGATATCTCCGCACCCGTATCCCAGCCCCTTTTATAGGCGGTCATATCGGGTATCTTCACACTCCTGCCATCATCAAGGATAAGCGTTACCATAGGTTCTTCACCGTCAGCAAATCCCTCACAGCCGTTATCGGGTTCGATGAGGTCGGTTATTTTATGCATCATGAATGATCTCTCCCTCTGAAAAATTTTGTTCATAACTTTTACATTATAATAGCACATAAATGTCAAAAAATCAAGAGTGGCAACAAAGCAGTACGAAGATAAGAATGCCAAGGATAAAAACTTTGACATTAATTATTTCTTTGCCGGTGTTCAACAACGTCAGCTGCCCGAAAGGTATGATTTTTTATGGGTTTCTTTATTGACAACACGGGTTTTGCGTGGTATAATTAAAAAGTATGAAAATCAAGGTTATTTTAAATGTTACAGCTAAGCGGCTGCACAGGGCAGTCACGGCTGGATAAGGAAAAGGGTTGTTTTATGAGTAATAAGATAGGATTCGATAATGACAAATACCTGAAAATGCAGTCCGAACGTATCCGCGAAAGAATTGCGGATTTCGGCAGTAAACTGTATCTGGAATTCGGCGGAAAACTTTATGACGATTTCCATGCTTCAAGAGTTCTCCCCGGCTTTAAGCCCGACAGTAAGCTCCAGATGCTTTTACAGCTCAAGGACGAGGCTGAGATTGTTATTGTCATCAATGCAAATGACATCGAGAAGAACAAAATAAGAGGTGACCTCGGCATCACTTATGATGTTGATGTTATTCGTCTTTATAATGTGTTCACCAAGATAGGTCTTTATGTAAGCTCTGTAGTTCTGACAAGATATGACGGTCAGCGTTCGGCGGTGGCTTTCCAGAAGAGACTTGAAGCTCTGGGCGTTAAGGTTTATCACCACTACGCTATCGAGGGCTATCCTGCTAATCTCCAGCTTATAATGAGCGATGAGGGTTACGGTAAGAATGATTATATCGAGACTACACGTAAGCTGGTAGTTATAACTGCTCCCGGACCCGGAAGCGGAAAAATGGCTACCTGCCTTTCGCAGCTCTACCATGAGCACAAGAGGGGCGTAAATGCGGGTTATGCTAAGTTCGAGACTTTCCCGATATGGAACATACCGTTGAAACACCCTGTCAATCTGGCATACGAGGCTGCGACCTCTGACCTGAACGACGTTAATATGATCGACCCGTTCCATCTTGAAGCATACGGTGAGACCACAGTCAACTACAACCGTGATGTGGAGATATTCCCCGTACTGAATGCGATGTTCGAGAATATCCTTGGTACTTCGCCCTACAAGTCGCCGACTGATATGGGCGTAAACATGGCGGGTAACTGCATTGTTGATGATGAGGCAGTTCGCGAGGCTGCAAAGCAGGAGATAATCCGCCGTTACTATGTTGCCCTTTGCGACAGAAAGAAGGGCACAGTTTCCGAAGAAGATACATACAAGCTCGAAATGTTGATGAATCAGGCTAAAGTTAGCCCTGCTGACAGAAAGGTAGTGGCTGCGGCTTTGGCTAAGGAGCAGGAGACTGGTTCTCCCGCAGCAGCTATGGAGTTGCCTGATGGTACTATTATAACGGGCAAGACTTCAAATCTGCTGGGTGCTTGTTCGGCGCTGATACTCAATGCGCTGAAGTATTTCGGCAATATTGATGATGATACACTTCTGATGTCGCCCCATGTAATTGAGCCGATTCAGAATCTGAAGACAAATCATCTTGGCAACAACAACCCCAGAATACATACAGATGAGACACTGATAGCGCTGTCTATCTGTGCTGCTACCGATGAGAATGCAAAGCGTGCTATGGATCAGCTTGAAAAGCTGCGCGGCTGCGAGGTACATTCTACGGTAATACTCAGCGCGGTAGATGAGAGGATATTCAAGCGTCTTGGTATTAATCTCACCTGCGAACCTAAATTCAGCTAAATAGCTTTGAGAGGACTGTTTGGGCAGTCCTCTTTTTATATAAGGAGGAGTTAAGATGATCTTTATCACGGGAGACACTCACGGTGAATATAATGATACGGTAAGGCGTTTTGCTGAGAATGGAGTTGGTAAAGGTGACACGGTGATAGTGTGCGGAGATTTCGGATTCGTGGGGCGAATAGGCGGTAAGCATCAGTATTATCTGAAACAGCTGGCGAAAGAGGAGTTCACGATACTGTTCGTGGACGGTAATCACGAGAATTTTGATGTGCTGGAGACTTATCCTGTGGTGGATTACTGTGGAGGCAAGGCGCATAAGGTGGCGGAGAACATATACCATCTGATGCGTGGGCAGATATTCGACATAGAAGGTGAGCGGTACTTTACATTTGGCGGTGCGTATTCGATAGATAAATATATGCGTAAGGAAGGGCGAAGCTGGTGGGTGCGTGAGCTGCCTTCAAAAGAGGAATATGATGAGGCTAGGGATAATCTGGAAAAGGCTGGGTATAAGGTGGACTATGTGCTGACGCATACGATTCCTGATTCAATGATATACCGAATAGGGAAAATGACAGATGAACATGATGCAGAGCTGACGGGTTATTTTGAATGGCTATACAGGAATCTTGATTTTAATAAGTGGTTTGCGGGACATTGGCATATTAATAAGAGCTTTGATAATAAGTTCTATATACTGTATGATGAGATATACAGACTGGGAAAATGAGTTCAGATTTTCTAATTGTCAAAATGCATATAATATTGTCGAAACTACGCAAATCGTTTTACATCGAAAAGTGTTGACAAAAGCTGCAAATGGTGCTATAATAATTAAGCTGTCAACGAGAGAGACAGGAAAGAGAGCGAAAGAACGCAGGAAACTTAGGGATAAGAGAACAAGCGATCAACTAGTTCAGAAAACTGGAACTCAAAGAAACAGC
>NZ_JAILMR010000123.1 GCF_024692365.1 Ruminococcus sp. | reverse complement strand
CTCTCGATCTTCAGGACCACAATCTGACGCGTTAACCAACTACGCTATACCCACCATAACACGCCATACTGGATTCGAACCAGTGACCTACCGCTTAGAAGGCGGTTGCTCTATCCAGCTGAGCTAATGACGCATATACTGCAATTCAACAGTAAAGAGCGGGTGATGGGAATCGAACCCACGTGGCCAGCTTGGAAGGCTGGAGTTCTACCATTGAACTACACCCGCATTTGGGTCATTGACTTGACCAGTCAACGAAAATTATTATACCACGACAATCATGATTTGTCAAGCACTTTCTCAAACATTCTATCATTTGTTTAAAAATATTTAAAATCACAGCTCATTTATAGTCTTTCACGACAAATAGATACAGCCTATACCTCCCCATAAAGAGTTAGTTTAGCTTTCCTTGTAAAAAAAACGTTAAAACTGTTGACAACGGCGTAAGAATGTAGTATAATGTTCTACGTTAAATTTAATAGCCTTATCAAGAGTGGTGGAGGAATCAGGTCCTGTGAAGCCCGGCAACCTGTGCGCTGAATAGTTCAGCTCGTCAAGGTGCCAAATCCTGCGGTTATTTCCGAAAGATGAGGAATTTTTATCAAAAAATCTCACCTCTCATTTCTTCGGAATTGAGAGGCTTTTTATTGGCTGTTGATTTAACGGTTAGCAACAGTAATTGCCGGTATACCGGCACAGTTTCTTTTAAGAAAGGTAGGAACTATTCATGTCAAGATTTCTTTTCACTTCCGAATCGGTGACTGAGGGTCACCCCGATAAGATCTGCGACCAGATCTCAGATGCTATACTCGATGCAATGCTGGAACAGGATCCCTATTCAAGAGTTGCCTGCGAAACAGTCACCACAACAGGTATGGTAATGTGCATGGGTGAGATCACCACAAAGGCACTGGTAGATATCCCCCAGATAGTACGTGATACAGTTGTAGGCATAGGCTACGACAGAGCAAAGTACGGCTTCGACGGTCACACCTGCTCGGTATTCACTTCCATCGACAAGCAGTCCCCCGATATCGCTATGGGCGTTGACAACGCACTTGAGGGCAGAGATGAAAATGCTTTCGATACAGGTGCAGGCGATCAGGGTATCATGTTCGGCTATGCCTGCGATGAAACTCCCGAGCTCATGCCCCTGCCTATCTCTCTGGCTCACAAGCTGGCTCTCAGACTTACAGAAGTCCGCAAGAACGGCGCACTCCCCTATCTCCGTCCCGACGGAAAGACTCAGGTAACTGTTGAGTATATTGACGGCAAGCCCGCTAGAGTAGACGCAGTGGTTGTATCCTCTCAGCACGATGCTAAGGTATCTCTGGAGCAGATCAGAGCTGACCTCATCGAGAAAGTTATAAAGCACGTTATCCCCGCAGGACTTCTCGATGACAAGACCACTTACTTCATCAACCCCACAGGCAGATTCGTTATCGGCGGACCTCAGGGCGACAGCGGTCTTACAGGCAGAAAGATCATCGTTGATACCTACGGCGGATATGCTCGTCACGGCGGCGGATGCTTCTCAGGTAAGGATCCGACGAAGGTTGACCGTTCCGCAGCTTATGCCGCTAGATACGTGGCTAAGAACATCGTAGCCGCAGGTCTGGCAAGCAGATGCGAAGTTGAGCTTGCATACGCTATCGGCGTTGCAAACCCTGTTTCCATACTGGTAGATACTTTCGGCACAGGCAAGGTTTCCGATGAAAAGCTCAGCGCAGCAGTCAACGATATCTTCGATCTCCGTCCCGCAGCTATCATCGATATGCTCGACCTCCGCAAGCCCCAGTACAAGCAGCTCGCAGCTTACGGTCACATGGGCAGAGAAGATCTGGGCGTAGCATGGGAGCGCACCGATAAGGTTCAGGCTCTCCTTGATGCTGTAAAATAATGGCTGAAAAAAAGAAGTCCCGCCGCAACGGAAAGATCGAACTTTACAGGTTCATCTTTTCAATGTACGTGCTGTTTTTCCATATGGGAAAATATCTCCTCCCCCCGCAGAAATTCACAGGCGGGGCGGAGCTGGGATTTTTCAGGCACGGTGCTATGGGCGTGGAATTTTTCTTCCTTGTATCGGGCTGGCTGATGGCAGCTTCGGTAAGCAAAAAGCTTGCCGCTAAAGCAGAGGGTGAAAAAGCTTTCGTCACGAAAGAGGGGCTTGACTTTCTGAAGCGCAAGTACCTCTCGCTGATGCCACAGCACATTCCCGCTTTCGCGATAGCATTCACGGTTTACGTCTATATCAGGGAACTCCGACCGACTGCGATGATCAGGGCATTTGTAGATTCGCTGCCGAACCTCTTTCTGATACAGATGAGCGGTGCGAATTTCACCAATCCCAACCATCTGGAATGGTACATATCTGCCATGCTTATCGCAATGGCACTGCTGTATCCCCTGCTGACAAAATACTATGACGCTTTTGCAAAATACATAGCCCCTCTGGCGGCACTGCTGATTTGTGGATACCTTATATATACCGACAAGAAACTCACAGGTGTCACCACATGGACAGGTATTTGCTTCAAAGCAGTTCTACGCGCCGTAGCAGAAGTTTCACTGGGCTTTGCGTCCTTTGAACTTTCGGCATACCTTAGCAAAAAGCAGTTCACCAAGGGCAGGAAGATACTTCTCACCCTCGCGGAATTCTGCTGCCTTGTAGGCGTCACACTGTACACAGTTTCACTGCTTTCAACCAAGTATGAACTTTACTGCCTTGCACTTCTGTTCATCATGGTAACGCTGGCATTCTCGGGAGTGACCTACGGCAGCGAAACACTTTCCAACGGCTTTGTATGCTTTCTCGGAAAACTCTCGCTACCGATATACCTTTCACAGATAGCAGCCATCGACCTGACAGCTGCGCGATACTCCTACAAAAGCAGCGCGGACAGGATAATAACAGCGCTGATATTCACAGCTGTGTTTACAGCGGTAACATTTGCTGCCGGTGAAGCTTGGAATGCACGGAAACGGCATAATGCCAAGAAAACGGCTCAGACGGCATAATAATCAAACCACAGTGATTCCGGTTTAAATACGGAACTGCTGTGGTTTTTTGTTTATGTTTGGTTGGGGTTGTCGGATTTATGCTGTGCGCGTTAGTTTGCGAGGTTTCGCCCTATGCAAGCAACACACCCCGAAGCGTTATCATATCGCTTCGGGGTGATAAATTTATTTACCGTTCACCACATTCTGTGGTTTGCCGTCTATCCATGCTTTCAGATTTGCTGATACCACTTCAAGCAGACGTATCCTTGTCTGTTTGGGTGCCCACGCTATGTGGGGTGTTATGGTAGCATTCTTTGCATTTCTGAGTGGACAGTCCTCACGCATGGGTTCAAAAGTCAGGGCATCGATACCTGCACCTGCAATGACTTCATTGTTCAGGGCATCAGCAAGGTCATACTCGTTGACTACTCCGCCCCTTGCGGTATTCACAAAATAGGCGGTGGGCTTCATCTTGCTGAGGGCTTCTCTGTTTATCATTTCCTTGGTCTGCTCGTTCAGCGGACAATGCATAGTTACCACATCACTTGTCCTCAGCAGTTCATCAAGGCTGACTGCCTTTGCACCCTCTCCCACTTTTTCGGGAGAACGTGTGTAGGTCACAACTTCCATGCCGAACACTCTGGCTATCTCAGCCACACGTCTGCCTATGCTGCCGTAGCCGATGATGCCTATCCTCATGCCTTTCAGTTCATAGGTAGGTATATAGAAGTAGGTGAAAAGCTTATAGTTCACCCAGTCGCCGTTATCGACGGTATCGGCATACGCCCTTATTTTATTGAAGTGGTTGAGTATCAGCGCGAAAGTATGCTGTGCCACCGAATCGGTAGAATATGCGGGCACATTGCACACGGAAGCGCCGTGCTTGTCAGCCGCTTTGAGGTCAACATTATTGTAGCCCGTAGCGAAAAGACCAACATATTTAAGGTTGGGGCATTTGCTGAAAACTTCTTCGGTGATAAGGCACTTATTGCATATCACCGCATCGGCATCGCCTATCTTGTCGGCAACTTCGTCATTTGGTGTGAAGCCGTAAACTTCGCTTTCACCGAGAGAGGTTATACCCTCAAGGCTGACATCGCCGCCGCGGGAAACTGTTTCGCTGTCAAGGATAACTATCTTCATGGTTTAATCCTCAAATGCGTTATCCACAGTATCGGCGTCCTGCTTGGGAGCTTTTTTCTTTTCCTTTTCGGCAGCCTTCTGCGCCTTGTTGTACTTTATCGAGAAGAAAGCAGCGCCGAGAAGCAGTACTACTTCTGCAATAAACAGAAAAGTCAGGGCAGGCTTGGAAGTATTTATCTGGGTGATAAAAGTAAGGTCGCAGGCTAACAGCAGCAGCAGGTGCTGTATAGTCTTCTGCTTAACATAGTATATTCCGTATACGATAGTAGCCGCAATGCAGAATCCCAGATGCATAGGGAAAGGAAAGGGTGTGAACACGTTCTGCACTGTGGTTGTGGTCTCCTGTAATGACATCAACATTTCAAACATCTCCGTTTTCATTATTTCTGAGTTCGACTCAGTATCTTTTGTTTTCTTCTTATCATGGTTTTCTCACCCCCCGCCTGCGGCGGAGAAAGATGATAACCGTGTTTGCTGATTTTTATAATTTTCCGAGTTCTTCGCTGTAGCCTGCATCGTTCATCTGACGAACTGTTTCGGCTATATGCGCATCGGTCAGAAAAAGAGGCTTTTCATCGAGCACCTTGTCGCGGTAATCGTCTGCAACATATGCCGCGTACCTCGATATAAGTTCTGCCGAACAGCCTGCTATATCCACAGGCTTGCCCTGCTTCACAAGCTTGGTACACTCAGCATATTCCTTGCTGTTTACTGCAAGGCTGTTGAAGCGGTAAAGCTCCTGCCATTTCTGCTTTGTCATATCGTCGTAGCCGTAACCCAGCGTTCCGAGAAACTCGAATATCTTAGGCTGAACTGCTTCGTCCCAGGCGATATCTGACCAGCAGTGAAAAAGGTATCCGCGTAGGAAATCCTTGTTATCATTGAACTTTTCTGCGTTATCCACGGCGAAAGCTTTTAGCTTGGCTTTCCAGATATCATAATCCTTGTCACGGATATGGGCTGTATACCTGACTTCCTCGCTTGCCTGCTCCATACCGTAGTTTACGCAGTCGGGAGCAATGGCGCCCAGCAGGAAGTCTGCCTTGTTTTTTACATTCAGACTGTCAGCCATTTTATATGCCAGCAGCAGATGCACGGGTGATGACGGCATTTACTTACCCTCCAGTCCTTTAAGAGCTTTCAGCTCGTTCTTATCCACCTTGATATTTCCGTCCTTGATAACTTCAACATCATCTTTCTTGACTGTGATAACATTATCGGAACGGTCGAGCTTGACTCTCAGCTTGCCTGTCAGCAGATTTACTTCCTGAACAACGCCCTTGCCGTCGGTAGTTTTAACTATCGCGCCGACCTTCGGGGTATGTTTCAGCAGGTCTTCGTAGCTGTCCTGCTCGTATTTAAGGCAGCACATAAGTCTGCCGCAGCAGCCGCTTATCTTTGTGGGGTTAAGGCTGAGTCCCTGCTCCTTTGCCATTTTAATGGAAACGGGCTGGAAGTCACCCAGAAATCTGGAACAGCAGAAAGGCTGTCCGCATATACCCAGACCGCCAAGCATTTTCGCTTCATCGCGCACGCCTATCTGCCTGAGCTCGATCCTTGTCCTGAAAACGCTTGCCAGATCTTTTACCAGTTCTCTGAAGTCAACTCTGTTTTCAGCGGTAAAATAGAAGAGCATCTTATTATTGCTGAAAGTACACTCAACATCTATCAGATCCATTTTCAGCTTATGAGCCTCGATCTTCTGCTTGCATATCTCAAAGGCTTCCTGCTCTCTCTGCTTGTTGCGTTCTATCGTTTTGAGATCGCGTTCGTCAGCCTTTTTGATTATTGGCTTTATTGGGTTTTTGAAGCTTGTTTCATCTATTTCTCTGTCGGTCATGACTACCTCGCCGCATTCAACACCGCGGGAAGTTTCAACAATGACCTTATCACCGTTTATAAGTTCGGTATCGCCCGGATCGAAATAATATATCTTGCCAACGCTTTTGAAGCGTACACCGATTATCTTGAGCATATGTTTTCCTTTCTGTTTCGACTTTTGATGAGCCAAACATACAAGCTCACCGTACATACTTTATTATTATAGCACATATCTCCCCAAAAGTAAAGGTATTGGGGAATAATATTTTAAATGATCTGCCCGCTGTACAGTATGACACGCCGCTCGCTATACCGTAGCCATAGCCGGGCGGCTGCCTGCCATCGTGCGCACAGGGGTAAATGATTTAAATTGTGCTTGCGGGTTGGTGGTGGGGTAATGTGAGGGGAAATTATTCAGGGGGAGAAAAAAGTCCTCTCACTATCACCCTTTTTGGGGTCAAAAGTTGTACGTTTTTGTACAACTTTTACAGAAATATGTCCGAGTTAAAAGATAAATCATTTAGTTGCATAGAGATTTAGGTGTGATGTTGGGGAGAACAACGAAGAAATTGGAAAGATATGCCAAGGAGAGGAGCTTTGGGTCAAGCCTTTCGCGAAAGGCTTGCGGATGAGCACACAATCAGCAAAGCTGATTGTTAGAGGCAGAGCCTCTCGGTCAAGGTGCAAAGGTGACGTGGCAACAATCAAATCAATAGCAGACTATCTTTCGACCAAAATGCGCGGGTAATCACAAAAATCCGAACGTGAACAAAACCATGCCACACGCATAAACTTTGAGCGTTAATATTGCCCGCACACGCAGTCGCAGCTGAGGGGCGACAAATTCGCAGTACGTCTAATAAAGGCTAAAGCGTATTTAACATCTGTACTGGGGATATCCCATTCTTATCATAGGGACTACGGTATCAGGTCGCCCCTTGCGGGTCGAGAAATCGTATTCGCTTCGCTGTCCGATTTCGGCGCGGGCGGTCTGTTCGCCCAACGAGAAAGTGGCGGACGATAGTTTTGTGTTCCATCTGATTTTTGTGACCGCCCGCTTTTTTTCATGACGGTTAGATAGTCTGCTATTGCTTTCATTGTGGCTACGTCGCTTTTGCGCCTTGATGCGAGGGCTCTGCCCTCGCGCTCCCGCAAGCCTGCTAGCGCGAGGCTTGACCGCGCGCTTTATTTCCTTGGCATACCTTATCACTTTTGTTAGCAAAATTTAGGAGTTAAAACAAAAAACAGTTATTTGCACAACATCAAAGCTTCATTCATGTGCATGGTACACAAAATCAGCATAGATGAAAACACTCGGGTCATCGGTGGAAATTGCAGTGTTCCACCATGGTTAAAATCAGCGAATCGCCTATGGCAATAGGTTTGACAAGGTCGGTTTTACGCGGTATAGTTGTTTGAAATGGTAAATTTTCCCATATAAAATTGTTTAAAACAAACAAAATTATATTTTGATAATATTTTATAATGCCGAAAAGTGTGTCATAATTGTAAACAAATCAAATCAGCCTTTTTAACTCCGAGTGAATGTGTTATAATTAAAGTGTGGAGATATGGCTTTGTGTCATAATGTTTTTATTAAGTTAAGTATTTGAACACAGTTTCACGGCGTTTCTGCTTGATGACATCGAGTTATATCATGGTCTGTTTGACATTATTGAACGGAGGTGAACCTGCTATGGTCACACTGAGAGGTCGGTCTGTATACGGTGGCATCGCTAGGGGCATTATCAGCTTCTATCAGCGTGATCGTATCAGCGTTAACAAGATAAAGATAAATGATCCCGAAAAAGAATGGGATCGATACATGAATGCCAAGGACGGCGCTGTTGAAGAATTGCGCATTCTTCGCGAAAAGACGGCTGAGGAGATCGGCGAGACTGATGCTGATATCTTCTACATCCATCAGCTGATACTCAGCGACAGTCAGTACGAACGCGGTGTCAGAGGTCTGATATTCGACGAGAAGCTGAACGCGGAGTATGCGGTGGCAAAAACTTCGCAGACGCTGGCTGAACTTATGCGTCAGGGCGATTCGGAGTATATCCGTGAACGTGCTACTGACGTTTATGACGCTTCTGAAAGACTTATAAGGCAGTTGCAGAACCTTTCGGCGAAAGAGTTCATACTGGACGATATTTCTATAATATGTGCGGAAGATCTTCTGCCCAGCGAAACTGCAACCCTTGATAAGACAAAAGTTGCGGCTTTCTGCACCATGGGCGGTTCGATAAATTCCCACACTGCCATACTTGCAAGGACGATGAACATTCCCGCGCTGATAGGATTGGGCGATGTCAAGCTTGAAGATTTCGATGGACGGTTCGCGATAGTTGACGGCTTTAACGGTCTCATCTACATAGAACCCGACAAAGAAACTCAGATAATGCTGGCGCGCCGTGAAGAGGAAGAAGAGCGTAAGAAAGAGCTTCTTCTGCGTCTGAAAGGCAGACGTAATGTCACCCGTGACGGCAGGGAGATAGAGGTTTATGCGAACATCGGCGGTCTTGCGGACTTAGAGTCTGCCATAGAGAACGATGCAGGCGGAATAGGTCTGCTGAGGTCGGAGTTCCTGTATTTGCAGAGAGACAGTTTCCCCGATGAGGAAGAATTATTTTACAATTACCGCAGAGTTGTCGAGGACATGAAGGGCAAGCGAGTTGTTATCCGCACGCTGGATATCGGCGCGGACAAGACAGCGGACTACTTCAATCTTGACAAGGAAGAAAATCCCGCACTGGGTATGAGGGCAGTAAGGCTGTGTCTTCGCAGGCAGGATATTTTCAGAACTCAGCTGAGGGCTTTGCTGAGGGCTTCAGCTTACGGCAAACTTTCGATACTGATACCCATGATAATAGATGTAGACGAAGTCTACCGAATAAAAGATATAATACACAAGGTCAAGGACGAACTGCTGAGCAAGCACATAGCTTTCGACAACGATGTGGAACTGGGTGTTATGATAGAAACTCCTGCGGCGGTGATGATAAGCGATCTGCTGGCGCGTGAAGTTGACTTTTTCAGCATAGGCACCAACGACCTTGAACAGTACACTCTGGCGATAGACAGGCAGAACCCGAACTACGAGAATGTTGTTCCGCCCAATCATCTGGCTGTGCTGAGAATGATAAAGCTGGTCGTTGACAACGCCCACAGCAACGGCATAAAGGTTTGCCTTTGCGGCGAGCTGGGTGCTGATCTTTCGCTGACGGAGATACTGCTGGATATGCAGCTTGATTCTCTTTCCGTTGCGCCCCCGCAGATACTCCCTGTAAGGCGAATGATACGCAGTCTGAACCTCAGCGACAGGCGGCAGGTACACAGCAATATACAGAGGGTGCTGCATTATTAAAAGGAGATCATTGTGGATACAATAAGACTTATTTCACCCGACCACGATCATGCCAAGGATATCTGGGCATTCAGGAGTGAGATACTGGAAAACGACGCAGACAGCGAAGATCAGTTTGCAGGCTGTATGTCATTGGACACTTGCAGTTCCGTCGAAGAATGGATACGCATCTGTGAACTTCGCAGTAACAAAGCAACGTGTGGTGAGGTCGGTTCACAGGTTCCATCTGACACATATCTTGCGGTCAGGCAAAGTGACGATCGTATCGTTGGGATAATCGATTTGCGGCATCACATAGATCACCCCATTCTCGGGACTTGGGGCGGGCACTGCGGCTATTCCGTTCGTCCCTCGGAACGCGGAAAAGGCTACGGTAAAGAAATGCTCCGCTTGAATATTCAGAACGCCAGAAAGCTCGGCATAGAAAAGATGCTTGTTACGTGCAGCGCAGATAACTGTGCCAGCGAGAAAACCATTCTTGCTAACGGCGGGGTATTCGAGAAAACCATCGATGTCGATGGCACTCAGATGAAGCGTTACTGGATCACGGTATAAAATGAATAGTGGATAATGTATAATTTATAATAGTAGTTTATGAGGTATCGTCTTACGGTACCTCTGATTTTTTTGCACACAAAAAGACACCGACCTCCCGGCTCGGTGTCTCTTCGTAGTAAGGAAAGTAAAATGAATTAAAAACATGAATGTCGTTATTTAAGGTGCTCAATCGGGTTTATAGTTCTCTTTGATAGCTATATACTCCTTCATGAGCTGTACCGCACCCTGTATTCCCGTCTTGGACGTATTGATGCACAGGTCGAAATTGGGAGCTGCGCCCCATTTCTGGTCGGTATAATAATTATAATAGGAAGCACGGCGTTTATCGGTCTTCTTGATGAAGTCCTCCACCTTGTCCTTTTCAATATCGTATCTGCCAAGGATACGCGCTTTTTTATCAGCCAGGTCTCCCGTCAGGAAGAAATTGATGACCCTCGGGTTATCCCTTAAAACATAGTCTGCACACCTGCCGACTATAACGCAGGGACCCTTATCGCCAAGTTTCCTGATAGTATCGAACTGCGCAAGAAATATCTTGTGGTTTAAAGGAAGGTCGGGATTTATCCTGCCATCCGCAGATACAGGATAACTGCCCATAACAAGGGAGAACAGAAAGCTGTTGGTATAACTCTCGTCATTCTTAACGAAGAGTTCTTCACATATCCCGCTGTCCTTGGAAGCCATTTCCAGAAGCTCCTTATCATAAAACGGGATATCAAGATCCTTGGCAAGCAGTTTGCCGATCTCTCTGCCGCCGCTGCCAAATTCACGGCTGATAGTTATGATGGACTTCATGGAACATCGCTCCTTTCCTTTAGGTCTGAATTTATTATAGCATACTTTTTGTGTTTTGTATACAAAAATTGCAAAAAATCATTCACAAATTTAGCGAATTTATTTTGTGCATTTTATCAATTGACATTTTATTAACGCAATGTTACGCAAATAAAAATGAAAGAAATCCTGCAGGCATATAAAATCATATATACCCTATCGCCTGCGAGACTTATTCGGGTGGTCGGAAATGTGGGGGATAGGCAAAATATTAGTCTATACTAACTGAATTATACACTACTAACCGAACATTTTGCGTAAAAATGCATAAAAAAATGCAATCAAGTTTGGTTATTAATTTTTCCAAAATGCTTGAAAAGAAAGTCGAAATAATGTATAATAATAATGTTGGCTGCGCCTTGATTTATAGGGCATATACGCACTTATATCCCCTATGTAAAAAGGTATAACAGACGGCTTTGTTTTTATGTCCGGAGAAATTTCGCATTTTGCACATTTCATTCGGGGCTTTGCCGTGCTTTATACGCGCAGCGCATGATCAGTATATTTTGTTATGCAAAATCAATTAAGGAGGTTATTTTATGACTGAGAAAACCGTTATTCCTTTTCAGGGTACTCCTGAGCAGGAGGCACAGCTTAAGGAAGTCATTGCTAAGCACCATGACCAGCCCGGTGGACTGATGCCTACATTGCAGGAGGCTCAGGGGATCTACGGCTATCTTCCTATCGAGGTCCAGAAGATGATCGCTGACGGACTGGGCGTTTCACTGTCGGAGGTATTCGGCGTTGCAACATTCTACAGCCAGTTCTCTCTTACCCCCAAGGGCAAGCACAGGATCAGCGTCTGTCTCGGTACTGCCTGCTATGTTAAGGGCTCCGATAAGATACTGGAGGCTGTTGAAGCAAAGCTGGGCATAAAGAGCGGTGAGTGTACTGCTGATGGTATGTTCTCCATCGATTCCTGCCGCTGCGTTGGCGCATGCGGTCTGGCTCCCGTAATGCTGGTAGACGAGGACGTTTACGGCAAGCTGAAACCCGAACAGGTCGCAAAGATCCTGGATAGCTACAAGTAAGGAGGTAAGGCAGTATGACCATCGAAGAACTGAATAAGATCAAAGCCGCTAAAGCGGATATCGTTAAAGTCAGGACAATAATCGCTGAGGAAGGCGAGAAGCTCGCCAAGGAAACAGGCTACCGCAAGCAGGTACTCGTATGCGGCGGTACCGGCTGCCAGTCCTCACATTCTATGGACGTTCTGAAGGCTCTGAAAGATGAGCTGGCTGCAAAGGGCATCGCTGACGAAGTACTCGTTGTAAGAACAGGCTGCTTCGGTCTTTGCTCTCTCGGTCCTATCGTTATAGTTTACCCCGAGGGTGCTTTCTATGCACAGGCTACTCCCGAGGGCATCAAGAGAATCGTTGACGAGCATCTCGTAAACGGCGAGATCTGCAAGGATCTGCTGTATCAGGAGACTGTTCACGAGGACGGTTCCATCATTTCTCTGTACGAGACTAACTTCTACAGAAAGCAGAAGAGAATAGCTCTGAGAAACTGCGGCGTTATCGACCCCGAGGATATCGAGGAGTATATCGCTACCGAAGGTTATCAGGCACTGTATAAGGCACTGACCTCCATGACTCCCGATGAGGTAGTTAAGGAAGTTCTCGATTCCGGTATCAGAGGACGCGGCGGTGCAGGCTTCCCCACCGGCAGAAAGTGGATGTTCACAAAGGACGCTCCC
>NZ_JAILMR010000111.1 GCF_024692365.1 Ruminococcus sp. | reverse complement strand
CTAACAATGCTGCTGATAAGGAGCAGGTAGTTAGAACCGCTATCAAGAAGGTCGATATGGCTTGCACAAAGGGTATTCTGCACAAGAATAACGCTGCAAGAAAGAAGTCTCAGCTTGCTAAGAAGCTCGGCTAAGATCGTTTTTAATAACGGATATGACCCGATGACGAAAGTCGTCGGGTCTTTTTGTGCCATTATGCCATGCGCGATTGTTATGATTATTAGTGCGATCATTAGTTTTGTTATGCGCGTTTTGCATGAAAATAAAATATTCATAAAATAGATGTATAAATTATGATGGAAATGCTGTATAATTAAATAGCAGGCTGATAGTTAGCAAGCTAATCATAAGGGGGCGAATAATTTGTGAGAAAAGAAACGCAGAAAGAAGTCATAATATCTTCTAAGTATGTTCATCAGAAAATAGGATGTATAATCAATTCCGAGCTCGCCCACAACGATATAACTGCGGCGCAGAGCCATGTGCTGATGTTCATCATGTGCCATGAACCGCCTGTTTATCCGTCGGATATACAGCGGGAGATGCATATATCAGGGGCAACGGTCTCGGGGCTTGTGAAAAAGCTGAGAGCGAAAGGATATCTCACGCTGGAGGGCTGCGATACGGACGAACGCAGGCGCGGTCTGATAGCTACAGAAAAGGCTGCGGCGCACAAGGCTGAGATAGAGAGCTGTATGAGCCGTATCGAAAACAGAGCTTTCAAGGGGTTTGAAGAAAAAGATCTTGAAACTCTGCACAGTTTGCTTTCGCGAATGGCAGAAAATTTAAAAGACGCTGAAAAGGAGGGGCAGGATAAATGAAGAAGATCCTAGCTCAGATCAAGCAGTATAAAAAGGATACTTTCCTCACGCCTTTTTATGCGATGCTGGAAGTCGTTATGGAAGTGATGCTTCCGTTCATAACGGCGAAAATAATAGATGAGGGTATAAACAAGAGCGACCTGAAGACCGTTGGCATATACGGCGGTGCGATGCTGGGTGCTGCTGTTGTCAGCCTGATAGCGGGAATGATGTCGGGTATACACGGTGCAAGGGCATCTACGGGATTTGCCTGTAATCTGAGGGAGGAGATATATCGTAAGATACAGACATTCTCCTTTGCGAATATCGACAAGTTCTCAACTGCGGGTCTTGTTACCAGAATGACCACAGATGTCACAAATATACAGAACGCTTTCCAGATGTGCATACGCATCGCGGTAAGAGCGCCTTTCATGCTGATAAGCAGCCTTGTGATGTGCTTTATCGTAAGCCCTAAGATGAGCAGCCTGTTCCTGATAGCACTGCTGTTCCTGGCTGTCGCTCTCGGTTCGGTTGTGGCTTTTGCGATGAAGACGTTCAGTGCGGCTTTTCAGAAGTACGATGAGCTGAATGCCAGCGTGCAGGAGAATGTTTCTGCTATAAGGGTGGTAAAAGCGTATGTTCGTGAGGACTATGAGAAGAAAAAGTTCCGCAAGGCATCTGGCAACCTTTACAATATGTTCGTAAAGGCTGAGAGCATAGTAGCACTCAACAACCCATTTATGATGCTGGTAAGTTATTCCGCTATCATTGCGATAAGCTGGTTCGGCGCACATATGGTAGTTGGCGGCAGCCTTACAACAGGCGAACTCACAAGCTTGTTCTCCTATATATTCAGTGCGTTCATTTCGCTGATGATACTCTCTTTCGTATTCGTTATGATATCTATGTCTACTGCAAGTATCAAGCGTATCAGCGAAGTTCTTGATGAAGAACCTGACCTTGCTGACAAGGCTGAGACTATCAAGGAGATGAAGGACGGTTCCATCGATTTTGAGCACGTTGATTTTGCGTACTTCAAGGGCGAGAACAAGGAAGTTCTTCACGATATCGACTTGCATATACGTTCGGGCGAAACTATCGGTATCATCGGACCTACTGGTTCGGGCAAGACCTCGCTTGTCAACCTTATCAGCAGACTTTATGATGTAACATCTGGTGCTGTTAAGGTAGGCGGTGTTGATGTAAGGGATTACGATATGGAATTCCTGAGAGATAATGTTTCGGTGGTATTGCAGAAGAACGTGCTGTTCTCGGGCACTATCATTGAAAACCTTCGCTGGGGCAACGAGAATGCCACGGAGGAAGAATGCATTGAAGCCTGTAAGTCGGCTTGTGCAGATGAGTTCATCGAGCGTATGCCCGATATGTACAATTCTCATATCGAGCGCGGCGGTGCTAACGTATCAGGCGGACAGAAGCAGAGGCTCTGTATAGCAAGAGCTCTGATGAAGAGCCCCAAGGTGCTTATCCTCGATGATTCCACCAGTGCAGTTGATACCGCCACCGATGCAAAGATAAAACAGGCTTTCGCCGAAAGGATACCCGGCACCACAAAGATAATTATCGCACAGCGTATATCCAGCGTTGAAAAGGCTGACAGGATACTCGTTATCGAAGAAGGCAGGATAACAGGCATTGGCACTCACGAGGAACTGCTGAAGACCAGTGAGACTTACGCTGATATTTACAATTCACAGGCAGGCGGCGGAGGAGACTTCGACAGACCCGAGAATGCTCAGGGCAAAGCCGTCAGCACAGGAAAGGAGGGAGAGTAATGCCAAGACCTGATAAAGCTATATCCCGTCCGCCAAAAATGAGCAAGGACACATTCAAGGTGCTGGGCAGAGTTATCAAGTTCATGTTCAGGGATTACAAGATACACTTCTTTATCGTAGTTGTGTGCATTATCGTGCAGGCTGTTGCCACACTTGTGGGTATGACCTACATGAAGACCCTGATCGATGATTACATCTCTCCCATGCTGAAAGCAAAGGAAGCCGCTGCGGAAGCAGGAAAAGCCTACATCGCAGATTATTCCAGCCTTGCGGCATCCCTTGGCAAGCTTGCGGCACTTTATGTTGTGGGACTTGTATGCTCCTATGCCTACAACAGGATAATGGTAAACGTAGGACAGGGCACTCTGCGTAATTTCAGAAACGAGCTTTTCGATAACATGGAAAGCCTGCCCATAAAGTATTTTGATACTCATGCCCACGGCGATATAATGTCCGTTTATACAAACGACGTTGATACTCTCCGTCAGTTTATCGGACAGAGCATACCTCAGCTGATAAACTCGATCGTATCATTTGTATCCACTCTCACAGCGATGATAGTGCTGAATATCCCGCTGACGCTTCTCTCCATATTCATGGCTTTTGTAATGATGGTAACTACCAAGAACATCTCCATGAAGTCGGGCAAGTTCTTCGGCGCACAGCAGAAAGACCTTGGTGAGGTAAACGGATTCATCGAGGAAATGCTGGACGGTCAGAAGGTAGTAAAGGTATTCTGCCACGAAGAAAAAGCCAAAGAGGATTTTAGCAAGCTCAACGACAGACTGCGTGACAGCGCATTCAACGCAAACAAGTTTGCAAATATCCTCATGCCTATCAATGCCAATATAGGCAACCTTAGCTATGTTCTATCTGCACTTGTAGGTGCCTTCATGCTGATAAAAGGCTGGGGCGGAGTAGAGCTTGGTACCATCGCAACTTTCCTTAGTCTGAACAAGAGCTTCACAATGCCTATCACCCAGATATCCCAGCAGATGACCTTTGTTATAATGGCATCGGCAGGTGCGGGAAGAGTTATGGATCTGCTTGACCAGACACCCGAGAAAGATGAGGGCTATGTTGAGTTCGTAAATGCAAAATTCGACAGCAACGGCGACCTCAGAGAATGTGCAGAGCGCACAGGCACATGGGCATGGAAGCACCCCCACAAGGAGGACGGCAATGTTACCTACACCCAGATGAAGGGCGAGATAGTTTTCGATGGTGTTGATTTCGGTTACAACGATGACAAGATAGTTCTTCACGATGTTAAGCTGTTTGCAAAGCCTGGTCAGAAGATAGCTTTTGTAGGTTCGACTGGTGCAGGCAAAACCACCATCACCAACCTCATAAACCGATTCTACGATATTCAGGACGGTAAGATTAGGTATGACGGCATAAACATCACCAAGATCAAAAAGCCCGCACTGAGAAAGACTCTCGGCATAGTTTTGCAGGATACACACCTGTTCACGGGCACGGTAATGGATAATATCCGCTACGGAAATCTTGATGCTACCGATGAAGAATGTATCGCGGCGGCAAAGCTTGCGAATGCTTCGGGCTTTATCGAGAAGCTTGAACACGGTTACGATACCGTATTAAAGGGCGACGGCGGAAACCTCAGCCAGGGACAGAGACAGCTGCTTGCAATAGCAAGAGCCGCAGTCGGCGACCCGCCTGTGCTTATCCTCGATGAAGCGACTTCCTCAATAGATACCCGCACAGAAAAGCTGGTACAGGCAGGTATGGATGCACTCATGAACGGAAGAACGACTTTCGTTATCGCTCACAGACTTTCAACAGTCAAGAATTCAGACTGCATAATGGTACTGGAACAAGGCAGGATAATCGAGCGCGGCACACATGATGAACTGCTTGAAAAGAAAGGCAAGTACTTCCAGCTTTACACTGGTAGTTTTGCTGAAAACTAATGTGATGGATATAACAAAAAGCGCAGTGTGTTGTTGATAACATACTGCGCTTTCTATATTGGGATGTTTACTTTGCCTCAGCCGCAACAGGTTCGTTTTCTGTCGGGTCGGGGGATTTTGAGTAGAGGAATTTGAGAAATATAGGTGTTACTATGCTGCTTACGATTATCAGCAGGATAACAGCTGTGGAGTAGTCAGCTGGGATAACGCCCATGCTGAGACCTTTGTTTGTGATGATTAGGGCGACCTCGCCGCGGGTCATCATGCCTGCGCCTATCTTGATGCAGTCGATGGTCTTGAACTTGAAGCACTTAGCGGCAAGTCCGCAGCCGATGAGTTTTGCAAGCATAGCCACTGCCACGAATGCCAGTGAGAACAGTATTATCTCGCTGTTCATACCGTCGAAGTTGGTTTTAAGACCTATGCAAACGAAGAATATCGGTGCAAAGAACATATATCCGTTGACGCTTACTTTGCGGTCGATATAATCTGCATCACGGACGTTGCAGAGGATTATACCTGCGATATATGCGCCTGTGATATCTGCGATGCCGAAGAATTCTTCTGCCACATATGCCAGTATAAAGCAAAGGCTGAGGGCGATTATAGGGATACGTCTTGTGTGCGGATATTTTTCGTCCCACACCTTGAATATCTTGTATATCACTATGCCGAGTATGAGTGACGCCGCAAGGAATCCCACAACTTTCAGCGAAACTACGCTGATCTTGCTGGAGGGGTCTTTCATGCTGAGTACGAATGTGAGTACCACGATGCCGATGATATCGTCTATTATCGCGGCAGAAAGTATCGTCTGCCCCACGCGGCCTTTCAGCACGCCCATCTCTTTCAGGGCTTCAACCGTTATACCTACGGAAGTCGCAGTCATGATACAGCCGATGAACAGCGCCTTGAAGAAACTCTCGCTGCCGAAGCCTTCAAATCCGTAAAAAGCGGTATACAATCCCGCACCGCACACCAGCGGCACAAAAACGCCAACACAGGCTAGTATACAAGCGATGAAGCCTGATTTTTTCAGCTCCTGCAAGTTGGTTTCAAGTCCTGCCGAGAACATTATCAGTATAACACCTATCTCGGAGAATATGCTCAGATTATCCGATGGCTGGAGAATATTCAGCACGCACGGACCTATCAGCACGCCCGCGATTATCTCGCCGACTACCATGGGCGCTTTGATCTTCCTTGCCAGCAGCCCCATGAATTTCGCGCTCATCATTATGATAGCGAGATCCATAAGTATTTCGTATGGTTCCAAATTATTACCCCCTAAAAAGCGCAAATATTCTCCCCCGTCCGAAAACGGGGGAGATACGGTTCTTACTATTAAAAGTATAACATACTTTACATGGAAATATGTCAATATTTATCGGAAAATTTGTTAAGCAAAATTAACTTAAACGTATCTTGCCTTTGATGTGAGCGGCAAGCTTTATAATGTCGGTAACATTGATCTTGCCGTCTTTGTTGAAATCTGCGGCAGAGGGATCGGGAAGTAATCTTTTGCCCTTGATGTGTGCTGCGATCTTTATAATATCGGTGACATTTACGTTGTTATCGCCGTTCAGGTCGCCTATCAGAGTTTTAGGCTTAGGTTCAACGTTGCTTTCGTGAGCGACTGCATTGTGTGTATCGAGATCAACAGCAAGGTTGAAGCCTGTTATTTCATTGAATGTTACGTTATTTGTCGAATGTTCAGTTCCTGTGGTGACATCATATGTGAACTTCGAGAGTTCTGAAGTATCAAAGTTCAGCACCCTATCGCCTTTTACGGTCAGATCGCTGGCATCATGGGAATCTGATGCTGCGTATGTGCCATCTATGCCTTCTTTGTATACAGGGTTTGCGGAATATTCAAATGATAAGCCATCGACGACATATTTATCTGTCAATCCCTGACCATCAGGATAGTCGGTGGAAACATAGAAAACGAATTTCTCAAAATCATCGAGGGTCTTGCCTTTGGCTTTCAGTATTGATTCTATCTCTTCTTTGGTCACAGTCTTGCTGAATTTCTTACCATTCTGCACATCCGATACGTCTAATACGATATTCGTATCTATCTCCGAACCGTCGATCAGTTTTATGGAAGCTGTTATAGTGTAATTCACCTTCTGGGCGAGGTTCTCTGTGTCTGGCTTTGATGAGCTGTCATCTCCGCTTTCCGAACTATCGTTACCGCCGATCTCAGCCGTGCTTGAAGAATCGTCGATAGACGATGAACTTTCGGAATCGTCACCGATAGGGATTATCGGCAGTTCTACACCGCTGTTATCAGATGATACGTTAGCATCAGCCGATACACCGAGTTTTGGCAGTGCTGCCCCTGCTATAAAACCTGCTGAAAGTACTACTGCTGCTGCGAATGCTGTTAACTTTTTCATTTTCATACCTCCGTTTCCTGTTATATTGTTATTTTCAGCAAGAGGATACCTTTGTCGGGTATCCTCTCAGCCATTAAACTTCTGCTATTACCTCTACCTCAACGAGAACGTCCTTGGGAAGTTCCTTTACTGCTACGCAGGAACGAGCGGGCTTTGAAGTGAAGTACTCACCGTAAACGCCGTTGAATGCTGCAAAGTCGCTCATGTTCTTCAGGAAGCAAACTGTCTTGACAGCCTTGTCGATGGAAGTGCCGGCTGCTTTCAGTACCTCGCTGAGGTTTTTGCATACCTGATGGGTCTGATCCTCGATGGTAGCTGCCTCAACATTGCCTGTTGCGGGGTTGATAGCTATCTGTCCCGAGGTGAATACAAGTCCGCCTACTACCTTTGCCTGAGAATAAGGTCCGATCGCATCGGGTGCTGTTTTGGTATAAACTGTCTCTGCCATAATTGATTACTCCTTTTTATAAATGGTTATTTATGAGCACGGCTCCAGCCGTGTTATATCTATATAGTATATAGCTTCTGTATCCTGTCCTTGTTACGTGATACGAAGTCTGTCTGAACAAATCCCGACTCTTTCAGGGCGCTGCGTATCATTATCTTGGTCAGGTCGGGGACATCGTCCCTTTCTGTTGCTTCATAAGCGTCTATCCATACAGCTTCGCTGTTCTCGTCATTATCGGAACGAGCTTCACCGCTGACATAGCTTGCGGTGAACACGCTGTACCAGTCCTTGTCGCTGAACCTTACGCCTATGAGTTTTTCTGCCTTTACGGTAACTCCTGTTTCTTCAAGAACTTCTCTTTCGCAAGCCGCATCGGGAAGTTCACCTTTGCGTATATAACCGCCGGGGATTATCAGCAGACCCTTGCCTGCGCCGTATGTGTGCCTTGCCAGTAGGACTTTACCATCCTTTATGACGACTGCCGCCGCAGATTTGCCCCAGTCGTTTTCTTTTTCGTTTTCGGTACTCATAATTATTTACCGGTCTTTCTGCTTACTCTATAACTGTCACCTTATCGGCAGTACAGCCGTCGTAGACTTTGTTCTGCCAGTTTTCTTTAAGCCATTCTGTGCTTATGGCAACTGCGTCCTCTGCCTGAGCTTCTTTCGGGAACACGTATTCAAGGCAGCCTGCATGGTAGCCTGAAACGCAGTACAGTGCCAGAGGACATCGATCCTCTTTGGCTGAATGGTATTCGCAGATCATAAAGTCAACATACTCCTTGTCAAAAGGGTATGTGCCGATAAACCTAAGTACTGTTCCCCTGTACAGATGTGGCTTTGGGCAGTTGGTAAGCTTCATTACTTGTTTACTATCTTGAAGCCCTTAGCTGTAAGAGCCGCACGGATATCGCGGATATGGTTGTAATCCCTTGTTTCGAGAACGAGTCTGAGCAGACACTCGGTGATGTCGCTGTCCTCGCTTGCTCTCTCGTGGTGGATAGATACAACGTTTGCGCCGAGGTCGGCGATAGTTGCGGAAACGTCTTTGAGCTGACCGGGCTTGTCTTCAAGCTGGATAGTAAGTGTATCCGACCTGCCTGATTTCAGCAGACCTCTCTTGATAACACGGGAGAGTATTGTAACATCGATATTACCGCCCGAAACGAGGCATACAACGTTCTTGCCCTTGATATCGGGTATCTTGTTGAACATAACAGCCGCAACGGAAACTGCACCCGCACCCTCTGCGATGAGCTTCTGCTTCTCGATGAGGTGCAGTATAGCCGAGCTTACTTCGTCATCGGTAACGGTAACTATGCCGTCAACGTACTGCTTGCAGTATTCAAATGTATTGGCACCGGGCTCTTTTACCTGAATGCCGTCTGCGATGGTGTGAACGCTGTCAAGGCGGAGTATCTTGTCCTCAGCGATGGACTTCACCATTGAAGGTGCGCCATCAGCCTGAACACCGTATACCTTTACGCGGGGATTCAGCTGCTTTACTGCGAAAGCCACGCCCGAGATAAGTCCGCCGCCGCCCACGGGAACAACGATAACGTTGGCATTAGCCACCTGATTGAGTATCTCAAGTCCGATAGTGCCCTGACCTGCGATAACATTCTCATCATCGAAGGGGTGTATGAAAGTATAGCCGCATTCGTCACGCTGACGGATAGCTTCTGCATAAGCATCGTCGTATACACCGGGAACAAGGCATATCTCAGCACCATAGCTTCTTGTAGCCTCGACCTTGGAAATAGGCGCACCGTCGGGCAGGCAGATTATCGAGCGGATACCGTTCTTTGCAGCTGCAAGCGCAACGCCCTGAGCGTGGTTGCCCGCCGAGCAAGCGATAACACCGTGAGATTTCTCTTCATCGGAGAGCTGGGATATCCTGTAATAAGCACCTCTTACCTTGAAAGAACCTGTGATCTGGAGATTTTCCGTTTTAAGGAAAACGTTGCAGTCAGGGTTTACCTGGGGTGCAGCGATACAGGCGGTAGGTCTGATGACCTCCTTTAATACATTTGATGCGTCGAACACTTTATCGAGTGTAAGCATGGTGATTGACCTCTTTTCAAATAATTCTTAGTTTCCGTAAAAACCTTTAAATTATATTATATCACTAAGATATTGGATTGTCAATATTCTGTGAACACGAAAAAGGGGATATACTGCGAGTACTTCGGGTATGTTCGGGATAGCGCCCTTGTTGCGGGGAGATATCATATATCAGCGAAGTATACAAAAATAGTATAAAATAAACTCTGGAATTTTAAGGAAATATATTCGAGTTAGTCTTGACAAATTGCACTTAATGTGAGATAATTTAATAAAGACTATTGTCTGACGTTAACAATTGAAACGACTATAACGAAAAGGAGGATACCCCAATGAAAAAGTTTGTTTGTACTATTTGCGGTTATATCTATGAAGGCGAGGCTGCTCCCGAGAAATGTCCTCAGTGTAATGCACCCGCTTCCAAGTTTGATGAGTTGAAGGAAGCTGCAGAGCTCGTATGGGCTGATGAGCACAGAGTTGGTGTGGCTCAGGGTCTTGATCCCGAGATCGTTGCAGGTCTTAAAGAGAATTTCAACGGCGAATGTTCTGAGGTAGGTATGTATCTTGCAATGGCAAGAGTTGCTTACAGAGAGGGCTATCCCGAGGTTGGTCTTTACTATGAGAAGGCTGCATGGGAAGAGGCTGAGCACGCTGCTAAGTTTGCAGAACTGCTGGGCGAGGTCGTTACTCCTTCCACCAAGAAGAACCTGGAAATGAGATATATGGCTGAAAACGGTGCCTGCGAGGGCAAGATGAAGCTGGCTAAGAAGGCTAAGGAACTTGGCTATGATGCTGTCCACGACACAGTTCATGAAATGGCTAAGGACGAAGCAAGACACGGCTGCGGCTTCAAGGGTCTGTATGATAGATACTTCAAGTAAGATGTCTTTACAGGAAATAACAGCCTGATAATTTTGATTTTGTTTTTTATAAAATGTCCGAGCAGAAATGTTCGGGCATTTTTTTGTCGATATATACTAATTTTCATAGAAAACTGTGTATTTATGCAATAATTTACAAATTAATAATTGAATTTGTGCGGCAGTATTGCTATAATATATCTGTATACAAAAAAATTGATAGGTCATGTAATAAATGTAATGGCTCTTTTACAGGAGCGGTCGGTGTAATGACTATTATTGAAGATAGAGGTACGTATATTGGAAAAAGATGGTAAGAAGAAGCTGAAGCATTCTACCCGCACGATGATGATGGTCATCATAATCGTCATGGCGGCAGTGTGTGCAGTATGCATTAGCTATACAAGCTATGTGCATTATGATAAACAGCTTGAATACGAAGCTGAGCTGCTCAGGAATTCTGCTGAACAGTCCGCAGCTGTGCTGGATATGCACCTTAAAAAGCTTGAAGACGCAAGTGTTATAATGCTTGCGGATGAAGGGCTCATGAGCTTTGATGCGGCAAATTTCTCCACTAATACTGAATACGATAATTCCCAGAGATTGGCTGAACTCAAAAAGAATGTGACAGCTCTCAGTATTATCGATAATTATTGCGATTTTACCCTGATATACCGCAACGATGCAGCTGCCGGCAGATTATCTGACGGTACGAAAGAGCTGATGTGCGATAACGAGAACCATGTGTATCCTTTTCTGAAAAATCTTCTTGGTGAGAACCGCAGAGTTTGGGTAGCGGGGATCAATGACGATCAGGGCAAGGTATACTATATAAGTCAGGCGAATGACAATGTGTTGTTTCTGGGAAGTTTCTATACAGAGGAACTTAGATACCTTATCACAAGTATGGAGCATATAAAGGATTCACAGCTGCTGCTTATGGACGGCGAAAAGAATATTCTGGACATAAACAACACCAAAAAGGAATTCCAGATAGACCAGACCAGCAGCGACAGTTGTGTCGTTATAGGAGATACAACGATACAGGCGGAAAAAACGCTGAAAAACGGCTGGACTATCGTGCTGATAAAAGATATGTCGGGTGCATACGAGTTTTATAAAAAACTGGAACTTGAAACGGCAGTTGCGCTGATGCTGGTGCTGATACTTGCGCTGACGCTGATGCTGATAAATGTCAAGGACGATCCTGCTTACGGTAATGTTTCTACGATGACACCCGATGTGGATATGCTGACGGGTATCATCAATGCCGAGGAAGCCGAGAACATTATCGCGGATAAGCTGGAGACCTGTGTATCGGGAGCGACGATGATGCTTGCGATAGCAAGGATAACGAACCTCGACAAGGTTCGTGCAGCTTATGGTCCCTCGGGATATAACGGTGCGATAATCAAAACTTACCGCGGTCTGGCGGAGTTTTTGAAAACAGATTCTCCCGAATCAAAGAATATCCTCGGACGTACAGGTGAGGGCGAGTTCCTGGTAATGGCTGACTTTACGCAGTACGACCTTTTCAAGGCGAATGATGCTCTGAAACAGGGACTTATCGACCTGAGCGAGGCGCTTAATTCGGTTTATCTGGCACATGAGGACGATATACATATCTGTGTCGGTGCATCGGTATATCCTCATAACAGTACGGATTATGACGAGCTTTATACCATGGCTGAAAAGGCGCTTCAGGAAGCAATAGACGATGACGAGAAAAGCTATGCTATTTATAAAAAGGAAAAGAGCACACACAAATGATGGAGCATATAATTAAAAGATCGGCAGCGGTACTGACTGCGGCTGTTATGCTGGTGCTTTGCGGCTGTCACGAAAGAACGCTGAAAGAGGAAGACGAATCAATTGAGATAAGCTTTTCCTGGTGGGGCACCGATGACAGGAATGAAAGAACGCTGAACGGTCTGCATATGTTTACCGAGCAGAGCGGCATAAATGTACGCCCGAAGTACTCGGAATTCTCGGGATATAAATCGCAGATGGACGTTCAGATGTATTCGGGAACTCAGGCTGATGTAATGCAGCTGAACTATGACTGGCTGTATGAATACACGAATGACGGCAACGAGTTCTATACGCTTACCGACCTTGACAACATAGATCTTTCGACTTACCCCGAGGGCGCCCTCAGCTGCGGTATGGTGAACGGTAAGCTTGAAGCTGTACCTTACGGCTTCAATGCGGTGACATTCATATACAACAAGACTCTTTATGAAAGCTACGGGCTGGAGATACCGCAGAACTGGGAAGATCTGTTCAGTGCGGCGGCAGTGATGCGTAAGGATAATATCTATCCGATATCCCTGACAGAGAAGTTTTACTGGATGACAGCCTGCGCCTATATGGAACAGACTACGGGTCACAAGTCCTTTGATGAGAACGGCAGACCTGCTTTTACAGCGGAAGACCTTGCTGTAATGCTGAGATTCAGCACAAGGATAGTTGACGAAAAGGTATCAAAGCTGGGAACGGAATATGATAGGCGTGATTTCGCGATGATGAAGAACGCGGGCACGGTTTCATGGGCTTCCGACCCCGGATACTTTGAAGACGCTATAAACAATATGAAGATGGAACTGGCGATAGGTCCGTTCCTGACGACGGACAGCTATCTCAGCTACGGCTGGTACGAAAAGCCTACCGGTCTGTACGCCATAAGACAGGATACTGCAAATCCCAAGGAAGCGGGAAAACTGGTCAATTATCTGATAAACAGTTCTGATATGGCGACTTGTCTGGAGATGTCAAAGGGTACTCCTGTAAGCCGTGCAGCTTCTGAGGCGCTTGAGGCGAGAGGACTGCTGAAAGGCGTTGAGTACGAAGCTAACCGACAGATGTTGAGCGACCCGCTGATACAGCCCATGTGTCCTGCTATGGAAAACAGCGAGATGATAGATATTTATATGTCTGCTGTTTACAATATCCATTACAAAAATGCGAATGTGGATAGAGAAGCAAAGCTTATTCAGGAAAGGATAGCAAAGCTTAAGTACTGATAATATAATGATGATAAAGCGGACGGTCGTGTGACTGTCCGCTGTTTTTGTATGCGACAGTAAGAAATACCACAATTTATGAAAAATAATCAACAATCATACGACTTGTAATCAACAATTTGATGTGGTATAATGAGTTGTAAGTACAATTTGGAGGTGCGTATGCTATGGATGATCTTCATGAATGCTGGATGACTATGCCCGATGAGGAATTGTTAGGCATATACCGCAAAAGGATGAAGGAGCAAAAGCGGCTGGCACGGCTGACCTTTGTACCTCTTCTGCCTGCGTTGGTGATATATGGATTTATCGGCTGGACGAGTTTTGCAGTATATGAGGCTTCGGGCTTTGGCAGGGACGCTATGAGCTTTACTGTGGGCAGAGCATTTTACTATATCGGCTTTGCTTTGAGCGGCGCGATGATAAGCACTGCGAGTCTGAAACGGCGCTGGTTGATATTTATCCCGACGGTTTTAGCACTGCCTTTCGTCATATTTCTTTTCAACGAATTTTCGCTAGAAATAATGCTGATGCTGTGCTATCTGCTGTTTGCGTATTTCAAGCTTGGGATCGTGCTAGCAGACCTTGAACTGCTGAGAAGTCTTCCGAGATTTCCATTTGATAAGCACAGTGCAGACCGTGATCTGCGGATAATGAATTCAAAGGACGCAGAGAGATACATGGATCTGGCATCGGGAAAAGCCGTAGCTACGGGCTATGAGAGCATATTCAGCGAAAAGGTGGAACTTCCGAAAAACTCCGGACATTAATTTAAACGTACAAAATCATACCATAAAGGAGAATAGACATGACAACTAAAGACATCATTGAGCAGGGCAAGGCATATCTGGGCATTGAATTCGGCTCGACACGTATAAAAGCCTGCCTGGTGGACGAAAACCTTGTTCCCGTAGCAGGAGGTTCACACAGCTGGGAGAACAAACTGGAAAACGGCGTGTGGACATATTCAAGAGAGGACATCATCAACGGTTTGCAGGATTGTTATGCTGATCTCAGAAAAGATGTTGCAGACAAATTCGGGGTTGAACTGACAACTTTCAGCGGAATGGGTATCTCAGCAATGATGCACGGATATCTCGCCTTTGATAAGAATGACGAACTCCTGGTGCCTTTCAGGACATGGAGAAACACCATCACAGGAGAAGCTGCCGCAGAACTCACCGAGCTTTTTGGCTTCAATATCCCCGAAAGATGGAGCATCGCGCACTTGTATCAGGCTGTGCTGAACGGCGAAACTCACGTTAAGGATATCGCGCATATAAATACTCTGGCGGGATATGTACATTTCCTGCTGACAGGCGAAAGAGAACTGGGTATAGGCGATGCATCGGGTATGTTCCCTGTAAGGGACGGCAATTATGATGCGGATATGCTGGCTAAATTCCGCGCTCTTGACAAGGTGAAGGCTTTCGGCTGGGATATTGCTGATATCCTGCCTGCTGTACATACAGCTGTTCAGGGAAGCAAAGCTAAACTCACTGAAGCCGGCGCTAAACTCCTTGACCCGTCTGGAAACCTTAAAGCGGGCGTACCTTTCTGTCCTCCCGAGGGCGATGCAGGCACAGGAATGGCGGCAACGAATGCAGTTCGTGAGGGTACAGGCAACGTTTCGGCAGGTACTTCGATATTCTCCATGATAGTGCTTGAAAAGCCCATGAAAGGTCACTATCCTCAGATAGATGTTGTGACTACTCCCGACGGCGCAGATGTTGCAATGGTTCACTGCAACAACTGCTGTGGTGAACTGGACAAGTGGGTGAATATGTTCATAGAGTTCTCAAAGCTGACAGGCAATCCTGTTGATGTTTCGACGGCTTATGAACTGCTGTATAAGAACGCTCTCAAGGGTGCGCCCGACTGCGGCGGTGTGGTTTCATATAATACCATTTCGGGCGAACCTGTTGTAGGTCTTGCAAACGGCAAGCCCGCATACTTCCGTCAGCCCGACAGCGAAACAACTCTGGCTGATTTCTTCCGTGCTGAACTCTACGGTGCTATGGCTGCACTGAAAGCGGGAAATGACATACTCTTTGAAAAAGAGGGCGTTCAGCCCAAGAGCATCACAGGTCACGGCGGACTTTTCAAGGTCAAGGGCGTGGCTCAGCAGATGTTGGCAGATGCGCTTAACAGCGACGTAAGCGTAATGTCTACAGCTGGCGAGGGCGGTGCATGGGGCATGGCTCTGCTTGCTGCTTTTGGTATTGAAAAGCAGGGCGAAACTCTGGCAGATTGGCTTGAAAAGCGTGCTTTCGCAGGCATGGAGAAGTCCACACTTTCACCCGATGCTGCGGGCAATGCGGGTTGGAAGAAGTATATGGAAAACTACTCCGCAGGTCTGGCAGGCGCTAAGGCTTTCGGCGAGATATGACAGGCTCTGACGAAATGAGCAGACGTGAAGAGATAATCTCCTTTATCAAAAAAGAATACAGCGTATCTCCCGAATACCTCTTTGAAGGGGATTTCGACACCGCTGTTTTCCGCCATAACGATACGAAGAAATGGTTCGGCATAATCATGAAAGTCAAATGCAGTACTCTGGGTATCGATGGCGAGGGGACAGTCGATGTGATGAACGTCAAGTGTGACCCGCTGTTGGTGGACATACTGGTTCAGCGTGAGGATTTTATGCGGGCATATCACATGAACAAACGTCTGTGGGTGAGCATACTCATCGACAAAGTAACTGACTTTGAGGAGATATGCTCGCTTATTGACGGCAGTTTTCAGCTGACCGACAAAAAGCCGAAAAGGAAAAAATAATGAGCGAAGATATAAACGGGTATTCTGCCCTGACGGATATATTTGTCAGGGAGTGCAGTGATATACTTGGCGAGAATCTTATGGGCGTGTATCTGCACGGTTCGGCTGTTATGGGGTGCTTCAATCCCGATAAGAGCGATATCGACCTTATCGTAGTTGTCAGGGATACAGTGCCTGATGACAGGAAAAGGCGATTCATGGAAATGGTAGTTACTCTGAACGAAAAAGCCCCTGCAAAGGGCATCGAAATGAGTATTGTAAAAGCAGGCGTGTGCAGACCTTTCGCCTATCCTACGCCTTTTGAATTGCATTTTTCTTCGGGGACACTGGGCTGGTATAAGTCCGACCCAGAGGGGTACATACAGAACATGAAAGGCGAGGACAAAGACCTTGCGGCGCATTTTATGATAATCACAAATCGCGGGAAGACCCTTTACGGCAAGCCTATTGAGGAAGTTTTCGGCGAAGTGGACAGGGCGCATTATCTTGACAGTATATGGTCAGATATCGAAAACGCCGAGGAAGATATTCTTGATAATGCGATGTACATCATTCTGAACCTGACAAGAGTTCTGGCGTATTGCCGTGAGGGGCTGATACTCTCGAAGAAAGAGGGCGGTGAATGGGGGATGGAAAATATCCCCGAAAGATACCGCGTGATGATAAATACTGCGCTGGAAGAATATTCATCTGCCGAAAAAGCGGAGTATGACGATAGACTTGCAGTAGAATATGTGGGATATATGCTGAGCGAAATAAGGGCATATATCTGCGAATAAAGCCGAAAGAGAGGAAAATGATATGGAGATAACATACAGAAAACTTGAAGAAAAAGACCTTAATACTTTTATCACCATGCGCATAACACAGCTTCGCGAGGAGGGAGCAAAGGAGGATATCGACCTGCGCCCGAACCTTGCGGACTATTACAAAAGGCATATGGCTGACGGAACCTTCGTTTCGTGGCTGGCGCTGGACGGTGACAAGATAATCGGTACGAGCGGAATGTCCATAGTTGAGAAACCGCCGTATTTCAGCTGTCCGTCGGGTAAACTGGGACTGCTTTCAAGTATGTTCACAGACCCGGGATACCGCAGGCAGGGAATCGCGAAAAAGTTGCTTGCACTTGTGGTCGATGAAGCAAGAAAAGCAGGCTGTGGGGCGGTGCATATAACCGCATCGGACATGGGCGTATTGCTTTATACTGACTTCGGTTTCAGGAAGAACGGTAATTTCATGTTCTATAATTTAAGCTGAGGGAGGTTGGAGAGATGTCGGTTTCGATATACTATACCGCGAAAAGAGATAAACCTTTGAGCGATGCCGAAAACAGGGCGGTTATCGCCATTGTTGACAGATATTGCAGGGAATATCCATTCGAGGAAAAGTATGAGGATTTCTGCCTGTACAAAGCGCCCTTTGGTGAAGCTGATACCGTGTTGGACGGTTCAACTGCTGTACCTGCGGGCAATGATGAAGTGTATGAGATAATACTTTACTGGCTGGAATGCCTTACAGATATTACCAACAGTCTTGAAGGCTGTGCGTGGTCGGCGAACCTTGATGATGTTGATCTGATATGGGACGGCGACAGCTGGCATTTGCCGAACGAGATATAACGATAAACAGGAGGAAAAGAAAATGCTGGAAGAACTCAAACAGAAGGTGCTTGAAGCTAATCTGCTTCTGCCCAAGTACGGACTTGTAAAATTCACCTGGGGAAATGTTTCCGAGATAGACCGTGCCAGCGGTCTTGTAGTAATAAAGCCCTCGGGTGTTGAATATGATGGAATGAAAGCGGAAGACATGGTAGTTGTTGACCTTGAGGGCAATGTAGTTGAGGGACATTACAAGCCATCGAGCGACACCCCTACACATCTGGAGCTTTACAAGGCTTTTGCAGAAGTCGGCGGAATAGTACACACTCATTCCAAGTGGGCAGCAAGCTTTGCACAGGCAGGAAAGGGTGTTATTCCATATGGCACAACACAGGGCGACTATTTCTATGGCGAGATACCCTGCACACGCAAGATGACTCCCGAGGAAATAGCAGGGGAGTACGAAAAAGAAACTGGTACAGTTATCATCGAGCGTTTCAAGGGCATTGACCCTATGAGCATACCCGCAGTGCTTGTACACAGCCACGGACCTTTCACATGGGGCAAGGACGCATTTGATGCGGTACATAATTCTGTTGTACTTGAAGAAGCTGCGTTCATGAACTTCCATACAGTTATGCTGAACCCCGGTATTGCGCCGATACAGCAGGAGCTGCTTGATAAGCACTATCTGCGCAAGCACGGCAAGAATGCATACTACGGACAGAATTAACTTATAATCATTGACAGAGCGTGGACATCGGTTTGTTCACGCTCATATTCTTGGGTGTAAGTAGTATCAAAAGTGTAAAGACAAATCTCACAAATGCAGATGGAAAATTTTTACGAATAGTATAATTTACTCAAAGATACTATTAATAAGAGCGGGGATTTGTGATAAGTCGAAAAATGTCGGAGTCAGTCTTGACAAAACCTTATTAATGATTTATACTTATCATGTACATTTATGTTCAAATATTTACATTTGTAACAAGTATATAATGAAGAGCAGGAGGATAAAGCTATGAAATTTTGTGCTAAATGCGGCGCACAGATGGAAGACGGAATGAAGTTCTGCGGTTCTTGCGGAGCAGTAGTTTCTGATGATGCCGCACAACAGCAGCCACAGTATGGTCAGACACAGCCGTACAACAACTATCAGCAGGCAGCAGCTGCTGCACCGAAGCAGCCTAATCAGACTGTACAGAAGATTATCGGTAAGGTGAAGAAGAATCCCTTGATCGCCATAATCCCCTTAGCTGCACTTGTAGCGGTTATCGTACTGATAATTGTCGTTGCAAACCTGACAAAGTATCAGAAGATCGATGCTAAGGAGCTGTTCAGATTTAAATATGAGGGTCTGAACGGACATGGTACCGTAGTAGGTGAGCTTAATGCATATCCCTATGATATTTATGACGGTTATGACAAGATACTTGCGCTGAGCAAGGATATGAAGAGTCTCACCAATCCACTTGATGCCGA
Source organism: Ruminococcus sp. (assembly GCF_024692365.1). GTDB lineage: Bacteria > Bacillota > Clostridia > Oscillospirales > Ruminococcaceae > Hominimerdicola. The sequence goes on along the minus strand of NZ_JAILMR010000111.1, from coordinate 36,572 downwards.
TGATGAAGAATATTTTGCAGAAATTCTAGAAGGCGAGAAGGTATCTCCTTATCTGTCTTATGATCCTGCGGAACTGAAAAAGGTATGGACCAAAGCTAAAAAACCTCAGGATATGGTTTCCATGAGAAAGGCACTTCTGCAGAAGAATTCCAAGAAAAATTACACTCTCAAAGTTAAGTTCGATAAGGAAAAGGATCTGAAAAACGGTGACAAGATAAAGGTAACTGTTGATTATGATAAGAAGGCTCTGGAAGATGCTAAGATCAAGCTCACAAACACCGAGTTTGAGATCGAGGTAAAGAACCTTGAAGATGGCACCGAACTGGATCCTTTCGATGAGAAGTACATCAAGGTCGAGTTCACAGGTGTTGACGGCGATGGCAGAATGAATGTCACCTATGGAGACGAAGCTAGAGATGAGTTGGATCTATATTATAGTTACGATCGTTCTAGCAGTCTGAAGAACGGTGATAAGGTAAAGATCACCTGCGAGCTTTATTCAAGTAAAACTGAGAAATCAGGCGATGATATTGTATATGAGGCTAACGGCAAGTACTATGTCATCAAGGGCGGCGAGGCTGCTCTTACCAAGGAATACGAGGTAAAGGGTCTTACCGAACTGAAAGAACTTGATGTGTTTGAGAACATCGCATTCAAGTTTGACAGAGCTATACCTTTCCTTGAAGTAGAAGGTGTTGATAACGACCAGATGGGTGATCTTGTTATTGACAATATAAGATTCTCCATTGAGAACGGCGACGGTCTTAAAGTAGGCGACAAGTTCAAGGTAAAGGCTAATGATTATGGCAGTCTCAAGAACGAGGGTTATAAAATCAAGGGTGAAGCTGATGCCGACGGTTATGTTATAAAGGAATTCACTGTTGATGATACAATGCCTGCATACGTTACAGCAAATAACGGACGCGAAGCTTATGAAAGTGCAGACTTCAAGGAGATGGTAGCAGACGAAGAGAGCGAGCTCAAGGAACATCTCCAGGGCACAAGCTCGGATTGGCTGTTCTCTTCTTACGCAAATAACGTTGAGTATGACGGCAAGGTCGAGAAGGTTACCAGCCTGACACTGAAAGACGTTTATGTTTCCTTCACTGACAAGAACAATTACAGCAATGTTACTGACCGTTTAGTAAACAGAATATACGCTGTTTACGAGGTTAAGGTAAAGACAGACGGCAAAGAGAAGCAGTCTGCTTCCTTTATCGCAGTAGTATATGCTGACAATGTTATCTGCGACAACGGCAAGTTCTACAAGGAGTCCAGCTACAGCGGATTCTCATACTACTTCTATGGCTCTATGGCAGACTTCAACAAGGAGGTCGCAAGCAAGGAAGGTTACACACTTACCAAGTGCGGCGATTCCGGTGAAGTAGCTAAGCCTGACGATTCCAAGCCCGAGGAGACAACCACAACCACTACTACTGCAAAGCCTGAGAAGGACGACAGCAGCAAGGAAGAAAAGGCTGACGACTCCAAGGCTGAGGAGAAGAAGGACGAAGAAAAGGATAAGGAAAAGGAAACTGAGAAGGCAGACGAAAAGCCTGCTGAGGAAAAAGAGGAAAAGGCTTCCTGATCTGAATAATTACAGCCCCTTGACGCTGCTGTGCGCCGAGGGGCTTTTTATCTTTTATACGGACTGCGGTATCGGGTCGCCCCTCGTTCCTCGGGACGAGAAATCGGATTCGCTATCGCTGTCCGATTTCGGGCGCGGGCAATATTCGCGCACAGAAAAAGAGCGTATGCATACGGTTGCATACGCTCTGAATGTTCTGAATTGCCCGCGCTCTTTTTGCGGGAAGATAGTCTGCTATTGCTATGATTGTGTTCACGTCGCTTTTGTGCCTTGACCGAGAGGCTCTGCCTCTAACCATCAGCTTTGCTGATGGTGTGCTCTTCCGCAAGCCTTTCGCGAAAGGCTTGAGCCAAAGCTCAATTCGCGGCTTGGTTTGTTTTTGTCCGCTCAGTTGCTGCCGCGTATTATCAGGAGTAGTCAACAACATCTATCCAGCGCATGAGAAGATCCTTTTCTTCCTCTCTGCCCTTGATGAGCTGTGCTGCTGCTACTATCGGGAGCCATGCCTGTACATACTGCTTTGATGTACCGCTCTTCAGGCAATACTTATCAAGGTATGTTTCAGCCAGATCGGGATTGTTCAGGCAGAACAGAAGGTAAGTTCTTGCAACGTCTGCGGAAGCATTGCCCTGTCTTGCGGCTGACCAGTTGATGACATATGTGCCCTCATCGTTGATGATGACATTCTTGGGCGCAAAATTGCCGTGGCAAAGCTTGATGTGCTTGGGCATAGAATCCAGTCTTGTGAGAAGTTCATACTTCTTGATCTCGTCGATTGCGCCCAATGACTTGATCTGACGAGCCATCTTGTCTTTCAGCTTTGAGAGCAGAGGCATATACTGCGCGTGTATCTCTGTCTGGATATCGATGAACTGGTTGAGGTAGGTGTCCATCTTATCGGGATTCTCGTCCATAAGCTGCTGGAGGGTCTTGCCCTTGATGAAATCGAAGGAAATAGCCCATTTGCCGTCGATCACAGATACCTCATGGAGTATGGGGGTCTTGATGAAGGAGTTTACCAGTGTGGTCTCACATCTTGCGTGGGTAAGTGCCGCATAAAGGCATTTCTCCTTATATTCAGGCTTAGTGTAAATATTAATGGACTTTCCGTCACATTCGTAGATGTCATAGATGTCGCCGTGAGCGATGAAATTTTTCAGTTCCATAGAAACTCTCCTTTTCAAAAAAGTATCGCCGCCCTGTCTGGGTATCGGTGAGTACGTCAACAATTAGCTGCCTTTGTACTGTCTATATTATACTACAATATGATTAGAATTTCAAGCCCTTTTCGTTATTATCACAAACATTTAGATTTTGTTAATAAATAACATCTTATATATTCATAAATTAGCGCCTTATATGGCAAGTTTCTATAAAAGGGTTCGTGCGGCGTTGTGAATATTATCCATATAGTTAAGCATATACTCTATGTACAAAAATAAAAGTCCTGTTTGTGAACAGACCAGTTTGACGAAAAATAAAACAGCAAGATAGGTATTGAATTTCACAAAAAGTAGTAATTTACTGCGTTGACAAATCTACTCGGGCATGATACAATATAAGCACGATACCTGTAAGGGGGCAATAAAATGAAGAAGGCACTATTTCCGATACTTGCGGCGGCACTTATGTTGAGCAGCTGCGGGTTGAGCGAGATAAAAGAAACTATCAGTGCGAAAGTTGATGAAAAGATAGAAGAACATTCAATCGAAAAGGGTTCGTACACTCAGGAACAGGTCAATGAAAAGATCTATAAAGAACTGGCTGAGTGCAAGCGAAAGATAGTATTTGACGGTGTTGTCAGCACCGAGATGGTACAGAATGCGGTGTACGGCGCGAGGTATGCTCGTCCTGATATTTTCTGGACGGGCGGGTTCACGGTCAGCACGGATTATTCCACTACCACGGTTGAATGTGACAGTGTTCACGACCTTGATGAAAAAGCGCTGGCTGAAATGAAGGCTGACATGGACAAGTCGCTTGATGAAATAGTAAAGGAAGCAAGCGGCGATGCGACGGATTTTGATAAACTGTTGCTGATTCATGACAAGCTTATCGAGATATGCGATTATGATCATGCGGCGGCAGAAGCTTCGGAATCGGAAGATATTGGATTTGCGGGATCTTCATACGGCTGTCTTGTTGAACATAAGGCGGTGTGCGAGGGATATGCCCAGGCATTTGCTCTGGCGGCACAGAAGATGGGCTTTGAATGTGGCATGGTCTGCGGTGATGCATGGATCGAAAATGATAAAAGATACGAAAAGCACGCATGGAACTATGTTAAGGTAAACGGCGAATATTATTGGTTAGATGTTACCTGGGATGAGAACACTACGGAACTCGAATCGAAGTATATTCCCATGCACAAATTCTTCATGCTGGACGACAGCCGATTTATGAAAGGCAGGACAGTTGATGAGGATGTGCCTTTTGTACCAACGTGCAGTTCGATGGACGAGAATTACTATGTAAAGAACGGGCTGTTCCTTGATAGTTACAGCTTTGATCAGGTGAATTCTCTGATGAACGAACACTTTAAGGACGGCGGGTTTGATATAATGTTCGCGGACAGGGACAGCTATGACGAAGCGATCGATGATCTCATGGAGAATGGCAATATCTGGAATACAGATATAATGAAAGGCGGAGTTGAAAATGCTCCCTATTATGCTGACCCGGAACTCTGTGTACTGACAATAAGTCCCGAATAAGCGAAAACATCGGTGATTCGGCTATTGACAAATACGACTGCGATATGATATAATACACTAAGTAAAAGAACATACCCCGACTTCGAGAAAGTCGGGGATTTTGTGCGTGCATGGTTTAATGTTGTCTAAGTTGAAAACATGGGAAATATTGATGATGAAAATGGTATCTGGTGATATCACAACCATCAAAATAACATAGATCACACATATAATACAGGTAAAAATGACAGGAGTAAAGATTATGGATATTTTTGAAAAGCTTAAACAGCTCTCCGCACAGCGCGGGGAAACAAGTACAAAACCCGAGTATATCATCGTGGGGTTGGGAAACCCCGGGATACAGTATGAAGGGACAAGGCACAATGCGGGCTTCATAACGATTGAAGCTCTGGAGAAAAAGCTGGGATTCTCCTGCGACAGACACAAGTTCAAGGCTAAGGTGGGCAATACCGTCATAGGCGGCAAAAGCTGTCTTGTGATGAAGCCCGAGACCTTTATGAACCTCAGCGGCGATGCGGTGTCGGAAGCTATGGATTTCTACAAGATACCTCTTGAAAATGTTATCGTGATATTTGATGATATCTCCCTTGATGTGGGACAGATGAGGATAAGGAGAAAAGGCTCGGCGGGCGGACACAACGGCATAAAGAGCATCATCGCACAGTGTGACGGTGAGAACTTCCCAAGGATAAAGCTAGGCGTTGGCAAAAAGCCTAATCCCGCCTATGACCTTGCAAAATGGGTGCTCTCGAAATTCAGCGAAGAGGACAGGAAAAAGCTGGATGGTGCAGCTGAGAAAGCTTGCAGTGCGCTGGAACTTATGGTGCAGGGCAAGACAGATGAAGCTATGAACAAATTCAATGCGTAGTTTTTAGGGTATGATGTGATGAATATATTTTTTGAAACAGCAAGCCGTCTTGAACATTACAAGGATATCAAAAACTGCCTGCTGAAAGGCTATACCCCTGCCGCGGTTACGGGTGTTTCGGGTATACACAAAGCTATGCTTACAGCGGCGCTGTCATCGCTGGGCAAGTGCCTGCTGATATGCGCTGATGAGGCTGACGCCACCAAAATGACGGCTGATATCAACGAGATGGCAGGGGAGCAGATAGCCTGCGTTTATCCTGCAAAGGATATGAACTTTGCTTATATGGAAGGCATATCCAGAGAATACGAGCACAGGCGTATAGCTGCGCTTTCGGATATAGTATCGGGCAATTGCAGGATAATGGCGGCAAGCATGGAAGCCTGTCTGCAAGGTACTATACCGCCCGCCGCGTTGAAGGAGAACACTTTCGTCATTGAAAACGGCAGTGAGCTTGATGCGGAAGAACTTTCGCGTAAACTGCTGGCGGCGGGTTATACCAGAACAGACCAGGTAGAGGGCGCGGCGCAGTTTTCTGTCAGGGGTTCGATAATAGATATATTCCCCGTTCAGGACAAACAGCCTGTGCGTATCGAGCTTTGGGGTGACGAAGTGGATATGATGGCGTATTTCGACGTTGAATCCCAAAGACGCTCCGAGCCGCTGGATAAGGTGACTGTCGCACCCGCTCTGGAGATAATCTTTCCTGACAGCGCCGAACAGGTAAGACGTATGGAAGAACTGGCAAAGTCTGCCAGAGGTAAGCTGACCGACAAGATAAGAGAACATATCCAGAAGGATATCGACCTTATCGAGAGCGGCATAATGCTCACCGACCTTGATAAATATTACACCCTGGCGTACAGCGAAACGGCTACGGTTTTCGACTACTTCGGCGGGGGCTTTTGTGCTGTCTCGGAATACAACAACTGTATTGAAAAGGGTAGGGCGGCGCTGGCACAGATGGCGGAAGATTTAAAGATACTCTACGCCGAGGGTATACTTTTCAAACGTCTGGAAGGTTTCTGCCTTGAAATGGGACAGGCGGAGAGCAGGATAGTCAACATGAAGACCATCTTCATGGATACTTTTATGCGCTCGCTAAATAGTGTGAAGCTGAAAAAGCTGATAAACACAGATTGCCGTCAGACCTCTGCGTGGGGCGGAAGCATGGTGGCTTTGCAGGAAGAATTGCAGACTCTCTGTGATAATGGCTATTGCACGGTGGTGCTGGCGGGTTCCGAGAAGACAGTGCCTATCATCGTGAAAGACCTGAAAGATTCGGGGATAAATGCTGAACAGATGGGCGAAAACTTCGAGATAAAGCCCGGAGTAGTATACGTGCGCACGGGCAGTCTTTCGGCGGGATATGATTACCCCTCGATTGGTTGTGCGCTGATTACTCAGATGAAAGCTCTGTCTTCAAAACGCAAAAAGCCCAAGCACAAGGCGGGCGAGGAGATAAAGGCGCTTTCGGATATACATTCGGGTGACTTGGTAGTACATTCGATGTACGGCATAGGCAAGTTCATGGGCATAAAGAACATCGAAACAGGCGGTGTCAAAAAGGACTACATCACCATCAGCTATGCAGGCACAGACGTGCTTTATGTGCCTGTAACTCAGCTTGACCTTGTATCAAGGTATGTGGGACCGGGCGACGACGGCGGTGTTAAGCTGAACAAGCTGAATTCCACCGAATGGACACGTACAAGGAACAAGGTGCGTGCCGCAGTAAAGGATATGGCAGAGGAACTTACCAAGCTGTATGCACAGCGCCAGATGGCAAAGGGATATTCCTTTGAGCCTGATGACGACTGGCAGAGGGATTTCGAGGAAAGATTTGACTATCAGGAGACAGATGACCAGCTTCGTGCCATAAACGAGATAAAGGGCGATATGGAAAAGCATACCCCTATGGACAGACTTCTCTGCGGCGATGTGGGCTTCGGCAAAACGGAAGTTGCACTTAGGGCGGCTTTCAAGTGCGTTGTTAACGGAAAACAGTGCGCTATACTTGCGCCTACCACTGTACTGGCATGGCAGCATTACCAGACAGCGATAAAGCGTTTTGAGCATTTTGCTGTGAAAGTCGAACTGCTGTCAAGATTCCGCAAACCTAAGGAACAGGCGGCTATCGTTCGTGAACTTAAAAGAGGTACTGTTGACCTTATAATAGGCACTCACAGGCTGGTATCAAAGGACGTTGAGTTCAAGGACTTAGGTCTTGCGATAATAGATGAGGAACAGCGTTTCGGCGTGGCGCACAAGGAGAAATTCAAGGAAAATCACCCCGGGGTGGATATACTGACCCTTTCGGCTACACCTATACCCCGTACCCTGAACATGGCGCTCAGCGGCATAAGGGATATGTCCGTCATAGAAGAACCGCCTATGGACAGACATCCTATACAGACCTATGTTATCGAACATAATGACGGCGTTATACTGCAAGCCATAAGCAAGGAATTAAGGCGAGGCGGACAGGTCTACTATATACACAACAGGATAGATACTATACTCAGGACGGTTGATCGTCTGCAAAAGAGCATACCCGATGCAAGAATAGGCTATGCCCACGGACAGATGGACGAGAAAGAACTCTCGGAGATATGGCGTCAGGTAGTCGAGCATGAGATAGACATACTGGTATGCACTACTCTGATAGAAACAGGTATTGATGTACCAAACGTAAATACGCTGATAATCGAGGACGCTGATAGGCTGGGACTTTCACAGCTGCATCAGCTCAGAGGACGTGTTGGACGTTCAAACAGGAGAGCCTTCGCCTACTTCACATTCAGGCGCGGCAAGGTTCTCAACGAAACTGCAAGCAAGAGATTGCAGGCAATAAGGGAGTTCACACAGTTCGGTTCGGGCTTCCATATAGCTATGAGGGATCTGGAGATACGCGGCGCGGGAAGTATTCTTTCGGCAAAGCAGCACGGTCACATGGAAGCTGTGGGATATGATATGTATCTGAGACTTCTCAATGAAGCCATAGCTGAACAGAAAGGCGAGGAGATACCACATTCGCCTGAGGACTGCCTTGTGGATATCGCGATAAATGCGTATATCCCCGATGGCTATATCGAGAATGCGGCGCAGAGAGTTGACGCATACCGCAAGATAGCGTCTATCGCGACGGAGGAAGACTCCCGCGATGTTCTTGACGAACTTATAGACCGTTACGGTGACCCGCCGAAAGCGGTGCTGGGTCTGGTGCAGATAGCACTGTTGAGAAACAGGGCTTCAAGACTGGGCATAAAGGAAATAAAGCAGATGGGCCCGAAGATGCAGTTCTATATCACGACCTTAGAACCAAGGCAGATAGCGGCACTGGCAGGAAAATACAAGAGCCGTGTGCGCTTCGTGGACGAACTGAAACCATATTTCGCAGTGACAGCAGGCAAGCAGCAGAAGTCTGCTGAACTTATGCAGGAAGTTATCGAGACTATAAATGTGCGGTGAATACAGCATCATGGTTTATTAGGGGAGACCCGTTAAGATAGGATAGGAGAATAGATTTGAAAAAAGATTTCGCAAGGGGTATGTCCCACGGTGTGCCGATAATGCTGGGATATCTGTCGGTATCCTTCGGATTCGGCATAGCGGCGGTCGGTAAGGGATTGAGCGCACTTTGCGCTTCGCTGATATCACTGACCAATGTTACAAGTGCGGGACAGGCAGCAGGTATCGATATCATCGCGGCAGGGGGAACTCTGCTGGAGATGGTGCTGGTGCAGATAACGATAAATATGAGATATTCGCTGATGGCGCTTTCGCTTTCGCAGAAACTGGATAAAAGATTCACAACGCCCCACAGATTGGCGGCAAGCTACGGCATAACGGACGAGATATTCGCTGTGTGTGCCGCACAGAATACTCCGCTTACACCTGCGTATATGTACGGCGTGATATTTGTGGCTGTGCTGGGCTGGGTTGGCGGTACGGCTATGGGTGCAGTTGCGGGTGAAATTCTTCCTGAGGCTGTGTCAAATGCCATGGGACTGGTGCTTTATGGTATGTTTATAGCGATAGTGATGCCTCCCTGTAAAAAGGAGAAGGGAGTACTGGCTGTATCGCTGATAGCTGTGGTGATAAGTCTGCTGTTCAAGTATGTTTTCACTGTGGTATCAGGCGGATTTGCTATGATAATATGTGCGATAGTGGCATCTTTGGCGGGTGCATGGCTTTTCCCTGTAAAGGACACACGGGAGGGAAAAGAATGAGTATTGTGATATATGTAGCGGTGATGGCAGTTGTGACTTACCTGATACGCATGGTTCCATTCACATTTTTCAGGAAAAAGATAACCTCACAATTCTGGCTGAGTTTTCTGCATTACATACCCTATGCGGTACTCAGTGCAATGACTTTTCCCGCGATTTTTTACAGCACGGGTGATGGCAACACTGTCACTGCGGTGGCGGGAACGATAGTAGCCCTTGCGATGGCATATTTTGAACTTCCGCTGATAGCTGTGGCACTGGGTGCTTCTGCGGCGGCATTCATCACGGGACTGATTATTTAGAAGAAACAACGACTTGTAGACAAAAGGAGCAGGCTTTGAAGACCAACGATAAAAGATCATTTTTTGAGAAACAATATCTCAGGCTGTATAAAAAACTTTATTACTGCGCACTAGCAGTGCTTTGCAGTGAAAACGATGCAGGAGAAGCTGTCCGTGAGGGCGTGCTTGCGACCTATGCTGTATATAGCGGAAACTGTACGACTAAAGAGTTCGATGTAAAGATATTTTCTGCGCTGGCTGAAACTGCCGAAAAATTCCGCAGGAACAAGGGATTCTCGCGGGACGGTGAAATAGTGAAAGCCGAAGTGCCGCAGGTGCTGGCAGAACTTGAAAAGATTTCCCACAAGGAAAGGCTTTGCCTTGCGCTAAACGGCATAGCAGGACTTTCTGTGGCTGATATCGCAGATATCACCGCTATGAAGCCCCTTGAAGTCAGGGGTGATATCTCTGTCGGCAGGGACAGGCTGAAAAAGAGCGGTCTGAAAGGGTTTAAGCGCGGTGTGCTGATAAAGGGTCAAGAGGATATGTTCCCGATACCCGAAAAGCTTCGACCCGAGAATATCGGCGAGATGCTGGATAATGGCAGTATGGAGATAACTGCGGCGGTGATGGAGGCTGCAAACAAAGAACAGAGTACTGTCAGAAGTCACAGCAATATCCCGAAAATAGCTGCGGCTGCCGCTGTGGTGATAGCTGTCGGCGGAACGGGCTTGATGCTTCGCGGCGGCAAAGTGCTTCAAAAGTCAAAGAAAGCAGAAAAAGTCATCACACAGGAAGAGAAGAAAGACGATCTCGGTTTTGTAGGGCTGAGAAGAGGTTCATATAAATCGCTGCATACATTTCTCTGCGAAAACGATACACCAAGCTGGCTCTATTTGGACAATACAGCTGACACGCAGTATATCGATGACCGCAGCTATGCGGATATCGATACATCTTATAGTATGAGCTACTTTTTCAGAGATAAATGCCTTTATGATGGTGACGGAGATATAACTCTGCTGAAGAACAGCGGTAATTCAAAAAAAGAGAGAAAAAGTCTGCGGAGATTTTTGCAGGAAAATGATAAGGTGTTCGATGCGGGCGCGACAAGCATTAAAAGCTGTAAGCTTGATAAGGGCAAGGCGGAATTTTCTGAGCATGATATGATGAGTGATACGTTTATCAGGAAAGACCTTGCAGAAAATCAGGTGTACAAGGAAAACGGAACGGAACCGGGACCTTACGTCATTGGCATGATGCTTAACGGCGATGAACTTATAGCTTTATATGATTTTCATAAGCCTGAATCGATAGGTGATAAAACGATAAATCAGGAGTACTGCGGGTTCAGTGTTTTTGACAAGAACAGCGAGGAACTTCTTTACGAGTACGAACAGCCCGGTATAATGGAAGACCTCATCATCGGCGATAACGGTAGGTTAACTGTTATAAGTAAGTATTCCGTCGGCAAAAAAGCTGCAGAAGCCGAAATGTATGATTCGGGCAAGCCTGCATTTCTTCCCGAAACATATGAAAACGGCGAAGCTTCGCTTATAGACGAGGACGATATCTATATCTCTGCAAGGGCTGAGATGCCTGTGCTTACTATAATGAGCGGTATTGATACCTCGGGAGAAATTAAGTGTACCGATAAGATGGCGCTTACTGCCGCATCTTCAAAGATGTTGGAAAAGGGCAGTGAGATATGGATCGCTTCGCGGTGCGGCGGAAATGGCGAAAACGCCATGCAGATAATAAAAATCGATACCTCTGCGGGGGTGGAAATAAAAGCCTTTGGTGATGTTCCTGATGATGTTGCAATTGCTTTTGATTATGATTATGATATCGGATCTTTCACGACGGAGGATTATATCGATACTTTCTCGGTGGAGAACGGCGTACTATATATTGCGGGCAGCGAATACGCAGCGGCTTTTGATGAGGAACTGAATTACCTGGGACAGTATAAACGCACGGTATATTTTGATAAACCCGAGATGGACAATGATATGTGGTTCAATGATATCAATGCTGCTGCGTTTGATGGTTCGACTGTATATTTTGCGAATTGGTTATATGACGATGACGGCGGCGAAGATGTTCTGGTGCTGGAATCTGCCGACCTGAGTGATATCAACTCTCCGAAAGTGACGAGCTACAAGGAAGATACGCTTTCTGCACCTGTGGTGATAGCTGGCAGGGGATACGGAGATTATCTGAACCTTGATGATAAATGCCTTAACTTAAAAAAATCATATTATGATGAAGAAGATTACAACGCTGATATGGAGCTTGTAAGTCTTCGTCCCGAGGATGTTGTTGAGGGCAAGGTAAGCCGATATGTATATAAGGCAACATGGGAAGAAGAAACGGAAATCAGCGTGGATGATATAGAAAAGGTTCCCGTAGATGAGATACCGATACGCAGACCGGTGGTGCTTTCTCGGCTAGAAGATCTGAAATTTGATTTTTATGACATAACGTACTCCCCGATGGATGGAAAATACTGTTGTTTTCCACTTGAACCTGAGTTCGATTATGATGCTGACGAGATATCCCGAAATGAATATTACCAATATCTTACCGATGGTGAGGACAATAAAGTTGGTGCAGATTACGATGATGACGATAACCAGGTGTATTATTATTACAACAGCAAAACCGCAAAACAGAATTATATCCTTATCGAGATCGATGGTGACGAGCTGAAAATGGTAGGCACTACACCTTTTGCGGCAAAGGATGTTGATGACCTGTACGGTTATCCTTATCTGGACGTTGATGGTTTTGTGGTATACGATGACTATCTGTATATTATCAGTTCGCAGTCATTGTATGACAGCTGTTCTTTAAAGGATATCAAGAAGTAAATAATATTTTTGAAAGCACGTTCGTACAGGTTGGTATACCTTTGCGGACGTGCTTGATTTTTGGTATGAGATATGGTATGATCGTATACAAGACAGAAAAAGTTGATACCGGAATATACGAGGCGATACCAAAGTGTACCAAACTATACGAAAATATACGAACGTATACGATCGTATATTTTCGTACTGCGATAGTTGGCGTGATAAAGTTTTGAAAGGAGAAACGGATATGAGCGAGGTATTGAAACAAGATCTTTCACAGGAAGCGGATTCACCCGATCTTTTCATGATAGAACTGCTTTTTGAGGATAAGCCGGCACTTCTCGAACCTGAGATGGTCAAAGCGGCGGCTGAGGAAAAGTTCGGGGAGGTAGATGCGGTTTCGACCGCGGGCGAAATGCTTTCATTTGCGGTAAAGAAATATGCTGTTCATTTTGAAAACGGCGATGTTCCGCCTTTGGCTGTACTTGGGCAAGGGCTTGGATTTAACAGCGGTGAGATCGGCGAGTTTGAACGCTATCAGCTGTGGGACATTCAGGATGTCAGTGAACTGCTGGACAGATGCAGGTACAGGTGCTTTATCACCGTGATGATGGGTTCGGCGATGGAGTACAAGGACAGGTGCGAACTTCTGATGGACTGGCTGGAATGTGTGCTGGGGCTTTATCCCGATTGCAAAGCTGTTTGGACACCTACCGCGGGGAAGCTTCTCACGCCTGAACAGGTGATGGAAAACAGCGGTAATCGTGAGGTCAGGTTTATACGCAACTGTGTGAATGCAAGGTTCTTCAACATTGACGGCACAGATGGGGATATGATAGTTGATACCCTCGGCAACTATGCGATAGATCTGCCCGATATACAGGTGCATTTCTGCGGGCTGGAGGTCGATGATGTAGTGAACTATGTTTACAACATGGCGTTCTTCTTTTATATAACGGGCGAAACGGCGCATATCGGCGAGGTGGTCGATGGTCTTGACGAGAATGGCGAGATAAGTACCGGGGTCGAATGGGGCTGTCAGTTTGAGGATTCTCTCATTCAGCCTGCGAGGTTAGTGCTTGACATAGCCCCGGGAGAATACGCCGCCGGCACAAGATGATGGGGTGCTGAGTGCGGTAACAATATCTTATATAGTATATCAAGGGCGGTGCTTCCTGTGGGGGCACCGCCTTAAACGTTTGCGTATAATATTTACAGCTGAGACTTTGTGCACAATGACGAAAAGAGTGTTGAAAACCTTGGGGGTAATTGGGGATATGAGATTGTTTGCGAGTGATTCGTCATACATCGTGGGGGTTTTCACGAAAATTTTATGCAATGCTGTAATTGTAATAATTAACTCCGTTAACAAAATGCGTTGTAACCGATTTTTAGTTTTTGGCAAAAAATGTAAGTTCTAACTGTACATTGGATTACGCATTAAATCACTAAAGTGACATAAGTTCTGTATTTTGTGTGAACTTTTAAGAAAACTTATTGACGAGTACCAGTTATTGTGGTACAATAGGATCATAGAAACAGCACTTGTTGTGGTTTCAATAGCAGATCGTGTAATTGTTTTGTAATTATGTGCAGGTTTGCTAACTAAATATCCGAAAATATATTGTGTCAAACACCCAGATATAGTGGTTGATTCTTGTTAATATAAAATTTACAAATTACAGAAATGTTACAATACGCTCTCTAAAAGTTACAAATTACGCCATTGGGTAACAAATATGCTGTGCCGAGTACAATAAAATTCCCTGCTTCTCCAAGAATTCGGAAAAAATACCAATTGCAATTTTTTTCATTATGCTGTATAATGGTCATAGTGGTAAAAAGTGCGATTTGGTGTCAAAGTTTTACCAAATCGCGGCAGATATGTCCGTGAGGGGGTGAGCGCTTGGCTTTAAAGACCTTGATGGGTACTTATAATCAGAGCATGGACGTCAAGGGACGCATGAGCTTCCCTGTGAAGTTCCGCGAGATCATCGGCGAGCGCTTCATCGTTACGAGAGGTATTGACCACTGTCTGCTGGTTTTCTCACCCGAGGATTTCGACAGGCTCAATGAAAGGTTCCGTGAGATGCCGCTGGCATCGGGACGGGATATCATAAGGTTCTTCACGGGCAGTGCCGTTGAAGCCGAGGCGGACAAGCAAGGCAGGATACTTGTACCTCAGCCGCTGAGAGACTGGGCGGGACTTGAAAAAGAAGTTATCGTGATGGGACTGACCGACCGCTGTGAGATCTGGGATAAATGCAGATGGGAGGAACGCAGTGCGAAGCTCGATGATGAAGCACTGCTGACGGCTCTTGAAGGAGTTGGGATATAAATGGAATTCAAGCACGTCTCCGTTTTGCTCAATGAGTGTATCGAGGGACTTGATATAAAGCCTGAGGGTATCTATTGTGACGGTACTGCGGGCGGCGCGGGTCATTCACGTGAGATAGCCAAAAGGCTGACAACAGGAAGACTCATCGCTGTTGACAGAGACCCTGAAGCTGTGGCTGTTGCAACCGAAAGATTGTCGGGACTTCCTGCGACGGTCGTTCACGGAAATTATTCCGAATTGGACGAGATATTCGCAAGACTTGGTCTTGAGGGTGCTGATGGCATACTGATGGACTTGGGAGTATCTTCCTATCAGCTGGATAATGCGGAACGAGGTTTTTCATATCATAATGATGCTCCCCTTGACATGAGGATGAGCAGTGAAGGACTTTCGGCACGCGATGTTGTAAACGGTTACGATGAACGGACACTTGCCAGGATAATATTCGAGTACGGTGAAGAGAAATTCTCACGTAACATCGCAAAGAAGATAGTTCAGGCAAGGGAAGAAAAACCGATAGAGACCACGCTGGAACTTGCCGAGATCATAAAATCGGCTGTACCGCAGAAGGTCAGAAGAGAGAAAAATCCCTGCAAGAAAACATTTCAGGCGATAAGGATAGAGGTCAATGCGGAACTGGAACATCTCAGTGTCGCGCTGGACAAGGCTTTCGATCTGCTGAATGTGGGCGGAAGACTTTGCATAATCACTTTCCATTCGCTGGAAGACAGGCTCGTTAAACAAAGATTCAAGAGCTTTTGTCAAGGCTGTATTTGTCCGCCTGATTTTCCCGTGTGCGTTTGCGGGAGAACTCCGAGGGGCAAACTCATAACAAAGAAGCCCATTGAGCCTACAGAAATAGAGAACGAAGAAAACAAACGCGCACACAGCGCGAAACTCAGAATAATAGAGAAAATAAAGAACGACCCGCAGTGACGGGAAAAGATAGATAGACAGACAAAAAAAGAAGCTTGTGTAAAATTTTCTGTGCGCTTTTGGGGCGCGTATAGAGGTGTATCATAAATGACAAAATATAACGATCACGGCAACCTGGCTCATGAACTCGAACTGCCTTACGAGGATAATCCCGAACACGGCAGAACGGCTGTACACGAAGAAAAGAAGAGACCCAAGGCTATTCCTGCTGCTCCTGCAATGAGCATCGGCGCAAAGGTAGCGTGGGCTATACTGCTTATTATAGCTGTTTCACTGATGGGAAGCCTTATTTATGGTAAGGTGGAGATATCCAGACTTTACAGCGAAAGGGCAGGTCTGGAAAAGCAGCTTGATCAGCTGCAGAATGAGAATGTAAGTATGCAGTCTGAGATAGCTGAGAGAATGAACATGACCAAGGTCGAGGAATATGCAAGAAACGAGCTGGGTCTGCAAAAGCTTGATAAATCTCAGATAGAGTATATAGAGATCGAAACACCTTCAGTGGCTGAAGTTAAGGGCGGCGAAAAGGAAGACGTTCTTTCGCGCTTCAAGCGCTGGATCGATCACGCTTCGGAATATCTGGGGCACTAAATCATATATTATATAAGAAAGTTAAGCACAGATAATTGTACTTAGCTTTCTTGTTCTATTTTCAAAAAGGTTTTATCGCTCTTTTTTTGGGAGCATAGAACGCATTTATCGGGACGGAGGTTAAGTGATAAGTGATGACCGATAAACCAAGTCTACAAATGAAAACGAGGCTGACCATCTGGCTGTGCCTGCCCGTGCTGCTATTGCTGATATACATGATATGGGGCATATGGAAGGTCTCCATAAAAGAAGGCGCAAAGTGGAAGGAGCTTGCTAATTCTCAGCAGCTGAAATCCACGGTTGTGCCTGCTTCAAGAGGTTCCATGTACGATGCTAAGGGCAATGTTCTTGCCCAGAGCGCTACGGTATACAGAATATATGTTGACCCCATAATGCTGAAACAGCAGTGCGATGCGAGGGACAAACGTATCGAGGAACTGAAAGCGGCGATAGAAAAAGAGGACAATGCGGACAAGGTGATCAGATACAAGGATGAACTGAATTCCGCAAAGACAAGCACCGAGACATTCGATGAACTTGTTGAATTTCTGGCGCTTAAACTGAAAATGGATACAGGCGATGTCAGGAGCAAGCTCGGAGATATCACAAGCCAGTACATCATACTGAGTGAGGGTGTAGAGAAAACTCTTCGCGACGAGATTGAAGATAAGCTCACAGAGCTGAAAATAGACGGCGTAAGAGGTGAACCTCAGACCAAGCGAGTTTATCCGCAGGAATCGCTGGCTGCTCATATACTGGGTTATACGGATTTCGAGGATAACGGTATATACGGTCTGGAAGCTTATTACGACGATTACCTCAACGGTGTTGACGGCAGAGTTGTCACCGCAAAGGATAAGGACGGAAACGATATTCCCTATCGTTACAAGCAGAGCTATGATGTTCAGAACGGCAACGACCTCAACCTGAATATCGATATAAATATCCAGTATATGCTGGAAAAAGGTCTGCAAAAGGCTTATGAAGAAAATCTTCCGACGGATAGGGTCTGCGGAATAATCATGAACCCCAAGACAGGTCAGGTCTATGCTGAGGCTACGGCTTACAGCTACGATCCGAACAACCCCTCAAACATATCGGATAAGCAGGTGGCTGCAAAGCTTGCCGGATTAAAGGATTCTCCTGAGTACGATACAGCCAGACAGGACGCATGGAGCTTGCAGTGGAAGGACAAGTGTGTTTCGGAACTGTATTTCCCCGGTTCTGTATTCAAGATAATCACAGGTGCATCGGCACTGGAAGAAAAGGCGATATCACTGGATGATACATTCACCTGCGGCGGTCACATAACCGTAGAGGACAGAGATATCTCCTGCTGGACAACAGGCGATCACGGTTCGCAGAATCTGGCTGCGGCTATGGCAAACTCCTGTAACCCTGCTTTCGTGCAGATAGGTCTGAAACTGGGTGCGGATAACTTTGTAAAATACTTCGACGGATTCGGCTATAACGAGCTTACGGGCATCGATCTGCCTGGCGAAGTTAATTCCTACAATATACATCAGCTTAACTGGTTGGGTCCCGTTGAACTGGCTACATCTGCTTTCGGTCAGACCAATAAGGTAACGCCGATACAGATGATAACAGCGGTATCTGCGGCAGTCAACGGCGGATATGTGCTTACACCGAGAGTTGTCAGCAGTATAACCGACCAGAACGGAAACGTTGTAAAGAGAAACGATAAGGAAGTCAAGAGACAGATAATCTCGGAAGAAACTTCTGCTGCCATGAGAGAGATCCTCAAAGGCGTTGTTGAAACAAACAAGAGCTCGAACTGTTACATACCAGGTTACAGCATAGGCGGAAAGTCGGGTACTTCACAGAAGCTGGACGAAAACGCAAAGGGTGATACCTATGTTGGTTCCTACTGCGCATTCGCTCCTGCTGAGGATCCAGAGATAATCATGCTGGTACTGGTTGACCACCCTACTGGCGAGCAGTTCTACGGAAGTATGGTGGCTGCGCCTATTTGTCAGGAAGTACTCAGCGAGGTACTGCCCTATATGGGTATGTTCCCGAACTACACAGAAGAGGAACTGGAAAGTGTATCAATAAACGTGCCGAACGTTCAGTACTACACTGTTGAAGAGGCTACAAAGACACTTGAAGAACTCGGATTTGTTGTTAAGATAAAGGGCGAGGGAGATACAGTCCTCAGACAGATGCCCGCAAGCGTAAAGATAGAGCACGGCGGTTCTGTTGTGCTGTATACCGATCAGAGAACGGAGATCGAAAAGGTCACTGTGCCAAATATCCAGGGTCTTACAAGAAGTCAGGCAAAGGAAACTCTGGAAATGTACGGTCTGAACCTCATAGCGGAAGGTTCTGCGGCTGCGGAAGAAGTAAGCTATGCGCTGGGTGACCAGACTTACGAGCCCGGTACGAGCGTACCGCTTGGTACAGCTGTAACGGTAACATTCGCTACTATGGAGGTAGCTTCACAGTAAAGCTGAATGTAAAAAACTATTAAGGGAATGAACTTGAATGAGATTATATGAACTGATAAATGAAGTGGCAGAAACTTCTCTGCCCGATATGGAAATAACAGGGCTGACTTCCGATACAAGAGCGGAAGTCACCGAGGGAAGCATATTCGTCTGCATAAAGGGCAAGACCTTTGACGGACATGATGCAGCAGCGCAGATGCTTGAAAAGGGCTGTGCGGCGGTTGTCTGCGAAAGAGACCTTGGTCTTGACAGACAGATTATCGTGGAAGACACAAGAGCGGCTTTCCCCATGCTGTGCGCAGCATGGTTCGGTCACCCAGAAAGAGAACTTGAACTCATCGGCGTTACAGGCACTAACGGAAAGACTACTATCACCACGGTGATAAAGAAAGTCCTCAGCGGTTTTGGCTGCAAGGTGGGTCTGATAGGTACTTGTCAGAATGAGATAGGTGACGAGATAATACCTACTGCAAGAACGACTCCCGAGCCCTATGATCTGTTTGAACTGTTCAGAAAAATGGCTGATGCTGGGTGCAAGTACACTGTGATGGAAGTATCCTCACAGGGACTTGAACAGAAGCGAGTTCAGGGCTGTCATTTCAGGGTGGGCGTATTCACTAACCTTACTCAGGATCACCTTGATGTACACGGCACCATGGAGAACTACTATCAGGCGAAGAAGATGCTGTTCGATATATGCGATACAGCGATAATAAATATCGATGACAGGTACGGCGAAAGGTATACAAAGGAGATACCTTGTCCTTTCAAAACGTACTCTGTCAGCAAGAAAGCTGACTACCGTGCTGAGGATATCATGCTTGGTACCGACGGTGTGAAGTATGTATTCAGCGACGGCAAGGTGAAGAAGAACGTAAGCTTCAATATGCCCGGACTTTTCAATGTTTCCAACTCGCTGGCAGTTATCGCCTGCATGGAAGAACTTGGATACACTCCCTGCAGTACAATCGCAGGATTCGAGAATATACAGGGTGTTCGCGGCAGAGCGGAGATAATCCCCACAGGCAGGGATTTCACTGTTATCTGCGATTACGCTCACACTCCCGATGCGCTGATAAACGTGCTTTCGGCTATAAAGGAGAGCGCTAAGGGCAAGGTGAAGTGCCTATTCGGCTGCGGCGGAAACCGCGACCGCACAAAGCGTGCGCCCATGGCAGCAGCTGCGGCTGAACACGCTGATTTTCTGATAGTTACATCGGATAACCCCAGAGATGAAGATCCTGATGATATCATAAACGACGTTCTCAAGGGTCTTGAGGGCAAGGATACTCCCTATGTCCGCATGACTGACAGACGCGAGGCTATCCACTGGGCGATTAAGAACGCCGAGAAAGACGATATCATCGTGCTGGCAGGAAAAGGTCACGAGGATTACCAGATACTGGCGGGCGGCGTTAAGATACACTTCGATGAACGTGAAGTAGTAGCTGAGGCGCTGAAGGAACTTTGATAATTGACCCGACACCATAATGGGTAAGATAAGGTGGTAAAGCAATGGAAAAATTAATGCTTTCAGAAATAATAGAGGCGGTAAGAGGAAGCTACGGATTCCCTGCCAATGTGGAGGTAAAGGATATCTCTACCGATACAAGAACTATAACCGAGGGTTCGCTGTTCATAGCGCTGAAAGGTGCTAACTTCGACGGACACGATTTTGCGGCAAAGGCTATGGAGCTCGGTGCTATTGCAGTGGTGACGGAAAGACCAATAGAAGGCGCAAGATGCCTTATCGTGGATTCTACCGCGCAGGCACTGCTTGATGCGGCATCCTATTACCGCAGTAAATTCGATATTCCGCTGGTGGGCATAACAGGCAGCGTGGGAAAGACCACCACCAAGGAAATGATATACAGTGTGCTTTCTCACAAATTCAAGACCCTTAAAACGGAAGCCAACCACAATAATGAGGTTGGTATGCCTAAAACTCTGCTGGAGCTTGACAATTCACATCAGGCGGCAGTTATCGAGATGGGCATGAATCACAAGGGCGAGATATCGAGAATGTCCACAAGCTGCAAGCCCACTATCTGCGTTATTACGAATATCGGTGTTTCTCATATCGAGAATCTCGGTTCCCAGGATGGCATACTCAAAGCCAAGATGGAGATACTCGATGGCGCTTCTGCTGATGCTCCGCTGATACTCTGCCGTGATGACAGACTTCTCGCAAAGGCTGAGATCTACGGCGGCAGAAAAGTATGGTATTACTCTGTATCCAAAAAGGACTGCGATGTTTATGCTTCCGATATCGCTGCTGACAGCAAGGGAATAAGCTTCACCATACATTATAATAGAGAAAAGCTCAATGCAAGGATAAATTGTCTGGGCGAGCATAACGTGAAGAATGCGCTGGCTGCATTCTGTGCGGGCGCAGCGGCAGGCATGGAGAATGAGGATATCATTGCAGGTCTTGCTGATTTCAAGCCCGAGGGCATGAGACAGAACATCATCAGCGAGAACGGCATGACTTTCGTACTGGACTGCTACAACGCAGCTCCTGATTCCATGAAAGCAAGCCTTTCGGTACTGAGCCAGATATCAGTCCGCGGCAGACGTTTCGCAGTTCTGGGCGATATGCTTGAACTGGGCAAGGGCGCAGCGAGATACCACCGCACTGTGGGTGAGTATGTCAAGGCATCAAAGACTGATGTGCTTCTCTGCTTCGGCAAGAATTCGGCATACTATATCGAGGGGGCCTGCGATAAGGGCTTCGACCGCGAGAATACAAAGCATTTCGAGACACACGAGGAGCTTGTGGAGTATCTGAAAGCTGAACTCAAAGATGGCGATGCTGTGCTGTTCAAGGGCAGCCGCGGCATGAAGCTTGAAGAAGTATACGAGGCGATAAAACAGGCGTGAAGCTTATCTTTATAATATTCGCCTTGCAGCTTGTTATAGGCGGGCTTGCGGGGCGGCTGTTCATTCCCGTGTTCAGAAAGATGAAAACGGGAAAATTTGAGATCTATATCGGTGATCGTTTCGCGCAGGACGGCTCCGAGCCCCGTGGCGGCGGAGCGCTGATGCTGCTGACATTTGTGACAGCCTGCTTTGCGGCAGCTGCTGCAGATGGTTTTACTGCCGATGAGATAAGGGCAGCAGCTTTCACTGCGATATTCGCCGCGATACTGACCGCTGTGGGACTTATGGAAGACTACGACCGCGATGTACGCGGCGGTATAGGCATGAAAAGCAGATACAGGGTGACGATAAAGCTGCTGCTTTGCGGCGGCTATACCGCGCTGATGGGGCTTTTCGGGTACAGCTGTAAGCTGGTGCTCCTGCCTTTCAGATGGGGGTATGTTGACCTCGGGTGGGCTTACATACCGCTGAATACGCTGCTGATGACGATCATCATCACGGCGGCGGAGATATGTGATTGCCAGAAAGGTATACACGAAACAGGCGTGGACGGACTTTGTCCGATGACGATGTTTGTGAGCTTTCTGGGACTTTTTGCGGCTTTCGGAGATGGCAGCCGCGAGACAGTCAGAGTGATATGCCTCTGTGCGGCGGGAAGCTGTGCGGGGTATCTGATATGGGGGGCAAAGCCCTCGAAACTGTTCCTAGGGCAGTCGGGCGGACTGTATCTGGGAAGTATGATGTGCGGCATACTGATGCTTTCGGGGCTGCACGGAGCGGTGCTGCTTGCGATGGCAGTGCCTTTCATCGAGCTCGCTTCGCATTTATTGCAGCGGGCGGTATTCAAAAGAAATAAAAAGCTGCTGTTCAAGGGTGCAACGCTTCACGAGCATTTACGCAATATCGGGTGGAGCGAGTACCGCATAACCGCAGTGTATTTGGCGGCACAGGCAGTGTTCTGTGTTGGTGCGGCGGCTTACAGTATATATGAATCAAGGCTTGTGATACATTAGCCTTGCAAAAGTTAGTGAGCGGAGGTACAGCATTAATGGCTGATAAAGGCATTCACCGCGAACGTGACGGCGGTCTTACACTGAATAATCACCTGATAGCCCGGCAACCTGTGGCGCAGGCGAGAAAAAAGCTTAACTTCAATTTCAAATCAATAAACAAGGGTGTGGATATCCCTTTTCTGCTGCTGATACTGGTACTTCTGGGATTCGGCGTGCTGATGATGTTCTCGGCTTCCTATGCCTGGGGCATAAACGATATGGGCGACGGATATTTCTACGCTAAAAAACAGCTTACATTCGCAGGTATCGGTCTTGTGGGTATGCTGGTGGTATCTGTGCTTGATTATCATTTCTTCCAGAATACGGCAGTGTGCTACTTGTTTTTTGGCGTGATGTACGCCATGTGTCTGTACGCGGCGTTCTTCGGTTCGTCAACGGCGGATGCCAGCCGATGGATAAATCTGGGATTTGTGCAGTTCCAGCCGTCGGAACTTCTGAAAGTAGCGTTTATAATAATATTCGCCTACATAATGGCTGTCAACTTCCCTAAATTCGATAACTGGAAATACTGCGTTATACCTTTCACTGTGATAATGGGCATAACGGTAATCGTGCTTGGTCTCCAGAGACATCTGTCCGCGGTGCTAATAATAGGCGTTATCGGTGTCAGCATGATGTTCGTAAGCGGTATGCCTGCAAAAACTTTCTGGAAGTTCATAGGCGTACTGGCGGCAGTGGCTGTGCTGGCTCTTGCAATAATTCTGATGGCAGGTAAATTCTCCTACATACAGGAAAGAATCGACGGTTGGCGAAATCCTGAGGCTGATATACAGAACAATACATGGCAGACCTATAACTCACTGGTAGCTATCGGTTCGGGTGGCTGGTTCGGACTGGGATTCGGTGAATCAAGACAGAAATTCCTGTACCTGCCCGAAGCACAGAACGACTTCGTTTTCGCTATTATCTGCGAAGAACTTGGATTCGTCGGCGCACTGGTAGTAGTGGTGCTGTTCGTTATCTTCGTGCTGAGAGGATTCTACATAGCCGCAAATGCCAAGGACAGATTCGGTATGCTGGTGGCTGCGGGCATCACTATACAGATAGGCTTGCAGGCTTTCCTGAATATCATGGTTGCTTCAAACTCTTTCCCGAACACGGGTATATCTTTGCCGTTCTTCAGTTACGGCGGTACGGCGCTGATAATCCAGTTGGCGGAAATGGGTATACTGCTGAGTATATCTAGACAGGGACACATCAAAAAATGATAAAAAAACAGCGCCTTCGGCAAGATAGCCGCGGCGCAGTTTTGTGTTTTGGTTAACTGTTAACTGAAAAGTGTTGCTTTGTTCATAATAATTTAGTACAATAGAAATGATAAGAAGTCTGCTTTGATACCGAAAGGGAGTGACAGCAGTGCTTGCATTGAAGCTGATATTTCTGATACTCGGGACAGCATTCACAGCTTTCGGCGGACTCATCTTATTCTTTAAGAAATACTTCTTGATAAACGGCTTTTCAGCCGCACAGAAGTCGGGGAGAAAAGACAAGGACTACGCTGAAAAAGTTGGGCGTGCCGAGTTTGTAATCGGTATCGTGTTGCTTGGGGCGGGTATCGTCCTGGTAGTATTTATATGAATATATTATTAATTTAATTATAAAAGAGGTATGTGCGTAATGCTCAGAGTTCTGCTTGCAGGCGGCGGCACAGCGGGTCATGTTAACCCTGCGCTGGCTATCGCCGAGATAATAAAAGAAAACTACCCCGATGCGGAGATATGCTTCGCAGGAAACCCCGATAAGCTTGAAGCAAAGCTTGTCCCGAAAGCGGGATACAAATTTGAACCGCTTAAAATAGAGGGTTTTCAGAGAAAGATAAATGCCGAAAACATCAAAAGAAACTTCCGTGCAGCTGTGTATCTGGCTAAGTCGGGAAGCCGATGCAAAGAGATAATCAAGGGATTCAAACCCGATCTCGTTATAGGCACGGGCGGTTACGTCAGCGGACCTGTTGTCAGGGCGGCAGCCAATATGGGCATCAGGACTGCCATACATGAACAGAACGCTTTCGCGGGCGTGACAAACAAGATACTTTCAAAGAAAGTCGATGTTGTAATGATGACGGTCGAGGAGTCAAGAAAGAATTTCCCCGACGCTAAAAAATGCGTGGTAACGGGTCTGCCCGTAAGGGGAGGCTTCGGCAGGCTAACAAAGGCTGAGGCACGCAAAAAACTGGGTATTCCCGAGGACGCACAGGTTGTGCTTTCCGCAGGTGGAAGCCTTGGTTCAAAAGTACTGAACGAGAATATAATGAAACTCTTTAAATGGTACCAGCGTGAGGGCAGGGAAGTATACCACATACATTCCTATGGTACCTACAAGGATTATGAAAATTATATCGCGGACTGCGAAAAGCAGGGTATCAAGCTGAAAGGCAATGATCACCGCATAGTTGACAGTTATGTTGATATGCCCAAGGCTATGGCTGCCTGTGACCTTATAATCACCCGCTGCGGTGCTGCGTCACTGGCTGAGATAGAAGCGATGGGCAGATGTTCGATACTCATACCCTCGCCTTGGGTAGCGGAGAATCATCAGTATCACAATGGTATGGTACTCCAGAATGCGGGTGCGGGAATAGTTATCGAGGAAAAAGATCTTACAGAAGAAAAGTTTGTCGGCGCAGTGAGAGATTATCTAGATGATCCCGCAAAGCTGAAAGAATGTTCCGAAAAGGCAGCAGCACTCCACATCAAGGATACAAAGGAGCGCATAATGAACTGCCTGAGACCTCTTATAAAGAAATAAAGGATGATCTTCATATAAAGATATGGTTGAAAGTTAAGAACCGGATATATAGAATCGGATATGATGTGAGGAATGATACAATTTGGCAATTGACAGAACTATACAGACAAAGCGTTCGGGTTCGGGTGCTACGATGGATAGCTTGAAAGTCCCCGATAATATTAATGAAAAGCTAAGTCATAATGCCTACAGGGGTTCAGGGACGAATGCCGCTGCTGACGAGATATTCTCGGCGAACAGGTATTCTAAACAGACCCGTTTTGGTGCTGCTGATAACAGGTATGAAGGCTCGGAACAAAGAATGAGAGCCAGACGTGATAATCCTGTTGATGACAGTGACAGCTTCATACCAAAGCCAGACCCGAACAAAAAAGCTCCCGACCTGCTTCATCAGGGCGTAAAGGTCGGCTCGGCATATGTTGAGAGGAAGAAAGTAATAATCTGGATAACTGTGGCGCTGGTACTGCTTATCTGCGCTCTGCTTTTCCTGCCGCCGCTGATGAACAGCACAAGCCAGGAAACAAAGGTTGATCATGACAGAAATGTCTTTGAAAAGATGGGCATGACCGAGTTCAAGACCTATGCGCTGTCAAATTATTCGGTTTACAATCAGGAAGCTTTTTCCTCGGAGAAGAATGAGAACTACCGTGTTATCGAAATGACGGTGCATGTTCAGAATTCGTCACCTTTTCAGGTAACGATACCACAGTATAAGGCACTCTATGTTTCAAACAAGTACGATGACAGAGTGTGCTATGTGACCTCTGCCCAAAGGGCTGCCACCAAGGACGGCGAAGGCAAGGTCGTAGGCGATGTTATCGAAGGTTTTCAGGGCAAGGACGTTACTGTCGAGCTCATGATAAACGTTGCAAATATGACCGAAGAAGAGCTGGACGAGTGCGTTACAGGCATGGTGCTTTCCACCGTAGGTGCAAAGAAAATGATAGCAAAGAACGTATACGTTCCTTGTCTGCCTGCTGTGCTGTTCGTATCGAATGCTGTTACAGTTCATCTTGACCCCGTAAACTGAGGTAACAAAAAACAAGTTTCGCGCATAAAATAAGCTATACTTCAATAAAGGGGCGTAGCTTATGCAGAGACTTATCATAAATGGCGGAAAACGGCTGTGCGGCGAGATAAGGGTACAGGGTGCCAAAAACAGTGCGCTGCCGCTGCTTGCAGGGTGTCTGCTGGCGGAGGGCAGAACGGTGCTCAGGCGATGTCCCGAGCTGACGGACGTTTTTGCCGCTTGCAGGATACTTAATGAACTGGGCTGTAAATGCAGCTTCAGGCAGGATACCGCGGTGACCGACCCTGTCGGTGCCGATGGGTACAGGATAACAGAGGAACTAATGCGTGAGATGCGCAGTTCCATTGTTTTTCTGGGCGCAGTGCTGGGTAAGATGGGCAGATGTGAACTTAGCTATCCGGGTGGCTGTGAACTTGGTCCCAGACCGATAGATATGCATCTGGCGGCGCTCAAACAGCTGGGTGTCAGGATATGCGAGGAGCATGGCAGGATAAGCTGCACCTGTCCCAAAGGGATACGGGGCGCGGTGATCGACCTGCCTTTCCCTTCCGTGGGGGCTACCGAGAATATCATGCTGGCGGCGGCTTGTGCCGAGGGTGATACTGTTATCCGCAACGCGGCGCGTGAACCCGAGATAGCAGACCTTGCGGATTTTCTGAACCGCTGCGGCGCTGACATAAGAGGTGCGGGGTGCAGTACACTGCGAATAGGCGGCGTGAAGAAGCTTCACGGCTGCGAGTACGAAGTCATGCCCGACAGGATAGCGGCGGCGACTTATATGGCGGCTGCGGCTTCAACGGGTGGTGAGCTTGGACTTATCGGCATCAGATGTGAAGACGTTCAGGCAGTGACGGCGGTGTTTGAAGAGATGGGTGCCGCTGTATACTGCGCAAAGGACAGGATATTCATAAGCTGTGTAAGACCGTTAAAAGCAGTGCGAATGATACGGACAATGCCTTATCCGGGCTTTCCGACGGATGCACAGGCTTTGGTCATGGCTGCATTGACTACTGCGCGGGGCAGCAGTATGATAGTAGAAAATATATTTGAAAGCAGATTCCGCCATGTGGACGAATTGGTTCGCATGGGGGCTGATATAAAAGTATCGGGCAGAACGGCTGTGATACAGGGCGTGAAAAAGCTCTGCGGCGCGAATGTAAGGGCGCATGAACTTCGAGGTGGCGCGGCGCTGACAGTTGCCGCATTGGGTGCTGAGGGTACTTCCTCGGTGGAGGGTGTGGGCTACATCGACAGGGGCTATGAGCTTATCGAGCGTGTGCTCGGGTCGGTGGGTGCTGATATCCACAGAGAGTTCTGACGAAAAATGTGTAAAAATTTCAGGGACGGCATTGATACAAAAAAGTGCGATATGCCGATGATTAACAGACAGAGGAAAGATATAAAATGAGTGTTGATTTTGAAAATGAACCTGTGCCTGCGATGACGCCCAGAAGGGTCGGGCGCAAGCTTGACCTGCGTATGCTTTACGCACTGGCGGCAGTCGCGGCGGCAGTTGTGGTGCTTATTCTCTGTATGACGGTTTTCTTTAACGTCAGCAGTGTGGAGGTAAGGGGCGTGAGCCTTTATACCGATGACCAGATAATAAATGTCGGCGGTATCTACGAAGATATGAATCTGGTTAGAACGGACGCCGCCCGCGCTGAAAAGCGGCTGATGGATAATCTCGTGTACATAGACGAGGTCAAAGTGTCGAAGTCTTATCCCTCAACAGTGGTCATAGACTGCAAGGAAGCCGTAAAAGCGGCTGATATAGAGTATGAGGGCGGATACTATGTCCTCAGTACCTCGGGCAGGATACTTGAAGCGAACAACCCCACCCCTACGGGCGGTATCCCGATAATCACGGGCTTCAAGTTCTATACGGCACAGGATCTTCTCGATAAAGGCGAGGAACTCACCGATGATGAGATATTCTCTTACCGTGCGGCAGGAGCAAAGCTTAGGTCGGAGGATGATTACAGCGATAAGATAATCATCGATCTCATGACAGAGCTTATCGATCAGGGTTATGAGAACGTTAAGACCATTGATATAACTTCACGTGCGAATATCATACTGAATATCGACAACAGACTGGATATCAAGCTGGGAAGCTCGGCTGATATCGGCTATAAGCTCAGCTATTTCAAGGCTGTGATGGGCAAGCTGGCTGAAAACTATGAGGGTACGCTCATTTATAACGGTTCTGAGAATGGTGTTTCGGCTATACCGAAGGATAAGTACCTCGGCAAGCCTACATTCGCAAAAGACCCTGAAAAGACCGATACAGACAGCAATGCCGCTGATGATACCAACACGGAAGATAGTACTGACACCAATAATAATGATGACAACAGTCAGGCAGAAAACAATGATCTGAATAACGGTGACGGTCAGGAGAACAACGACGGCGGTTATGATGATAACGGCTGGACGGATAATACCTGGGACGACGGTCAGTATAACGATAATGAAAACTGGGCTGACAATAACTGGAATTACGATCAGAACTATAATGACGGCGGCTGGAATGACTATACCTACAACGATGGTGGATATGGTTGGTGATTTAGCTAATTAACAAAAAATTAACCGTTATAATGGCATTAAATTGTCAAAATCCTTTACAATTCGGGAAATTTGTGATATAGTATTAGTGTATCTAATTATGTTCTTCGGGTCGGATTATATAAAGACAGAAGAAATATAAGGTTAATAATGACCCGTAAGGATATGTGAAAATATTTTGGGAGGATGTTTACTATGAGTTACGAATTTGTAGAAGAGCCAATGGTTGGTGCAAGCATTAAGGTCATCGGCGTCGGCGGCGGCGGCGGAAATGCACTTAATGGCATCGCAGCGGCAGGTATACAGGGCAATGTTGAGTATATAGCTGTTAATACCGATATACAGGCACTTAAAAAATCGCAGGCAGACAGACAGATACAGATCGGCGCTAAGCTGACTCACGGTCTGGGCGCAGGCGCAAAGCCCGAGATCGGTGAGGCTTCTGCTCAGGAGAGCCAGGACGAGATAGCTGAGGCTATCAAGGACGCTGATATGGTATTTATCACCGCAGGTATGGGCGGCGGTACCGGTACAGGTGCTGCTCCTGTTGTTGCAGAGATAGCTCAGAGCCTTGAAAAGCTGACCATCGCTGTTGTTACAAAGCCTTTCAAGTTCGAAGGCGTTAAGAAGATGCAGAGAGCTGAAAGCGGTATCGAGCAGCTGGTCAAGCACGTTGATGCTCTGATCGTTATACCTAACCAGAACCTCATCACAAGCGATATGAGACTGACCATGAAGCAGTCCTATCAGATCGCCGATGAAGTGCTGAAGACAGATGTTATCGCTATTGCAGAGATAATCACAAGACATGATGAGATAAACGTTGACTTCGCCGATGTTACCACCATTCTTAAGGGTGCGGGCAGAGCTCACATCGCTATCGGTCACGGCGAGGGCAAGGATAAGGTACAGGATATCGTTGATCAGGTAATCGCTTCAAGAATACTTGAGACTTCTATCAGAGGTGCTAGAAGACTGATCGTTAATGTTAATATGTCCGAAGACCTCCTTATCAGCGATATGGACGAGCTGACCGCAGCTATCGCAGATGCAGCTGACGACGGCGCAGAAATCATCTTCGGTAACGGTACAAATCCCGATACTAAGGACTGCATGGACGTTACTGTTATCGCTGCTGACTTTGTTGACGGTATCCCTTCTGCTGCTAATTATCAGGAAGCTGCTGCTCTCCAGCAGGTTCAGGTACAGGCTGTACAGGCAGTTCAGCCGGTTTCTCCTGCTCCTACTGCTCAGACATTCTCTTTCCAGAGAACTGAGGAGGACAAGAAGGCTGACGCTGAGGCTATGTACAAGGCAGGCGTTAAGGCAGCTGACAAGACAGATATCTACGATGATATCTTCAACGTTTTCAAGAATAAGTGATCCACGCTCAAAGACGAGTCCGGCGGCTCGTCTTTGCTTGACAGAATATGTTCAGATATTCTGAATAAAGTTCAGCTATAATGCGAATAAACTGAACCGATTTTACCCTGCTCGGCGGCAGGTGAAAATTGCTTGATTTCAACAAATATCGGCATAAATCGGACAGAAAAATGCACAAAAACAACTGCGAATATTGTGTAGATTACTGAAATTTCAGGTTTATGCTAAAATCGTCAAAATAAGTAGTTGAAATAATCCTTTATTTATAGTATAATAAAGTGGTCTTAAAGAATTATTGTAAATAATATTTTCGCAAACATATATTCAGGAGGGAATAAAAATGGCTAGTAATGGTTATTTGAGAACAGTAAGAGTCGGCGGCTTCGATAAGCAGGACGTTCTGCAGTATGTTGATGAGCTGACTTCTAAGATCTATCAGCTGGAAACTAAGGTCAAGGATCAGGAAGAGCAGATAGACCAGCTTGCTCAGGGCGGCGGTGACGCTAAGGGTGACGACGAGGCTAAGAAGGAACTCGAAGCTAAGGTCGAGGAAGCCA
This sequence comes from Ruminococcus sp., assembly GCF_024692365.1. Taxonomy (GTDB): domain Bacteria; phylum Bacillota; class Clostridia; order Oscillospirales; family Ruminococcaceae; genus Hominimerdicola. The sequence goes on along the minus strand of NZ_JAILMR010000111.1, from coordinate 5,462 downwards.
AGCAGAAGATAGCTGAGCTGATGGCATCTACTGATACCATGAAAGTCAGAATTGCCGACTATGAGCAGCAGATCGCTGATAAGGATACAGAGCTCGAGGAGAAGAACGCCGAGATTGAGACACTGAAGGATAAGCTGGCAGAGGCTGAGCAGAAGGCTAGCCAGGCTGCAAACAGCGGTTCTCAGCAGGCATTCGATATGGGTCAGATCTTCGTTCAGGCTCAGCAGACAGCTAATATGGCTATCGAGAAGGCTAGAGCAGACGCTAAGCAGATCACTGACGAGGCTGAGGCTCAGGCTAACCAGGCTATCGACGATGCTAACGCACAGGCAGAGGCTACTGTTACCAAGGCTAATGCAGAGGCTGAGCAGACTCTCAGTGCTGCTAAGGCAAGTGCAGAGAACACCAAGGCTGAGGCTAAGAAAGAGGCAGATCAGGTTACAGGTGCTGCTTACTCCGAGGCTTCCAGAGTTAAGAAGGAAGCAGAAGCTGAGGCTGAGAGAGTTGTCAGCGAGGCTAAGGAGAAGGCTGCTGCTATCAAGAACGATACTGTTGAGATCAGAACAGCTGTTAAGGAGCAGTTCACAAGTCTCAGCGACACCGTTCAGAAGCTGGTTACTTCCCTCAATGATCTGTACGGTAGCAGCATAGGTGCTGTTAATACCGCTAGAGATCTTATCGATGACGGTCTGGATATCGTTTCCGAAGACGAAGAATAATGGCTGAACTAAGAAAATTTCGCACCGAGGAGCTTAAAGCAAGAAGCGGTGAGCTCCACTGCGGTGACAAGATACTGGTCACAGGCACTGTCTATACAGCCAGAGATGCGGCACATAAAAGGTTTGCGGCACTGCTCGATGAGGGCAAGAAACTGCCGATACCTCTTGAGGGCGCTGTGATATACTACGCAGGTCCAACACCCGCACCCGAAGGCAGACCGATAGGTTCATGCGGACCGACAACATCGGGCAGAATGGACAGATTTGCTCCCAGACTTCTTGACTTAGGTCTGGGCGGAATGATCGGTAAGGGCGAAAGATCGCAGGAGGTAAGAGATGCCGTTGTCAGGAACAAGGCAGTTTACCTGTGCGCAGTAGGCGGCGCGGGAGCACTGGCTTGCAATTGCATAAAATCCTGTGAAGTTATCGCTTTTGAGGATCTTGGCTGTGAATCGGTTAAGAAGCTCTATGTAGAGGATTTCCCTCTTATCGTGGCAGACGATTGCTACGGCGGAGATATTTTCTCCAGCGGCAGAGCTGAATACTGCACAGCAGAATAATGATATATCGCGCGGCATCGGGAACGATAGCCGCGTTTTTGTATAGTGTGTATAAATTTGGGTCGTCAACTTTGTGCATTATCACGCCAAAAATTTAGATTGTTCTGTACGTATATATTATGTACGACAAATGAAAGGCGATATCAAAACGCCGAACAGATACAGGAGGAAACAAAAATGAAAAACACATACTTAAAGAGAACTATTTGCACAGCACTTGCAGGTCTTATGATGGCTATGACAGCCTGCGGAAATGTCACAGAGGAAAGAGAATCACCTGCTTCAACAAGTAAGGACACAACTTCATCGGCAAACAATGAAGAGCCTACAACAACTTCCGGTGAAACTTCGGATGAGCCTGTAAGTAATCTTTCTGTTGAGCCTCTTTCATCAGTAAAACTTGAAAAGAACGAGACACAGCCCGACGATGATTTTAACTCTTCATACAAAGATTACGCTGCCGAGTTCTTCAAAACGACCTGCGCAGAGGATATCAAGGCTGGCAAAAATGTTATGGTATCTCCCGAAAGCGTTATGATGGCGCTGGGTATGACTGCTAACGGCGCAAAGGGCGAAACACTTTCACAGATGGAAACTGCACTTGGCGGACAGGGCATCGACGCTATCAATAAGGCTATGCAGTACCGCATGACTAAGTTCATGAACAGCGAAGATGTAAGCTTTAATGTGGCAAACTCCGTGTGGGTGCGTGATGATGCTGACCGTATTCAGATGAAGCAGAGTTTCTGCGATAAGGTGAAAGCGGCATACAATGCAGACACCTACCTTGCACCTTTCGATGACACTACCCTCAATGATATCAACAACTGGGTCAGCAATAACACCCACCAGATGATACCAAATATTCTCGACGAGATAACTTATGATGCAGTGGCATACCTTGTTAATGCTATGGCATTTGAGGGTGAATGGGCAGAAAAGTATGAGGACAATCAGGTGAATGAGGACGATAAATTCACCAACAGCAAGGGCGAGGAAGAAAAGGTGACTATGCTGTACTCCGAAGAAAACGGCTATTTTGAGGACGAGAACACCACAGGCTTCCTGAAATATTACAGCGGCGGTGAGTACGCATTCATGGCTATGCTGCCTTCTGAGGGTACTGATATTGCTGATTATGTTGCAAATATGGACGGTGCTAAGCTGAACAAACTCTGGAGTTCCGCTTACGGTGACGTGAATGTATGCATACCCGAATTTACCTATGATTACGGCAAGGAACTGAGCGGCGACCTCAAAGCTATGGGCATGAATGCACCTTTTGAAGAGATTGCTGATTTCTCCGATATGGCAGAGACAAGTTCAGGCGCACTTTACATTAGCCGTGTTATCCACAAGACACACATCGAACTTGACCGCAAAGGCACAAAGGCTGCTGCTGCAACGATTGTCGAGATGAAAGATGAAGCTTGCATGGAACCCATAGTGACCAAGGAAGTATACCTTAACAGACCTTTCGTTTATGCTATAATCGATACCGAAAGCGGCACACCTATTTTCATGGGTGCAGTAAATACCATAAACGGCTGATAATTGATAATGATAAATTTGCTCCCCGATATGCTTTTATCGGGGAGTTTTTCTGTCCTGTACTTTTCTGACAAAGTAACAAAAAAGCAAAACAAAATCTCAAAAATCGTGACAATTTACTTGACACTGATTGACAATCATGCTATAATAAACTAAAGAATTAGTATGAAAATTCTGTGAACCTCAACATAAAGTAATATTCTGTTTATATAAACTTAAAATGCAGTAAAAGAGGTGTACTATGGATAGAAAACAAACTAACGTAAAAACAAGTATGCGTAATTTTATACTTGCACTTGTCCTTTTGCTTACAACAAATATACTGATGGGCGTTATACTTGTAAAGATATCAAAAAATTCACTTCGCACCCAGATAGAAGCAAGAATGCTTGATGTATCAAATACGGCAGCGGCACAGATAGATGGCGAAGTTATCAAGCATATAAAGGCTGAACACAAGAATTCCGCGGATTATAACAGGACGCTGGATATACTTCGTTCATTTCAGGATAATATCGAACTGGACTACATTTACGGAATAAAACCCGAACCTGACGGTACCTTCACATTTACCATAGACCCTGACAGGGAAGATCCTGCTGAATTCGGTGAAAGTATTCAAACCACCGAAGCACTTTTAAATGCTGCTAAAGGTAAATCAGACGTTGATAAAGAGGCTCATTCTGATGAATGGGGAAGATTCTATTCGGCATACAGTCCTATTTTCGATGCTGATGGCAAGGTTGTGGGTATCATAGGTGTTGATTTCGGTGCGGAATGGTATGAAAACGCACTGAATGCCAACAAATCGGTAGCCGTTATAGTAACATTGGTCGCTATGACGATAGGTATCGTTTTGTCGTTTGTTATCATGTCACAAAACAGAAAGCGTTTTACAGAAATGCTGAACAGACTTGAAGATCTTGATGATCTGACACAGAAGCTTGATAAGCAGATCATGGAGGGCTCTATAAAAAGGCTTGAAATGCTGCCTGAATCTGAAAGCCATTTGCTGAAAACTCTTGCACAGGGAGAAGCGATCAAGGAACATTCGGTAAATGAATATGAAGCAGTCAATTCAAGTATTGAAAAGGTCTATGACAAACTTCGGCATTATGCAAAGTATGTTGAATCAAGAGTGGAGTATGATGATACTACGGGTGTCAGAAACAAGGCATCGTACAGAAGCAGGATAAAGGAGATAGACGAGCAGATATCTTCAGGCAAAGCTGTATTATCGGCTGCTTTTTTAGATATCAACGGATTGAAAAAGATATATACTCATCACGGATTTGAAGCAGGTGAAAAGCTGTTGTTTGAATGTGCAAGAATGCTGAAACACGTTTTCGGAAAAGAAAGCGTGTACCATGTAACGGGTGACGAGTTTATTATACTTGCAGACAAAATGCAAAGTTGGGAAATGAAAGACCTCTTTTCGGAGTTTGAGAAAGAACTTGAAAAGTATAACGAGGAACACGTTCGTGAAAATCTGCTTTCTGTTGCAAAGGGTTTTGTAACATTCGATCCCAAAAAGCACAAGAATTACCGTCAGCTGTTTGTAGAAGTCAAAGCTGCCTGTGATAAGGACAAAGAAGAATACTACGCCAGAAAAACCGCCGAGATACAGTAAAAAATAAGCGATGTACCTGCAAAAAAGGTACATCGCTTTTGGCTTATACAAATTTAGTATTACTTAGCCTTTGTATCGATCTCTTCTTTCAGCTTAGCGATAGCATCTGCTGCGGGCATTGCGGGAAGTTCGCCCTCTTTTCTGGAACGAACTGTTACAGTGCCGTCCTTGACTTCGTTATCACCAACGATGAACATATAAGGAACTCTGTCGAATCTAGCCTGCTTGATCTTGGGTCCGATGTTGTCGTCCTCAGCATCAACTTCAACTCTCATGCCAAGGGCACGCATCTTGTCACAGAGGTCGTAAGCGTAGTCGTTGTGCTCGGGCTTGATAGGCAGTATACGTACCTGCTCGGGTGCAAGCCACAGGGGCAGTACACCTGCGTACTTCTCGATCAGCAGTGCGAGAGTTCTCTCGTAGCAGCCCATTGAAGTTCTGTGGATGATATAAGGATTGCGCATCTTGCCGTCCTTGTCAACATACTCCATGCCGAACTTCTTCGACAGCAGCATATCGATCTGTATCGTGATAAGGGTATCTTCCTTGCCGAATACGTTCTTGATCTGGATATCCAGCTTAGGACCGTAGAATGCAGCCTCGTCGATACCGATCTCGTAATCAAGACCGATGTTGTCGAGTATCTTCTTCATTGTGCCCTGAGCCTCGTCCCACTGCTCGGGTGTACCCTCGTACTTGTCTGTTCTGTTAGGATCCCACTGGGAGAATCTGTAAGTTACGTCCTCTGCAAGACCGAGAGTTTCAAGGCAGTAATTTGCAAGATCAAGACAGCCGCGGAACTCTTCTTCCAGCTGTTCGGGACGGAGTATCAGATGACCCTCGGAGATAGTGAACTGTCTTACTCTGATAAGACCGTGCATCTCACCGCTGTCCTCGTTACGGAACAGTGTGGAAGTCTCGCCCAGTCTCATAGGCAGATCTCTGTAAGAACGCTTTCTGTTCAGGAATACCTGATACTGGAAAGGACAAGTCATAGGACGG
>NZ_JAILMR010000098.1 GCF_024692365.1 Ruminococcus sp. | reverse complement strand
AAAACTGTCGATACAAAACATTTCCATTTGATTCCGTTCTTCTCTGTTTTCACTCAGCATTCTTTTCAGCTCCCTTCTCCTATATTATACCATAAAAATTCGAAAAAGCCTAGCTTTCGCTAGACTTTTTCGACAGACTGACAGCCGCTTTAGCGGCTGCTAGTGATAGTAAATGCAATGCTAAACTCATTGATTATATCTATTTCTACAATCATCAGCGCATCCAATTCAAAACAAAACTGACTCCGCTTGAGTTGCAAAGCAAGTTCGTTGTTTGGTTTATTTTGCATATGGGCTTTTTTGTGCTGTACGCACAATGTGGGGTGGTATCGTATCACCCATTGATTTTAGCGGCAATAGCTACATGATATGTGCCAATAGAAAGAGCAGGCGAGATGTAGGAAGTCTAAACCGCTGAAGTTTTCTTGATTATCTTCCAACTGACATTCTGGAAGACTCTTCTTATTGGGCGCACAGACCGCCCGCTCCGTCATCGGACAGCGAAGCGAATCCGATGACTCGACCCGAGGACGCTGCCGACGCAGTCGCAGCTGAGGGGCGACAAGCTCGCAGTACGTCCGTATAGAGCATGAATCTCTGACCAACGAACTGCATGATAAAAGTATTCTCATCAGAAGAACTGCGGTAGACATTGTCGTCCCTGCGGGTCGAGAAATCGGATTCGCTATCGCAGTCCGATTTCAATGCGCGGGTATTATTCACGCATACCAAATGATACGGTCGTATACTTTGGTACACGCTCGTATGTTTTGGTATACCCGCGCATTGTTTGGTATGAGTTCGTTCTCTTTGGTAGTTTGTCGTACATTTTGGTATCGTGCCTTGGTGATTGAGGGCTCTGCCCTCGCGCTCCCGCAAGCCTGCTAGCGCGAGGCTTGACCGCGCGCTTTGTTTCCTTGGCATACCTTACCACTTTGGTACCGTCCTCGCAACTCAGCAAAAATCAGTAAAAGAATCACAAAAATTGAACACTCTCACGGCGTATTATCGTTGACTTGTAACTAATAATGTGATATAATATCTATGTTGTCATGGCGGCAGTTAAATTGTGCCGTCGATCATTTTTTTATGTGCTTTTTCGCACATGACACCGTAAAGGAGGACACATTAAATGAAGATCTATTCGGTTAACGATCCCGAGTTCAAAGAGTTCGGTAAGGTGCTTGAGGGCTATGATACTAAGGAGCTTATCGCTGCTATGAATGCTGTTGATATGCCTGCTGATGGCGTTGCTTATGAGCCCTGGATCGATTCTCTTGAAAAGTGCGGCATATTCTCAAAGCTTGAAAACAACGCTTTCGGCGGTATGCCCATTGAACTGGGTATGTGCTGGGGTCATAACAAGTCGCTGAACTGTCTGGAATACCACAGAAACAGCGAGATAAATATCGGTGCTGATGATTTTATCCTGCTTCTCGCTAAGCAGGAAAAGATAATCGACGGCGTGCTGGATACTGCTGATGTCAAGGCTTTCCGCGCACCTGCAGGTGCTGTTGTTGAGGTATATGCTACTTCACTGCACTATGCTCCTTGCCAGACTGCTGACGGCGGTTTCAGGGTTGCTATCGTTCTGCCCAGAAACACCAATACCGATCTGCCCAAGGGTGAGATCATCGATGCAGAGGACAAGACTCTGTGGGCAAGAAACAAGTGGCTGCTGGCTCATGCTGATTCTGCTGAAGCTAAGCAGGGCGCTTATGTTGGTCTTAAAGGTGAGAATATCACCCTCTGAATATTTTGAATGATTTATGAAAAGAAGTATCGTCCATCGGGCGGTACTTCTTTTTTGCATACGAAAAAGAAAAGGCATTTCTGCCAAAGCAGCAGAAATGCCTTTGTTGCTATTGAATTTATGACAGGAGTCTTTTGCCCTTTATGTGAGCTGCTATCTTTATGATATCCGTAACATTGACCCTGCCGTCATGGTTTATGTCTGCGACTTTCTGCTGATAATCATCGAGCAGTCTTCTGCCCTTGATATGAGCAGCCACTTTGGTGATATCGGTGACATTTATCGATCTGTCGCCGTTGATATCGCCCAGCTGATATAAGTCTATTCCAGAATCATATGGTATATTTTCAAAGCCTTTAAATTCGAGTATCTTGGTAACATAACCGTCTGCTTCCATAACCACACGGTAGTTCGCATCGTCTTTAAAATCATAGGAAATGAAACCAAAAGATGATCTAAGAATGGGCTTGCTGTACACAAGTTCACCGTTTTCATAGATGGATACATTTACACGCAGTACATCGGTTATTGACACTGTCGTGGGATTGCTGTAAGCAACTTTATCACCTACATGAACTGCATACTTGATCTGTTCACCGTGGAAATCCTGTTCCAGTTTTTGACCTTTCTCGAAAGGCACCCATTCGCCTGCGTATGTGTTGTAGTACTCCCAGCCCTCGGAGGTCACTTTACCTTTGAAAGTGTAAGTCGGGAGAGTGAGTTCGCTTACGAGGGTATTGCTTTTAACTTCGGTAATGCCGGGGATATTGCTTATCACAGGAAGATCTGTGGAATAAGTGGAGACATTATATCCTCTGTCGGCAACACTGAGGGTGTAGTCCTTGAGGTCGGTTACATCGTATTTAAGGGTCATGCAGCCGTTCTCATCGGGTTCTGCGGGTACGGCATCGAGAAAATCGTAATCGAAGAACTCGAGTCCTTCAAACATGACATCATTCACAACGTCACTGATGGTTGCGCTGCTGCTTATGGTGTTTCTTCCGTAGGAACCTACACCGCCGCCTTCGCCCGGTCCATAGTATTGAGAATAGGGATCGAGATTTTGTATGATGATTCTAAAATCATCAAAGGAACAGCCGTTGTTATCGGATTCGCCCTTTACGCAGCCCTTGCCGTTGCCGACGATGTAGAAGCCTTCAAGTTCGGGGTCTTGTGCGGTAACGGTGAGTATCTTTCTGCCGTTTTCTTTCTTTACGCTTACATTGCTGAGAACGGGCGGGTCGTTATCGATAGTCAGTTCTATCGAATTTTTCTGAGGTTTTATATTATTGTCATTTGAGTTGATCTTGGAGGTGATCTCCAGAATGTATTTGCCGTTTTTCAGTACTTCACTCGGAGAGATAGTAAGATGGTCATTAAAGCCTGGTGTAGTATTTAACTCTGAACTATCTGAATATACCTCATTGCCTTTCTCATCGGTCAGCGAAACATTTGTGATAACGCCGTTACGCAGTGGAGTAATGTTATAATTCATCAAGCCATAGGCAGTTGAAACATTTGGTGATATCACATATCCGTGACGGGGCGTGGGCTCAGCATCGGGGAAGAATTCTATATCCTCACGGTTCTTGTAGGCTGACATCGCATAGGCGAGAGATGTCGAAGCAGGTATATTGCAGTAGAATACGTATGCTCTCAGTATATTCTCAGAAAACTCGGTATTATCAGCGGCGTAATCCTTTCCGATGATAGGGAGAGCGCTCCAGTCGCCGTGGAATCCTGTTATCGGTATGGAGATATCACAGCAGTTCTCGGCACCCGAAAGAGTGAGATAACCATCTGTGAACCAACCGTTTGTGAACATGCTGTTGAGTTCGTTGACGTCATTGGCATCAAGTGTAACGGTGACGGTGAAAGATAATTCACCGCCTGCGGGTATTTCTGCTTTTTTCACAGAGTATTTAGCAGAAGAACCGAGAACTGCGGGAGTATCGGAGATCAGATCCATCATATAGAAATCGTCGAACTCTACGTTCTCGTGTACCATTTCAACATTGGCTTTTTTAAATACTACTTTCTCACTGCCGTAGTTATGCAGTGTGACATCAAAGCTGAAAGTATCGCCCACCATTGAACCAAGGCAAACTGAAGCTTTGCCGTTATGTGTCATAGTGACGGTGCAGTTAGAGAGGTCTGTCATATTTACCAGACCTGCACCCTGTATTCTGGGAGAATAAGGTATATCAGATTCACACACAGGGTCGGCGGTATTCATCAGCAGGTTCTTTACAAGGCTGACTTTTTCACCGCCCGAAACGTTCCAACCCTTGCTTTCGATATACTGTGCTGCCAGTGCTGAACAGCCTGCTGCGAAAGGTGTTGCCATCGAGGTGCCGTCCATATTATTATAGCCGTCGTATGAAGCTGAGTATACATTCACACCGGGAGCGGCGATATCGGGCTTGAGTTCATCAAGCGCCTGACGGGTGCCATGAGATGTGAAATCAGCCATATTGTAATAGTAGGTGTTGTCGAAAACGTCTGTCCTGAAGAGAATGCGGTGGTCTTCCTGTGCTTTGATAAGCTCGGTGCCTTCTTTGGCGAGCCCTATCACGAAGAAGTTTTCGCTTTCGCAGATGGGGCAAATATAGTCGTCTTCTTCATTGGAACAGAAAATAACACCTGCTGCACCTGCTTTTTCTGCTGCTTCGACAGTATTATAGACAGTATCAAAATCAAAATCATCACTAAAAACAGGAATATCATATTCCACAACGGCTACCTTGCCTTTGATATTTGCAGCTTTGAGTTCTTCTTCACTGCCTGTTCCGCAGAACACATATTCGTATTCGGTATCTTTATTGACAGTTTTATGAGATGTTATAGCACACGTAATAGGAGTGCCGTCTGCTAACTTTATCTTGTTGTTACCACAGGTATATACTTCTGCGGCTGCAATGGTGAACATTCCGTTAAATTGACCGGGAGAATCCAGCGTACATCTGTCAACGTTCTCTGGAGCCTGTTGAGGCCATCCTTCGTTGCCCGCTGCGGCACATATAACAACGCCTGCGTTATTGGCGTTCTGTATCACTGTATCGTACATCTTGTTCTGGTCTTCGTCCATACCGGGAGCACCGAAGCTAAGGCTGACGATATCTGCGCCCAGCTTTACTGCGTCCTCGATACCTGCAACCGCAACTTCATCGGATATACCGGGTCGTTCTTCTTCAAACATCTGAGTGAAACCTGCCATGAAGATCAGCTGTGCATCGGGTGCAACGCCGCTCATCTCGGTGCCATCTTCAAGCTGTACTCTGTCACCCGCGGCAATACCGCATACGTGGGTGCCGTGGTACATTTCTTCGGAATCATTTGCGACTGTGTAGCGGTTCTCTTCGTCTACCAGAGATACTGCGTAGGGTATCTTGCTGTTAAGGTATGCTAAATTTGGATTGACCTTGAAATTGAGACCACGCTTCTTGATGGTATTTGTGATATCCTGCTTGGTAAGCTTGACGGATAAGCTGTCATCGAGTGGTGCGAACATCTCATGGTCGGTCTTGAGTTCGGTATCGATAACTGCGATGACCTTGCCTTCACCTGTCAGACCTGTTTCGGAAGAAAACCGGTAAGTGCCGGTTCCCTCGACCGCCTCATAAAGCTCGGGTTTCTGATTGTAATGAGATTCTGTCACATTCTTAATTGCGGCGAGGTCTTCTGCTTCATCGATAAGCTCGCGGGGCAGGGTGCAGGAGAAGCCGTTGAATACGGCATCGTAGGTGAAATCGAATTCTGCATCTGGATAGATGGAGAGAATCTCACCAAAAGCGTTATGCCTGAGATTTTCGAGCTGCTGAGACCTTGCCTGTGCGGCAGCGGTATCGAGATAATCCGCACCCATATCGCCTGTATCGGCAGCGAGAATGGGGTCGCCGTAGAGTTCGACGATGACGTGAACGATATCGTCATACTCGGGGCTGGTATCGACCGCCTGTGCGGCGGCAGGCATCACCGATGACGCGGTGATAGACAGGGCAGAGATTATCCCTGCCATTTTTTTGAACAATTCTTTGTTCATTTTGTCACCTCTCTGATTATGGTTTGTTAAAACGAATTTCTTTGCAGAGATTGGGTTTTCGGGGGACTCTGCATACATTTATAATTATATATTAAGTGTTTGTATTTGTCAATAAGAATCTGATTTTTTATGAAATTTTTAAGAAGTGATGGGCGAACAGCAGTGATGGGGTAAGAATGCCAAAGCTCTCTTTCTTGGCATTCTTAACCCAGTTTTTTTGCTTTACTTTTGCTCTGATATATGCTATAATACCATCAGGAGTGATGATAGTGGACGAAATGTCTTTTTCATATAGAGTAAAATCTGAAATAATAGATAAAATAAATACCTCACAAAAAGCTGATGCCTGTCTTATGGGGCTTCTTTGCTGCTGCAATGAGCTCAGTGACAGGGAGATACTTTTTCTGACCGAAAATTCATCGGTCAAGGAGTTCTTTGTGAGGAACGTTTGCAGGGTACTTAAAGATGACAGTGCTGTTGACATCAGCGAGGCTGAAAGGCGCAGCGGTGTTACGCTGTTCAGCCTGACTATACCCGACGAGGGGCAGAGGATATATCTTCTGGATTATTTTGGTATGGACGAAAGCAGGAGATTGACGGAGGAATATCTGCCTAAGGACAAGTTCTTTCCATTCCTCACGGCGGGAATATTCCTTGCCTGCGGTTCTGTCAACGACCCCAGCAAGAAGTATCACATGGAGTTCGTTATGCCGACACTTGACCTTTGCAACGATCTCGGGCTTCTGCTGATCGAACGTCATGAGATAATCCCAAAACACGTTGAGCGCAAGGGTGCTCAGGTGATGTACATAAAGGAATCGGAAAACATAATAGATATGCTGACCCTGATGGGCGCCACTATGTGTTCTATCGAGCTTATGAATGTGAAGATGGAAAAGGACGTCCGCAACAAGATAAACCGTGCCATGAACTGCGACAATGCAAATATCGACAAGACTTTGCGCGCGGCTGAACGTCAGGTGGCTGATATCGAGCTTATCGACCAGAAGATTGGGCTTTCGGCTTTGCCCGAACAGCTCAGGGAAATGGCGGAGCTTCGTCTGGAGAATCCCGATTACAATCTTAAACAGCTTGGCGCGGAGATGGTGCCGCCCATATCACGTTCGGGAGCGAACCACCGTTTGCAGAAGCTTTCCGAAATTGCGGAAGAATTAAGGAAAAAGCACGGTATCGAGCAGGTCGTGCAGGATAATGAATAGTAAAAGAGCACTATATCATCATTGTCATTATGTTGATATTGCCGAAATTCAGCAGTAACAGAGGTCGAATTTAACGAATATAGGGCTTCTGCACTTGACAAATGCGTGATTTGGGTATATAATATTATCCGTTAATTATTTGACAAAGGCAACTTATGACGGTATGGTTAATATCAGCTTTTTTGAAGTTCCATGCCGCTGATGATTACTCGGGAGGGCTTACGAGATGGCTAAAAATGGTAATATATCAACATCGGTGATAAAGCGTCTGCCGAGGTATTACAGATTTCTGGGCGAGCTTGAAAAGCAGGAGGTCGAGAGAATATCTTCCAGAGAACTTTCTGAGATGATGAAACTAACGGCTTCGCAGATAAGGCAGGATCTCAACTGTTTCGGCGGATTCGGTCAGCAGGGATACGGCTATCATGTTGCATCGCTCAGGGAAGAGATAGGACGTATACTCGGTGTGGACAAGGATTTTCCGACCATTCTGATAGGTGCGGGCAATCTGGGCAAGGCTATCGCCATGCACATAAATTTCGGAACAAGAGGATGCAGGTTGGTAGGCATATTTGATGCTAACCCCAGACTTACAGGTGAAACTGTGGGCAGTATCGCTATACGCCACACTGATGAGATAGAAGAATTCTGCAATGAGGAACACCCTGTTATCGCGGTGCTTTGCATACCAAAGGCAAACACTCAGGCGATAGCGGACAAGCTTGTTGAACTGGGTATAAAGTCATTCTGGAATTTCTCGCACTACGATCTTACCATCGACCACAAGGGCATCGAGGTAGAGAACGTGCATCTGGGTGACAGCTTGCTGACGCTGACTTACCGCACTAATCAGCTGGGCAAGGTCGAAGAGGAATGATCTTCGGATAAATTTTAAAGATGATCGCGCCATGGTATTTCGGAAAAATCGGGGATACTGTGGCTTTTTTATACGGTGTCATAAGTAGGATATGATTCGGACGGAGGTTTGAAGATAATGGATAAAGGTGTTAAGATCTATCAGGAACTTGTGGATTCTCTTGTTGATATCTCGAAGAACTGCGTTGACGCAAAATGGGCAATAGATGGCAAAGCAAAGGGGGACGGTGAACACATCGCGAAGCTGAACAAGCTGTTTGCAAAGCTTTCGGCAGAGGACAGGGAAGTCCTTGCGGAATACGCATCAAATGCGTATATGAGCGGTATTTACGATGCGCTGTGCGAGTTCGAATGGTACATCGATTGCAGGGATATGAAGATCACAGTCGAGGGTGAAGAACTGCCTGCAACGAAATTTGAAGGGCTCGGCAATGATTTCATCGGCAGGCGCGATGACTGGGAATGGCCTGAGTGACAAGATATAAAAGTAACAGCCCCGAAGAACAACTTCGGGGCTGTGTTTTATGTAACTATATAAGTCTGCGCATACATACGATCGGGTTGTACATTGCGAAGGTCGAAAGGTTGGAGATTATTATGCCGTCGTTGCTGTTTGCAGCGTGGACTATTCTTCCGTTGCCGTTGTAGATAGCTACGTGGTAGATACTGCCTATTGTGCCGTATCCGAAGAATATAAGGTCGCCTTCCTGGAGGTCGTTGTAGCTGACTGCTGAGCCGTAGCCTGCCTGGGAAGATGCCAGGTGGGGCAGATTTATGCCTATCTGGGCATAACTGAGCATTACAAGTCCCGAACAGTCAGTGGCGCGGAAGTTTGAACCTGCCCATACATATGCTCCGCCGACATTGCTGCGTGCGTATTCCATTACGGTATTTATCTTGCTCTGGCGAGAATCATCCACCGGCTGAGGTTCGGGCTCGGGTTCCGGCTCAGGCTCAGGTTCGGGCTGAGGTTCAGGCTCGGGCTCGGGCTCAGGCTCAGGTTCAGGCTGAGGCTCGGGCTCCGGCTCGGGATCCGTAACGGCGGGCTTTTCTTTTTCCTTCTTTGTTGTTTCGGACGGCTTATCGTCGGGCTCGTCATCGTCAGAGGATACAGTCGTCTGTTTTGTGGTCGATGCTTCTGCCTTTGAAGAATCATCGTCCTTATCCGCGGTGGTAGCCTTAGCGGCTGTGGTCGTAGTGGTCGTTGCGGCTTTCTTCTTGGCTTCTGTCAGCTCTGCCGAACGGAGTTCAAGGGCTGCCTTATCCAGTGCCATAGTATCCAGCTTGCCGTCAGCACTGTCGATGAGCTTTTTCAGCGACTTTTTCTCCTTGTTGAGTTCTTCCATCATTTCGGAATACTCAGCTGCCTGTGCTTTCAGCTTATCGGAGCTTTCTTTGATCTCGGCTTCAACGGCTTCGATCTCGCGCTTTTTCTCCATCAGTGTATCGAGTGCTTCATCATCGTGGGAAGCAACGCGCTTTACAAGTTCAAAGCGCATCAGCACATCATAGAAGTCGGTAGAATTTACCAGCACGTTCTCATATGTGCTTATACCGCCAGCCACGTACATTGATTTCAGCCTTTTCATGAAATCATTTTTGAGAACTTCGATCTCTTGGTTCTTCTTATCAAGATCGCTTCTTGCTTCCATCAGGCGGGTGTCCAGCTCGACCATAGCGTCTTCGTTTTTCGCAAGCTGTTCCTCGACATTGTCTATCTTGGCTTTTACTGCGGTGTACCTTGCCTTGAGGGCTTCGAGATCGCCCTTCTGCTTTTCATACTCAGCATCGGCTTCCGCTATCTTCTTGTCAAGAGCTTCCTGCTCGGCTTTCAGCTTTTCCAGGTCGGTCTCATACTGTTCCTGCTGAGGTGCCGCCGCTGTGCTGATAGCATTTATAGCCTTTGTAGTTTTCTTTCCTGCTCCGCCGAACACTCCTGCTGTCAGAGTAAGTGCAAGGCAAATGGCGATGGCTTTCTTGACTGTATATTTATTGTTTATCATTTTTTCGGTCTGTCCTTTCAACTACCGTAAAACGTAAAACGGTTTGTAACCATAGCGTAATCTTTTATATAATTATACCCATTTTCGGCTGTTTTGTCAAGTTAAATATTTCTGAACACACGATTATAGGGATTTTTACGGCTCTTGAAACGACGAAATAGTTACATTTCGCTTACATTGTGATGGCTGGGTGAAACTTTTTCAGAGGGGTCATTTTTCCTGTAATTTGCAGTCTTTGAAGTAGTGAGAGAGTATCTCTTTACATGAACTTCCATTTTCTGCCATTGAGTTTGCACCGTACTGACTCATGCCAACCATGTGCCCGAAACCTCTTGCTGTAAACAGAAAATCGCCGCCATTTATCTCGTAGGTGAAGCATGGCGAAGATATCCCGAAAGCGCCAATGAACTGCTGAACATTGACATCAGTTCCGCCGAGAGTTACGGAAGTCACGTAATCTCTTTCATTGCACTCCGTGGTCAGCCAGTTTTCGGGAGTGCCTGTGAGGTCGATACCGAAAGTATCGCGGGAGATGGCTTTCATATCATCGGCGGGGATAGTCGTTCTGCTCTCGATGCCTTTTAGGTCAGCATCACTTCTGCTTTCTGCGGGCTGGAGATAGGGGATATCCTGCCCCCATGCGCAGAGTGCGCTCTCGGTCATTCCCGATGATGCTGAATGATAGGCAGGAGTTATTGGTTCGCCGTTGTAAGTCAGTATCCACGGTGCGGCGCGGACGGCTTTCAGCACGCGGCTTTTCGCCTTTTTGTAGTCATCGCCATAAAATTCTTCGGCTTCATCGGGGGTGAAAAAGCTTTGGTATATCTTCTCATCATCGCTGATAAGTGCGCCGTGGAGTGACGCAGTAGGGGAGTCCTCTTCGGAGATGGCGCGGCGGTATATGTAAGTTCTTGCAAGGACTGCCTGTGCTTTCAGGGCTTCTTCGCTGAAATCTGCGGGCATCTGGGCTAGTACTGCGCCAACGGTGTAGTCTTCAAGGGAGTATTCTTCGACGTGGTCTTCGGCTGTGAAGTACACACTGACTGTCATATCATCGTTTTTTCGGGATTTTACACCTGTGAAGACCAGGCAGGGTATCAGCGCCATGCATATGGTCAGCACGGCGGCGCATTGCAGGTCGGGTCTCATGTATCTGCCTCCAATCTTGGAAAAGTATCGTTCTTTAGAATGATTTACTACATATTATATGCGCTTGTCCCATGTATGAGAACCTGTTATTTGTAGAATGAATTGTAAAATTTGTTTATTTATACTTTACTTTTGCGCTTTATTATGTTATAATATTATAAGTATTTTTATTTCCCACGGGAGGTGAGCAGATGGCAGGCAAAAAGGATAAAAGTTTTGTCCGCAACGTGGCGAAAGAACGTACTTTCCAAAATCAGAATGAAGATTATGATAACGCTTATTTCAAATGGCGTGCTGATGAATCAAATCAGTACTCCTTCAACTATGTTCACGATTCCCGCGAACATTCATATATGGCAGGAAGAGGCTTCATAAAGCATGGTGCAGATACCGCAGAAAGTCAGACACTGCATAATTGTCTGAGACTGCTGGGGGCTGTTATGCTGGTCATGCTGGTATTCGATGTGCTGAATTATCTGCTTGCGATGTACCTTAACGGCGGTCCCTGCAGTGTGGTATATTTTTCCAAAAGAACCAGCATCGGAACTTCCGAGACCTTTGCTTGTATAATTTTTACCTGTGTAAGCATATTAAAATATGTCACAGCGATGACGATATATCAGGTGCGCACAAAGCTTCCGCGGAAAGTGGCTCTGCCTGCGGGCAATAGCGGAAATGATGGGGAATTCAGGGTCACAGCGATAGTCATAATGCTCATGATAATCGTTATGGGCAGACTTGCCAGCACAGCGCTTTCAATGATACTCAGCGTTGTCAAGGTGGACAGCGTATATATCTATATGTTTGACAGCGGCGAACCTGCGGTGCAGATAATATCTGCGGTATACAACTGCATCATAATGCCTGTACTGTGCGAGATGCTGTTCAGGGGACTTATTTTGCAGAGTTTCCGCCAGTTCGGAGATTCATTCGCGGTGGCAGTGGCAAGCATCGCCTGCGGGCTGTGCTTCTACGACCTTAGCTATATGGGCTTTTCGATACTCTGCTCCATGGTCATCGGCGTATTTACGGTGCGTTCGGGTTCAATCGTTACAGCGATACTGATGCACGCAGTCACTACAACAGTCAACTATATGGTTGTATATGTTGGTATACTCAATCCATCGCTGGGACGCATACTCGCTATAACGCTTTGCATACTGATATGCATAGGTGCTCTGGTGGCGTATTCAAGGCTCAGTTACCGAAATGACTGGACTTTCAACGCTGGTACCAACGAATCGGAGCTGACTTTCACCAAGAAGATAAAGCTCATGCTTTCATCGAATACAGTGGCTATGTGGTTCGTGTGTGCGCTGATACTCACCATCGTGAACATGAGGATAAGTCAGTGACACGGGACGAGATGTATATGCGCAAGGCGCTGGAGCTGGCGGCTCTTGCGGCTGAGGAAGATGAAGTCCCTGTGGGGGCGGTAGTCGTTAAAAAGAGCACGGGCGAGATAGTCGGCAGAGGTTTCAACAGGCGCGAATACGGACGTTCGCCCCTGACCCATGCGGAGATAGTCGCTATTGAAGAAGCAAGCCGGAAACTCGGCGGCTGGCGGCTCATCGACTGCGAGCTTTATGTAACCTTGGAGCCCTGCCCAATGTGTGCGGGAGCTGTGATTAATTCGAGGGTGGAGCGGGTGATTTTCGGAGCGTATGACCAGAAAGCAGGCTCATGCGGCTCGGTGGTTGACCTTTTTGCTCTGCCATACAATCACAAGCCCGAATGTACAGGCGGCGTGATGGAAGAAGAATGTGCCGCAGTGCTGACGGAGTTTTTCAGAGGTCTGCGGAAAAGGAAGGCGAAAGCTGATGGATAAGACATGGCTCGTGCTTTTATGCGTCTACGGCTTGGTTAATCTGATTGTGTTCGGTATGTATGCCGCCGATAAAGCAAAGGCGAAGAAAGGCGCGTGGCGAACTCCCGAGGTCAGGCTGATGACAGCAGGTGCGATCGGGATAATAGGCGCTCTGCTAGGCATGGTGGTGTGTCACCACAAAACCAAGAAGCCTCTGTTTGCGGTGGGTCTGCCGATGATATTTTTTGTGGAAGCGGCGTTGGCTGTGGTCGTATACCTTAAATTTATAAGATGAATTTACCCCTTCGCTGCTGATGTTTTGTTGGCTGCGGAGGGGGTTGTGTTTATAGCAAAGAAAAAGCATCTTCGTTTTTATGCGAAGATGCTTATGATTATTATATCTCATTTCTGTTTTCAAGTGCTTTATACAGCGTTATCTCATCTGCATACTCCAGCTGACCGCCGATAGGAAGTCCGAAAGCTAACCTTGTGACTTTTACGCCAAGAGGTTTCAGCAGTTTTGAGATATAGAATGCTGTTGCGTCGCCCTCAACTGTGGGGTTGGTCGCCATGATGACTTCATCGGCTACGCCTGAATTTATCCGGGCAAGCAGTTCCTTTATTTTGAGGTCATCGGGTGATACTCCGTTTATCGGGGATATCAGACCATGCAGCACATGATATACGCCCTTATACTCTCCCGTGCGCTCGATAGCTGTGATATCCTGTGGACTTTCCACCACACATATCACGCCGTGGTCGCGCCTGTCATCGTCGCAGATGGGGCAAAGATGTTTATCGGTATAGTTCTGACATTCCTTGCAGAGGTGTACACTTTTATGTACATTAAGTACCGCGTTGGCGAAAGCCTCAGCGTCCTTATCGCTCATACGCATAACGTGATAAGCCAGTCTCTGGGCGGATTTCATGCCTATGCCGGGAAGCTTTGCGAACTGCTCGGTAAGCAGTACGAGAGGCAGTGCGTTAGTTTCAGCCATTTCTTAGAACAGACCGGGGAAGGATACGCCGCCTGTCAGCTTCTGCATCTCAGCATCGCTGATCTCGTCCAGGTTGTCGACAGCAGCATTGAATGCAGCCTTTACCAGATCCTGCAGATCCTCGATCTCCTCGGGATTTACGATCTCGGGAGCGATCTTAAGGTCGAGAACGTTTCTCTTGCCGTTGATGGTAACTTCAACAACTCCGCCGCCTGCAGTGCCCTTGAACTCTCTCTGTTCGAGGTCTGCCTGCAGAGCAGTGATCTGATCCTGCATTTTCTGTGCCTGCTTCAGCATCTGATTCATATTGTTGGAAGGACCTTTGCCCATTCCGTTGGGAACTCTTGCTTTCATTGTCAATAACTCCTTAACTTAATTTGATTTTTTTTATATCGACTTCGATATCAAGCTTTTTAGCCTTTTCAAGCAGCCTGTTGATCGGGTTTTCCTTATCTTCGGGCGAAACGTTTTTAGCTGACTTTGCTTTGATATTGAAGGTCTGTCCGAAATTTTCCTTTAGCACTTCCTGTATAAGGGAATGTGCGTTGAGCTTTTTGAACTGCTGGAAGAAAAAGTCATTATCCACGATGATGAACACCGTGCTTCCGCCGAGAAAAGCTTTTGATTTTCTTAAAAATCCGCTTATGGCAGGATTTCTGCGGCTTATCTCATCTACCAGACCCTCCCAGTTATTGATGGGCTGTATCTGTGACGGATCCATCTTTTTGAAATCGGGATCGGGTTCGGGTTTAGGCGGAGCTTCAGCTTCCTGTTTCGGGATATCTGCCACAGCACCGCTGCGCACTGCATCTTCAAGCCTTGCAAGGCGTTTGAGCAGTTCACCGTCGGGCATAGCAGAAGCGGATACAGCCGCGGGAGCAGCCTTGCCGAAACTTGATGTACACAGTCTTATTATGCACATCTCCAGTGCTATCCTTTTGGAAGTACTTTTCGCCAGTTTATCCGAGCTTTCCTGCAAAAGAGAAATGCAGCCCAGAATATCTTCCAGGGACATTTTCTTTGCGATATCCTCGATGCGTTTCAGCTCATCGGGGAGGCAGGTGATAAGATCTCTGCCGTTATCTATGGTAGCAGCCAGCATGACGTTCCTCATCTGTTCGAGAAGTTCGCCAGCCAGCACTTTAAGGTCTTTGGACATTGAGTGCAGCTCATTTATCCTTTTGAGCGCACCTGCCGCGTCTTTGTCGGCTATGCTTTCAAGTATATCAAACAGATAATCCCTGCCTGCTATACCCGAAGCGCTGGATACTGTATCCAGTGTGATATCATCTGAAAAAGCCACGCACTGATCCAGCAGCGAAAGCGCATCTCTCATACCGCCGTCGGAGAGCCTTGCTATAAGCTCGGCTGCGTCTTCGTGGAGAGTGAAACCCTCCTGACCTGCGATATACGTCAGTCTTGCCACGATATCTTCGGTCTTTATGCGATTGAAATCAAAGTGCTGACACCTTGATACGATAGTCGCGGGGACTTTCTGTATCTCGGTAGTAGCCAGTATGAATTTTACGTGGGGAGGCGGTTCTTCCATAGTTTTCAGCAGTGCGTTGAACGCGCCCACCGAAAGCATATGCACCTCGTCGATGATGTAAACTTTATACTTACACATCTCGGGCGTGAACATAACGCCCTCGCGGAGTTCTCTGATATCGTTGACGCTGGCGTTTGAAGCCGCGTCTATCTCGATTATATCGCCCAGAGAGCCGTTATCGGCTGCTTTGCATATCTCACATTCACAGCAGGGCATACCGTCCTTGCCGTTTTCGCAGTTTACAGCCTTAGCGAATATTCTGGCGCAGGTGGTCTTACCTGTGCCGCGTGAACCTGTAAACAGGTAAGCGTGGGCTGTTTTGCCTGAGATTATCTGGTTTTTGAGTGTGGTCGTGATATGAGGCTGAGATACAACGTCATCGAATGTCCTCGGACGCCATTTTCTGTATAAAGCCTGATACACGTTCTCACTCCCTTAATAAAAATCGATCCGACATATAGGCGTGCAGGCGAAACTGTAACACACGAAACAAACCGCTTAATGCTGCTCGGTTCCCCGCCTGACATGGTTCACAGCGTTTCATTGTACAGGACCCGCACACCCA
>NZ_JAILMR010000038.1 GCF_024692365.1 Ruminococcus sp. | reverse complement strand
AAAAAGCATCTCCGACTGGTATCGGTTGAAGGTCAGATAACTCAGCTCGTCTATTATCAGCAGATCGATCTTGCTGAGGCTCTTTTCCAGCTTTGACAACCTGTTCATCTGAACGGCTTCTGCAAGCTCGGCTGCAAGGTTGACTGCTGTGTAAAACTTCACTCTGTATCCGGCTTCACAGGCGTTCATTCCCAATGCTATCGAAAGATGCGTCTTTCCGCTTCCAGGATTGCCGATCATAACGATGTTCTGACGCTGTTTTATGAAATCACATGAAGCAAGCTGACGTATGGTGCTTTCGCTTACGTTTTCAAGTCTTGACAGATCAAACTCATCAAGCGTCTTTGGCGATGGGAACTTAGCAGCCTTTATCCTGCGCTTCTGACCCGTTACCGAACGTTCAGCAATCTCTTGTTTCATAAGCTCGATAAGAAATTGCTCATAACCGTCATTGCCAGACAGCTGCCGTATCACCTTTTCATAGTTGTTGAATGTTGGGACTTTGAGCTGTCTTGCATAGAGCTTTATCATTTCTTTCTGTACACTGCTCATACGCTGTCACCGCCTTTCAGCAACAGATCATAGCGTTTCAGATCCGGCTTAATTATCTTGACCTCAGCAGCGGCAGAGATCGGCTCAGTAATTTGTTCCATAACACAGGCGTACAGTGCATCATATGAATCTACATAAAGCAGGTGACTCAGCAGCTCATCGCCAATATCCAGATACAGCCTGAGAGATTTTACAATTTCTTTCGGGTCGTCCAGTTTCATCAGAAAATCGTAAAATTCATCCGGGACTGTTTCTTTTATCGGTGCTGCATTGTAAACGCTTCTCGGACGCTTTTCGATAAGTCCTATGTAATGTTCAAGGCGGTAATGGGTGTGGTTATGATGATAATCACGTTCATATTCAGCGATAATATCTCCGCCACATATCATTCTAACTTTGTTGCCGCTTCCTTTGACAGTTATCGGTTTTGAGCTGTACTGATACGGTACGGAATACTTGTTGTGATCGAACTTCACGAGCGAAAAATCATCGGCTTTTATCTGAATAGTATTGGATGTATCGAACCGATAAGGGGGCAGAGGTATCCAATGCCCACCGCAGTTTTCAGCCATTTCTCCGACGGTCATGCTTTTTCCGGAGATCTTATGACTTCTGTACTTATGACAGTATTCAAGCAGCTGAGCGTTAAGATCTTCGAGGGAAGATATCTTAGGGATCGGAACAAAGAAATTTCTTCTTACCAATCCTACCAGACCTTCCACAAGACCTTTTTCATGTCCCTGTGCGGGATTGCAGAACACCGGTCTGAACGAATAGTGAGCCGACAATGCCAGATACTTATCTGTTGCCTTAGCGTGATGACCAAAGCCTTCCTTTACCGCAACTCTTGCATTGTCAAAGATGATCTTTCGGGGAGTGCCGCCAAAATATTCAAGCCCCTTTACAATGCCTTCTAAAAAGCTCTCCTCATTCTGACGATAAAAGGCGGTAACGAAAATATCTCCGCTGAAACACTCACGCACACACCATATCTGTATCTTCTGCTTTACCCCGGCAAGTGTATACGCCGTCACCTCAGAGCCATCTGCACGGACTCTCAGAGCCACCTTGCCGCGCTTTGAGAGCCATCGTCACGGAATATAGAGCCGCTTGGTAAAAAGTGATATAATATCAAAAGCACATCATCTGATGTGACTTTGATATTAGGAGGTCCTGATATGACAAATTATCGGGAAATATTGAGGCTTAAATCACTCGGATACAGCCAACGAAGTATCGCGTCCGGTGCAAAAGCCTCACGTAACACTGTTAGCGAGGTTTTGAAAAAGGCAGAACAACTGAACATCACCTGGCCGCTCGAAGACGACGTGACAAACGAAATGCTGGATGAGTTGTTCTGGGGCAAGCGGAACAGAAGTCCTGCGCCTTATGCTGTGATTGACTTCAACTACATCCACAAGGAGCTCTCAAAGAAGGGTGTTACCCTGACACTGCTCTGGCAGGAATATAGTTCCTGCTCGTGTGCGTAAACCGCAGGACAAAGGTCTGGTAGAGCGCTCGGTAGGTTTTTCGACTACCTGGATAACCGCTGCTTTGCGTGAACGCAAGTTCTTCTCATTTTCAGAAGTCAGAGAGGCTGTTGCCGAAAGACTTGAAGTC
>NZ_JAILMR010000002.1 GCF_024692365.1 Ruminococcus sp. | reverse complement strand
TAAATCGGGGTGCATTTTCTGAAGTGAATCCGAACTCATCAGCAACAGTCATAAAGCTGTCTTTAATAACAGAGACACAATTCGGTATATCACTTCGATCAATTTCCTTAATCATGTTTTTCACCTCTAAATTTCGATTTATGTTAGTTACCATTATAGCACGTCATCTATGCACTGTCAATAGAAACGCCATAGTACTTCTGACTTTGCATCAGAAATACCATGGCATAAAACTTCTATATCAGCGCCGCCCTTATGATGCGGGGGATAATATTTATACTAATATCTTTCTGTCCTGAAATGCACCACACCAGCGACCCTGTCCTTGAAATACAGCCGTACAGGGACATTCAGCGGTACGTTGTTATATACCTCGGGTGAGACCTGTATCTGCTCAATGAAAAGCTTTTCCTCGGGAACGATAGCCGCGATATAGTACTTGCCATCAGCGGACATTCTCTTCACGGGTATGCAGTCCGATGAAAAACCGCTCTCTATCCTCATGGCTCTGCCCTCGTGGAATGCCAGATTGGTCATCAGCAAATCCAGAAGTATAACAGGCACAGTTCCTGCTATCATGGGAGCAAACATATCGTCCTGTATCTTGTGCAGGTGTACTATACTCAGGATAAGCACGATTATGATGAAAGTTATCAAGCACCATATTATGCCCAGTGGTTTGTTTGCAAAGATGTTGCATTTGCGGTACTTATCGGGTATCTCGCTGAACTCGGCTTCGCTGAGAGGATGAGTATCTGCCATTATGTCGAAAGAACCCGCTTTAGTGTAATCGCGGTAGTCGTATTCATTGATACTAGAGATGCTGCTCATCTCGTCCCTGAGATCCTGCGCCGCAGTTGTGAAGTCAGCTGAACTGCGTGGTA
Organism: Ruminococcus sp.; assembly: GCF_024692365.1. GTDB lineage: Bacteria > Bacillota > Clostridia > Oscillospirales > Ruminococcaceae > Hominimerdicola. Next base: position 8,041 of record NZ_JAILMR010000002.1, on the reverse strand, counting down.
TAGGCAGAAGATGATATTTCATGGAAGGTGAGCGTACCACCAGCACAGTAGAAGGTGCATATACAACGGGTCTGTCCATCACGGTTATCAGTTTGCCGAAGCAGGGCACAGCTATGGTGTGAAATGCATCGATGGTCTCACCGCGTTTTGATGAATGTGCAGGTTCTATCTCCGCGACTTCACCCGCATTTACCAGAGAATCCCGTGTAACTATCCTGTCAAGCTTGTCCAGCAGCGAGACTATCGTAAGCGACCCGAATAACAGCATAAGCATAAAATATAAAAATAACCCGAACCAAGCGTGTTCCTCGTGATGTATGATACCGCCGATGACCGAGGTTATCGCGCAGACGAATATTATGATCTCGATGATAAGTGCGATACCCGGGACTGTCAGAAACAGCCTGCTTTTCGATTTATACATATTAGGTACGCTTTGGTATTCCTGTTCGGTTATCTTTCTCCAGTAGATATCGCCGGTTGTTGCAGGGGTGTAGCCCTCGCTGATAAAACGCTCTTTGGTGCTGAGGTTTTGGATCAGTTTCTTATTGGAAGTCATTTTTCTTCTCCTTTTGTTCTGTAAGTCTGTTTGTTTTAGGTAGACTTTTCTTTCTGGTATTATTATAACATGAATATGTGAACATTGGGTGAATAGCAGGGCTGGCATTCTATCCTACTTTTGTGTGCAAAAAAAGAGCAGGTGTTTGCCTGCTCTTTCTTCTATCATAAATCACATACTCTCCGGACAGTTTATCTTCAGCATTTCCAGTATATTGGAAATTATCTGCTTTACTGCCATTGACAGCGCAAGTCTTGCCTGCATTACGTTCTCTTCCTCGCCCTTTATACGGCAGGCATTGTAGAACTTGTGGTACAGTGTCGCAATATCTACCGCGTACTTGGTAACCTTTGCAGGGTCGTAAGCCTTTGCAGCTTCGGTTATTGTGGTGGGCAGAGTTGCCATCAGCTTAACGAGCTCCAGCTCCTCGGGGGTGCTGAGTGTTTCAGCCATATCAGCTGTGAAAGGCTTCGCTTCGATGTTCTCCTCTTTCAGCTTCTTGATAACGGAGCATATACGCGCATGAGCATACTGAACGTAGTATACGGGGTTCTGGCTGGAGTTGGATATAGCCAGGTCAAGGTCGAAATCGAACTGTGAGTTTGGCTCACGCAGGTTGAAGAAGAATCTTGCCGCATCTATCGGTATCTCCTCCAGCAGAGTGTTCAGTGTGATAGCCTTGCCCGAACGCTTGGAGAGCTTATATGTCTCGCCGTCCTTTACAAGTCTTACCATCTGCATGATAACGATGTCCAGCTTCTTCTCGTCAACGCCCAGAGCTGTCATAGCAGCTTTCAGACGAGGGATATATCCGTGGTGGTCTGCACCGAAGATATCTATTGCCTTATCGAACTTACGTACAGCCAGTTTGTTGTAGTGGTAAGCGATATCGGGCACGAAGTAGGTGGGTATACCGTTGTCGCGGACAAGCACTCTGTCCTTTTCGTCGCCGAAATCGGTTGTTCTGAACCACAGCGCACCGTCCTGCTCGTAGGTGTATCCGCCTGCTTTCAGCTTCTCGATAACTTCCTGTACAGAGCCGTCGTTGTGCAGTGTGCTCTCTCTGAACCATGTATCGTAGTTTATGCGGTACTTTGCAAGGTCTTTGTGGAGACCATCGATATTCTTGGGCAGAGCATAGTCAACCAGTGCTTTCTTGCACTCTTCCTCGGGCTGAGCGCTTGCTATCATGCCGTACTCATCGAAGAAATTCTTTGCGTGAGCGATTATATCCATGCCGAGGTATACGTCATCGGGCATGGGGAAAGTTTCGGTATCTTCGTATATGGTCTTGCAGAAAGTGTCCATATCCATGTTCTGAGCCACAAGAGCCTGACCCTTATCGCTGCATATCTGCATATATCTCAGTCTCAGGGACTTGCCGAACTTCTCTATCTGGTTGCCTGCGTCGTTTATGTAGAACTCTCTCTCGACCTCATAGCCAGCATACTCCATAACAGCAGCCAGACAGTCACCGATAGCGCCGCCTCTTGCGTTGCCTATGTGCATGGGTCCTGTGGGGTTAGCGGATACGAATTCCACCAGTGCCCTCTTGCCCTTGCCGAAATCGGTCTTGCCGTAGTCCTTGCCCTCATCGATTACAGCCTTGACTACCGAACCGAACCAGCCCTTGCCATAGTAAAAGTTTATAAATCCGGGACCTGCTATCTCGACTTTGTCGAAGCAGCTGCCAGCGGTATCTATCTTGCCGACGATAGCTTCAGCTATCTTTCTGGGAGCGCTCCTGAAAGGCTTAGCGCATACCATAGCCGCATTTGTGGAAACATCGCCGTTCTTGGGGTCGGCGGGTATCTCTATATTGAAAGCGGGAACAGCTTCAGCGGGGAATACCTCCTCAGCCACCAGCTGACCCAGTGCGTTCAGCACCAGTTCCCTCGCCTGTGAAAAAGCGTCCTTTATCAAATCCTGCATCTTACTTCCTCCGTTTATCTCAGTTTCAGTTGAATATCTATATCAAAGGTGCCTATCAGTCCCGAATTTACGTCCACCACATATGAGAAAGACAGTCTGCCTCCCTCATCGGTGAGCTTGTCGGTTATTTTTCTTGCTTCAACGCCGACTTCAAAATTGCGGTAAAGCGTACCGTAGACACAGTGATGCTTTTCGCCGGGTTCTATCACCAGCTCCGAGGATACGTTGCCCCGCCTGGACATCACCACTTTTTTCTTACCGAAGCTCTCTATCTTTGTGGTACAGCCCTCAAAGCCCGTAGCTTCGCTTTCTTCATACTCTATCAGATAGCCGTTTGCGGTCTTTTCAAATGTTCCCACCGAGAGAACTTCCGTCTGTTCGCAGTTCACGGGGTCATCGTCAAAGTCCTCGTACTGACGGCTGATTAGTACGATATCAACTTCTTTTTTATCCAAGCTCATTCTCCTTACATCGGTCAGCTTATTTTACTTATCCAGCCAAATGTATCAGTGTGAGGTCAGCACACATTTCTCCACCGTGCCCGAAAAACTTTCGCCCAGGAATCTTTCCACGTTTTCCGAGAAAAGCTCGGGGCTGTCGGTGCAGTAAAGCTTCTGGCTGCCCTGTTCCTCACGCTCTGCCAGTTCATCGCTGAAAGTCAGTGTCTTGACTGCGAACCTTGCAAGCTCGGCACCTGCGGATATCAGCTTTACGCCGTCACCCATGATGTCGGATATAAGGTCAGCCAGCAGAGGATAGTGGGTACAGCCCAGTATCAGTGTATCCACCTGTTCACGCTTCATACATTCAAGATATTCCTCAGCGAAATATCTGGTAGGGGCACAGTCCTTGCCGATATAGCCGTTTTCCACCAGCGGCACGAACATAGGGCAAGCCTTGCCTATTACTTTGGCAGATGGGTCGATGCTTCTTATGACCTTGCCGTAGCTTCCGCTCCTGATAGTAGCACCCGTAGCGATAACGCCTATCCTGCCGTTTTTGGTAGATGCGCAGGCTGCGTGTGCGGCGGGCATTACAACGCCGCTGTAGCTGGGTTCGGTCTTGCCGCTGAATTCGGGGCTGGACATTATAACAGAAGATGCCGTGCCGCAGGCAACAAGTATCATCTTTACGTTATGTCCCCTGAGAAATTCCATATCCTGTGCGGTGTATTCAGCTATCGTTTCCTTGCTTCGCGTACCGTAGGGGACTCTTGCGGTATCGCCAAGATATACTATATCCTCATGGGGCAGGAGCTTTGTGAGTTCCTTGACACAGGTAAGTCCGCCAACGCCCGAATCGAATACACCAATGGGTGAATTATTCATAGTCCACTTCCGATCTGTCAAGGGCAAGCTTTATCAGCCTGTCTTCCTGCTCGGGATAGCTTATGCCTGCGTGCTCCATCAGCTTGGGGTACATACTGATCTTGGTATGACCGGGGAGAGTATTTATCTCGTTGAGTATCACTTCGCCCTTATCGGAAAGGAAGAAGTCGCATCTTGCAAGACCCTCGCAGCCCATAGCCTTGAACGCCTTTACAGCCGCTTCACGAACCTCGTTTATCTTATCTTCGGATACTCTTGCGGGTATGTAAGTCTTTGAATCAGCATTATTGTACTTTGCATCATAATCATAGAACTCGTTAGCAGCAGCTATCTCGCCTACGGTTGAAGCGAAAGGCTCATCGTTGCCCATAACGGCACATTCAAGCTCGATACCGACGATGCCCTGCTCAACAACGACTTTCTGGTCGTGGGAGAATGCTGACTTGATGCCTGCTTTCAGCTCATCATAATTGTGAGCCTTGGTTATGCCTACGGAAGAACCGCAGTTTGCGGGCTTAACGTACATCGGGTAGCCAAGCTCCTTCTCCATCTGTGCACACTTTTCATCAAGCTGCTTCATATCACGGTATATCATGCTTATCCACTTAGCGGTGCGAATGCCGTGAGCTTCAAGTATGGTATGTGTAACGTCCTTATCCATGCAGCAGGCAGATGACAGAAGGTCACAGCCTACAAAGGGTATCTCAGCCATCTGGAAAATTCCCTGGATAGTACCGTCCTCACCGTTTTTGCCGTGGAGTACGGGGAATACCACATCTACCTTTATATTGGTATAGCTGCCGTCATCATCCAGCTGGATAAAGCCGCGGTGTACGGGGTCGGGGCTGAATATGCAGGCTGCATTGTCGGGGTGTTCAGACCAGCTGCCGTTCTCGATATCCTCCACGTTTCCCATGAATCTTACCCAGTGACCTTTTTTGGTGATACCTATGCAGATAACTTCATAGCGGTCGGAATTCGCGCTGATACTGCGTATAACGTGAGCCGCGGAAACGACCGATACATCATGTTCATTGGATTTGCCGCCGAAAATGACAGCAACTTTAAGCTTTGCCATAATAATACGTCCTTTCGTGTACATACTACGTCAATTTAATATTATAACACATATTTACGCTGATTGCAAACACTAATTACAATGAAACAAAAAGTTTACAATTTGCGGGCTTATCTCCGCATAGTAAAACAAAGGCGGGACACCGCAAAATTCAGTGTCCCGCAAATCATGGCGTATCGTGTTTAGTTATCTTTAAAAACGCCTGCGTATATACCGGCATTTACACCGTTATAGGTGTTATATATATGTGCGTAGTTGCAAACGGGGTCGATGCCGAGTTCTGTAAGGTCTATCATGGGGACATTAGTTGTACCCTCGTATTCGGCTTCTATCTCATCAAACTTCTGATTGATGAGAGCCTGTTCTTCTTCTGTAAGAGCAAAGTGCAGACCCCATATCTTGCCGTTTATCCTGGGATAAGCAAATCCGTCATTATACAAATGCAGACCGCCGTTTACCTCTTTTATCTGGCTGTATGTCATGCCAACGCTGATACCCTCGCCGAGGGGTTCGTTACCCTTTACTATCAGTTCGCGTACTTCTTCGCTGTCAAGCACTATCTTCTGATCTCCGCGCCAGCGGTCGATCGCATCAAGAGGTCCGTCAGGCTGACCGTCCTCGTTGCGGATATCAACGATGTAAACGTAGTTCGGGAAAGCCTTGCATCTTATGCCGTACACAAGGTTGAAAGAATAGGGTTCAAGTACAACTTCAAAATCATTGTTTGAAAGCTCTCTCAGCTGGGAATTTGTCATGCCGAGAAGCTTTTCGGGTGTCATATCCACAGGCTGAGTTTCTTTCTTTTCTTCGGGTACTTCGGCAGTTTCGGGAGCAGACTCAGCAGGTGCAGAAGTGTTTACAGCCGCGGTGACATCAAGTCCGTTTGATATGGGTGCCGCATAGTTCTCGGCGGTCGTAGATGATGTATCATCTGCTTTGTTGTCTTCCTGACGGTTTACGGTATCCTCAGCGGCAGATGTATCGGAGAGGGATACTTCTATCACTTCGGAAGCAAGTTTATCAACAGTGCTTGAAGTATCTGCTTCTGCCGAAACAGCGCTTGAATCATGCACCCTTACGTTGCCTGCGATATCTGCATTTTTATCCATGCGGCTCAGGCTCATGGGAACGCCCACTGCTATCACAGCTGCTGCGGATATGCCTGCTATCTTGCCTATCATAGGGATACTGCTTAAAGAAGCTCCGGATCTTGTCACCATAGCCGCAGCTTTCTTAGGAGAAACAGTTCCGCGCAGGAGACGGTTCATGGGCACAGCGGAAAGCACGATGCCCTTGCCTGCCATTTCCTCTATCTTGCTTTTCAGCTTCTTGCGGGCACGGAAGAGCTTCTGCTTTACGGTGTTCTCGGGGATACCCATGGTCTTTGCCACATCTGCAAGGTTCATGTCATTATAATAGTACAGTATCAGTGCAGACTTCATATCGGGTTTCAGGCTGTCTATCATGGCTTTCAGCTGTCTTGCCCTGTCCTTGTCGGTTGCATAGTCCTCGGGCACCATTATGGGCTCATTGAGACTGTGGCTTTCCATGGCTGCTTCAAACTCCTCATCGGTATCGAAGTATACATCGCTCTTTTTGCTGCGGAACATATCGGTACACTTGTTGTATGCGATGCTGTGCAGCCAGGACACGTAATTCTCAGGCTTTTCCAGAGAATCTATCTTCTCCATGGATTTTAAGAAAGTATCCTGTGTTATATCCTCAGCTGCTTCCTTGCTGTCAACATTTTTCAGTACAAAGAAGTACAGTCTGTCATAATACTCTTCGTAAAGAGCCTTAAATGCGTTTTTATTGCCGTTTTTTGCTTGTTCCGCCAGCTTGATAAGTTCATTCTTTTTCATTTGCGATTTCCTCCTGCTTGAGATTTTTCTCCAACTCTTTCAGTGCCTTTTGCTTTTCTTCATCCGAGAGTGCGATATCATCCTGCATCTGAATGAGCAAACGCCTGAACATCTCATCTATCGTGATATCCATATTGACCTCTCTTTTTGTTTTCTCTTTTTGTCTCCATTGTACCATTTACCGATCGGGATTTCTATGTCTTTCTGTTAATTAGACGTTCCCGCGATGAACAAGGTTACACTTTTTTGGAAAAAATTTTTTTGAGGAAGAAAATGGTGTAAGATAACCTCTGATGGGGAGTTCGCAGCGGTTATTCTTAATCTGTATAGCCACACAAACTTGCAATTACTGTATTCCCACATTTAGGACAGAAAACAAGTTCTTCGGGATTATCAGTGCCGGTTAAGCAGTGCTCTTGAGAGATTGGGATATATACCATCTTTTTCTTACAATCGGGACAGATGTGTTTATATTCATATAGAACTTCGTTTGTCTCGGGAATGTAATAATCGTCATCTTTTGATGCTTTATAAAGATCCATACAATGCTCGCTGATAAGTTTATGACAGCCGCTGCATTGATACAGCCTATACTCTGCATTTACACGTAATTCAGGATCTTTCATGAGTAATTCCTGCCAACGTTTACCGTAGTGCCCAGATTTAGCAAGTGCGGACTGATGTTTATTTTCTTCCGGATAGGAACTGTTTATACCATACATATAATCATCTTTACAGAACCCACAATCACACTTAACTATTATCAATCGTCCCATTTGGTCACTCCTTTACTATACAAATAAGGCATCCACCGAACGATGAATGCCTTGATGTTTGTGATAAGAGAGATTATCTCTTTGAGAACTGAGGTGCACGACGTGCAGCCTTCAGACCGTACTTCTTTCTTTCCTTCATTCTGGGGTCACGAGTGAGGAAGCCTTCCTTCTTCAGGAGAGGTCTGAACTCATCGCTAGCCTGGAGCAGAGCTCTGGAAATACCGTGTCTGATTGCGCCTGCCTGACCTGTAACACCGCCGCCGGTAACAGTGCAAACGATGTCATACTTGTCAACAGTATCAGTAACAGCGAAAGGCTGACGAACGATCAGCTTGAGGGTCTCAAGACCGAAATAATCGTCGATGTCTCTGCCGTTGATAGTAACCTTACCTGTACCCTCGTAAACACGAACGCGGGCAACAGAGTGCTTTCTTCTGCCTGTGCCATAGAAATATGGCTGCTTGGATTCGTACATTCTGATTGCTCCTTTCTTACAGCTCGTACTT
>NZ_JAILMR010000112.1 GCF_024692365.1 Ruminococcus sp. | reverse complement strand
ACCCGAATAATACTTTTATCTTGACAATCATATAATCATGTGCTAATATGCTGATAAGACCGACTGCTTTCACAATCGGTCTCATCATATACTCTTTTATTACACTATTTGTAGTTTACACAGAATTTGGGATTGACTCGTTTTATTTTCCGATGTAGTTAAGTGCGCTGTAAAAATCATTGAGAATATCATCGGGAATACCGTCATTTATTGTATCTATCGTATCGGTCAAAACGAAATTTCCGTCCGGGGTATATTCTGCGCTGAACCTTATTATAGCTTTTTTATCCCTATATTTCAGTTCAACAAGCCACGATTTAGCAAAGCGCTTGCTATCAGGGTCATACCAGACTATACCATTCTCACACTGACCATATTCGACACCTTTATCTTTAAGAGCATTCAGCATATCGATATACCTGGACTTATAACTAATCGGATGTTCAGTTGGGTCAGAAGCATACTTGTCATCATCCGGAAATGTCAGCTCATACTTGGAATATGTCATGAAAGCTTGACTAAAAACCGTATCAGCATCACTGTCATCGATCAGCCACTCGATAAAACGACAATCCTTTTCAAAGTCATTCATTTCATAAACATCTGCAATATGCGCATCATCTTCTTCTCCGGTTGATATACTGGCAATAAAACCATATTTAGAACTGCCCTTATCATAGAAATCCAATTCAATAAGATCATCATCCAACTCAATATACACTACTGTCAGAAGCTGAGTAACCTCTCCAACAGATATATATCCTGTATCTATTCCTTGTATCCTTATATCATGACCCCTGACATCTTTTTCATAGGATTCTTTAAGCGCATCAATTATATAATTATCTACAGTCTTTTCACTGTCATACATCACCATAGGAAAGCTATTCTCTGACATACCGTCAGGACGAAAAGCTAATTTAAAATCGTAGTCGATAGGCAGGTCTTTATACAAATATTTGTAAAATCCCTCTATATCGCCGCTAATAAGATTTTGTGCCGCTTTTCTGACTTCAATAGTCTGAAAAACGGACTCCCAACTTGGGATATGATTCTTTATAACCTGTCCCACAGTAAGGATTCCCGCACCCACAGCCATCATCGAAGCAGCCAAAACAGCAATCAAAGCTCTGACCTTTATTTTCTTGATCTTACACCTAATCTTTTTAAAAGGATTGATGCCCGCTGTTTCGGTAGGCTCATCGCTTTTTGCTGTCAGTTCCGCAGAATAAGTCTCATTTAATTTTCTGCACTCTTCGCATTTCGCGAGGTGTTCTTCTACTTCTTTTCGAGTCTCCTCTTCAAGCAGATCATCATTATAGCTTGCCAGAAGATCTCTTATAACGTTACATTTCATAGCTGTCCTCCTTTAGTTTCTCTATAAGCTTTGCCTTGGCACGGAAGAAAGTCACACGCGCCCAGTTTTCATTCTTCCCGAAGATATCACCTATCTGCCTGAAACTTAGTTCTCCCATAACTCGCAAGGTGAATACCTCTCGGTAAGGTTCAGAAAGAGCATGAAGTGCCTTATGTACGGCAATACTTTTCTCCTTGTCCTCCAGCTGCACGATAAGGTCTCCGTCATAGGGTATCTCCCTGTCCTCTATCGGCAGATTTTTGTTATCTCTCCTTTTCACATAGTTCAGGTACTCATTTTTCGCGATACTGCAAAGCCATGTCGTTACCTCGCACCTGTTCCCGAATTTATCAGAATTCTCGATGGCTTTCAGAAACGTGTCCTGCAATATATCCTCCGCTGTTGTTTCATTGCCGCACAGTCTGAGCAAAAACAGGTATACCTGTCTTGCATATTTATCATATATCTCATCGAACTCCTTCACGCTCTCACCTCCCTTCTGTCTGTTAGACAACTATCTACGCGATTCGTTACAAAAAAATGGCGGAAAAATTTTTTCCGCCAAAATTATTAGTGATCCAATTCAAGAAGTCTGTCCTCAAGGCGCTTGCATATTGTCTTTAGTGCCTTGATACGGGCATATTTTTTATCGTTGCCCTCGATGATCGTCCAAGGGGCAAAATTTGTGGAAGTCAGCTCGATCATACGGTCAACAGCCTTTTCATACTCGTCCCACTTTTCGCGATTACGCCAGTCCTCCTCAGTTATCTTCCACTGTTTTGAAGGCGTTTCCTCACGCTCCTTAAAACGGCGGTACTGTTCGTCTTTGTCGATGTTTATCCAGAATTTTATAACAACAGCGCCCCATTCGGTCAGCTGATGTTCAAACTCGTTTATCTCCTGATAAGCCATATCAGCACGTTCCTGCGGAGTTATTTTCTCGATAGGTTCTACCATTACTCTACCGTACCACGTTCGGTCAAATATGGTGAAATGTCCGTCCTTTTCGAGCCTTGTCCAGAATCGCCAAAGATAATGTCTAGCCAGTTCAGATGGTTCAGGCGCAGCAATCGGCTTAACTTCATACCCTCTCGGGTCAAGTGCAGAAGCCACACGCTTGATATTTCCACCCTTTCCGCCTGCGTCCCAGCCTTCGTAAGCGATGATAACAGGTATCTTTTTCTGGTAGCATCGGTTCTGAAGTTCAAACAGCCGTGTCTGATACTTCTCCAGTTTAGCCGCATATTCTTCATCAGTGAGAGACTTGGTCATATCGACCTCTGAAAGCTTCTTGCTTTTAGCCATCTTGAATTCAGGCTTTTTGTAGTCAATAGCTGGAAATTCTGGCTTATCAATAAACTTATCACCGTTCTCGGCAGCAACGCAGGCACCCTTGATAGCATTAGTAACCGTCATCATAATAGAGAACTGAGCTGTTACCTTATCATTCGCCGCAATGATATGCCACGGCGCAAATTCGGTATTGGTGCGCATCAGGGTCTTGTCATAGCGCTTGAAGAACTTCTCATAGTTCTCGTTATTGATGATATCCTGCGGATTAACGCGCCAGCGGGTTATCTCGGAGCTTGAAAGCTTCTGCAAACGCTTTGTCTGCTCGTCTTTGGTTATATGCAGGAAGAATTTGATGATAAGATAACCATCGTCCGCCAGCTGACGTTCAAAGGTGTTAATATCTTCTATTCTGTCCTTGTACTGCGATTTCGTTATCTCATCGAACATATAGGCATTAACGGTATCCCTGTACCAACTGCCGTCCAGTATCAGGAACTCCCCTGCTTTAGGCAGCCTCTGCCAGAAACGGTGAAGCCACGGCTTGCGAAGTTCCAGCTCATTCGGAGTACGTATCGACTCAACATCATAAAAACGGGGATCCATATACTTTATAAGCTTGGCTATCTGAGAGCCCTTTCCTGCCGCAGACCAACCGTCTATCGTGATGATAACAGGTATCTTAGCGGCTTTAACAGCGTTCGCAAGGTCGATTAGCTCATTCCTCATGGTATTAAGCTCATTCATTGCATCGGCTTTTCTGGTCTTTCGTTGTTCGATGGTCTCAAGCATTATATTCGCCCCTTTTGTTGATTATTCTTGGTTTCCCGAAAGCTTCATTATGTCCCTGTCGTATATCATGTCGGGTCTTACAAAAGTCTTTGTTTCAGTCCAGCCGAACATCCTGCACAGCAGTTCGATAAAATTATCTTTCTCCCTGTCATGTAGGTGTTCTGCTTTTTCAATCTGTTCCTTAACTTCTGAAAAATGCCTTGTCTTTCCGACAAGCTGGGTATCTGCCTTGTAGTACTCGATCTCAAGAATCATAACTTAGTCCTCCTATCGTTTCAAGCCAATATTTGAACATCTTTAAGCACGGCAACCAGCCGCGCATGATACCTTTAAGAAAATCGCTATACGGTAAATACTTTGCCCGAACTATTCAATTTTTTGTAAACGCATTAAGCGCACTCACAAACAGTGACATTTATCAAATATCTTACAGCCAGCTTATAAAGGCTGTTTTATCATTTTTATTATACCCTGCTCTCTCATAAAATCTCAATGTGCTGTCCTTTTTTGATCCTGTCAGAAGCATCATTTTATAGCAGTTTTCGCGGTTTGCTATCTCACGTGCAAAATCAAGACAAGCAGTTGCATGACCTCTGCCGCGATAGTTTTCATCTGTAATGACATTCTCAACGAAAGCATACGGTCGCTGTCCATGGGTGAGATTAGGTATTATAACGCAAACACAGGAAGATACGATCTTTCCGTCTTCTTCACACACGATGATATGATGATCAGGATCTGCGAGAATACGCTGCCACAATGCAATAACACGCTCATCTTTTTCAGGGAACGGATTATCGTGAAGCTGCATATATAGCGTCATAAGACCGTCAAAATCAGCTTCTGTTATCTCTCTTATCAAGAACTCACCCCACAGTTAGTTATGATAACATCTTCAATATACTATATATTATACCTAATTATATTGCTAAAGTATATTGGCATTTTATATAAAAAATCAACAAGAATTTTGTAAACGTGAAATTAATTAGTGAATCCGAAACATTCCACAATTGTTTCAACTAAAAAAGACACCTCCGCCAAAACAGCAGAGATGTCTTAATATTTTTATCTTGATCATTGATAATATGAGTTTATTCCCAGATATTCTTCAAGGCACTGCCCCGAATCAGTTACCTGACGGGCAAGATCTTTGCCAAGATATCTTACGTGCCATGGTTCGTACATAAAACCTGTGATATCCTCCTTGCCATCAGGATATCTGATAATGAAACCGTAATCGGCGCAATGCTGTTCTATCCAAAGCGCCTCAGGAGTGCCCTCAAATGATCTGCTGGCACTGTTAAGATCCATCGCAAGACCTGTCTGATGCTCAGAGAATCCTGCTCTTGCAGAGAATCTGTCTACCTCAGCCTGACTGCCGCGAGTATTCACATAACCCCAGTAAAGCTGATCCTGATACCAGTAGCTTCTGTAACCCGAAACTATATAAAGATTGATGCCGTCGTTCCAAGCGGCAGCCTGCATCTCATTGAATGCCCTCTGTGCCTCAGGGTCAAGTCCCGAGCCGTAATTCTGGGGCAGAGAGTAAGACTTGTTGGCGATAAGTATGCCGCCCACATATGTCACACCGTTGACGGTCTCTATCTTATATCCGTTGCCGCTTACCTGCTCACCGTTCTCATTGTTTTCGACCTGCTGTTCAACAACAGGTTCCTGAGTGTTCTGTACATCATTAGCATAATTATTAAAACTCTGAGGATCGACCTCATTGCCCATAGGCTGATTATTAGAATAGGCTGCTTCTTCCTGAACTGACATCTGCGTAAGGGTCTTACCTACATTAGGAGATTCGCCGCCCAGAACGATGGTGCCGTCATTTGATTTCTCGCTCTCCGTCATAGGAGAATCCAGTACAGGTGCTTCGGTCTGACTGGGAACAACTTCCTCTGTTGGAATTTCCTCTTCCTTATTCTCAGTTTCCTGCACACGTGTTTCTACTACTATAAGGGGAACTTTAGTTTCATCCTTAGCCTGAACTGTGGAACCACTTACAGCATCCTTTTCGTCAAAGCTTCCGCAGCCTGCAAGCATCAGCGCAGCAGCACAGACAGCAGCTGACAATTTTAATTTATCCATTATATGATCCTTCTTTTTTATTAAACATTATAGTTCGATAAAGCAGAAACGTACTTCCGCTTTATAAATTATACCATTTTTTTGACTATTTTTCAATGGTCATTGTTCACTACGCTTTTATGTTAATATCCTGATATATGTATGATTCACACAAAGAAAAATGACTAATTAACGCTCGCTAAAAACCGCCATTTTCCGAGCTTAGGGGTGTTTTTTAGGATAGATTTTGTATAGTGTACAAAAATATGAACGGTAAAATATTATTGAAAAGCGTCATAAAATAGTATTTTGACCAGTAGATACCCATACTATTTTTCAATTAAGAATTTCTTTACCGAAACCCCGTACTTTCCGACTTTTACAGTGTTTTTCGATACAAGATCTGAGATTCAGCAATAACATAAACTTCACATTTGATTGGTATGAAAATCTGAATTAACAACAGACTTACGTCTTTGTCAGTGAGTCTTTATTAGTGAACATTGACTAAACAGAACATTTAATCTTGGTCATACATTTCCATCGTACTTGACATACCTCACTAAATATGTTAAAATATTTCAGAATGGATTTATATACCCCAAGAAAGGAATGTACCTATGACCCCAAAGGATAAAATACGAAATTTCTGTATAATTGCTCATATCGACCACGGTAAATCTACCCTGGCTGACCGTATACTCGAACTTACAGAAACAGTCGAGCTCCGTGAGATGGAAGATCAGCTGCTTGATAATATGGATATCGAACGTGAGCGCGGCATCACTATCAAAGCTAGAGCTGTCCGCCTGACTTATCACGCTGATGACGGTGAAGATTATTTCTTCAACCTCATCGATACCCCAGGTCATGTTGACTTCAACTACGAAGTCAGCCGTTCTCTCGCTGCCTGCGAAGGCGCTGTGCTTATCGTTGACGCTTCTCAGGGCATCGAGGCTCAGACTCTTGCTAACACTTATCTCGCAATCGAACATGACCTTGAAGTGCTGCCTGTTATCAATAAGATAGACCTTCCCTCAGCAGACCCTGACCGTGCCTGCAATGAGGTTGAGAACGTCATCGGTATACCTGCCATGGACGCACCTCGCATTTCTGCGAAAATGGGTACTAACATCAAGGAAGTTCTGGAGCGCATCGTCACTGATATTCCATCACCCAAAGGCGATGATGAAGCACCCCTGAAAGCCCTTATATTCGACAGCTACTATGATTCCTACAAGGGTGTTATCATCTATGTCCGCGTTATGGAAGGACATATCAAGGCGGGCGATACTATCCGTCTTATCGCTGCAAAGGCTGAATTCCAGACAGTTGAAGTCGGCTACATGGGCGCTAAGGACTTAGTACCCGTAGGTGAACTCCACGCAGGCGAGGTTGGATACATCACTGCGTCCATCAAGGATATCGGCGATACACGTGTAGGTGATACCGTTACAAATGCGGAAAACCCCTGCGCTGAATCTCTGCCGGGATATAAGAAAGTAAATCCCATGGTATTCAGTGGTATCTATCCCGCTGACGGCGCTAAGTACGGCGACCTTCGTGATGCGCTTGAAAAGCTGATGCTGAACGACGCTTCCCTATCCTTTGAGCCCGAAACTTCAATAGCGCTGGGCTTCGGATTCCGCTGCGGCTTCCTCGGACTTCTCCACATGGAGATAATTCAGGAACGTCTTGAACGCGAGTATAACCTCGACCTCATCACAACCGCACCATCGGTTATCTATAAAGTCACAATGACCAACGGCGAAACAAAATATATCGACAACCCCACAAACTTCCCTGACCCAGGTACTATATCCTCGGCAGAAGAACCTGTGGTAAACGCTCACATCTATACACCATCGGAGTTTGTCGGAAATATCATGGAACTCTGTCAGGACAGACGAGGAACATTTGTGGATATGCAGTACATCGACGAGAACCGTGTCGACCTGCATTATGTTCTACCCCTTAATGAGATAGTATATGACTTTTTCGATGCGCTGAAATCCAGAACAAGAGGTTATGCATCTTTCGATTACGAACTCAAGGGCTATGCACCTTCCAAGCTTGTCAAGCTGGACGTTCTGCTTAACGGCGAGATAGTCGATGCGCTCTCGTTCATCGTGCATGAAGAAAAGGCTTACGCCCGCGGCAGAAGACTCACAGAAAAGCTGAAAGAGAATATTCCTCGTCAGCTGTTTGAAGTTCCTGTTCAGGCTGCCATAGGCGGAAAGATAATCGCTCGCGAGACCATCAAGGCTTTACGTAAAGACGTTCTTGCAAAGTGCTATGGCGGTGATATCACACGTAAGAAGAAACTGCTTGAAAAGCAGAAAGAAGGTAAAAAGAGAATGCGTCAGCTTGGTACTGTATCCGTACCGCAGGAAGCTTTCATGAGCGTACTGAAGCTGGACGACTAAAGGAGGAACGGCACTATGGAAACGCTGATCGTATTGATTGTCGTCACAGTTCTGCTGGTGATACTGGGCGTTTCCGCAGAGATGCTTATCATTGGGTTCCTTGGCTTACTGTGCCTGATGATGGCTGCACTGTTCCTGTTTTTTGCATATTGCATAATCAGAATGACGCGAAGCAAAAAATGCAGAGGAAAGCTTGCGACTGTCACTAAGCACCCAAAGCACGGGTTCAGCGTACCTGTTTATGAGATAGATGGTGAGAAGTACGAAAACGTATTTCCCTGTGAGATCGTCATGAAAAAACAGCTGTACTATGAGGGTCGTGAATGCAGACTTCTGCTTGACAAAAAGCGCAGTAAGGTCTTTGATGGCAACGCGAGAATAAGCTCGATACTCGGAATTATTCTGAGTGGAGTTTCATTTGCAATGATACTCGATTCCATGATCGATATGCTGGGTTAAGTCGCCAACAATTGTAAAGTAAAAAACTTGACAGAAATAAAGAACAAAAGAGGGATAAAATGCCTGATCTAAGAAGATCAATGAAGCTTTCAATAGGCTTCGGACTAACGGGAGCGATACTGCTGCCTATATTTTACGAGATCTACGCCAATATATCAACATCAGTCGGATTATTTTTCGTTCTGTGTCTTGTGATATTTGCAGGTGTCAAGTTCTCTGCACTTACACTCAAAGAAGCACTCATCGGGATAACCTGCACCATCGCATATAGTGGTACATTTGGTTTCGTCTGCGCACTGGCGATACACCCCGCTATTATGAAAATGCTGATAAACAGGTCGGTGTATTTTCAGCTTAGCCCTAAACAAATGCTGCTGTTCGTAACGACCTGTTTCTTTCTATACACAGGAATGTACCTGCTTTGGGTATTAAGGTTCGCACTGCAAAAAGTTATTGCTAAGTTCAAAAGCAACAGCGAACTCGCTGGTTCATACATCGAAAATGCCTTTGACGACAAGGAGGACGGACAGTGACGGGTATATAC
Organism: Ruminococcus sp.; assembly: GCF_024692365.1. Lineage (GTDB taxonomy): Bacteria > Bacillota > Clostridia > Oscillospirales > Ruminococcaceae > Hominimerdicola. The sequence goes on along the minus strand of NZ_JAILMR010000112.1, from coordinate 35,848 downwards.
GTCCATGTGCCATTCTGTATTAGAAAATGCCCCTATTGCAGTTTTTACTCAAAGCCTTATGATGCTGATACAGCTTCACTCTATGTGGAAGCTGTTTACAGGAATATCGCTGCTTATAGTGGAAAAGGCATATGCGCTGATACGCTGTATTTCGGCGGTGGAACACCTTCCCTGCTTGATGCGGGACAGATAAGCCGTATCATCGAAGAAGTGAGACAAGTATTTTTGCTTGACAACACTGAAATCACCATTGAAGCTAATCCCTGTTCGGTAGACGAAGATAAACTTCGTGGATACCATGCCGCAGGAGTGAACAGGATTTCTTTTGGAATACAGTCAACAGATGACAGCAGGCTGGGTTTTCTTGGACGTCTGCACGATTTCAAGACAGCTGTAAAAGCCGTTGAAACTGCCCACGCTGTCGGATTTGAGAACATATCAGCTGATATAATGCTGGGCGCAGCAGGCGAAACCAGCGAAAGCTTGAAAAAGACAATAGATACTCTTTGTGATCTGCCTGTCAAGCATATCTCTGCTTATATGCTGAAGATAGAGGAAGGCACCGCATTTGATAATGACAAGATAAAGTCCTTGGCAGCAAATGACGACCTTATGAGCGAACTGTATCTCACAGCTGTAGAACGTCTGGAAGAACATGGACTAAAACAGTATGAGATATCGAATTTCTGCCGCGAGGGATATGAGTCACGGCACAACAACAAATACTGGACAGGCGAGGATTATCTGGGATTCGGACCTGCTGCACACTCTTTCTTTGAAGGTGTAAGATACTGCTGTCCCCCCGATACCGAAGCTTTCATCAATGCACCTGTTCAGCCGCGCGAAGTCACCGAAGAATCGGTCAACAGAGGCGAAGAATATATATTGCTTGGGCTCAGGCTATGCAAAGGTATTTCACTTGACAAAGCAAAAGTGTACTTTGGTGACTCTGCCGCTGAACGTTTATTAAATTTAGCAGTTGAGTTTTCAAAGCACGGACTTGTAAATCTGAATGATGATAACATCAGTCTGACACCGCAGGGTTTTCTGCTTTCAAATGGGATTATTTCTCAGTTTATTGATTCTGTTGAATAACAGGTATAACAAAATTATTCAACCGTGGTTGTGCAGTGTGATGAATTTCCGCGTCACAGTTGTAAATCGGGGTTTATAATGCTATAATTATTAAGTTAAGATGTTTGTTTTCTCTGTATGAAAGGTAATATATGGATAATTCAAAACGCTTGGTGATAATCGGGATATGTGCTGTAACTGCACTGTTTTCGGGCTGTGGAAAGAAAAAAAAGCAGGATGAGATCGCAGTTCCTATCCTTGAAACAAAGTCGGTCACCTACAAGACCGTAAATGCTGAGATACGCGATATCTCGCAAAAATACGAACAGCCCGGCATCTACGGATATCCTTACTCTAAAAAGGTGAGATTCCCTGTTTCGGGACAGATAAAATCTATCGACGTTGATGCGCCTTGTGAAGTCAAAAAAGGACAGCTTCTGTGTACACTTTACACCGATGACCTGGAAGAAGAGATCGAAAAGGAGAAGATCAAGCTTGATCAGGTAAAATCAACTGTAGATACTCTCTACGAAAATGATGCCGATGCTAACCAGATAACTATGGCTCAATATGATGTTCAGATAGAACAGATGCGCTACGACAGAATGGTTGCAAGTCTTGAGGATTATAACGTCTATGCCCCATGCGACGGTGATTTTTCAATTGAACAGCAAGGCTGGAACCCTTACAACGTCAACAGCAATGTGAACGAGGGTGCAGTTTTCGGGTACGCTACGGACAAGAACGAGCGATATCTGTGTGTTGAGGTCTTCGACAGTAAGCTTCCAAACGTAAACTTTGGCACGACCGTTAAGCTTGAACAGGGTACAAATACCTCTACAGGCACTGTCACAGATATTGTTTTCAAGGACAGCGGCGATTACTCAAAATACACCTATGTGATATCGCCCGACAACGCCGATGAACTGCTTGATTTCGGTGATATCAACGTAGTCTTTGATATCTACTCACGTCTGGACAGCGTTGTGATCCCCAAAAAGGCTGTAAAAGAACTTAGCGGCAGAAATTATGTATATCTTCTGATAGACGGTGTGAAAGTCGAACAGGACGTTGAACTCGGCATCGAGGACAACGGAGATGTCGAAGTCGTATCCGGACTAAGCGGTGATGAGCAGATCATTGTAAACTGAATGAATAAGTTCATAATGCCGCTTAATTAGTTGAAGCTTATGCAAAGTTACGAATTTTTATAAATCGCTTGATTTTTTAATAGAATTGGTGTAAAATAATAAAGTGTGGTGTCGAGATAAATATCCGGTCACAATGCAAATCTTCTATCGAGAGGATAACTCTGCGATATGAGTATTCCGCGATCGATCGGTCAAACAGACACCTCTTTAGACTGCAAAACGATGGCTGGGAGGCATTTGGTAAGATGAAAGAACTTTTATCAAATATCTGGGTCAAGAGAGCAGTCGGCGTATTCAATCTGGTATATTTTGCCGTTATTGGAATGCTGACCGTTGCTACATTTCTTTTCGACCTGGAATTTACTGAGGGACAGGAACAATCCTTCTTTACTGTGTATGTTGCGGCAAGCGTGATCTTTCTGCTGCTGATGATATACTCACGTGACGTAATGGTCACAAAAATAATAAGCGTGATACTTCCGTTTGTAGTGTTCCTTTTACTGCTGTTCAATATGTATGACTGGATACTTGTCATACCTCCGCTGGTAATGGGCATTGTAATGTTCTTTGTTGCAGGAACTCATGAGACTGTAAAAGTCGTTATGGGTACGATATATCTGCTGATATATGTTCTGGGACTTGTTGCTTTCTTCGTTTTCAAGATTCTGTTCGGCGGTACATCTACTCTTACAGAACTCAATGCTAATCTCGACCGCAACAGCGATGTATATAAGTTTTACAGCAGTAGTTTCACAGACATTTGCGATGTTACCCGAGATGACAATGCACTCTCCCCCGACGGACAGTTCAGGATCGTTCTGTACGATGTACAGAACAGCGACAAGGGCGGCATAAATATCTGCGTTGTTCCTAACGGACAGGACATTAAACTGAGATTTTTTACACTTAAACAGAAGGGTGTAAAGAAGACCATCTCCAACAAGGGTACCAGAGGTATTATTCCCGATGTTGGCTGGACTAAGGATGAAGACGGCACACTGGTAGTCCTTTACAGATTGTCACCAGAATCTGAGCAGAAAAAGACTTCGGTAACAGTAATGCCTGATAAGCAGTATCTGGAATTCCTTGGTATTACCTAAACAGAGTAACAGCTGACACAAGTCAGCAAATATATTGAGAACGAGCCATAGTATTTCAAAAATACTATGGCTTTTCTGTTGAGATCAAAAAGGAGAAATAATTTTGGAGATAATCAGCTTTTATAAAAATGACAATCAGCAGCACTGGCTTGATGAGATCAACAAATGTGACTGGCGTGCAGGTCAATACCTGCATGAGATACTCAGCAACGGCACTTTTTATGATCTTGTGGGTGAGGGTTCTGAACTTCTGCTGCTGACAGACGGTGATGAACTTGTATCGTTCTGTACATACGCTAAACGTGACGAGATCGAATCGGAAGATCTGTCGCCATGGATAGGATTCGTTTATACTTTTGCAAAGTATCGCGGTCACAGATATACCGGACTGCTATTTGACAGGATAGAACATCTTGCTAAGGATCAAAGTATCCCTGCTGTTTATGTTTCAACAGACCACATTGGGTTGTATGAAAAATATGGATTTGAGTATTTAACGGATATGGAAAGTATTTATGGTGAGATGGCTAGAGTTTATGTGAAGCCTATCAAGTGATTTGTAATGTTATGACTTTCGCATTAGTGTAAATACATATTCATTACATCTTTGAGAAATACAACCTACCCATATTTTTTCATACAAAAGACATTCCCCCGTGAAATAAATCACGGGGGAATGCCTTAGTTAGTAGGACGTGAAAATTAGATGTATCACTTAAGGAGCTTTTTGCCCTTAATGTGTGCAGCTATCTTAGTGATATCAGTTACATTGATATTTCCGTCACCGTTAACATCTGCGCGTTTCAGTTGTTCATCTGTAAGAACTATCTTGTGCTTAATATGAGCTGCGATCCTAAGGATATCTGTTACGTTGATCTCTCCATCGCCGTTAACATCACCAATTGCAAAGTTAACCTTATCAAATGCTTCTGCAGCATCGGTCAGTTTCTTAGCAACTTCGGGATCTACCAGAGCTTTCTGCTCATCAGTCAGGGCATCATATGCTTCCTGTGCTGCTGCTATTGCATCACCATCATCCTTGGTAACTGCCTCAGGTGCAGGAAGAGCATTTATGAGCTTTGCAACTTCATCTGCTGCTGCCTTGTCTGCTTCAGCCTTCAGATTTGCATAATCAGCCTGTGCGTTATCCAGAACTTCCTTGTTTTCAACAAGTGCCTTCTGATCATCGGTAAGTGCATCATAAGCTTCAGCTGCTGCATCGATCTTAGCCTTGCTCTCATCATCAAAAGCAACTTCGCCGATTTCGTCGATCAAATCATCAACTGCTTCTGCTGCTGCCTTATCAGCTGCTGCCTTCTTAGCGCCTTCGAGAGCTACTTCGTAGTCTTCCAACTTCTGAATAGTCTCTTCATCAACCTTTGCTGCCTGTTCTTCTGACAGATTTTCAAGAGCTTCACGTGCGTCTACGATAGCCTGTTCATTTTCAGGAGTTACTTCGTCCAGAGGAGGCAGAGTATTCAGCAGATCTTCAACTTCCTCGAACTGATACTTAACAAACAGTGTCCTTGTTACAAAAGTAGCTGAAGGCTCTTCGGTAGTATCGACAACCTTGATCTCGTACTCACCGGTCTGTCTGATAATATCAATGTTGGAAACCTTGCATCTATCGGTGATGTCGTCTTCAACCTCATCGAATGCTGTGAAGAATTCGTTAGGATCAACGGTCTCGCCGGGCAGAATGTAAGCTGTGGTAGTCTTAACATCAGCAAGCTTAGCATCTCTCAGTGCAAGAGGCTGCTCGAATGTGAATGTGTAGTTATCACCCAGAGCTTCAGTTATTTCAGCCAGATCATCATTTGTGATGGTATCGCCGTCTTCCTTGCCAGCCTTGATGGTAACAGTACCTGTAAGTGCAACTTCTTCGTTGACTATACCGGTATTACCCTCAGGTTCAGCTGCATTAAGGGTGTAACCAACTACGGTATCCTTGTAGCCCTTGATCTCGGGAACTTCATTCAGATTTACTTCAACTGTTCTCTTAGCGATAGTGAACTCGTTGGAGTACTCAACCTTCTCGTTGTAGTTCTCGGAAACAGCAGTTACAACAGCTCTGTAAGTACCTGCATCAACGGGAGCATCGTCAAATACTTCACCGTACTCGCCTGTCTCTTCGTCCAGCTTCTGATACTGTATAGTAGTAACATCAGCAACAGCAGCGCCCTTCTGGTTAACTACGGTCACGTCAGGAGCCTCAACAGCTTCGCCGTCATAGGTCTTGTTTTCAACTTCGCCAACGGTAACAGTAAGTGTACCCTTGTTGATGTACCACTTGAATTCCAGACCTTCACCTGCTGTGAAGTTTTTGCTGGTGGTATCATCGGTCATGATAGCGATATTCTTTTCGCTTACAACACTATCAGATCTTACGCCCTTGATGAAATAGTCTTTGCCTTCGTGCTTATCAACGGTACCAAAGCTCAGCTCATACTCACCGGGTTCATCAGAATCCTTTACGCTGTAAGGAACAACAACCTGTATGGTTGGCTTCTTGGTAGTAGAATCGTACTCATACTCGGTCTCAGTGATAGTAACATTAGCTTCTGTCAGCTGGTAAGGTTCGATAGTCAGAGTCTGATTCGCTTCATAATCCTCGGGCAGTACCAGAGTGTAGTTGTTATCAGCTTCGTTATACTCTGCAAAGATATCACTGGTTACGATATTGTAATCGCCAACATCATTGCTGTTTGCGTAAACAAAATCATAGCCATCCAGTGTGAAGATCTGACCGAAGTTGTAATCGCCTTCCTCAGGCTGGTCAGCTTCAACTACGCCGTCCTGAGAGTACAGGATATCCTCATCATCGATGAGATCGCCCCAAGTGATAGTATACTTCTCTTCAGCCTTGATGCCCTGAGGAGCTACAGTAACTTCCTTCTTAGCTATCTCGGTTGTGAAGTACATTTCCTGAGTCTCATAGTTATCGGAGGATATTGTGATAGTACCCTTCTGAACGCCTGCGTTTGTGATATCGTAAGGATCGCAGGAATGACCCTGAGTCATCTCACAAACTTTCTCATTGAACAGACGAATAGTAGCTACGTTGTTTTCATCATCAAATTCTACAGTTGCTCTGTTGAAATTCTCTTCTGTAACAACCACGTCATTATCAAAGTAATTATCAGATAAAAGCTTCTTAAAGCGCCAAGCATAGTCATCGCCGACCTTCTCATATGAGATACTTGCAATATTCTGTGCATTCTCAATGAGAGTTACGCCCTTAACTTTACCTTCTTCGATAAAGCCGGTTTCAACATTATACGAATATCCGTAAGGCAGTGTGTATACTGCACCTTCAACAGCATCAAGCAGCTTCTGGCTGTCATCAGCAGTCAGTGCGTAAGGCTGATCACCCTCAGGAGATACCATACCATCGCCCTTGTTAGCCTCAACTGTGATTTTGAGGTTAGAATCCTGGAATACATTAGTTTCATTTGTGAATGTGAAATCTGTCTTATCCAGTGCTTCACCGTCATAAACTATGTCAGACTTAGGCTCGATAACTACATTGTTGGGAGCCTTTTCGATAGTCCACTTAACATCTACCTTACCGGTGTAATTAGCTACATCTTCTGATTCTTCCTCAGGCTGAACTGCGGAAATATCGAAGCTATAGTTCTCGCCTTCCTTGTTAGCAACTGTCTTAGTCTGAACGGTGTTGTTTATCTCATCTGCTGTGAGTTCAACCTCTTCGCCGTTTACAGTGTTCTTAACGATGATAGTAGGTGTCTGCTTTGCACGATTGTATACGAAATACTGCTTAGGTATAGTTATAACGCCATTATCAACTGTCAGTTCAACATCTTCATACTTAGGTGCATTCTCATCTTCGGATTCAACAGGATTTCTCAGATAGAATCTGCATCCTACGTAGTCAGGATCAGTAGATTTACTATTCTCTAAGCCAGCCAGAGGACGAGCTACGTAATTAACGTTCTTTGAGATATTGCAGCTAACATCTCTGCCGTTATATTTAAATGCTATACTTGCGGACAGCACATATTCACCGTAGTCGTCGAAGGAATCCTGCGTTGTTTTATTTCCAACCTTTTTGATTGTCAGACTAGATACATTTATATCGGTTATGCCAAGTGCATTATTATCAGCAGCGAGAATAATGTCATCATCTGTAGCCTGATCGCCGTAATAATATACTTCCTTAGGCTGTATATGTGCTACCTCAAATGTGGTGACCTTGTGATTGTTATACATACAATCAACTACCAAGCTAGACGAATCTCCTTCGGGATTATGAGGATTAATGCAGTCATCAATTCCGGTCAAAGTTACTGTACTATTGGCTCCAAGATCCTCGGAATATTTCAAAGTATACTTATACTTATAATAATTCGATTTATAAGTATAACCTTCTACATCTGCTTCACGCTCCAACTCTGCCTTAGGTGAACCGGCTATGTGTTCTATTAAGCTAACATTTGAATAGATAACAGAACCTGTTTCAATGTACTGATATCCCTCTTCAATTGCATACTGATTCTGATTAGCATTCTCAACAAAGAGATTTACCCTAGTCATTTTGGTAAGGGTAATGGTCTCGTTATCACCGAAAGAAGCATCATCAGCTATTTTCATCGTACACTTATAATTATAGTACTTACCATTATTAGCCTGAATACCGGTATTATTAGTTTTATACTGGTAATCGAATGAAGCGTATTCCTTATCAGCCTTTAACTTATCATTGGAGTAAATGGTAACTATTTTTCCGGGTTTTGCATCTGCATTATTTTCAACATAATAATCAGTGTTTTCGGATATACCATCAAAATTCAGTTCTGCGCCCTTCTGTGCCTTCTGGAACGAAATAAAGCCTGCGTTATTACCAGGATTAAAATTAAAATTATTAATGTAAAATTTCTGAGAAAACTCTACATTTACAAGTATTCCATCAGTACCCGAACTTGCAGTTCCGGTAATCTCAAAGGAACCCGATTTAACAGATGAATTACCATATCTAACATCTGCATAGTCGAAACCATTAACTGTGATCTTAAACGAATCGGAATTATTATTTAAATCAGTATAAGCATCTGTATACCAATTTATCTTTACAACTTCTCCATTTTGGGGTTTTATTTTAAAAGTAGTTGATGCTTTAGTATTATTTGAGGTGTTGTTTGACTTATAAACTGCACCGGGGAGATTACCAGGATTTGTGTTAGCTGACACAAAGTTTGAGCCAGAAACTATTTCAGGGGTATAATTATCAAACACAGTGTCAACTGCATCAGCCTTAGCTGTAATTGTGTTGCCCACAAAATTGTTCAGGGGCTGGAGCGGAACTGAACCGCCTACGAGAAGAACTGCACACAGTCCTGCTACTACCCTCTTAAGATCCTTAGATAAATTCCTTGCCATAAAATTTTCACCTGTCCTTTCTGATTGTTTTTGACTTAACTGTGATCCGAATGTCAGCGATACTCACCGCTTTTATCCGGAGATCTTACTTAAACATTCCCAACGTCCTCCTTTACTGATTTATAAACAAAACGCCCCAAGGAACATGATCAGCCCACAGAGCGTAAATTTATCATGATATCCTGAAAAGTGCGCATTCATTCTGCTGTTTGTATTTATATTAGAATTTGTGTTAGTCTGACAATACTTTAACAGCATATTTATGTACACTCCCATCAATTAAACTTAATACTTTTTTCAGATTTGAGATTTTCTATTAATACTTATATCACAATTTAATTGGATTGTCAATAGTATCTGATTAATTAATCAAAATCTTTGTGGATTTGCGACAAATGCACAGGTCATTCTATATTCAAAATACCATAGCTACGTAGAAAACATAATTATGTAAGCAAATCAATTTCAATTTTTTTGGATAAATATGGTGTTTTTTGTAAATATGTATGGATAAAATATGTCCATGCGTAGATAACCGCCTATTTATGGTGAAATTCAGCACTATAAATTTGATAGTAACTCTCATTTTGTAGAAAACGCAGATTCTATTTTGAAATTATTGACAAAGAGCTTGATTTTGCATATAATTATAAATCGTAACGACAAAGTTCGTAAAAATCACTAATTTGAGGTGCGATATGGATAACAAAAAAATACCCGTAATTCTTATAACAGGCTATCTCGGTTCAGGAAAGACCACACTTATGCAGAATCTTCTTAAACAGGAACAGCGCAATATTGCTCTTATTGTAAACGATATGGGCAGTGTCAACATAGATGCGGCTATACTCAACAAAAACCGCGACCGTGTATCATCTGTCGAAATGGTTGAATTGCAGGACGGCTGCATATGCTGTTCTCTGCGTGATGAATTTATTGCTGAGATCGAGCGTATATCAAAGCTTCCCGATATCGAGGCTGTTTTCGTTGAAGCATCTGGCATCAGTGAACCTTCAAACATTGCCGCTTCATTCGTTATTTATACAGAGGATAATCCCGATACCAATGTTTATCTGAGTTCGGTAGTATCCGTAGTTGATGCTGACAGGATATACCGTGAATTTCTTCGTGAACTTACTATGGAGAACGATACCGATGAGGGCGATATAATCAATCTTATCATCGACCAGATCGAATTCTGCGACCTTGTTATTCTTAACAAGACAGATCTTCTCTGCCCTCAGCAGATAGAAGAAGTTACAAAGGCTATACGCGATATACAGTCCGAAGCTGAGATTATTCCTTGTGTAAACAGTGAGGTCGATACAAACAAGATACTTCATGGTAAAGAATTTGATTATCATTCGGTGCTTGCATCGTCTTCGATCCAGCGTGCGCTCAATACAAATGAACCCACCGCAAAGGAAGCCTGCATGGACGAATACGGCATAACCTCATTTGTATATGAGGAGATTCGCCCATTTGACCGCGAAAAGTTCATGGAGTTTGTTGACCAGTATCCTACCGAACTAATACGTACAAAGGGCTATGTATGGTTTGCAGATGATGATGTGCATATCCAGCTTTTTGAACAGGCAGGTAGAAATGCGAGTGTGACCGAACTCAACGAGTGGCTGGCATCTTGTCCCAAGGAAGAGATAGATGCTATCATGGAAGCCTACCCCGACATCAAAGACGACTGGGACGACACCTACGGCGACCGCATCAATCAGTTGGTATTTATCGGAAAAGGCTATAAAAAGGCAGATATCCTTTCAAAACTCAACGCCTGCCTTGCCACTGCCTGAACATGAGCAGAAAAAACATACCTGTCTATCTTTTTCTTGGTCCGCTTGAAAGCGGAAAGACTAATTTTATTGAGAAAATCGTATCTAATGATAAGTTTGGCTTTGACAAAAACATACTGATACTTGTATGCGAGGAAGGCGAAACCGAATATAACCTTTCAAAGTTCGGAGGTAAAAATATTACGCTTCATGTAATTGAAGATATCGACGAACTTAATGCAAAGTCGCTTGATGATTTAGCCGTAACGAAAGATATTGATATAGTCGTTATTGAATACAACGGTATGTGGCATATGAACAGTCTTATTGCGAATATGCCTGAAAACTGGGGCGTATATGAAAGTGTTTTCCTTGCTGATGCTTCGGTTTTTGAAATATATTTTCAGAACATGAAAAGCATTATCATCGACAAACTGAACATTAGCGATACTGTGATCTTCAACCGTTATGAGAACAATGCAGATACAAATGACCTGCACCGCATAGTCAGGACTGTCAACAGGCGATGCAAAATTTTCTACTGCGATAACAACGGTGTTATGAATCCCGATGATATGGAAGACCCACTCCCCTATGATATAGATTCAGAAACGATCATAATCAAAGACGTAGACTATGCTATCTGGTACAACGATATCATGAATGAAGCTGGCAAATATCAAGGGAAGACAGTCAGATTCAAAGCACTGATAACAGCAAGGCAGGAACTTCCGAAAAATGTTTTCGCCATCGGTCGCTACATCATGACCTGCTGTGAAGCGGATATGGAGTTCTGTTGGCTGTTGTCACTGTACAACAGGTATTATCCTTTGGAAGGCGAAAAATGGGTATCGGTAACTGCTGATGTTATGGTACAGAACTATGAAAAGCAGAATTTAGATGTTCCTGTGCTGAAAATAACCGACCTTTACGAATGTGAGCCACCGAAAGAACCCATAGCAACATTCTGAATAAAACAAATGCTGTACAGTAAATCAACTGTACAGCATTTTTGTATTTGATATAAAAATTTTTTTCAGAAAAACTTATCTCTCCATCTTCCAGACTTCTACGGAGTAAGGCTTCAGCTCACTGCCGCCGCCAAAATCGTGGATAGTACCCGTGATAAGCTCATCAGCCTGACCGCATCTTGCATCGAAATGAGCTGTATATGGCTGGTCATCTGCATTGATGGCTATGAGGATACGCTCGCCCTCGAATTCACGCTCGATGATGCACTGTCTGTTGGTCAGCACTGGGATATTTATACTGCCGTAACTGAGGCACTTGTACTCGGTGCGTATATGAGCAAGTTTCGCGATAAGATCGGTAAGCTCGTTCCATTCGGGCTTGTCAAAGGATACTCTGAGAGCAGGATCGCCGTCTTTCTTGTCAGCCTTTGTGCCCCACTCGGAACCATAGTATACACATGGCATACCTGGCATACCAAACAGCAGACCATATATAAGCGGCAGATGGTTCTCGTTAGTCAGTATGCTTGCAACACGGGAAACATCATGATTATCGACAAAAGCCAGCAGATGCTTGCCGCGGTATCTGCACCAGCTCTCACTGCCGAACTGGTTTTTCAGCGAATGGCATATCTCAAACATATTCATGCTGTTGAAGCTTGAATACAGACCCTTGTAGCACTCGTAGTTTGTACAGCTGTGAAGCATCTCATCGTTGACCCAGCGTGCATAGTCACCGTGAAGCAGTTCGCCTATCAGTACGAAGTCTTCCTTGACCCAGTTTGCGTGCTGACGAAGTCTTTTAAGAAAATCAAAATCAAGGCAGTAAGCAACATCAAGACGCAGACCGTCGATATCAAACTCTCTCACCCACTGTGTCACACACTCGAGGATATGATCTACAACTGCGGGATTTCTGAGATTGAGCTTTACAAGGTCAAAATGACCTTCCCAGCCCTCATACCACAGACCGTCATTATAGTTGCTGTTTCCGCCGAAGTTAATATGGAACCAATCCTTGTAAGGCGAATTCTCGCGGTTTTTCAGAACATCCTGAAAAGCCCAGAAACCTCTGCCGACATGATTGAAAACACCGTCGATAACGACCTTGATGCCAGCTTCATGCAGTTCCTTGACTACCTTAGCAAAGTCCTCATTAGTACCAAGACGACAGTCTATCTTACGGTAATCGCGGGTGTTGTAGCCATGGGTATCTGAATCGAACACAGGTGAAAAATAGATAGCATTTGCACCAAGCTTGCTGATATGAGGTATCCAGTCGATGACTTTCAGGATGCGGCTTTCTTCTACACCATCATTTTCAAACGGCGCACCGCAGAAACCCAGAGGATAGATCTGATAAAAAACGCTTTCATAAGCCCACATGATTTTTACTCTCCTTTTTATATGGTTTGTCTTATTTGACTTTATATATTATACCATGTTTTAGTTATAATTGCTATACTCATTTTACTACAATATTTTCAACATAATTATGCATTTTATACAACTGCCACTTTATAATATTTGATAGAGTTCACTATTTTGACAATCATCAAATAAATCCGACATTAAAACGCCTCTGCCAGACACGGCAGAAGCGTCATTTAAGGTGTTCTCAGCGTACATCAGCTTTCGTTTTTACAGGATATTTCGTCGTTTCTCATACAGCCGCAGGAATCTATGCCGCGTGGGAAAAATTCATTGGTCGGAAAATCGATCTGTTCAAACATCTCGCAGGGAGTACCGCTTGTTGAGGTACACTCCTTACCCGGGACACAGTAATCATATACGGGAATCATCAGCGGAACAGCGCGGGCAAGGGAGATTATTGCAAACAGTCCGATGGTGACGAGAACACCACGTTCACCTGTATCGGGATCAGCTGCGGTCAGCTTAGTATCAAGGCACATGGGTTCAACAAGGCTGACAGATGCTGTCGGAAGTGTACACAGTGACTTACAGCAAGCGCATCCTGTAGTAGGAGTTTCCTGAGTTGTAACAAGTCCTGTGTCGGAAACGAAGCGCTGTGTACCGCCGTCACTGCCGTATAGTATCACCTTTTTAGTAAAAAGTGCGTTGCCATATATCACCACAGGCGGAGTGTTCTCGCCGTCAAATACCTCTATCTGCCCGCGGAAATTATAGGTAACGTCCACCGAATAGAATCCCTGATTGAACGCCACGGGACTTATGGCGAAATTGATATCCGTTACGTCTATCGACTGTGTTTTGATGTACGCCGCATCGTTCAGCGTCATCTGATCCTCTTCGCTGAAAGTGAATGCTACGTCCTCCAGACAATCCTGCGCACTGCACGAATCATATATGCGCATAGCATCGATGCATACGGCTTCCTTGAAGCTTCCGTTTGGTCTGTTTATGGTTTCGCTCATATGAATACCTCCCGAATAAGAATTGAAGTTTTCTGCTTCTCTACATCATATTCGGGATATGCGAAAAGTGTGCAAAAAAGCGGCAGAAATACTTCCGCCGCTTTGATAGTATCCTGTATCCTTACTTTCACTTCGATCTTTTCAATAATACTTACTGAGAGATATTAGAATTGTTTTGAACTATATTCTTATTTTTACCTTTACCTATATTTCTTAGAATGATACCAAATAACATAAGTAAAAGTACTCCACAGATGATGAATACGCCTATAATTCCTTCAGTTATGAGTTTCGAATTTGGGAAATAGAGGTCTGCAATAACCACAATAAATGCGACAATTCCCAACGCCAAAATAAAATCTCCAACCTTCTTCATGATAAAATACTCCTCATATAAATTAAACTTTTTATATCATAACTATATATTATATTTGAATCTGAAAAATATGCGAGGCTTATTTTTGCTGATCGTATCAGGTATTCTTGTCAACTGTCTTGAACTGCTTGAGATTGCCGATCTTCTCGTTTCTCTCATCGAGAACCTTTTCAACGTCAGCCCAGTCAAGACCCTGATTTACTGCAAGCACCATTACGTGATACAGCAGATCGTTGATCTCGTTCATAAGCTCAGCATTGTCGCCGTTCTTAGCCGCGATGATAGTCTCGGCAGCTTCCTCGCCGACTTTCTTGCATATCTTGTCAACGCCCTGCTGATACAGATAGCAGGTGTAGCTCTTCTCGGGTGCTTCACCCTTGTCGAACTGTTCTTTTCTTGCCTTTAATACCTCAAATATCTCCTGATAAACTGTCATTATTTTTCCTCCTCATTTTCATTGTACATTTCCTTGAAAAAGCAGCTGTAGGAACCTGTATGGCAGGCAACGCCTGTCTGCTCAACATTTACAAGCAGAGTATCATCATCGCAGTCGCCGTAGATGGATACTACCTTTTGCAGATGTCCGCTGGTCGCGCCCTTGTTCCAGTACTCCTGTCTTGATCTGCTCCAGAACCATGTGTAGCCTGTTTCAAGAGTACGCTTCAGGCTCTCCTTGTTCATATAAGCCAGCATAAGAACGGTCTTAGTGTTGACCTCATAGCATATCGCAGGGATAAGGTCACTCTTGACAAAATACTTGTCCAGATCGTTCAGATCTATCTTGATGTAATTATTCTCCATTATCTTGACCTCCGTTGTCAATATATTTTTCGAGGACTTTGTAGCCGTTAGCAATAAGATCGGCAACGTACTGCTTATCTTTCAGCCGTTCCTCGCTCTCGGCGAGATACTTCTCGTTCTCCTTCTGCATCTTTCCACTTTTTATGCGAAAATACTGTATCAGACACCCCACCGCAGCTATCGGGAACATTATCAGCATGGCGACCTGATAATTACTGTAATATCCAAGATTTCTCGTGGTGAACCTATACCACACCAATACCAATATAAACAACGCAGCGCATATCAGACCCACGTTCTTGTAAAGGTCAGGGTCTGTCGTTCTTGGGTCAAAACCCTGCACAGCGGGTTCGCGGTACCTTCTATCCATATACTTCCCGCCGCACTTTTTGCATACACGTATCGGGCTTCCGTACATCCATGTGTTGCAGAAAAAATCTCTGTTCATTTTCCCGCAGTGTGGACATTTGTTTTCGCTGTACGTCATATGTTCTCACCTTTTAAAGCTTAGTAATTATCATAGGAAGTGCAGTGTCGTCCTCTTTCAGGAAACCGCATTTCTCATAAAAACCTGTTTTGTCTTTATAGGCGATTATCACTATGCTCAGATACTCCCTGTAATGCTCTTTTATACGTCTTACAAGCTCAGCACCGATCCCCATGCCCTGATACCTCGGGTCTATCAGAAGAAAATGCACATACGCCGTCATAATGCCATCGTCCATTGCACATATCAGACCTACAAGCTCATCGTTTTCCCATGCACTGTAAACGGTATGGTACCCTCGCATAGCTTTTACCAGCTTTTCGGGATACTTTCCCGATTCCCAGTTTACGGATAGAAACAATCTTTCAAGCTGATGCGCTGTGAACTTGTGGGTATCCTTGTATACTATCATTATACACCAACCTTTAATGGGCTGTCAACTTTTCTGACTTTGAAATACTTCATGAATTCCGCAGTCCACATATCCATTTCTTCTCCTATCTCGTTTTCATTGACCTCGGTCATTATAAACCAGACAGTTTTACAACCCGTCTTTGCCATTTCAGGCAGCAGGAAAGAACAGCCCCATTCAACGTCTTCTTTTTCATCTTCAAAGCCGTTTCTCGCATCAACAACGAAATCACAGCTGTATTTTCTGAGAAGTTCAAGCGCAGCAGAAGTCGGGGCGCGGTAATTATCGAACTTGGCTTCCTTTTTCCACGTAAGCAGAACTTTGTTTTTCCAGAACCTAACATCTGCGTAATCACTTGAAAAACAAAGCTTACCGTTTCTGAGCATATCTATCCTGTCTGCGATAGTTTTCTCGAATTCTTCATCGGTATATTTAGGGTCGCGGGTGTTTTTCCAGATATCACAGGGGATACTTCCACAGCAGCTGCAATCGGTATGACCATGTTTAGTCACACAGCAGTTGTATATGGAACATTCCGTATCGGGTGGACAGTGGAAAACTTTTCCATTATTGCTGTGGCAGCCCGTACACATACCGTTTTCAAAGCAATAGCAGACCGAGCAGTCAATACCGCAGACGCTTACGCTTTTGCACATGATATCACCTTACGATGATACCCTTGCTGCGGCAGTCCTCCTTGACCTGACCAACTGTCAGCTCATGGAAATGGAAGAGGCTCGCTGCCAGTGCAGCGGAACAATCTGTTTCAAGGAAAGCTTCTGCGAAATCACCCAATTTACCAGCACCGCCAGAAGCGATGACAGGGATCTTGACAGCATCAACAACGGCTTTCAGCATGGGCAGGTCAAATCCACCGCGCACACCGTCGGTATCTATGGAGTTCAGACAGATCTCACCTGCGCCAAGCTGTTCACACTTCTTGACCCAGTCAATAAGATCCATTTTCATGTCGATACGTCCGCCGTTTATGAAAACTGTCCATTTATTCTCCCCGATAGCCTTTGCATCTACACCAACGCATATGCACTGGCTGCCGAAGATATCAGCGCCGTCCTTTATAAGCTGAGGGTTTTGCACAGCCTGTGAATTAACGGAAACCTTATCCGCACCTGCACGCAGAGTTTCGCGGATATCATCAACTGTTTTGATACCGCCTCCGACAGTCAGCGGTACGAATACCTTTTTAGCGGTATTGCGTACAACATCGAGCATAACTCCCCTGCCCTCATGGGACGCGGTTATATCGTAAAAAACGATCTCATCAGCTCCCTGCTTGTTGTACTCGCAGGCACACTCAACAGGGTCACCGACCTCTTTGATGCCCTCAAAATTTACACCTTTTACAACCTTGCCGTCACGAACGTCAAGACATGGTATTATTCTTTTAGCAAGCATACTTTACCTCCATATCGGTAATATCATGTGTATCGTCACTTTTTCTTCAGCACCACATATGCCGCATAGTGCTTTATATCGAACTCAGGCGGATAATCAGCCAGCATGGCTAGATGCTCCTTTTCCCAGGCAGATTTCTCTTCCTCGGTAAGGGAAGAAGCACCTATACCTCTGCAAGCTCTTATTCTGCCGTTCCAGCTTTCTCTTGTGAAATGTACGGGCAGAAGAAATTCTCCGCTGTCTTCAACATCGAAGTATTCAAGATAAGGCTCGGGAACAAACATGGGCTTCATGGTATCGCATTTGCCCGACCACTCGGGATTATATTTCAGAACAAGTTCCTCGGTCTTTCCTGCTATCTCGTCCTCAAAAGGCAGCCAGTTCATCATCAGAAAAGCGACCTTTCCGCCGTCATTCAGCAGACCCGCAAACTGCGGAGCAGTCTTTTCATGCTCAAAATACCAGTAGCACTGACAAGCTGTTATCACATCGAACTTGTTTGCAGTATCTCCAAGTTTTTCGGCAGGACAGGCAAAATAGCTGATATCCATTCCACTCTTTTCGGATAGGATCTTAGCCTGCTCTATCTGCTCTGCTGAGATATCGGTACCTGTCCATTCAGCACCAAATCTGTACATATTCCTAGGCAATACGCCCGTACCTGTGCCAATGTCGAGGACTTTCTGTCCCTTAACACCGAGCCCCAGCTCAACCAGTTTTTTATAGAATTCCTCGGGATAGATATCACGGTACTTTGCGTAATCCGAAGATGCCTTTCCCCAGTCGAATTTATTTCCGTTATCTATGTTTGTTCTGCTTATCTCCATTGTTCAACCTCAAACCTCATCGTCGTTCTACACTAAATCTCATATGTATTCTCATGCAGATATATGATTTTTCATTTAATTGAGACATATCTCTGTAATAGTTGTACAAAAACGTACAACTTTTTGGCAAAAAAGCCTGATAGTAGAAAGCCTTGTGCGCACGATGGCAGGCTGACCGCGAATGACCGCAGAGGCAGTCTGAGATAAGGTGGTCCAGATCGGCAAACGTGGACGTGTCATACTGTACAGGCTTCAGCATCTTGAAAATCTAATACTATTTATATATAGCCGAAAATGTCCGTCAGACCAGTTCAGCAAAGTTTTTCAGTATTTTCAGACCAGTTTCGCCGCTCTTTTCGGGGTGGAACTGACAGCCGTAAACAAAACCGTTGTCACCAACTACTGCGGGAACTTTTGAACCATATTCGCTGTACGCATAAAGGTTATCTTCATTTTCACATAAAGCCTTATAGCTGTGAACGAAGTAAACATACTCATCATCACCGAGACCTTTGAATATTGGTGTCTGCTTGTTGTATTCAAGCTTGTTCCAGCCCATGTGAGGGATAACAAGTCCCGGATCGGTTATCTTGTCAACGCGACCCTTTATAAGACCAAGACCATCGCACTCTTCAAACTCATAGCTTTTCTCGAAAAGCAGCTGCATACCAAGGCAGATACCGAGGAAAGGCTTAACCTTAGCCTGTTCCTTTATAGTATCAACAAGACCGCTGTTTTTCAGCATATTCATAGCCCATGGGAAAGCACCAACGCCGGGAAGGATAATTTCATCAGCAGCGATGAGGTCTTCCTTTTTATCGGTCAGCTTACTTTCAACGCCCAAATGGTCGAGTGCATTTTTTACTGAGAAAATATTTCCTGCACCGTAATCAATTATAGCGATCATCACAACACCCCTTTTGTAGAAAGAACACCCTTGCCTGTTTCAGTCATGGCATCTTTTAAAGCGTGTGCCACAGCCTTGAACATGGCTTCGATTATATGGTGGTCATTTTTGCCGTACTCTTCTCTGATGTGGAGAGTTATCCCTGCATTGAAAGCGAACGCACGGAAGAACTCTTCGGTAAGACAATTATCATACTGACCGCAGCGGTCATCGTGGAATTCAGCGTTGAAAACAAGGAAAGGTCTTCCGCTTATATCAAGTGAACAGAAACTGAGTGCTTCGTCCATGGGTACATAAGCTGAACCGTATCTTGCGATACCTCCCTTATCTCCCAGTGCTTCTGCAAAAGCCTTGCCTATGCATATGCCAGTATCCTCAACCGAGTGATGAGCATCCACATACAGATCGCCTTTGCACTTAACTTTCAGATCAATACCGCTGTGTACACCAAATGCGGTGAGCATATGGTCAAAGAAACCAATGCCTGTATCTATCTCAACTTTACCGCTGCCGTCGAGGTCTACAAACACCTCGATATCGGTCTCGCGGGTCTTTCTTTTTATCTCAGCTTTTCTCATAATAACCACCTTCTCTGTTCGTATTTTATGGTCAGATTTATACCATACCCGAGAGTTTATCCTTTACGCAATCCTGACATTCCCGCCTGTACGTCCAATGAAGAGCTTGAACCAAGTATACTTTCTTTCCCCAAGGAAGTCGGCTATATCATATCTGACAATATCAAGCGGAGATTTACCTCGTGCCTTAGCATTGCCCTGACAAGTGACAGGCAGAATGCAGGGATATTTATAGATGTGCTCTTTGCCGTCATAGCAGTTGATTATTCGTGCTGAATATCTTACTGAACAGACCCATCATCTCACCTGTTTTTTGTACTATTATATATGTATAAAATTCGGTTCTGCAAACTCGACTCCGTTTTCAAGAAGTTTGTCGATAAACAGCTTGTAATATCCGGGAACAAGTTCCTCAGTTTCATCATGGGCATGGAGCAGTATGATATGCCTGCCCCCATCTTCAAGTATAGCTGCACCGGATTCGGGAGCGGGATCGTTGACACGCTTCCATACATCATCTATGGTAAAATCATTTCCGCGGCGGATATTGTATTCTGCAAAATCAAAAGTCCAGAATGTGTCTATATCCTTATCAAGACCAGACCATTTCCACCATGGGTAAGCTATCTCTCGGTCGTCCAGCTTGTCAAAGCCGTTTTCCAAAAGATATTTCTGAAAAGCGTCCTTGTTCTCGCCGCCTTTGTCGCCGTAGGGAAAACGGAATGGTCTGAACTTTCTTTCGACGCCCGCATCTTTATACAGCTTGTCCAGAAGCTTTTCGCACTTTTCTATCTCAGCGATACCCCGCTCAACTGTCAGCGATGAGAACGCAGGGTGAGAAAAGCTGTGATTTCCTACTATCATGCCTTTTTTAAGAGCATATACAGCGTTATCGTAGTTTTTCTCGACCATTTCGCCCCACGCGAACATCACAGCTTTTATACCCTTATCGCAAAGATAATCCACGATAGCAGGAGTATTCTTTGATGAGATATCATCTATCGTAAGAACTGCTTTTATCATTATTCAAACCTTACCTTGATTGCATTTGCGTGCGCGGTAAGACCCTCTTTTTCTGCTACAAGAACGATATCGTCCTTAGCCTGACGCAGTGCTTCCTCGGTGTAGTAGATGAAGCTTGAACGCTTCTCAAAGCTGTTTACACCCAGAGGCGAGAAGAATCTTGCTGTGCCGCTGGTAGGAAGAACGTGGTTGGGACCTGCATAGTAATCACCGAGAGGCTCGGAAGCGTACTGACCCAGGAAGATAGAGCCTGCGTTATCAAGTCTGCCAACGTATTCCAGAGGATTCTCAAAGAGAACTTCAAGGTGCTCGGGAGCACATCTGTTAGCCATATCAACAGCTTCATCCTTGGTGTTACAGATGATGATAGCACCATAATTCTCCAGAGAGTACTTGATGATATCTTTTCTTTCAAGATAAGCCATCTGGCGCTCTACCTCAGCAATAGTAGCATCAGCAAGCTTTTCGCTGGTAGTAACAAGTATGGAAGATGCAAGCTTGTCGTGCTCAGCCTGTGACATAAGGTCTGCCGCAACGAACTTGGGGTCTGCTGTTTCGTCAGCCATAACAAGTATCTCGCTGGGACCTGCTACCATATCGATATCAACTACACCGTAAAGCAGCTTCTTTGCAGTTGCAACATAGATGTTTCCGGGACCTACTATCTTATCTACCTTTGGTATCTCTTCAGTACCATAAGCCAGTGCTGCGATAGCCTGTGCACCGCCTGACATGAATACTCTGTCAACACCGCAGAGACCTGCTGCTACGAGTATATCCTTGTTAGGTGTGCCGTCCTTCAGGGGAGGTGTCACCATGATTATCTCCTTAACGCCTGCAATCTTTGCGGGAATAGCATTCATCAGTACAGAAGAGGGATAAGCAGCCGTGCCGCCTGGTACATAAAGACCAACCTTATCAAGACCTCTTACCTTCTGACCGAGTATACAGCCATCAGCCTTGGTGTTTACAAAACTGCGTGACTTCTGTCTGTTGTGGAAATCGGTGATATTCTCGATGGAATTCAGCAGCGCGTTTACAAAATCAGGGTCTGCTTCTGTCATAGCATCGTTTATAACATCGCGGGGAACTTCGTAATACTCGGGGAGCTTGCCGTCAAACTTCTCGGTATAAGCCTTGACAGCTGCATCGCCGCCCTTTCTTACTGTATCTATTATCTCATTTACAACGGCAGATACTTTCTTGTCGGTCTCGCCGCTTCTTTCTTCAAGCTGCTTGAAAAACTCGACTTCGTCCTTGCCGTTTACATATATCTTCTTTATAAGTGACATTTGTATACCCTCCTTAAAATCTGCCATCACAGATTTTTCTCAACCAGAGAAACAAAGTTCTCTATCTCGCTCTGGCGCATCTTCATGCTAACTGTATTAACGATAAGTCTCGCGGATATGGGGCAAATGTTGTCCTCGATTATCTCAAGACCGTTTTCTTTCAGTGTTGTACCTGTCTCAACGATATCAACGATGCCGTCAGCCAGTTCAAGCAGGGGTGCCAGTTCTACCGAACCCTCTATCTTGATTATATCAACGTCCATGCCCTTGCTTTCAAAATGCTTGCGGGTGATGTTGGGGTACTTGGTAGCCAGAGTCTTTACATTGTATCCGCCGTAGAAGCTCTGACCCTTTTTGGTGGCAAGTGCGAAACGGCATCTGCCGAAGCCAAGGTCTACCAATTCGTAGAACTTGCCTTCCATCTCCTGTATGGTATCCTTGCCCACAACGCCCATATCACAGACGCCGTGTTCAACATATGTAATTACATCATTAGCTTTTGCTAGCACAACTTCAAGGTTGCCGTCAGGCACGGGAAGTATCAGCTTTCTGCCCTTTTCTCTGATGGAAGTGCAGTCATAGCCTATCTTCTCCAGCAGTCCAACAGTATCCTTTTCAAGTCTGCCCTTGGTAAGAGCTATCCTCAAAGGTTTATTCATTTTTCTAACTCCTCTCAAATGCTCTTATATATTGTTTTCGGTGATCTCTTCACCTACGGTGATAACTTTCTTGATGCCCTTGCTCTTTGCATACTCAACTGTTTCTTCATAAGAATTAAACAGCGAATGTTCAAGCTTGCAGCCCTCGCGGACAAGCTTCTGAGCATGAGCCATAGCTTCTACCACATAGCCCTTTTCGCCGAAGATAACAGCATCAACAGGCTTGCTTGCGGGATTTGCACCGATGCGCTCCAGATGCAGTGCTACTGAATCAACATTCACGCCAAAGCCAACAGCGGGAAGCTCCTTGCCGAAGGAACCGATAAGGTTATCATATCTGCCGCCTTTTAGTACGGACTGTCCGACTTCTGAAAGATAACCCTTGAACACGATGCCTGTATAGTAATCGGTATGGCTTACGATCCCAAGGTCAACGGATATCTTGCCCTCGTAACCAAGGCTTGAAAGGCGGTTGAAGACTTTTCTCAGGTTGTAGAGTATCCCTGTTATCTTATCGTTGGCATAGATATCGCTTGCCTTGTCAAGAACTTCGATACCGCCGAAAAGGCTGGGCAGCTGTTTCAGTGCACGAGTGATCTCATTATCGCCTATCTCATCCAGCAGGTCATTGAGTGCGGGGAAATTCTTGGAGGAAATGAGCATTCTTATTTCCTCGATAACGTCATCATCAACGTTAAGCTGAGCGACGAGCTCTTTAAAATAGCCGATATGACCTATCTCAAGACGGAAATTATCCTTATCGAAGCTTGCAAGCGCCTCAACAGCGGTGCAGAGAACTTCAAGGTCGGCACGCTTTACGTTGTCGCCGCCTATAAGCTCGATACCTGCCTGAACAACTTCATCGGAACGTCCTTTCAACAGAGCATTGTTTGAGAAAACACTCTGGTTGTAATAAAGTCTCAGAGGTGAATCCGCATCTTTAAGTCTTGTTGCCGCAAGTCTCGCTATCGGTATAGTGGAATCGGGGCGCATAACTATAAGTCTGCCCTTGGAATCTGTCAGCTTGTAAAGGCTTTCCTGTCTGAAATTTCTTGTGCTTCCGCTGAAAGCATCATAGAATTCGATGCCGGGAGTAACAACTTCGCTGTAACCGAAGCCCTCAAAGAGAGCGGCAAGGGTCTTCTCGACTTTGCGCCTTGCAAGGCAGTCTTCAAACAAAAGGTCTCTGGTACCCTCGGGGGTTATAAGATCATATCTTTTCATACTATCTTTCCTTTATAATGATTTTTAATTGTTTCGTCTATAAATGCCATCTGTTCATCGGTATGAAACCAATGCTCGCCGTCTTTCTTTACGCTGAGTTCTGCGGAAATCCTTTCCGCAAAAGCTTTAACAGTATCGTATGAAGTCAGGCTGTCTTTTTCTCCGTAAATTATATGAGTGGGGATATCCCACTTTATCGGGTGTTTGCGTACATAGCAGAGATACTCCCATGAAAGTGTTTCACCAAATTTTGTCGGTATCTCTTTTCTTGTGGAAAGCTCATGTTCTGTGACGTTTTCCCATCTCATCATATCTGTTATCAGCTTTTCCATATCAACTATGGGAGATATGAAAAATGCCTGAGATATCTTTTTATCATAAAGCGAAGCCATTGAAAGATGAGCACCGATACTGTTGGCTATCAGGATTACTTCGTCACAGTTTTTAGTCTGCTCGTCAAAGTATTCTGTAAATTCTTTCTCGGCTTCCCACGGAGTCTGCGACTTATAATCGAAGCCCACAACATCATGCCCCACAAAATGCGGTCTGTAATGTATTGCTTCATCGGCGCTGCCGCCTTTGCCGTGGATATATATCACACATTTATTCATGATTGTTCTTCCTTATGTATTGCGTTTAATTTATTGTAGTAAAGTGCTAACATAGTATCATAGTATCAACATAAGATATTTTAGCATACTGACAAAGATTTGTCAACCGATTTGTGCAAAAATGCAAAGGATTATTTTGTAAATAATATATGAACGCAAAAACACAACTTATAAAAGGTATTTATCCATCTCTTCATGCTTGATATCCTCGGAATTTCTGAGCATCTCACAGCAGGCTTTTATAAGATTTTTAAAGCGTTGCAGCTGTTCACTATCCTGCCAGTCTGAAATATCAAGACGAATAAGTTCGTTCATAAGATCACCCTCATAAAAAGTAACCTCGATAAGCGGTTCTTTTTCAAGTATATCAAGTGCCATTGGTAAAAGATATTTAAAACCTATCTTCTGACCAATCAACAAACGTATCTCCTCATGCGAAAGTTCACCCAACGGCTTTTTTCTTGCTTTATGACAGACAGTTACAACGTAGCTATCAAGTGCAGGTTCGCCCCAGAAGTCGTTTTCAAGTTGTTCAAGTGAAAGTTCATTGATTTTCATAGCTTTCTCCTTATATACGAAGTCTGCCCCCTGCAAAGCAAAGAGCAGCTCCGAAACTTTTAGAAATTGAAAAGAGACATCTGGCTCGACTTCGGCAGATCACCAAATGCGCCGATGTTTTCAAGGGCTTCGATGACTGTCTTGGAAATACCGCTGTTCATCTGGAATTCCTCTATCGAGATAAAGTCGTTCTTCTTTGCCTTTTCGTAAATAGCAAGCGCCGCGTTAAGACCTACGCCGTTTATGGCAACGAAGGGCAGTCTTATCTTGCCGTCCTCTATCTCATAGATGTACGCATGAGATTTATTGATGTCAATTGGCAGGAATTCGTATCCGCGGGACATCATCTCATTGGTCAGCATAAGCATATCCAGTACGCCGCTGTCCTTGCCCGAACGTTCGTCTTTCGACATATTGCTGAGCCTGTCTATCTTGTCACGCACCATATATATGCCTTTGAGTGTAGTCTCCGCATCGAAGTCTTCACCGCGGACAGTGAAGTATGTAGCGTAGAAAGCCAAAGGCTCGTGTACTTTGAACCAGCAAAGTCTTATGGCGGCTGTAACGTATGCCGCCGCATGGGCTTTCGGGAACATATACTTGATCTTCAGACAACTGTCAATGTACCATTCAGGAACATCGTGAGCTCTCATATCCTGCTTCATTTCTTCCGTCAGAAGTTTGGGCGCTTTACCCTTACGGGTTATCTCCATTATCTTAAACGCCAGCTTCGGTTCAAGGTGGTGTTCAAGCAGATAAACCATGATACTGTCACGGGTACCGATAACGTTGGATATATCGCAGGTACCGTTTTTGATGAGTTCCTGAGCGTTGCCCAGCCAAACGTCCGTACCGTGGGAAAGTCCCGATATCTGCAAAAGGTCGGAGAAGTTCTTAGGCTTGGATTCCAGCAGCATTCCTCGAACAAAAGGTGTACCCATCTCGGGAATGCCGAGGGTACCTGTTTCGCACTTGATATCCTCTGCGGTAACGCCCAGTGAATCAGGGGATGTGAACAGCGAATACACAGCAGGATCCGACATGGGACAGTCGTTGATGTTCATGTGTGTGAAATCTTCAAGATACTTATACATTGTAGGAACATCGTGTCCCAGCTCGTCAAGCTTGAGTATCGTATCATGAAGAGAGTGGAAATCGAAGTGAGTTGTTACCATGTCGGAATCAACCTTATCAGCGGGGTGCTGAACAGGTGTGAAGTCATAAACCTCGTAGTCACCAGGGATAACCACCATTCCGCCGGGGTGCTGTGAAGTTGTTCTCTTTACATCGACACAGCCGTTGACAAGGCGCTGTATCTCTGCGTTATTAGCGGTCTTTCCGCGTTCATCGAGGTACTTGCGCACGTATCCGTAAGCGGTCTTGTCCGCTACCGTACCGATAGTACCCGCCTTGAACACGTGATCCTGACCGAAAAGTTCTTCTGTATATTTATGTACCTTACCTTGACAGTCACCAGAGAAGTTAAGGTCGATATCAGGCGCTTTATCGCCGTCGAAACCAAGGAACGTTTCAAAAGGAATCTTATGACCGTCACGGTGCATAGGTATACCGCAGTTTGGGCAGTCCTTGGGGGGCAGGTCAAATCCTGAGCCGTATTCACCGTTTTCAAAAAATTCGGAGTAATGGCACTTGCGGCAGATGTAGTGGGGTTCAAGTGGATTAACTTCTGATATACCCGACATTGAAGCAACGAAAGAGGAACCAACGGAACCACGGGAACCTACCTGATAGCCGCATTCGTTGGAATAAGCAACCAGCTTCTGGGATATCATGTACAGAACCGAGAATCCGTGCTTGATGATGGAGTCCAGCTCACGTTTAAGGCGCTTGAAAACCAGCGGATGAACGTGTTCCTCAAAATAAGCGGAAACGTCTACGTCCTCGCCCTCCGGGACTTCTATAGACATGGGGTCGCAGTCACCGTAAAGCTCACAAGCCTTACGCCAGCAGATTATCTGGAGCTCATACACAGCTCCCTCAATGAATGGTGTGTAGGTGCCAACAGGGAAAGCCTGCAAGTCAGCATCTATCATATCTGCCACGTTGTTCGTATTTGTTACAACTACTTCATAAGCCTTATCTTCACCGAGATATGAAAGCTCATCAAGCATCTGTGTGGTGGATTTCAGATATAGCGGTGCCTGATTGTCGCAGTCAGAAAAGCCCATTGAAGCCTGTATTATCGCCCTGAACTTTGCGTCCTCTTTATTAAGGAAGTGAACGTCGCCAGTAGCGCATACAGGTATGCCAAGGTCTTCACCAAGGCGAACGATGAAACGGTTTATATCCTTAACGTCCTCAACAGTTTTTATCCTGTCATAGGGAGGTTTTTCAGCTGTCAGCATGAACATATTGTTGCCGTCAGGCTGTATTTCAAGATAGTCATAAAAGGCGGCTATCTGCTTTATGTATTCGTAAGGCTTGTTTTCAAGATAAGCCTGAATTACCTCTCCCCTCTCGCAGGCACTGCCGATTATAAGTCCCTCACGAAGCTTTGTCAGTTCGCTCTTGGGTATACGTGGACGGCGTTTGAAATATTTTAGGTTAGAATCGGAAATCAGTTTATAAAGGTTTTTCAGACCGATATTGTTCCTTACCAGTATTATCTGATGGAAAACGTCCTTTGTTTCGGTGACGCTGTCAAGCTCACCCAGAAGACCGTTAAGCATATCAACGGTTATCAGCACCAGAGGATACTGCGCTATCAGCATTTTTGAAAGTTCAATGAATATATGTCCAAGCACCTCGGCATCGTCGCAACCGCGGTGATGCTGAAAGTCTCCGTAACCGAAATGCTCGGCTACGTAGTTAAGCTTGTGCCTTTCAAGCTGAGGAAGCATCAGCTGTGACATTGGCACGGTATCAATGCTGGAAAATTTGAAATCTATACCGAGCCTTTCACAGGTGTTCCTGATAAAGCCTGTATCAAAGGGGGCATTGTGTGCCACAAGACAGGGAGAATCTCCGCAGAAAGCAATAAACGCATCTATAGCTGTCCTTATATCAGCCTGACCTTTGAGCATATCATCGGTGATATTTGTCAGGTTGGATATAAACTCGGTAAGTGGCATCTCGGGGTCAACCAGCATATCGAATTTGTCAACTATTTCCAGATTACGCAGCTTTACCGCACCTATCTCGATTATCTTGTCTTCCTTGGCGTTTGTACCTGTTGTTTCAAGGTCGAAACATATTATCTCATCGGTAAGTTCACGCCTGTCAACACCCGCAAACACTCTTGCATCGTTGTTGACCTCGTAGGCTTCGACACCGTAGAGTATCTTAAATTCCTGTCCGCCCTTGCGAACATCCGAACACTTCGTACCTGCCGCAGGGAATCCCTGAACGACACCATGGTCAGTTATGGCAAGAGCCCTATGCCCCCAGCCTGCTGCCTTGGCAACAAGTTTTTCGGGCGCAGCAAGAGCGTCCATCATGGACATATTTGTATGGCAGTGGAGTTCCACACGCTTTTTCTCGGCGGTGTCCTTTTCCTTTTCACGACCCACAAGCATTATATCATCAGCCATAAAATAGATATTATGGTCAAAATCGTCCTCTTCTATCTTACCGCGTGCGATGATGGTCGAACCCTTTTTCATCTTGCCGAGCATTGCTTCAAGAGTATCTCTTGTTAGCTTGATGAATTTGCCTTTCTTGGACGAACCTATCATCTTCATCATGCAGGAAGAAGCGTAGTCGGTAAAGAATATTGTGGCGATAAGGCTTCCGTTTTTGGTTTCCTTGGTTTCAATCTGGAAAATATCGCCCCATACAGTTACAACATCGTTGAAATGTTCAAGTGAAGCAGAATCGTTTGGCAGACTTGCCATGCTGAACACGCGGCTTTCCGACTGTATCGGACCGCCTTTGAGTACGGTTGCACCTTCGCCAAGAAGATGAAGACTGGTGAAATCAACATCGACAGTTCTGAACTCTGTTGCTGCGGGTTCGCTGTTACCGGGATTAGCCTTTGCTGCAGCAGCTTTTTCTTCATATGCCTTGATATCGGGCATGGGCATGGATTCAAAGAACTCTCTTTGAGCCTGCTCATACTGCTCCATATCGTTGGTAAGCACGCCCTCAAAAGATATCTCAGCAGATGTCGAGAAAAGCTCGGTAACAAGCCTTGAAAAGACATTGTATATCCCGGCTTTTTTCATAAGTTCAAGTCCGCCGTGCTTCAGGGTTACAGTAAAGGTCTTACCATCAAAGGTAGATTCAGCATCGTCAAGGAAGCCGTTTACAAAAGGAAAACGGCTCTTCATGAATTTGCACAGCTCACCAAAATACTCGGCAGTCAGCTTATCGGGAGTAAAGCGGGGGTGCAGTGCAAAACCGCAGTTCAGTGCATTTCTCATGCGCTGTTCAAGCTGTGATACCGAATCGAAGGTGATAGTATTTTCAAATGATGCAACGCATTCCAGATCATTCATATCCTCCGTAAACACCAGCCTGAGTATCTTGCCCTCGGCTATGTCTGCGGATATGGAATCTTTATATTCATCAAAATATTCACCGATCGTATGTGTAGCCATTTGAAAACCGTCCTATCTTATAACTTCTCTATTTCATCCATCAACGCCTGTAAAGCCTTGTCTTCGGAAACTGTATACAACTTTTCGCCATGGGCAAAAATGACAGCCTTGCCGTCACCGCCCGCGATGCCTATATCAGCTTCGCCTGCTTCACCTATGCCGTTGACTACGCAGCCCATAACTGCGACTTTTATATCCTTTTCTACGTTACGTGTAAGTTCTTCAACCTTCTTGGCAAGACCAATGAGGTCTATCCTTGTTCTTCCGCAGGTAGGGCATGAAACTATCTGAACGCCGCTTCCTCTGCCTATGGCTTTTAAGATATCCTTAGCGGCATATATCTCCTTTTCGGGTGAATCTGTAAGCGATACCCTTATCGTTTCACCTATGCCGTCCACAAGAAGTGAACCTATACCAATTGAAGATTTTATTATGCCCATGCGTTCTGTGCCAGCCTCGGTAACTCCGAGGTGCAAAGGATAACTGCAAAGCTGTGAAAGCTTTCTGTAAGCTTCCACCATTATATTAACGTTCGAGGATTTCAGCGAGATGACGATATCACCGAAATCACACTGTTCAAGTATCCTAACATGACCAATGGCACTCTCGACCAGTGCATCAGCGCAGGGAGAACCGTATTTTGCAAGAATATCCTTTTCAAGTGAACCGCCATTAACACCTATCCTTATTGGGATATGCTTTTCGGTGCACTTTTTCACGACTGCCCTGACTTTTTCCATATCGCCGATATTGCCTGGATTAATGCGTATCTTATCGATACCCGCATCAGCCGCGGCAAGTGCAAGCTTGTGATCGAAATGAATATCCGCTACAAGAGGTATGCTTATCTTTTCCTTTATCGCAGGAATAAGCGCAACTGCGTCCATATTCGGGATAGCCGCACGGACTATCTCACAGCCCGCTTTTTCAAGGCTTACAGCCTGTGCCACAGAACCCTCGATATCCGTCGAAGGAACATTCAGCATGGATTGTATATAAATATGCTTGCCGTCAAGCGTAAGTCCGCCGACCTTGACGGGAGTAACGTTTCTCATATTATGATCCCCTTTATTTTAACCATTTAGACAGGAGTTCGTCCACCTGTTCTCTGCCGCGAAGTTCATCACGCCATCTTGCGGGAATACCGTTATAGCCGAATACTATCCCTGCAAGACCGCCTGTGATGCAAGCTGTTGTATCGGTATCATCGCCGAGTGAAACTGCCTGTTTTACGGCATCCTCGTAGCTTGATGCTCTTTTCATTATCATAACAGCGCTTCTCAACGAATCGATCACGTATCCACCGCCGTTACCATGCCATATATCAGGTTCATCGGGACAAAGCCTGAATTCAAAATCTTCAAGATACTCGGGCATAGACGAATATATACGCCTGAGTTCAGCCACCGCATAAGACAGCGCATCATCGAAGCCGTGACCATCAAGCAAAAACCTTGCTATAAGAACATACAAACCACAGCAAACAAGGTTTGTGATATTGCCGTGAGTTATAAGACACTGAATATGAGCGTCCTTAACAAGCTGTTCATCAGTACCCTCATGCCAAAGCGCAAGAGGCAAAACTCTCATTAGTGCGCCGTTGCCTTTGCCGTCGGTTCTTACAAGACCGCATTTTTCAGGGGCAAGACCATTTCTGTACGCATCAAGTGCCATACTCGTCTGTATGCCCACATCGAACACATTTCCATCAATAGCCCACAGACCCTCATCATACCATGCAAGAACTTTATCGGAAAAGTTTTTCAGGTCGAAATGACCTACCTCAACAAGGCTGTCAAGCAGACAAAGCGCCTGAGCTCCGTCATCAGACCATGTGGCAGGTTCAACACCAATATGTGCTCTTGCAAATCCTGCGGGATGCTGCATATCTATCTTTGCGGCTGGCGGTATATCCTCAGCGGAATGAAATTCATAGGGAACGCCCAGAGCATCCCCCACAAGCAGACCGTAAATTCCGCCTTTCAGTTTGTTGATATCTTTCATATCACACCAGCTTTGTAATATCGCTCACAGTTATCACGACCATCAGCAAAAGCAGTGCCGCAAGACCTACGGTGTGTACCAGACCTTCCTTTTCGGGCGGTACGGGCTTTCTGCGGATAGCTTCAATTATCAGGAATATAAATCTTCCGCCGTCAAGCGCGGGCAAAGGCAGAAGATTGAAAACGCCTACGTTTATAGTTATAAACGAAGATAAATAGAGTATCGAATCCATCAGACTTTTCAAGTCGATCTTTCCTGTTTCTTCGTCGCGCTCGCTCTCGATTACTTCACCGATAGAATCAACTATACCAACAGGACCGCTCATATCTTTCAGTGAATACTTTCCTCTGATCATATCAGCAATGGAAATATATATCAGTCTTGCATCGGTTGCAGTCTGCTTGAATGACTGAGATACGATCGAACGGAAATTGACTTCACCGGGTACAACCCAGAAATCGTAATGGGCTACCTCTTTTCCGTCCTCTCCAACAGAAGTCGAAAGCTTGACATCTTTCAGGCTAACGCGCTGACCATCTCTGACAACGACCATATCATAAACGCCGTCTTCATCATTCATAAATTTGAACGACATATCTGTCGAGGTGAATATCCTCATTCCGTTTATGGCGATTATCTCGTCACCCACTTCAAGACCCGTCTTATGACTGAGCGCGTTTTCTTCAAACTTTGATATGGTCGTAGTTACGATAGCATCGCTCGTACCTGTCTGCACCATAAGCAGTATCAGACCAAGTATCATATTCATGAAAACGCCTGCAACCACGATTATCATACGTCTCCAGACAGCTTTCTGGCAGAATGCTCTGCCGTCGGCACTGTCGGTGTTTTCGCCCTCCATGGCGCAGTATCCGCCTATTGGGAATATCCTAATGGCGTAAAGGGTCTCACCTTTCTTCTTTTTGAATATTGCGGGTCCCATGCCGATAGCGAATTCGTTTACTTTAACACCATTAGCCTTGGCTGCGATAAAGTGTCCAAATTCATGGATAG
This sequence comes from Ruminococcus sp., assembly GCF_024692365.1. GTDB lineage: Bacteria > Bacillota > Clostridia > Oscillospirales > Ruminococcaceae > Hominimerdicola. The sequence goes on along the minus strand of NZ_JAILMR010000112.1, from coordinate 3,224 downwards.
TTATTATTAAACTGAAAATTACAACTGCTATGATTATACTCATCAAAATTGCCTTTCTATTATTCTTTTTGCGACATATTCCCTTGCAGCCCTGTCAGCTTCAAGGATATCATCGACATTATGTATCTCTCTGTTCTGTGTAGTTTCAAGAACCTCTTCAACAAGCGCGCCTATACCAAGGAAGCTTATCTTTCCCGAAAGAAAAGCTGCAACAGCCTGTTCGTTGGCACCATTCACAGCGGCAGGAAGTATACCTCCTGCCGTTACCGCTTTAATGCAGGCAGTAAGGCATTTGAACGTTTCGTAGTCGGGCTTTGAGAATGTCAGTTTGCCGTAATCAGTCAAGGACAGATGCTTTACATCACAGTGTACCCTGTTCGGATAAAGCAGAGCGTACTGTATCGGTATTTTCATATCAGGAACACCCAGCTGTGCGATAACGGAATTATCTTCAAACTCTACTGCGGAATGTATAACACTCTCGCGGTGTACCACAATCTCTATCTGCTCAGGGCTGAGGTCGAATAACCACATAGCCTCGATAAATTCAAGACCCTTGTTCATCAACGTTGCAGAGTCAATGGTTATCTTACTTCCCATAGACCAATTCGGGTGATTGAGCGCCTGTTCAACGGTAACATCACGAAGATCGTCAACTGTTTTACCGAAGAAGGGTCCGCCCGATGCGGTAAGTATTATCCCCTTGACGCAATTCATGCTGTTGCCCTGCGTTGACTGGAATATAGCCGAATGCTCGCTGTCCACGGGATATATATTTACGCCCTTTTCCTTTGCGGCATTGATAACAAGCTTACCGCCCGCAACAAGAGTTTCCTTATTAGCAAGGGCGATATCTGTTCCATGCTCGATAGCGGTGAGGGTGGGCACAAGTCCGACCATACCCACAACGGAGTTCAACATGATATCAACACCATCGAGTGATGCGATGGTCTTCAGACCTTCCATACCTGTCAACAAAGTGACTTTCCTGCCAGAAAGACAGCTTTTCAGCTCTTCAAGCTTGTTCTCATCAAAAATGCAGGCGTACTCAGCATCAAACTTGATGACCTGTTCTGCCAGAAATTTAGCATTTGAATGTGCTGCCAAGGCTTTTACCTTTATGTTATGCTCCTCACAAACTTCTAATGCCTGAGTACCTATTGACCCTGTCGAACCTAAAATACTGATAGTTTTCATAAAAAAGACCTCTGTAAAAAACGTTCAAAAGGGGTAAGCCATTCAGACCTGCCCCTTGACCGTTATATATTTGTACCTACGATAAGCAGTCCCTGTGATGCAAGGTAGTATATAAAAGGTACTACCAGCAAAGCACTGTCGAACCTGTCCATAACGCCGCCGTGCCCGGGCATTATCTTTCCGTAGTCCTTTATGCCTGTCTGACGCTTGATCATAGATGCTGTAAGGTCGCCAACCAGACCGATAAGCGCAGCAGCCATTCCTGCAAGGAACACCATGATATAGCGTACCTTGAAAGCAGGGTTCACCAGATCGAACACAAGGCTTGTTATGACCAGTATCAAACCATTGGTGATCACGCCGCCCACAAGACCTTCCAGTGTCTTGTTAGGGCTGATCTCAGGCCATGGGTGATGTACCTCTCTGCCTGTCTTGTTGAAGAAAGTTCCGACGAAATACGCGCCGCTGTCTGCAAGCCAAGCCGCCGCAAGAGATATAACTATCAGATAGACCTGTGCTCTTCCTCTTGCAACGGGTGCTACGCAGGAAACAATACCTTCATCACTGTTATCCTGAGCCAGCTTTATCAGCGTGCCGAAAGAATAACTCAGCAGAACTGTTATGCCTGTCATTCCAAAGAAATCAGTGTACTTTAGCTCCTTATGATCCCTCAGATACAGTATGCACATCGCCAGAACAAAAATACCAAGATAAAAGCTATAACTGAAAAAATACAGTGTATGCAGCCTGTACAAGAAAAAGGGATATATGGCATCGATACCTGCAAAAGCCATGCAGGCGATATGCTGGTGCTTGTACTTATCATAGCCTACCGCCTTGAATACTTCATAAACAGACATTACTGACAGTGCACCGACTGCAAGGTTTATCAATATAGTTGAATGAAATGCTACGAGGACGATGGCCGCCACCAGCGCCACCGCAGCAGAGATTATTCGTGTGGACATTAGTTAAATTCCTCCGAATCTTCTGTTTCTTTCGCAAAAATCAAGGATAGCCTTATCAAAATCATTTACGCGAAAATCAGGCCAGAGAATATTTGTATAGTAGAATTCAGCATAAGCCGCCTGCCATATCATAAAGTTGGACAGCCTTTGCTCACCGCTGGGTCTTATAACAAGATCAAGCGGTGGGATCTCTTCGGTATAAAGATTCCGTTCGATCATATCCTCGGTGATATCCTGAGGATCCAGCTCACCGCGCTTTACCTGCTCGGCAAGCGTTTTCACACTGTGGCATATCTCGTCCCTGCCGCCGTAGTTAATAGCCAGTACGAGAGTCATAGCGTCAAAGTCCTTTGAAGTTTCCTCAGTATGACGCATTTTTGCCTGTAATGACGGTTTAAGCACCGTTCTGTCACCAATGAATCGTATACGGATATTCTCCTCGATAAAGTCTTCAACTTCATCAAGATACTTTTCAAAAAGATCCATTATAGCGTCCACTTCATCTTTGGGACGCTTCCAGTTCTCCGTCGAGAACGCATAGAACGTGATATAATCTATACCTACCGCCTTAGCGTGCTTGGTTATCGAACGGAAATTCTTTGCACCCTCGCGGTGTCCGAATTTTCTGGGCAGACCGCGTTTTTTAGCCCATCTGCCGTTTCCGTCCATGATGACACCAACGTGTGCGGGAGGTATGATATTATCACCTAAACAGCTTACTTTTCTAGCCATTCGTCACCTTAAATAGAGAGGATCTCTTTTTCCTTCTCAGCTACGTGACCATCGATCTCCTTGATGAACTTATCGGTGATCTTCTGGATAGCTTCCTCGCCGTCCTTCTGCTCATCCTCGGTGATCTCGTTGTTCTTCTTCTTAGCCTTGATCTTTTCGATAGCGTCACGTCTGATGGAACGAACTGCTACCTTGGTATCCTCGCCGCCCTTCTTGACATCCTTAACGATCTCCTTACGTCTGTCTTCTGTCAGCTGAGGGAATATCAGTCTGATAGTCTGACCGTCATTCTGGGGATTGATACCGATATCGGAAGCCTGTATAGCC
>NZ_JAILMR010000107.1 GCF_024692365.1 Ruminococcus sp. | reverse complement strand
ATTATCAGCCTGTACCTTCCAGTCGCACATTGTGGGGCAAGCCTTGAATGCGGGACCGTCAGCGATCAGGTCTTCTCTTACGATAACGATCTGTACGCCGGAAGGACCAACGTTCTTCTGAACGCCGCCGTAGATAACGCCATACTTTGTAACGTCAACAGGCTCGCTCAGGAAGCAGCTGGATACATCGGCAACCAGCTCGTGACCCTTGGTGTTGGGCAGTGTCCAGAACTTTGTACCGTAGATGGTATTGTTCTCGCAGATGTAAACATAGTCAACATCCTCGGGGATATCCAGATCGGAACAATCGGGGATATATGAGAAAGTCTTGTCAGCGGAGGAAGCAACTCTTACTACCTCGCCGTACTTCTCAGCCTCAGCAGCAGCCTTCTTAGCCCACTGACCTGTGATGATGTAAGCAGCCTTGCCCTTCTTCATCAGGTTCATAGGAACTTCTGCAAATACCAGAGAAGCACCGCCCTGCAGGAATATTACCTTATAGTTATCGGGAATGTTCATCAGATCTCTGAGATCCTTCTCAGCTTCCTTGATGATCTCGTCATAAGCCTTGGATCTGTGGGACATCTCCATAACGCTCATGCCTGTGCCCTTGTAATCGAGCATCTCCTCAGCAGCTTCCTTGAGTACTTCCTCGGGAAGAACAGCAGGACCTGCGCTGAAATTATAAACTCTGCCCATTGTTAATGACCTCCATTGTTTAAAATAAAAAAATCAACACTTTAATTATATTACTTTCTGTGCTGATTGTCAAGTACCCCGCCATAAACATTATATATATTTTAGGAGCGTATTTTTGGCGGTTTTGAATAAAATTCAGTCTGCTTATTCGTTTTGAAAGAAAAATATCTGATTATTGATACACAAATATTCTCCTTTTGCAATTTTGAAATACGATTGTTGCAAAATTTCGTTTTGCTAAAGTAAATTGCAAAAGTTGTACAATTTGTTTAAAGTAATAAATAGGCAGAGAACTTAATTCGGCGGGTGTATCCTTGACAATGTCGGAAAATGGTGGTACAATGTAATTTAAAGTGTTTTGGCACTGAAAGACCGACAATTTCAGACCGAGGGCACGGTATGGACAGGGAAAGACTCATCGCATCACCTTTGATGACTTCTGTCCGCCAAAGGGGAACAAGTATTTCAACCCTGATCTCTACCGAGGTCTGTGATACGCTTAATAACGACATCAACAAAACTATATAAAGAAGGTAAGTAAAATGAGAACTTTTTCAAAATCTCACAAGCTGGACAATGTCTGCTACGATATAAGAGGTCCTGTAATGGACGAAGCTGACAGAATGATCGCGGCAGGTGAGAAGATACTCAAGCTGAATATTGGCAACCCCGCACCTTTCGGCTTTGATGCTCCACCCGCGATAATCGGAACTATGACCAACAATCTCCACAACGCTCAGGGTTATTCCACTTCAAAGGGCATACCCCAGGCTCGTGAGGCTATACTGAACTATCACCGCGGCAAGGGTGTGAACGTTGCTTCTATCGATGACATCTACACAGGCAACGGTGTCAGCGAGCTTATCACAATGGTAATGCAGGGACTTCTGGACAATGGAGATGAAGTTCTCGTACCCGCCCCCGACTATCCCTTGTGGACAGCTTCGGTAACTCTTGCAGGCGGTACCGCTGTACATTATATATGCGATGAAAGATCGGAGTGGTTCCCCGATATCAAGGATATGGAGAGCAAGATAACCGACAAGACCAAGGCTGTAGTTATCATCAACCCCAACAACCCCACAGGTGCAGTTTATCCCCGTGAGGTGCTGGAGCAGATAGTTAAGCTGGCACGCGAGCACGACCTTATCGTGTTCTCCGATGAGATATACGACCGTCTGCTGATGGACGGCGTTGAACATACCTCCATCGCTTCCATCGACCCCGACCTGTTCTGCATAACTTTCAACGGCATATCAAAATCACATATGTCCGCAGGTTTCCGCGCAGGCTGGATGGTACTCAGCGGCAACAAAGAAAACGTCCGCGGCTACATCGAAGGACTGAATATGCTGTCCTCCATGAGACTGTGTTCTAACGTTCAGGCTCAGTATGTTATCCCCGCCGCACTTAAAGGCTCAGGCGCTCCCGACAAGGAGCTTCTTCCAGGCGGACGCATATACGACCAGAGAGAATGCATCTACACCCTGCTGAACGATATCGACGGCATAAGCGCCGTTAAGCCAAAGGCAGCGTTCTACATATTCCCGAAGATAGATGCGAAGAGGTTCGGCATAACCAGCGATGAACAGTTCGTTCTCGACCTGCTGAGGACAAAGAAGATACTTCTCGTGGCAGGCGGCGGATTCCACTGGGAACAGCCCGACCATTTCAGGATAGTATACCTCCCCTGCATCGATCAGCTCAAACTGTCGATGGCAGAGATGAAAGACTTCCTGAGCACATACAGACAGAACTGATAGACATAAAGCAAGGCTGTACACTTAAATGCGTACAGCCTTTTCTGTTATATCAGAAGCCTTCCTTCCAGCGGCGGATATCCTTGTCACTGAAGAATGAGAATCCCCCTACGGTGAAAGATTTCTGTTTCAGCTCTTCCTCAGTGAACCAGGGCGTTGTTTCGCCGCCCTCAAGATCATTTACGATATGGAAGCATACCGCGGGTATAAAGCTTTGTCCGAAAAGGTAGCATTTTTCACCTTTTTCGGTAACTGCCATATCCACTACCATGACCACATGGGTCTCATCGCAGACGATATCACCTATCTGTAATTCATCAGGTGTTATTACTGTGGATTCTTTCATCAGCGAAAGAGTTCCCGCATAGCGCATCACCATTTTGAGATAATTGCGGTACTGCTGTTCGCTGTCATCGGGAAACGCCGCAGGTATCTCGCAGGAATAGTCACCCAGCACCAGCATCCTTTTGCCGTTTTTCCACCTATCGTAGCTGCATTCATCGCCGTTTGAGAACATGAAAGATATCTTGTCATACTGTTCATTCTCATAATAGTAATCACTGTATAGCCTTATTATGCTGTCCGCACACTGCTGATAGCCCTCATCGCCCACGCTTATATCGAACACCGCAGCGGTATAGGGTGATTCTTTTGTTCTGCCGTCAAACACAGGCAAAGCAGTGCCGTCGGGATAAAGGGGATAATCACGCAGATATTCCGCAAAGCTGCCTTTATCGGCAGGTACGCGGGTGTAGCCCTCAGGCGGTAGTATGCGCGTCTGTAAGGTCGTCCCATCGGGATCGATGGAGTTTATATCATATTTTTTCTCCGCCTGAACTATCGTAAGTTCAGCGGCTTTCCATTTTGGGTTTACGCGGATAAATACCACCGTAAGTACAGCCGCTATCAGTACAAGTACGATTATCAGTAACCAGATCTTCTTGCTTTTTGTTTTTGCCATTCAGAGTTCTCCTTTTTAATGTGAAATGTCTACCGATACATGATACCACTAAAACTGCTTTCTGTCAATATAATGAATCGTGTTCTTTATGCAATATCAATCACTTCGGGCAATAATAAGCTTCGGTAATTTTGGGAATATGACGCTTGTAAATCATTCCGTTTCATGATATAATAATCAGGTATGCTGAAATTTGTATCGGAGGTCGAAAATGATGTGATATTCTGACACCATAACGATCAGTACAATACATGATATCCCTGACCAGCCCCATCTGCGGGAGGGTCTCACATATATAACGGAGGAAAAGCAATGGGCTTAAAAGAAGAAATAAACCGCAGGCGAACTTTCGCCATAATCTCTCACCCCGACGCAGGTAAGACCACACTTACAGAAAAATTCCTGCTGTACGGCGGCGCTATCGCACAGGCAGGCGCTGTTAAGGGAAAGAAAAATTCCCGCCACGCAGTTTCTGACTGGATGGAGATAGAAAAGCAGAGAGGTATCTCGGTAACGTCCTCGGTAATGCAGTTCCAGTACGACGGCTACTGCATAAACATACTCGATACCCCCGGACACCAGGATTTCTCGGAGGATACCTACCGTACCCTTATGGCGGCAGATTCCGCTGTAATGGTCATCGACGCTTCAAAGGGTGTTGAGAACCAGACCAGAAAACTTTTCAAGGTCTGCGTTATGAGACATATCCCAATATTCACATTCATAAACAAGATGGACAGAGAGGCACGGAGCCCCTTTGACCTCATCGAACAGATAGAGAGCGAACTGGGCATTCAGACCTATCCCGTAAACTGGCCTATCGGCTGCGGCAAGGAGTTCAAGGGTGTGTATGACAGAGATAAGCGTCATATAATCGCGTTCTCCAGCGATTCGGAGATGGCTTTCGGCAAGAAAAAGGTAGCTATGGAAGAAGTTGAGCTTTCCGACCCCGCACTTGATGATATGCTGGGCGAACATCTCCACCAGACACTTTCCGACGATATCGAACTTCTCGACGGTGCAAGCTACGAGTTCGATATAAACAAGGTAAGAAACGGTGAGCTTTCTCCCGTATTCTTCGGTTCGGCTCTGACCAACTTCGGCGTTGAACCTTTCCTTGAAAGATTCCTGGAGATGACCACTTCTCCCACCGCAAGAATGAGCAGCGAAGGTCTTGTAGACCCCTTCGACCCCGAATTCTCCGCTTTCGTATTCAAGATACAGGCGAACATGAACAAGGCTCACCGCGACAGGATAACTTTCCTGAGAGTATGCTCGGGTAAGTTCGATAAGGAGATGGACGTTCTCCACGTTCAGGGCAATAAGAAGATGCGTCTTTCTCAGCCCCAGCAGATAATGGCACAGGAGCGTGAGATTATCGACGAAGCTTACGCAGGCGACATCATAGGCGTATTCGACCCGGGCATATTCTCCATCGGCGATACAATCTGCTCACCAAAGAGAAAGTTCGAGTTCGAGCCCATACCAACATTCGCCCCCGAACATTTCATGCGTGTAAGGCAGAAGGATACCCTGAAGCGTAAGCAGTTCGTAAAGGGCGCTACCCAGATAGCTCAGGAGGGTGCGATACAGATCTTCCAGGAACCCGAAACAGGTATGGAAGAAGTAATCATCGGCGTTGTGGGCGTTCTGCAGCTTGAAGTTTTCGAGTACCGTATGAAGAACGAGTACAATGTTGAACTCTTCAAGGAGAGCCTTTCGTATAGCCATATCAGATGGATAGACAATAAGGATATCGACGTGAAGAAGCTGAAACTTTCCAGCGACACCAAGCTTGTGCAGGATTTCCGCGGAAATTATCTGCTGCTGTTCACCAGTGAGTGGAACATCAGATGGGCGCTGGAAAAGAATGAGGGTTTGGAACTCAGTGAGTTCAATAGGGGCGCGTTGCAGTAATTTCTTAACCACAATTGTATGTAATAATGCAAAAGAGGCAAAGCGCACGGTCAAGCCTCGCGCTAGCAGGCTTGCGGAGAGCCACAATCAGCAAAGCTGACTGTTAGGGGCAGAGCCTCTCGGTCAAGGCACAAAAGCGACGTGGCATCAATCAAAGCAATAGCAGATTATCTTCCCGCCAACAAAGGCACAGTAATAACGAAATCCCAGAGCGTGGACAATCAAACGTCCACGCTCTTGCTATTTGCGTAAATATATTGCTGCGCCCGCCGTCAAACAGCGAAGCGCCTTTGACGGCTCGAACCGAACGGAGAGAGGGGCGAAAACTCACCATCTTTTGCCAAAAGCAAATCTCCTTCTTAGCACCAAAAATCATATCAAATATTTTTATACCACAGCACCATTCCTATAGGTAAAATTGCTAAGTAACACTCGGATTTTCAACAGCAATAATAGTGTAGATTTCACAAAGATAAAATTTTTCTGAAAAACCTATTGACATGATAGGAAAAATATGATATTATTAGTCCATCGAAAGAAACCTAGTAATCAGCTAGGATAACTAAAAATAGAAGGCGGGCGATGATATGAAGCATATCAGACGAAGCGTTAAAGTATCATCACATCTGCGAATGTGCTGTACGATACGTTAACAAGACTTTAAAGATACTATTATAATAATTGAAATTCAAGAAAAGAGGAAATTAACTATGAGCAATATAAATGAGAGAAAACTGAGATTTGAAACCAGACAGCTTCACGTAGGTCAGGAGAACCCCGACCCCACTACCGATGCAAGAGCAGTTCCGATATACCTGACATCCAGCTACGTGTTCCATAACTCCGAGCACGCTGCTGACAGATTCGGTCTGAGAGATGCAGGCAACATCTACGGCAGACTTACAAACCCCACACAGGGCATTTTTGAAGAGAGGATCGCTTCCCTCGAAGGCGGTGTTGCTGCTCTGGCAGTATCCTCAGGCGCAGCTGCTATAACCTACGCTATCCAGGGCGCAGCTCACGCAGGCGACCACATCGTAGCTGCAAAGAACATCTACGGTGGTACTTATAACCTGCTGAAGCACACACTTCCCGCTTACGGCATCGAGAGCACTTTCGTTGACCCCTTTGACTATGACGCTATCGAAGCTGCAATTCAGGATAACACCAAGGCTATCGAGATAGAGACTCTCGGCAACCCCAATTCCGAAGTTGTTGATATCGAGCGCATCGCAAAGATTGCACACGCTCACAATATCCCCCTGATAGTTGATAATACATTCGCTACACCTTATCTGGTAAGACCTATCGAGCACGGCGCAGATATCGTTGTTCATTCCGCAACAAAGTTCATCGGCGGTCACGGCACTACAATAGGCGGTGTTATCGTTGACAGCGGCAACTTTAACTGGGAGGGCGCAGGCAAGCACCCCTGGCTGTATGAACCAAACGTAAGCTACCACGGCGTAAGCTTCACAAAGGCTGTCGGCGCAGCTGCTTATGTTACCTACATCAGAGCTATCCTGCTGAGAGATACAGGCTCCACCCTCTCTCCCGTACACGCATTCGTATTCCTGCAGGGTCTTGAGACCCTCTCGCTGAGAGTTGAGCGTCACGTTGAGAACGCACTGAAAGTTGTTCAGTTCCTGAAATCTCAGCCCCAGGTAGAAAAGGTAAATCATCCCTCTGTATCCGAAGATCCAGTTCAGCAGGAACTTTACAAGAAGTACTTCCCCAACGGCGGCGGTTCCATATTCACATTCGAGATCAAGGGCGGCGCAGCAGAGGCTCAGAAGTTCATCGACAATCTCCAGCTGTTCAGCCTGCTTGCTAATGTAGCTGACGTTAAGTCCCTGGCTATCCACCCCGCATCTACAACTCACTCCGAGTGTAACGAGGAAGAACTGCTGGAACAGGGCATCCGTCCCAACACCATCAGACTTTCCATCGGTACCGAGCATATCGACGATATCATAGAAGACCTCTCCGAGGCATTCAAGGCTCTCTAAGGGTTAGTGCGAAACCTTTCCGAGTTGATAGCATAACAAAACTTTTCATAGGTCATTAACGATACATACCTTCTTACTTATATATAGTCCAAAAACATCGCCGCGGTAAGCCATAGTGCCGCGGCGTTTGTTTTTATTTTCCGAATATCTTAAAATATCCTGACCACAAAAAAGCGGCAGTACCATGTGATACTGCCGCTGAACTATTTATATTACTTAGCGTCCTTCTTGTCTACGAACTCACCTGTGGAAACATCAAATGCCTCACGGGACTTGCTACTGATTATGAACCAGATAACGCCCACTGCAACTGCAACACCTGCAACTATACCTATGATTATGCCGATGATGTTCTTCTGCTCTGCAGCCTTTACTTTTTCCTGTGCTTCCTTTTCTTTCTCCTGTTGTGCCTTTGCCTGCTCTGCAATGGTGGGGTCTACCCAGTGGTGTCCCTCGTCCTTGCAGTTAGTGATCGTAACAGCAGTTATCTTGATCTTTGCATCGTTGGTAGAACCGAAAAGAATAGCATCTACTTTCTCAAAGTTACTGGTACCATATGCAGCTACAATGTCTTCATAGTTGAATGACGCTGTATTATTCTCTTCATCCACTTCCACAGGAGCAACCTTTGCCCATACAGCACCTGTTGCAGTGTTTACCATAGATGTATCCTCGGGATATGACCAACTCTGGAAAATGAGCTCTACAGGGAAACCTGTGGAACCATCAGTCTCGTAAGTTTCAAGGATATCATATGACACTGTGATAACGGACTGATCTGTCATTCTTGTAGCGTCAAAGCCCTTGAGATCGTCGGGATCATCATTGTTGTATCTGAACTCTACGCTCTGTGTCCAGCCGCTTGATTCAACTGCGTTTGCACAGTCAAGCTTTACGTCGCTGTCTGCAAAAGCGGTGATAGCCTGTCCTGCCATGATAGCTGCTGCCATAACAGCTGTTGTGATCTTGCCGAATACTTTGTTCTTCATTTTAAGCACCCTTTCCAAACGTCTGTTTTTTCCTTATATAATACTTATAATATTACTTTAGTTTTTTCGTTTTACAAGGCTATTTTAGCATATTTCAGCCTTCAAGTAAAGGGGATTATGCCAATATTAAGCAAAATTTCACAGAAACCAAACACCGTTTTTAGCCCGTTGACAAAGTCCGTAAATTAGTATATAATAGAAGAAATTGTAATCGTTCCAATGGGCAGTTTTCACAAAATAATATTGGGCTTTTTGCAAGCATAATACAGAAAATGTTCATAATTGCAGAACTCGTGTTCATAATTTTGTCCATTGATAACAATTAACGGAGGAGGAATATAATGAGAAACTTTTTTAGTTCAAGGATTGCAGTGTTTAAAATAGTTGCATTTTTTATTGGAATATTCATGATGATATTCTCCATGGGTGATGCCATCAAAATCTGGAAAAAAGACTTCGGCAAGATATACGACAAAGGCAGAACAGACTACGCCGAGGACGAGCTTATCACAGGCAAGATAGAATATGTTGTCGGTACGGTGGCGACCCTTGAAAGCTCGCAGACTGTCTACGGCATACCTGTAAAAAAGGAGCTCACACCTTACTATCTCTGCATTATACGCAACGATGAAAAAACAGATGCCGAGGATTATTGCGTACTTGTCCATGCCACAAACAAGGACACCATAAAGGCAATGGACAGTCTGACGATACACACTCAGTTCGCCCTTGCACACCAGGGAGAGAAAGTTACAAGCAACTCAAAGCCTGTTGCCCTTGAACTGAAAGCAAGACCTGTTCCCGAAGAAGTAATGGATTACACGATGGAGTACATGAAAGGCAGCGATATGTCCGAAAGCGATATAAAGAAAACATTCGCGGATTATATGCTGGAAGAAAGAGATTTCTCCACAGATAAATTCATGCCGCTCTTCGGATTTATCGTCGCCCTGATACCCGTACTGATGTTCATAGTTTCCAGAAAGCGTGCCAAAGCTTACAAAGCAAGCAGGACCCATTACGTAAATCAGGGACCTCCTGTCGATTACAACACACCGCCCTCAAACGCAGGGGGCGAGCCTATGAGACGTTACAGCGCACAGGCTTATGAAACTCATTCCTATCCCCGCGGATATGGTGCCGACAGCAATAATACTCAGGAAACCATCGGCGAGATGGATTCTATCGATACTTCAAATCTGAAACTTTAAGGAGAACCATTATATGCGCATACTTGCAGTAGATTACGGCGACGCACGTACAGGCATCGCTGTTTCGGATAATTCCGAGATGCTGGCTTCGCCTGTGTGTACCATCACCGAGTACCACGCCGACAGGCTGGCACAGAAGATAGCTGATATCGCCAAGGAACAGAATGCGGGCGAGATAATAGTCGGTCTGCCGATAAACATGAACGGCACCAAGGGTCCACGCGCAGAAAAGTGCGAGGAGTTCGCGGCTATGATACGTGAACTAGTGGACGTTGAAGTTAAAATGTGGGATGAACGTTCCACCACCGTCACCGCCCACCAATTCCTCAACGAGACCAACGTCCGCGGAAAAAAGCGCAAGGCTGTGGTCGATACGGTAGCCGCCACGATAATCCTTGAAAGCTATCTTTCTTACCGCTCAAAACACAAAGACTAAAAAACTTCGGGGAGACCTTTTTACGGGTCTCCCTTTTGATATTTGTAGCTTATGGGATAGCAAAGTTTGACTCGGATAATATATTTCCATATGGGAGTATAGTTATATTTTTGAACTTTTTGTGAAATCGCTTTACAAATTGTGTAAAGTATGTTATAATGATTAATATAACTTTTGATTTTTGATAATATTTTCTAGCTGAAAAGAGGAATAAATAATATGGATTGGGTAGAAGTCGATATTTACACCACTTCCGAGGGCATTGAAGCCGTTACAGGCAGTCTTCTCGGGCTTGGCATAAACGGATTTGTTATCAAGGACGCCAAGGATTTCGAGGAATTTCTCAGCGATAAGAGTGTAAACTGGGATTATATCGATGATGATCTTATGGGTCTTAAAAACTGCGAGACAACAGTTACCGCATATCTGCCTGAAAATGCACAGGGTTTGGATTATCTTGAAGCTGTCAAGGCTGAACTCCGTGCGCTGAAGACCCGCGATACCGAGAACGCATTCGGCAGACTTGAATATGAACTTAAAAATGTCCGCGAAGAAGACTGGGCTAACAACTGGAAACAGTACTTCAAGCCGCTGGAGATCGGCGATAAGCTTCTTATCAAGCCAAGCTGGGAAGAGATACCCGAGGGCGAAACAAGGAAGATTCTGGAGATCGATCCTGCTTCAAGCTTCGGCACAGGACAGCACAACACAACTCAGCTTTGCCTTGAACTTGTTGAAAAGTATCTGGGCGACGGCGACAGAGTGCTTGACCTCGGCTGTGGCAGCGGCATACTTTCCATAGGCGCTGTTCTTCTGGGCGCACAGGAATGTACAGCTATCGATATCGATGCAAACTCTGTAAAAATAGCAGGCGAGAATGCCGAGAAGAACAATATCCCCGCCGAGAAGTACCATGCTATATGCGGAAATGTCATCGACGATTCAGCACTTGTGGCTGAGATAGGCACAGGCTTCGATATGGTATGTGCAAACATCGTGGCAGATGTACTCATCGGTATGAGCGGTCTGTTCAAGGGATTCCTGAAACAGGGCGGCAGACTGATAGTATCGGGTATAATCGATATGCGCAAGGACGAAGTTCTTGATGTGATAAAAGCACAGGGCTTTGTACTTGACGAAATAAGAGAAAAAGAGGACTGGGTAGCAGCTTCATTCAAAGCGCCGTAAGTCCCGTAAATATGCAGCAGAACGAAAGGAAGTGCTAAAATGCAGCTGATATTTGTAGTCATTAAGAGAGTGGAACTGGTGGACGAGATCATGCACGCCCTTGCGGCAGCAGGTATAAAAGGGGGCACCTGCATTGACAGCGTGGGCATGGCAAAGTCTATTTCGGATATGGATAATCTTCCGATGATAGGCGTTCTCAGGGCGATGCTCAAAGGTGAAGACCCCGAGCAGAAGGGTAAGACCATCTTTGTAGCAGTCCACGACGAGCAGATCGAAGCAGCTAAGGACGCTATTCACAGCGTAACAGGCGATCTCACCAAGCCCAACGCAGGCGTACTTTTTGCAGTACCCGTTACCTTTGCCGAAGGCATCAACTGATATACAAAATAAAATCAGGCACTTTTGTCAGACCGACAGAAGTGCCTTTTATCATATCATCATTAAGATCAGCAAAAAACGACCCGAAAACTCGGGTCGTTCTGATATACATTTAAAAAGCTATTACTTCATAGCCTCTTCAACTGCAACTGCGCAAGCAACTGTTGCACCAACCATGGGGTTGTTACCCATACCGATGAGACCCATCATCTCAACGTGTGCAGGAACGGAAGAAGAACCTGCGAACTGTGCATCAGAGTGCATTCTGCCCATAGTATCAGTCATACCATAGGAAGCAGGACCTGCAGCCATGTTATCAGGGTGCAGAGTTCTACCTGTACCACCGCCGGAAGCAACAGAGAAGTACTTCTTGCCAGCGTCTGTTCTTTCCTTCTTGTAGGTACCTGCAACAGGGTGCTGGAATCTGGTAGGATTGGTGGAGTTACCTGTGATGGAAACGTCAACGTTCTCCTTCCACATGATAGCAACGCCTTCGGTAACATCGTTAGCACCGTAGCAGTTAACCTTTGCTCTCAGACCCTCGGAGTAAGCCTTGCGGAATACTTCCTTGACCTCGCCTGTGTGGTAATCCATCTCAGTCTCAACATAAGTAAAGCCGTTGATACGAGCGATGATCTGTGCAGCGTCCTTGCCCAGACCGTTCAGGATAACTCTCAGAGGCTTCTGTCTAACCTTGTTAGCCTTCTCAGCTATACCGATAGCGCCCTCAGCAGCAGCGAAAGACTCGTGACCTGCCAGGAATGCGAAACACTCGGTATCCTCTTCCAGAAGCATCTTGCCCAGGTTGCCGTGACCCAGACCAACCTTACGCTGGTCAGCAACAGAACCGGGGATACAGAAAGCCTGGAGACCCTCACCGATAGCAGCAGCAGCGTCAGCAGCTCTTGTGCAGCCCTTCTTGATAGCGATAGCGCAGCCTACAGTGTAAGCCCACTTAGCGTTCTCGAAGCAGATAGGCTGAATGCCCTCAACGAGCTTGTATATATCGAGACCCTTAGCCTTGCAAACGTCAGCGCACTCTTCGATAGAGTTGATGCCGTACTCCTTGATAACAGCAAGGATCTGCTTTTCTCTTCTCTCATATGATTCAAATAAAGCCATTGTACTGATCCTCCTTATTCCTTTCTTGGGTCAACGATCTTTACAGCATCAGCAACTCTGCCGTACTGACCCTGAGCCTTCTCGA
>NZ_JAILMR010000079.1 GCF_024692365.1 Ruminococcus sp. | reverse complement strand
GCCTGGGACTACTCCTGTATAAACAGAATCGACATCGAACCTGTCTTTGAGGAATTTTATTCCAAGAGCGAGTGCCTGTCTGCCATAGCCCCTGCGCTGATGGTCTTTATCTATGAGGAATTTCCACAAAGTGTAATATTGCTTGACCTCGTAGTAGCCCATCATTATGAATCCCACTATTTCATCGCCGCTGTACACCGCAAATGGGTATGCATTATCATTATAGACATAAGCCTGTGCCAAAGATTCTGCCACAGTTGAAACATAGCTTTTCTGGTATTCATGAACTTCCAGAGTCAGCACATCATCGATATTGTTCTTGTCAACAGGTCTTAGCTCTACCATACCTTATCTCCCGTATCCCGATATATTATCACAGGTGCAAAACTCTGTCGCGTATCTCCTGTGTTCTTCCCTGATTCCAGTACTGTGTGCCGATATAGCCGCAGGTTCGTCTTGCAACGTTCATCTTGTTCTGGTCGCGGTTATGACACTGAGGACATTCCCATATCAGCTTGCCATCGTCCTCAACAATCTGTATCTCGCCGTCAAATCCGCATACCTGACAGTAGTCGCTCTTGGTATTCAGCTCGGCATACATTATATTATCGTAGATGAATCTGATGACTTTCAGCACTGCGGGAATGTTCTTCTGCATATTGGGAACTTCCACATAGCTTATAGCACCTCCAGGGGAGAGGTGCTGGAACTCGCTCTCGAATTTCAGCTTGGTGAAAGCATCAATCTCCTCGGTTACATGAACGTGATAGCTGTTTGTGATGTAACTCTTGTCGGTAATGCCCTCAACGATACCGAACCTCTTCTGCAGACATCTTGCGAACTTATAAGTCGTGGATTCCAGCGGAGTGCCATAGATAGAGAAATCGATATTTTCCTTTTCTTTCCACTGCTTGCAGGCATCGTTCATACGCTGCATAATCTCCAATGCGAAAGGCTTTGCTTCGGGGTCGGTGTGGCTTTTGCCTGTCATGTACTTCACGCATTCATAAAGACCTGCGTAACCGAGAGATATGGTCGAATAACCGCCAAACAGCAGTTTGTCTATCGTTTCACCCTTTTTCAGCCTTGCCAGCGCACCGTACTGCCAGAGTATGGGCGCAGCATCAGAAAGCGTACCTTTCAGACGTTCGTGCCTGCACATCAGCGCCCTGTAACAGAGTTCAAGTCTCTCATCGAATATCTTCCAGAAATTTTCCATGTTCTTTGAGCTTGAAAGTGCGATATCAACGAGGTTTATGGTAACAACACCCTGATTGAAGCGTCCGTAATACTTAGGTCTGCCGTTTTCATCTATATAAGGTGTCAGGAAACTTCTGCATCCCATGCAGGTATAGCAGTGTCCCTCGCCGTTTTTATCGACTTTCAGCTTCTTCATGACCTTCTCGGAGATATAGTCGGGCACCATGCGCTTAGCAGTACATTTAGCAGCAAGCTTGGTCAGGTAGAAGTAAGGTGTACCCTCATCGATGTTATCCTCTTCAAGCACATATATCAGCTTCGGAAAGGCAGGAGTGACCCATACGCCAGATTCGTTCTTTACGCCCTCGGCACGCTGTTTCAGGGTCTCCTCGATTATCATTGCAAGGTCTTTCTTTTCCTGCTCGTTCTTAGCTTCGTTGAGATACATGAACACGGTAACGAAAGGTGCCTGTCCGTTGGTAGTCAGCAGAGTTACCACCTGATACTGTATGGTCTGAACACCTCTGGTTATCTCACGGCGAAGCCTTTCCTCTGTTATCATATCAAGCTTTTCCTGGGTAGGAGTAACACCAAGCTTTGCCATCTCGACCTCAAGTTCCTTGCGGATCTTGACTCTCGATATCTGAACAAAAGGAGCAAGATGAGCAAGGCTGATACTCTGTCCACCATACTGATTTGAAGCTACCTGCGCGATTATCTGCGTTGCTATATTGCAGGCAGTGGAAAAGCTGTGTGGCTTCTCGATAAGTGTCTCGCTGATAACCGTACCATTTTGCAGCATATCTTCAAGATTGACAAGGTCGCAGTTGTGCATATGCTGAGCATAATAATCCGTATCATGGAAATGGATTATGCCCGACTCATGAGCTTCAACGATATCGGGTGGAAGCAACAGTCTTTTGGTAAGGTCACGGCTGACTTCGCCCGCCATGTAGTCACGCTGTACGCTGTTAACAGCAGGGTTCTTATTGGAATTTTCCTGCTTTACTTCCTCATTCGTACATTCTATAAGGCTGAGAATCTTGTTATCGGTAGTATTGGTCTTTCTGACAAGAGAACGGGTAAAACGGTATCTTACATACCTTCTTGCCAACTCGAAAGCACCCTTTGCCATCAGCTGGTTCTCCACCATATCCTGTATCTCCTCAACAGTTACAGCCCTGCCCAGCTTATTGCATTTGTATTCAACGTAGTCAGTAACATCGGCGATCTCTTCATCGCTTATCCTGCCTTTTTCGCCTGCTATATTTGCTTTCTTTATGGCGTTTACTATTTTAGCCTGATCGAAAACTTCCTCAGCGCCATTTCTTTTGATTATCTTCATTTCATATTCCTCCGAATAGGTCACAATGTCATAATTTCACTCTATAATATCGGTAATTTTGATTATACTACAAAAAAATGTGAATGTCTGTTGCATATGCAACAATAATGTGATATAATACAAGATGTAGTATATCTTTTAAAATTCTGACACATTATGGAGTGAACAACAATGAGCGAAACATTAATAGAATCAGGCTTTTTCACAGATAAAGAGGGAAGTACCGCCGATTGCTTGTATCCCCATACACACAAATACTCTAAAGGAGAGATGATACTCCGAGATCTGGGTGATACTTTTTCGGAAACTGCGATAGTCACCGAGGGGACTGTTCTGATAGTCAACATAAGCAGTGACGGGCAGAAAAGCATACTAGATATCTGTCGAAAAGGAGATGCCTTCGGATGCGGAGTTTTCCCTAAGATAGGACTTGATGCCTGTTGTGCAATCGCAGGAAGTGCTTGTACGATCTCGTTTATCAGCTATGATAAACTGCTTGAGGGCTGTAATAAAAAATGCGATAAACATGGTATATTCGTAGATTGTATCATCGGGGGAGCAGCACGAAGATATGCTGTTCATATAGATATCCTCAGCAGACGTACCATACGTGAGAAGCTTATTTCGGCTTTTTGCTTTTTTCTCGATACGCAGATATGTACACAGCAGAAGCTGCCGGTATCACTTTCCGAACTGGCGGATTACCTCTGCTGTGATAGAAGTGCCATGATGAGGGAGATCAAGCGGCTTAATGATGATGGTGTGCTGAGTTCGCAGGGGAGTAGGATAACATTTCATTGTGATATAACTGCGCCGTAAGGGGAGATTTTTAATTCTCGGAAGAAAAAGTGCGATACTAACTTATACCAAAATATACGCTGTAATACCAAACGATACGAACGCATACCAAAGTATACGACCGTATCATTTGGTATGCGTTCGTATCGCCTTTGTAGTTAGATATACATTTTGGTATGCGCCTTGATGATTGACTATGCAAACATCCCGCAAGCTTTTCGCGAAAAGCTTGACCAAAAGCTCTCCTTATTGGCATTATATCAAAATCTTTAATTCAGCTCTTGACTTATTCGGATAAATGTTGTATAATGTATAAGTTAAAGTCTGTTTTCATAAAAAAGCAGGAAAGGATCTGGAATAAATGAATAAATTCAAAAAAGCATTTGCTGCAATTTCAGCAGCGGCTATGATGTTTACTATGTCGGGCTGTTCCGATACAAGACACGTTATGACATATAACGGCGACGTGAAAGTCAACGCAGGCGTTTACATTTATAACCTGTATTCCGAAATGTCATACGAACTGACAATGGCTTATTACACCACAGGTACTGCTGTGATCGACCTCGACAGCGACAAAGACGGCAAAAAACTCAGCGAGTATCTTGAAGAGCAGGCAAGAAAAGACACCAAGGAATGTACTGCTATAACCGCAAAGTTCAACGAACTGGGTCTTGAGCTTACCGAAGACGAGTTAAACAGCATCAACGATAACCTGAAGAGTATCTGGGATGCCAGCGGTGATTTGATGGAAGAAGAGGGAATATCCAAGGAATCCATCAGAATAGTTCTGAAATCACAGACAATGCGTACAAGACTTTTCGATTACTACTACGCTGCAGACGGCAAGGAAGCTGTTACCGATGCAGATATGAAGAAGTACGTTGAAGATAACTACGTAAGATACAAGGCTATAAGGATCTCCAAGTCCAACGCTGAGGACGCGACCGAGGCTGAAAAGGAGAACAAGGAGAACGAAGCTACACGTGATGAGTACCTTGCTAAGGCTGAAGGTCTTTCCTATGAGGAATTCGATGCTCTTATCAAAGAATACAACGAGTATGCGGCTGCTAAGCTTGAAGCTGAAACTTCTTCCGAAGAAGACAGCACTGCAGAAGATAATATAGTAGGTCCTATGCCTTCATCTGACACAGCTGCTGAGGTAGAAGCTCCCGAGGATGAAAGCGCAGCAGCAGATGATGCAGCGGCAGATGAAACAGTAGCAACTGATGAAACTGCTGACAGTGCAGATGATGTTGCTACCGACGGCGAAGATGCCGAAGAGGAAGAAGTTAACAACGATACGATGTATGATCTCGGACAGGATGGTGCTGAGGAATCCGATGAAGGAAAGCTTGCAACATTCATCAAAGGTCTGGATATCGGCAAAGCAACAGCTTATGAAGACGACAGCTTCTATTACATAGTAATGAAGGGTGACATCACTGAGAACAGCGAACAGTACGCTAAAGATAATCATGATACACTTCTCCAGAATATGAAGGGTGACGAGTTCCAGGGCAAGATCGACAGCTGGATCGATGAGCTCGGCATCAAAGAAAATGCAGATGCGATAAAGAGATACACCGCTAAGGTTGTATACGACAAGCAGAACGAGTTCTACTCTAAATAATTACAGATAATGTGATCACCGGTATCGATAAGATATCGGTGATTTTTTTATTGGCTCACGTTCCCATCACTTGATTTTGGAATTATTTGACATTGGAAAAATCTATCAATATCAAGAATATTAAAATATTATCGCAAGATAATCATTTAACGAATAATTTTCGACTATTTCATTAACAACGTAAATACGCCGTTTTAGCGCATATTTCGCACTTATAAACCAACCATATATTTCCAACCATTCAGATTTTACATTAATTTTATCAAATTTAAAGAAAACTCTTGACAAATTGACGAAAATTGTTTATAATAAAGTTAATATTAAGTTATAACAATAAAAGGAGTGATAACAATGAAAAAACCTGTTACCTTGATAGATATCGCTAAAGCCTGCAACACCAGCAACGTTACCGTTTCAAAGGCGCTTGCAGATAAGAGCGGTGTGAGCGATGAGCTCCGCGCTAAGATCAAACAGGTAGCGGAAGAAATGGGCTATGTGCCCTCCAAGACTGTGACCTCGCGTAAGAAGAGCAATATCGGTGTCCTTATACCAGAAAAGTATGTGGGACTCAGCGGCTCTTTCTACTGGACACTCTATAACAGCCTTGTGCAAAGACTGAAGAGGGAGAATCTGTACTGCGTTATCGAGAACCTCGAATATAAGGACGAGGAGAATCTTGTGCTGCCGAATATCGTTACCGACAGAAAGATATCCGCACTTATCTCTCTGGGTGAGATATCCCACGTATATGCTCAGAATCTTTCCGAGAACGTTGAGCATCTAATCCTGCTGGACTACTATGTTCCGGGTCTTAAAGTTGACTCCATAGTTACCAATGGCTACAACGGCGGATACAAGCTTGCAAATTATCTCATAAGCCTTGGTCACAGACGTATCGGCTTTATCGGCTCCAAGAAAGCTACATCGAGCATATTCGACAGATACATGGGCTATCTGAAAGCTCTTATCGAGCATGATCTTGAGATACGCGATGACTGGATAATTGATGACAGGGACAAGTATTCCGATCCTATCGACCTTGTATTCCCGAAGGATATGCCTACTGCTTTTGTCTGCAACTGTGATGAAGTCGCTTTCCAGACCATCAAGCAGCTGCGTGAGCACGGTTATTCCGTTCCCGAGGACGTATCTGTTGTTGGCTACGATAACTATCTTATATCGGAAGTCAGCGACCCGACCATAACTACCATCAGCATAGATGCAGAGTATATGGCTGAGCTTACTGTAAATACGCTGATTCAGCGTCTTAATGACCCCAGCACCATATACCGTATGCGTACCATCGAGGGCGACCTTGTTATCAAGAACTCGGTTCTGCCGCTGAACAGATAATGAACTTATGACCGCAGACACAGCGCTGCGGTCTTTGTATGGAGGAAAGAAATGAATAAAAAAAGTGATTTGGCGATCGAGAACCATAAGAACGGTCAGAGCTGTTCAAGTGCGGTTCTTAATGCTTTCATTGACGATGCAGGATTGACCGTCGATGAGGCTTGGGAAGTTGCTATGCGCTATGCAGGCGGCAAGATGGGCAAGTGTGGTGCTGTGCTTGCAGCTGAGCACGTTCTGAAAAAGAAGTTTGGCGATGAAGCAGCTTCAAAAAAGATAGCTGACCTTGAAATGCGTTTCATGCAGATGAATTCTTCGCTGATGTGCCGTGAGCTAAAAGGCATCGGTACAGGCAAGGTTCTCAGGACTTGCCGCGGCTGTGTTACAGATGCAGCTGTTATACTTGAAGACCTGCTGAAATAATATCCTACTGTGATCGTTCGGATTTTTCGGGCAGCTTGATAAAGACTAAGTGATATAGGAAGATGCTTCATTTTGAGGTATCTTCCTGTTTTGATATAGCCACATACAGTAGTAAGGCTTCTAGAGGTTTATACAATTTTTCTGACAATATATTATAGTTTTTGCACAAGGGATTGTGCTACAATAATACAGCTGAAGGACAGATAATAACGGAATTATGCAAAGAGAGGTAATGATATGTACGAGATACTTGACAGAGTAAACTCTCCCGAGGACGTTAAAAAGCTTGATATCAATGAGATGAAGGGACTTGCACATGATATCAGGGATGCTATGATGAACCGCCTTTCAAAACGCGGCGGACATTTCGGTCCTAACTTCGGATTTGTTGAAGCTACAATAGCTTTGCATTATGTGTTTGATTCACCGAAAGACAAAATAGTTTTTGATGTATCCCACCAGTGCTATCCCCACAAGATACTCACGGGTAGAAAGCTGGCATATACATCAGATGAGCATTTCGGTGATGTTTCTGGTTATACCAACCCCGAGGAAAGCGCCCACGATTTCTTTAATGTTGGTCACACCTCAACATCTGTAAGCCTAGCGGCTGGTCTGGCAAAGGGCAGAGACCTCACAGGTGGTAAGGAGAACATAATCGCTGTTATCGGTGACGGTTCACTCAGCGGCGGTGAATCTCTGGAGGGTATTGACTTCGCAGGAGAGATGGACAGCAATTTTATCATCGTTGTGAATGATAATGATATGTCTATTGCAGAGAACCACGGAGGTATGTACAAAAACCTGAGAGCTCTGCGCGATGGCAACGGCAAGGCTGAAACCAATCTTTTCACAGCAATGGGTCTCGACTATGTATTTGTGGCTGACGGCAACGACATCGAACAGCTTATAGAAGCCTTCAAGGGGGTAAAGGATTCTACAAAGCCTGTTGTGGTACATATTGTCACCAAAAAGGGCAAGGGCTACGCTATCGCCGAAAACAACAAGGAGAACTGGCACTGGTCGATGCCTTTCGACCCCGAGACAGGCAAGGCAACAGTTAATTGGGGCAGTGGTGAGAATTACGGTTCGCTGACAGCTGATTATCTTACCAAGAAGATGGACAAAGACAAGTCCGTATGTGCAATTACCGCAGCTACTCCTATGGTGTTCGGATTTGACGAGAAGCTGCGTGAGAAGTACAAAAATCAGTTTTTCGATGTTGGCATAGCAGAGGAAACTGCGACTGCTCTCGCTTCGGGTATCGCAAAGAACGGCGGCAAGCCTGTGTTCGGCGTGAACAGCACCTTTATGCAGAGGACATACGACCAGATAATGCAGGACGTTTGCCTTAACAGTTCAGCTGTGACTTTCCTTGTGTTCTCGGCTTCCGTTTACGGCATGAGCGACGTTACACATATAGGTATCTACGATATCCCGATGATATCGAATATTCCGGGGCTTGTTTACCTTGCACCTACCTGTGCGGAAGAATATCTCGCAATGCTTGACTGGGCAGTTGAGCAGGACACATATCCTGTGGCTATACGTGTTCCCGGCAATGGTGTTGTACATACTGACAGGGAGATTCCAGCCGATTACAGCGAACTGAATAAGTCAGAGCTTGTAAAGCAAGGTGAGAAAGCAGCAGTTATCGCTGTTGGAAGTTTCTATCAGATAGGTGAAAAGGCAGTCGAGTTGCTTGCACAGCATGGGGTAGTTGCTGCACTGGTCAACCCGAGATTCGTAACAGGTCTTGATACGCCTATGCTTGATACTCTCAAAGAGAAGTGCAGTGTTGTGATCACACTGGAGGACGGCTCACTTGACGGTGGTTTCGGACAGAAGGTCGCTGCATATTTCGGCGGCAGTGATGTTAATGTTAAGTGCTACGGTCTCGGTAAGGAGTTCTATGACAGGTATAATGCCAATGAGCTTCTTGATAATCTGGGCATTACACCCGAAAAGATCGCGACAGATGTTATAGATATGCTGAAATGATGTTACAGAAGGCTGGATTATGAGACTTGGTACATCTTCACCGCTTAAACATTCGTCTGCTGAAGATTGGGCGAAAAATCACTGTTTGTTAGGGTGTTCAGCAGTAGTTTTTCCCATTCAGAGCAATGAGCCCATAGAACGCATCGACGAATACAAAAAAGCTGCTGGGAAGCATGGGCTTATGATAGCGGAAGTCGGTATCTGGAGAAATGCTCATGCAGCTGATGAACAGGAGAGACGAAAAAATCTCGATTACTGTATTGAGCAGTTAAGGCTTGCTGACTATCTGGGTGCAAGGTGTGCTGTGAATGTGGCAGGTGCTTTCGGAGAACGCTGGGACGGCGGTTACAAGGCTAATTTCACCGATGAAGCATGGAAACAGACAGTATCAATGATACAGAACATCATAGACACAGCCAATGTGCGGAATACATACTTCACGCTTGAACCCATGCCCTGGATGATACCTACAAGCCCAAAAGAATATCTGCGGCTTATCGAAATGATAGACCGCGACCGATTCGCGGTTCATCTTGATGCTGTAAATATGATCAATTCGGCTGACCGATATTTCAGTATGGAGGAGTTCATCGACGAGTGCGCAGAACTTCTGGGCGATCGCATAAAAAGCTGTCATGTTAAGGACGTTCACCTGAAACAGAAGTATACGCTTCAGCTTGAAGAATGTGCCCCCGGCATGGGTGAATTTCCGCTGAGGTACTACGCTGAGACGATGCATAAACTCGACAGCGATATGCCGATGATACTGGAACATCTGAATACTGATGAGGAATATCTGAAATATCTGGCTTATTTAAAGGGGCAGTTAAATGGGCTTTACAAGGTATTGTGACAGCATTTATAGAATTTATGAAAGATAAGAAAGACCTCTTTGGGTTCAAGCCAAAGAGGTCTTTTTGTTATCTTGTGAATCTGAGTGCAGAATCGTCGATATCGCTGACTTTTGCAAATCCTGTAAAACTCATGACGTATCTCAGTTCGTCTCGCATATGGGAGAAGCAGGCTTTTACGCCCTCAGTTCCGTTTTTCTCTAGTGACGGAAGCATTGCCCTGCCTACCGCAGCAGCATCAGCGCCAAGGGCAATAGCCTTGTAAACATCTGCACCGCTAGCGATACCGCAATCAACTATGATACGAACATCTCTGCCTTTGAGGGCTTCTTTTATCTCGGGCAGTATCATCATGGGCGGTACAGCATAGGGAAGTCTGCCATGGTGGTGGCTGACTATTATTGCCTTTACTCCGATATCAGCACACAGCAAAGCATCGCGTACACTAAGCACACCCTTTACAAAAAACGGCAGTTTTGAAGACTCAACATATGATCTAAGCATATCTGCACTTTGAGCTGTCATTTTTTCGCCCACGCAGATATCGTAACCCTCAGCACCGAAAATGTGGTCGATATCCATTCCTATGCCAAAAGCACCGTGATATTCAGCAAACTGCATCTGGTCACGAACCTTTCCGTTATCAGCGTAAGGCTTGACTATGCGAACGGTCTTAGCGCCTGTACCGATTATCTTCTCAAACATATCATTTTCCATCATGCCTACGAAGTTCAGTACATTGAGTTCCTTTGCGGCAAGGGAGTATTCTTCCAGACCCGTCAGACTTCGCCTACCGAAATTACTGAGGTGTGAGAAAGCAGGCATAAATATCGGCATTGAAAACCTCTCACCCAGAAATTCAGTTTCTGTATCCGCCGCAACGGAACCTATCAGCCGTTCCTCAAATAGTATGGAATCCATATACTTTTCATTGATTATGTTTGCATCACTTATTCTTTCGTATCCCATGTTATCGCTCCTTTTTATGATTTTTGGTCAAAGCTTTTCCTAGTATATTATAGCATCCGAGATTACTCGATAGTATAACTTTTACCCGTGAAAGTTGAACAAATCTCCACAAGTTGAGCAGTACATATAATTGACAAGCTTTGTCGTATTATGGTATAATCTACGAGTTGGGCAATTTCAGCATTTATCCATGTTCATGAATTGTTTACATATTTTTATTTCCCGACACCGTTACTTTTTCACCATTCGTTTCGACTGTATATATTGAAACGTTTCAATAGTGAGGTATTCATATGAATGACAATGAACTTCTGATCTTATTGCAGTCAGATCATGAACGAGGGCTTGAGCAGACTGTCAGACAGTACAGTGCCTATGTATATAAGATCGCCTGCACACGTCTTTCAGACGTATGTACCAATGAAGATATCGAAGAAGCTGTCAGCGATATTTTTCTCGCCTTTTACAATGCGGGACTGAACAACGGCTTCAAATTCCGTTCGGTACAGGCGATAATGGGCGTTATCGCAAAGCGGCATTGTATTGATGTATTCCGCAGAAAATGCAAATGTATAGAAACTGTCGATTATGACGAGCTTGAAAACTGCATCGCTGATGACAAGGACGAGGGCAGGGAACTGCTTGAAGCAGTAAAAGAGCTTGGCGAACCTGATAGCACTATATTTATACACAAGTACTATTTCGGTCAGAAGAACATTGACATTGCCAAAGAGCTTAAAATGAGCAAAGGCATGATCAACATGAGAATATCCCGCGGTCTTAAAAAACTAAAAAAGATATTGGAGGGCAGAGAATGATGAAGAACAGATTGAAGATCTTAGGCGATCGTGCATCGGACAGCGACGCTGATATCCTTCGCGATGAGTTCGCTGATTTCGGTAAAGATGCTCAGATACCTGATGATGCCAGGGAAAGAATTCTCTCCTCCGTCATGGGAAAGGCAGGATTCAAAATGAATGGTACAAACGGTGTCATAAAGGGACATAAAAATATCACAGCAAACAAAACGGATAATAATATAACGGAACACAATGGCAAGCTGCGTATACACCGCGGCGGAGCTATCGCGGCTTGTATCGCAGTACTGGCAGCGGGTGCTGTTACGACGGGACTATTTTTTAAAGGTAATAATATCAAGTATTCGGGAACGACTTCAAATGATGCTATCTCATCTGACGAAGAATCAAAAACAAGTGAATTAACAATGCCAAATTATGTTGGAATGAATATCGATGATATTTATGATGTTGATGAAAATATACACGATGTTTTTGTTGTACATGAATATAATCCCGATTATGACGAAGGTATTGTCTTCTGGCAAAATATAGAACCCGGGGAAATTATCGATCAAAACGATAATATAATTTTGAAAGTCAGCGACTCTATATCAGAGCAGGATGGTGCTTTCACCATGCCTAACTTTGTTGGTAAGAACATCGTTCAGGTTCAGCAGGACTGGGGCGACAAGCTCAAGATCGATGCTGTTTCCGAGTACAATATCGAGTACGAAGAGGGCGTTATCTTCTGGCAGAGCCAGTCCGCAGGTAAATCTGTTAAGGAAGGCTATACTATCACCCTGAAGGTAAGCAAAGGCAAGCAGAAGACTGTTATCCCTGATGTTTCGGATTCTGAATCCGACGTTGCAGAGAGTGAGCTGACAGCTGCAGGCTTCACAGTCGTTCTGAGAAGCAAATACGATGATAATGTTCCCGAGGGTATAGCTATTGGCACAGAACCTGCAGCAGGTACTGAATATGCTCTCGACGGTGCAGTTACACTTTACGTCAGCAAGGGTCCTCTGGATACTCAGGTCAAGGTTCCTAACGTTGTTGGTCTGACTAAGGAGAAGGCTATCACAGTTCTCAAGGAGAACAAACTGAAGGCTGATGTACAGGATCTGCCTCATGATGGCGATAAGGGTAAGGTAATCGACCAGTCTCTCGAACCCGACTGGAGAGTTGAGAGAGACACCGAGGTTACTATCTACGTATCCACAGGTGAGACCGACCCTGTTGATCTGACGATCAGCATACCTATGCCTGACGGTCTTAGCGGTGAATTTACACTCGATGGCTATGTAAACGGAAAAAGACGTTATACTCAGATCATCTCCGATGGCAAGGCTGTTTCGGGCGGCGCAGTAACTATGGATATCACCGGTAAAAACAAAGAAACTATCACAGTTTCCTTAACAAACGAGAGTACAGGCAAATCAGTAAACTACGCTGAATTCTTTGTAGATTATGATAAGAAGACTGCTGAACTGAATGGTTCTCTGAATAAAGACGGTCTGCTTGCCACAATGAAGTAATATCATACAAAAATTCCAAATAAAAAACAAGGCTGTGTTATCCCAATGGAAACACAGCCTTGTTTTATGCTTTTATTGAATGAACTATCTCTTCTGCGATAACTTCTCTCAGCTCGGGCGGGAACCAGTGTCCAAGCCCGCTGATAACTTTAAGTTCGCATTTTTCATAGGTTTTTACAAGTTTAAGCGAGTATTCGGGATCGACCACAGGGTCGGCGCCGCCGTGCCAGATTTTTACAGGTGCCTTGAATTCAGCTGCCTTTTCAAAAACATCGTATCTCGGAATACCGTCAT
The DNA here is from genome assembly GCF_024692365.1 of Ruminococcus sp. Taxonomy (GTDB): domain Bacteria; phylum Bacillota; class Clostridia; order Oscillospirales; family Ruminococcaceae; genus Hominimerdicola. The sequence continues at coordinate 15,785 of NZ_JAILMR010000079.1, read as the reverse complement.
AATATGTCTTTGAGAGTTTCACGTCCATGAATTCAAATTCGTCCTGCATGGTGCTTTCATCTTTACTCAGCCAGTCATGTGGAATGACAAAGGCAGGATAGACAAGGAAAAGTCCTGCAATATCAGGAATATCGGGGGCTGTTATCGCCGAAACGAATCCGCCCTGACTTTCACCGTACAAGTAAACATCACCTGTCTGCGGTAAGCTTTTCACACGATCCAGCACAGCCCTCAGATCGTTCTGCTCAGTCGTAACACTCATATCGGTGGTCTTGCCTGTGCTTCTGCCTTTGTTTCCGCCACCGTTGAAATCGTAGCAGAGAGCGTATATGCCATTTTCTGCCAGAATTTCAGCTACATCATGAAGTTCAGCGGCGCATGAATTGAATCCGTGGCTCATTATCACGCAGGGATATTTGCCATCTGTGGCGGGAATGAATTCATCTATGACGATATCGCCCTGATCTGTCGATAGGGAAGCTGTGTTTATTTTAAATTTATCAGTTTTCATCTTTATGTCCTCCGAAAATAGACCTTCAAATTTGATAAAAATCAATATCGTTAAGCTTTTATTAACTAGTTTATTATATCACATTGAAAAGAAAATGTAAAGACACCGACTGACAAATTTTTCGTAAACGCCGTGTTTATTATGAATCAAACACCGATGGCTTATATCATTATTTGTTTTTTGTTAAGAAAAAAGCCGTGCTCTCTCACAAGCACGGCTTAGCCAAACAAACGGCAAAAACAAAATAGAAGTGTATTATTATGAAAGTTCCAAACGGAAGACAAGCGGTTCCGTTTACTTATATATTATAGCACATCTGTTTTCATTTGTGGGGAAATTTTGCGTACAGTTGATATAAATATTTTAATATCATCGTACTATATTATCACGACGCTTTATTTCTTCACACTGTGTATAAGCATCTGAAAATTTTCTTTTCCCGCAGGGATAGTGCTGTATCCCGCGAATGCGCCTTTAACTTCCATACCGCGTTTTTTCATGATCTCTTTGATCTCCGTTGTGGTGTAAACCCTTGTGGGGTCGCCCTCGGGTATCTCGGGAACTTTGAGAACTTCACCATATGCGATATCGCAGTTTCCGAAAAGCATTATCCTTTTCTCTCTGTCCCAATCAAATTCAGATAAAGAAAGAGTGCTGCTGCCGCTGTCCCATAACTTGACAGGGAAGTGCGCATCTGCATATTCTCCGCAGACAAGGTCACAGACATGATGTCCGCCGTGTTTGAGTGCCCTTGAAACTGTATCGAATATCTTCAAGTTCTCTTCATCGTTTTCAAGATAACCGATAGCGCCGTCAGCAAGATTCAGCACCACATCGAATTCCTCACTGTACGTGATATCCCTGATATCACAGCATATGAACTCCGCATTTGTCAGACCCATTTCTTTTGCCGTCTTTTTAGCGTCCTCGATATAGATCTCAGTTATATCCGCACCGACTACACTGAATCCGCGGCGTGCAAATTCAAGGGAATGTCTGCCGAAACCGCAGGCAAGGTCGAGAATACGCTCGTTTCCTTTCATTCCGCAGAGTTTTATTATGTAATCGACCTCACTGGAAGTGTTTTCCACCCATGACATATTTTTGATTTCAAGTCCCCAATTGTGTTTGTACCAATCCGATGGTTTTGCTTTCATGATGTTCTCCTTTCAAATTGTTAGTGTCAGTATATATTTATGAATGCAGATAAAATACGGCATACCCTTATTATGGAAATGCCGCAATTGTTTATATAAGCGTTATCATTTTCTGGAGCAGAAGAAGGATTATCAGCATACCGAAATTTACCGTCGAGAATACTGCCATGTATCTCACAGAATCAGCACCATCGCTCTTTCTGTAAAACTGAAAGGATATCAGGCTTGCGAGTGAAGCTATGAGAGTCCCCAGTCCGCCGATATTAACGCCCAGCATAAGCTGTGTGCCGTTGTCCGTAAATCCCGAAAGCATCATAGCCGCGGGAACATTGCTTATTACTTGTGAAAGCGCCGCAGAGACCAGAAGTTCTCTTCCTTTCATTATATCGGAAAAGAAATCGTTCACCGCACCTATCCTTGCGATATTTCCAACGAAAATAAAGAAGCACAGAAAAGTCGCAAGCAGAGAATAATCCACTTTGAGAAGCAGTTTGCAGTTCAATATCAGTGCGCAAATAACAGCCGCGATAAGGCAGATGTAGTCGGGTACTACCCTGAATACCGACAACAGACAAACAACAAAAAGCACCAGATAACCCCAAAACTGTACAGCAGGGAAGTTCTCGTTCTCTGAACTTTCTGTATGGGTGCATTTTTCCTTCGGCAGAAGCAGCGTCAGAAGCATAAGTATCACAAGACTTGCTATGCCCGCAGGCGCCATCGTTTTGACAAACGTCAAAGCCGTCATATTGTAATTCGCGTAAATAAACAGGTTCTGCGGATTGCCCACAGGTGTCATCATACTGCCAAGATTAGCCGCCGCAGTTTCAAGCACTATGGTCATGATAAGACTTTTTTTGTCCGCGCTTTTCATGGCTATCAGCGTAAGCGGGATAAATGTAAGCAGTGCAACATCGTTTGTCACAAGCATCGAAGTAAAAAAGCATATCAGTACGAATATCTGCCCGAGCCGTCGGATAGTTCCTGCCTTTTCCAGCAGAACATCAGTGACGCGCTCAAATATACCGATACTCCTAAGCCCTGCAACAGCTGTCATCAGTGAGAAAAGCTGTATCAGCACAGCGCGGTTGACGTAGCCAGCATATCCCGCATCAGGCGGGATAATGAACATAGTCACAACAGCCGCCAAAAACGCCGCAACCAGAACAGGTTGTGACTTTATAAATTTTATCATCAGATCTATCCTTCTTTATAATATAGAATCACGCCTGATAATTATACCACTATACAATACTTTGCTCAATATCTAAATTTTCAAGTTTTGTGTGATATAATTTAAACATGACCGTAAGTTAATACACATAAAAAACGGCAAACCCTAAAGTCTGCCGTTTTATATTTCACTAAAGTATCCTGAAATCACTCAACGATGAACTTCTTGATCTCTGCGAAGAACTTGTCAGCATCATCAGTGTGAGCTGTCAGCTGAATGGGGTTAGACAGATCAAGACTGAATATACCCATGATAGACTTAGCGTCTACTGCATATCTGCCGGAAGTAAGGTCAACGTCAAAATCATACATCATAACGATGCCTACAAATTCCTTAACAGCCTGAATGGAATCAAGTGAGATCTTAACCTTTTTCATATTGGTTCCTCCTAACACAATTCTAATTAAAATTTCTTCGTAGCTTCGTGCTACTATAATATTATTATAATCATATTTTCACAAATGTCAAGGCTTATTTGCAAAAAAAAATAAAATATGGTACAATAGTCAATAGATAAAGTTCAATAAAGCTTTATTTGTGTGATTCTAACAATATTGGAACGCATATTTTGTACATATCCTACATATTTCGAGGAGAGAATTTATTATATGAAAATATATTACTATACCTTCGGCTGTAAGGTAAATCAGTATGAAACTGAACATATACGCGAGAAATTCGAGCAGGAAGGTCATGCCACCGTCAAGGATATTGCATCAGCTGATGTATGCGTGATAAACAGCTGTACGGTCACTGAACAGGCAGACCAGAAATGTCTGCAAATGTTAAGGCGGATACGCAAGACATCTCCGCGTGCGGTGACTGTGCTTGCAGGGTGTTTTCCTCAGGCTTTCAAAGAGAAAGCTGAGGGTCTGACGGAGTGTGATATTATTGTCGGCACAGAGAACAAAGGAAATATACCAGAACTGACTGACAGATTCATGAAAACAGGGGAGCGTATAGTCAGCATAAGTGAACACACCAAGGACGAAAAGATAGACAGCATGACTAACAAATGCAGCGGCGAAAAAACACGTTCTTACATTAAGATACAGGACGGCTGTGACTGCTATTGCAGCTACTGCATTATCCCTTATGCAAGAGGACACGTTCGCTCAAAGCCGCTGAACGACGTTATAAATGAAGCAAAACAGAACATAGCCGCAGGACACAAGGAACTGATATTGACGGGAATAAACCTCTGCTTTTACGGAAAAGATCTACCCGAAAGACCAACCCTGACCGATGTAATAGAGAGCATATGTTCGCTGGAAGGGGAGTTCCGTGTAAGGCTTGGTTCTATCGAACCTGAAATGATGCTTGAAGATGACATCAAAAGGCTGACTGTGCTGGATAAACTATGTCCGCATTTTCATCTGTCACTTCAAAGTGGAAGCGATAGTATTTTAAAAGCGATGAACAGGCGATATGATTCTAAAGAATATTCAGTGCTTTGCAGGTCGCTGAGAGAATATTTCCCGAACTGCGCCATTACCACCGATATCATGGTAGGATTCCCGGGAGAGGACGATAAAGCCTTTGAAGAATCACTATCTTTTGCAAGGGAGATAGCTTTCGCTGATGCCCATATTTTCCCGTATTCGCGCCGCGCAGGGACAAAGGCAAATGATCTGCCGGGACAGGTACCACAGCACATAAAACACGAACGCGCTAAACGTATGGCGGAGGTCTGTGCTAAAACCAAAGCTGATTATCTGTCAGGCTGTGTCGAAAAGGTGTTCGAGGTATTGTTCGAACGAGAGACCGAAGCCGAATGGCACAGCGGTCATGCGCCGAATTATGTAGTGGTCAAAGTCCCAAGAGTTAAGACTGATGATACCTGGCGCAGACAGATAAGAAAGGTTCGTATAACATCAGCTGACGGTGAGTTCTGTTATGGTGAGGTTGTTCAGGATTAATACTTGGGAGTATCATTTGCTGTATGGGCTGACTTATCGGCAGAAAAGGGATAAAAGAGTAGTTGGATAGAGGTTGATACTAAACCGCACTAAATAGAAATTTAGTGCGGTTTAAGGAAGACATATAATCTCAAATACTATTATGCGACTGCGCTGACAGTATGAAATATCATAAATATGATAAAAGACAAGGCTGTGTAACCGGTGTGATTACGTAGCCTTGTCTTCATAAGTATCTGCCTGTCTAAGTACATTCTGAACGTACTTCAGGATCACTACCAAAACGTGTTAATTGAGTCGAAGTTTATTGCAGATAAGCTTGCAGACTTCTTCTTTGTGCTGAGTATAGTAGAAATGACCGCCGCTGAACGACACAACTTCACAGCTTTTGTCAGTATACCGTCCCCAGCCGTTCATGTCAGCGTTTTTCAGCATGGTGTCATCTGTGCCGTATATTGCCGTAACATCACAGCCAAACTGCACCTGTCTTGGCGTAGTGATGTACTTCTCAGCCATTCGCACATCATTGCAAAGTATACGGTTGATCTGTGCGACGAGTTCGGCATCAGGTATCACCTGTGAAAATGTCATGCTGTTATGATCAAAAAACTCTGTTATCTCCATATCGGTCACTTTGTCAATATCGCCGAAACAGTGAAGATTTTCGTCGGGAGCATTTTTACCTGATAGGAACATATGAACAGGTGCAGGATAACCCTTTTCCCTTATTTGTCTTACAAATTCGGTGGCAAGGACTGTTCCCATGCTGTGACCAAATACGGCGTAGTCACCCTCTTTAAGTAGTTCCGACAGTTTTTCATTGCTGTCAAAAAGTTCGCTGATGCAGGACTCAATATCGTGTAACATAGGCCCATCAGAACGTGTAAAACGTCCTGAAAGTTCCATTGTGATCACATTCAGATCTTTTGGGAGAAAACGTTTGAATGATGCGTAACTCTTTGCGGAACCGCCTGCGTGTGGAAAAAAGAAAAGAGTCATATATTATTCCTCAACAGGTGTACCCTTCTCGTTTAGCAGGTCGAAAAACTCCCCTACCCTGCTGATAGATGCTACCAATGACAATGCAACATTAAGCTTGTAAGTATCTGTAATATGTGAACCAAGACCGAACAGTCCAAGAGAATCAAGATACAGGTCATCGAAAACGTCAGTTTCTCTTGTGATCTCATCAGCGTCAACACCTACATAGTCGGAAACTACCTGTTTGAATTCGTTCCAATCAAGATTGTTCATAATCATTTATACTCCTTTTTTCTGAGATATTTAAACTGTATCTTGCCGATATCCTTTGGGATCTCCTCTACAGGAATTACTTTATCAGGCACTTTGTAGGAAGAAAGTTTACCGTCAAAATAGCGTGCAAGTTCGCCTCTTGTTATCTTTTCATCATCCTTTGGCTGAATGTAGGCAACTATTTGCTGACCTATGATCGGATGCGGCTCATCAGTTACAGCTGCGGCAGCGATCTTAGGATGAGTGAGCAGACAAGCTTCAACTTCTTCAGCATGGACAAGGTTTCCGCCACGCTTGATTATACGCTTGCTGCGTCCCGCAAAACGTACTATACCACCGGGCAGCTTGTTTACAAGATCGCCTGTGCAGAACCATCTTCTGCCCTGACTATCAGTGAGTATCTTTTCAGCGGACAGTTCAGGATTTCCGAAATACTCGGTGATAACGCCGTCGGTGTATACGCATAGTTCACCCGTTTCACCCTCGGCAACATCGTTCTTGTCTGCATCAATAACCAGATAATCGGTGAAGTAAAGCTTCTTGAAATCACTGGGGTCAGTGTCACCGTCCTTGGCAGAATCCCATACTACCATAGTACAAGTTTCAGAGGAACCGATTATATTGATAACTCGTATATTCAGCTTCTTGACAAATGTATCTGCGATCTCCTTGGGCAAAACTTCGCCTGCGAAGTAGCAGATACGAACAGATGAAAGGTCATACTTGTCAAAATCGGGAGTTGAGAGCAGGACCTTAGCAAGTGTGGAAGTGAGCTGAATGATATTGACTTTGTATTTCTGGATAGTTTCAAGGAAGGATATTGGATTGAACTGGGGCTGATACATTACGCTACCGCCTTTGAGTGCCATTTGCAGACCCATTCCGAATCCACCCTGATGATACAGGGTCATACCAAGCATCATAACGTCATCGGACTTGAATTCCAGATAATCACCCATATCCTTCTGTGTGGAAAGAAATCCGCCAGAGGGTATTGCAAGTATCTTTGGAGTGCCTGTGCTTCCTGAAGTGCAGGCAAGTGACATGGTGTGAAGGTACTCAGGCTGATAGATATCGCATTCAGTCTCGCCGAATTCAGCAGCGAACTTCTCGGCGCTTATGAAGCATTCTTTCTGAGGTACAGCGTTCTCGGGAGCAAAGCAAACGACTTTTGAAAGAGAAAACTCCTCGGGAACGATCTTCTCCACTGCATTGATTATATGATTGGTTCTGTATTTTTCAGACACGAACAGCATTTTGACTGTAGTTGACGGGATAAGCCTGGAAAGTTCCAGCGAACCGCTCTGTGGGTCGATCGGAACAGGCTGAGCGCCTATTCTTACGGCTGACCAGAATGCAATATACCATTCGATACTGTTTGGCATTACCAGTCCAACCTTATCATCTACGCCTATGCCCATCTTTTTAAGCGCAGAACCGAACACAGCAGTTTTCTCCATGAACCGGCTGTAAGTCAGTGTATTTTCATCTATTCTCAAAAGGATCTTGTTCGGCGTCTCCTGAGCGTATTTGCTGAAATAATCAAAGAAATTCTTGCTCATCTGGTTTCTCCTGTAAGTCTTTGTGCAATGAAATCAGCGGTGATATGCTTTACCCAATGGAACTGCTCTCCTACAGGCATTGCGTGCATGATTGTTTCTTCAGAAACATAGGCAGGTCTTTCGGTGACCTCAAGTCTCTCCTTATAACCTGTAGCCTTGCTGTAAAGGATATCATTAGCCTCATGGGTCATCCAGTTATCGTAGTCGCTGTGAACAAGTAAGAAATCGGAGCTTAGTGTACCCTCGGAAAGAATGTTCATCGTCTCAATGTAGTCGTCATTTGTCTGGCAGGAAGTCCACTTGCCTTTCTTCATCCATATCGGAACGGAATCAAGCTTGCAGTAGCATATCATCAGCGGGAACAGTGCTGCGCAGCACTTTACAGCGGGATTCTTTACAGTTGCTCTGATAGCATAACCGCCGCCCATACACAGACCGAAGTTTGCTATTCGACTGCTGTCCAGCTCACTGCGGCTGTCGATGAACTTGTAAATACTCTCAAAAGCTGCTTCCAGCTCGTCACCTCCGCACTTTACATTATTCCAGATAACAGCGCCGCCGGTACCGGGCATATCTGGGGTGATAACTGCGACTCCACGCTCATTAAGGGGCATAGCCAGCATATCAAGTTCCTCCTTGCAGCTTCCGATGCCGGAATATGTAATGGCAATGGGATAGCTTTCCTTACTGCCGTCGTCGGGGTAGTGGATATACGCAGGAAGCTTGCCGAAAGCAGTATCTATCTCAATATACTCTATTTTGTTATCGCAAAGTTCAGTATACTTTCTATAGCTTTCGGCAAGATTATTATATATGGAGACCTTCTGCTCCAGATCCTGAATATTAACCATATAGCAGGCATACCAGCTCTGGGCGACCATTTTTGCGTATGCTCTTGCGGAGATGCGGTTTCCCTTAGCCTCACTCTGATCACGAAGTTCTGCATAGTGAGCGATCTTCTTGCCCCATTCGCCAAGCCATACTGCCTGAATCTTCTTACCGCTCATAACGTCTATCTCGTCAACTCGTTTCAGAACGTACTCAGTGTCAAAAGGATCGCTTCCGTAAAGCATTGATCTTGTAACCACCGGGTTAAGAAGTTCTCTGATCGACCATTTCATAGTATCATTCCTTTCTTATTCTGTATAGTGCCACGCGCTCTGTCTGTCCATTTCTGTAAACTGCATATATATGCGGTAGGGATCAACTTTTGTGTGCTTTTGGATAACTGCCAGCATAGTATCCGCAAACTGTTTCATAAATCCACTCTTATCGCCGTCAAATTCCTGTGGCATAACGTAGCGGAATTCCGAAAAAAATACGGTATCCTCGGATCTGTTCATGTCCATAAAACAGTTGTCCAGCATGACCATTACAGCAGGGATAGGCTTTTTCAGAAGTTTTGCCATTTCCCCTGCAATATCATCCAGAAATTCCTTTTTAGAAACATCGTTCATTTTTAAGTTGGTTTTCATCTGTGCAATAGGCATTGTATACTACCTCTCTCAGTTGTATTTTCTGAAAACGAGTGTCGCATCATGACCGCCGAAGCCAAATGAATTTGATACGGCAACGTTGATATCCTTTTTCAGTGCGGTATTGGGTATGTAGTTCAGGTCAAGCTGCGGATCGGGTTCATCAAAATGGACTGTAGGCGGAAGTACGCCTGTTTCGATAGCCTTTACGCAGGCGATACCCTCAAGTACACCGCAGGCGGATAGCGTGTGACCGATAGCAGCCTTTATGGAAGAAACAGGGATATCATAGGCTTTATCTCCGAAAACCTGTTTTATCGCCATAGTTTCATATAGATCATTGAGAGTGGTGGAAGTTCCGTGGGCATTGATATAATCTACTTTCTCAGGAGCGATGCCTGCATCTTCAAGTGCACATCTCATGGAGTATGACATACCCACACCATCTGCCAGTGGAGCAGTAAGACTGCTTGCCTCACAGCTTATGGAAGCACCTGCAAGTTCACAGTATACTTTAGCTTTTCTGGATATTGCGTGCTCCTCAGATTCCAGGATCATTGTTCCGCCGCCCTCGCCCATGATGAAACCGTCACGATTTTTTGTGAAAGGTCTGCACGCCTTGTTCGGGTCGGGATTTGCTGACATTGCAAGAAGCTGGTTGAAGCCGTAAAGCAATGCGTCATTCATCACATAGGAAAGTCCGCCAACTATTATCATGTCGCATAGACCTGACTGGATAAGATGCTTTCCCAGAGCCAGTGCATATCCTGATGAAGCGCAGGCAGTACTCATATTGAAAGATGGTCCGGTGATATTGTGCTTGATCGCTATCATAGCAGGAAGCTCGCTAGGCATACTTTTCAGCGTTATGTTGGACTTGTTTTCCTTTTCCGCACCTTCATAGGTGTTATCAGCAAGACCGTAGATAATACCTATACGAGAACGGTCAAGTGAAGCAAAATCAGCGTCGCTGTCCTCAATAGCTTCTTCTGCAGATACTAGTCCAATTCTTACGGCTTTTGTAGTTGCGCTGAGCATACGTTTTTTCCAGTACTTTGAAACGATCTCCTCAAAAGAGTCATCAACCTCAGCTGCAACTGTAGTATCATGATTTTCAGCAGATACACGGGTGATAGTCCGCATACCGCTTTTTCCTTCGATCAGCGAATTCCAGTAATCCGCAACATTGTTTCCCAGTGCTGTTACTGCGCCAAGACCTGTTATAACTACTTTTTTCATTCCACTATACCTCTTTTGCTGGTCTCCCTTTCGGGATCACGAATAGTATTTTTCCAATAGATCAGGATCATATCTGTAAGATGCAAAACCTGATTTTTCATAGAGTTTATCAAGTGCAGATTTAAGTCTTTCAGCACCGTATTTTCTGTACATTTTAGGCAGAGTATCGACCGTACCCAGAGTGCAGCTTACGGCTTCGAGGAAAACATCAGATTTGATACCGACTTCTTCAAGTGCGAAAGAAGTTTCAGCAAGGATAAATGCAGCCATATAAATCGGTGCATCATCGCAGTCTTCAGTATCACCCTGTTCCTGACTGCTGATAAATTCAAGGAAACTATGGGGACTATCAGCGCATCCCTGACTTCGCCATTGGTTCATCCTCTCACAGCCATATCCAAGAAGCTGCTTATTGCGTTTCAGGCTGAAATTTGACTGATTATCGGCCATAAGTCCAAGCCCGATACTGTCGAGAATATCAAATACACCTGCAACGGAGTACATCTTTTCCAAAGAAGCTGAAAGTGCAGGAACGGAAGTGTGAAAATACTCACAAAGGTATATTCCGTGCGAAATCATTGCAGAAAGAATCTGGTTAAGATACACATGATAAATTCCGTAAAAACAGATACTCTTGCGTCCGAATTCTTTCACAAGGCTTTCAGCCATACGAATCGCTTCTCCGGAAGTATTATCCATGAGGTTAAGTTCTACAAATTCTGTCAGCTTGACCGGGTAGAAAAAGTGCATACCCAAACAACGCTGAGGGTTTGAAACGCCCTCGAACACCTTTGTTATATTCAAAGAGGAAGTGTTCGTCAAAAGAAGGCAATTATCCGATACTTTATCCGCAATATTTCTGAAAAGAGAGTTCTTAGCCTCAAGGTTTTCAGAAATAGTCTCGATCACAGCATCACAGCCATCTAATTCAGCGGTATCAAAAGTGAATTTAAATGCTGCTTTCTTAGCTTCGTATTCTTCGTCTGTCAGCTTTTTTCGTCGAAGCTGCTTGTCAAGAGTCTTCATCACAGCAGTGGTATGTTCTTCTGGGCAGGAGCGGACAAGTACTGTAAATTCAGCATTATTCAGGTTATCAAAAAGGAAGGAAAAAATGTCCTTTCCCATTTTTCCAAACCCTGCAATTCCGATTTTCATATCAGTCTCCCCTGTTTTTATATAGTTCTATATATCTACGGTAATTCGCAGGTGAAAAATCACCGCATTTATCCGAGATAAAATCTATCAGCGAATACGCCTTGACAAGACCCTGCTTTTTATCTGTAAGAATATCTCCCCAGCCAATCTCACAAGCCTCCTCAGAAAGAAATAGTCTGCCTGTCATAACAAGCTCATAGGCATTCTTCATACCGCAAAGCTCGATAGTCCTGGCAATTCCTCCAAGTCCGGGAAGTATGCCGAAAGTTGACTCAGGCTGACCTATCCTTGCACCTTTCTCAACTATCCTGTAGTGGCAGTTCAGTGCGATCTCGCTGCCTGAGCCGATACAAAAGCCCGTAACTACGCTTACCACGGGAAAAGGCAGGTCACGCAGAAATGTGAAGTGACGCTTCTGGGCAATGTGGCTTTCGGGAAGTTTCCCAGTAGAATCGTCGTATAACTCATTAGCAGTACGCTTCTTAAGTGCGTCAACATCTGCACCGACACAGAAATTTCTTCCGCCGCCGCGTATTATCATTCCTCTGACACTTTCACGTTCTGCTATAACTCGTACATTATCCATGACAGTCTCAAATTTCTCATGGAACTGAGTAGTCATAAGGTTATTTTTCGGTGCATCCATCACAACGGTGAGTATTCCGTTTTCATTATTAAGCAGGATATCACTCATCAAGCTCACCTCCTGCGATCAATGCGTTAAGCCTATAAAATGACCTTGATTCTGCATCAAGAACATCATTTGTACTGCCGTTCCTTGCTGTAACGAAACAGTTTGTGATCTCCCTGATCTGAAATGCAGTCTTATCCTTGAACAGGTTTTCTGCGTATTTATCAGCGTTATCCGCAGGTATCACTATATCAAAAAACTCTGCGATATCTGCATCAGACCTATCAGATGCAAGTGCTGTGATATACGGCAGATCAGCGAAGAAACTGCGCACCTTTGCTTCGTCCCCAGCCTGCATACTGCCATTATCGTGGACAATTAGCAGGCACGGGTCACCTAGTTCTGCACAGATAATATCTAAGAGCATATCAACTTTGCAAATTTCTGTATATAATTCATTTATTAAGATATTCATCTGTCTCACACCCTAATATCTCGTTGACCTCATCTGGGATATTGTGGATCACTCGCTCATTATTTACGAAAACTATTATGCTATTTATTTTGCATGATAAAATGCCCGTAGCGTTGTTTATTATTTTATGCTTGCAGATCATCATTCCGCCATTAGCTGTGAACTCTGACTCGATACGAACCTCGTCCAGCAGTTTCAGTTCGTGGATATACCTCTGTGAACTCTCCATAACCACAGGGAATATTCCCTTATCAAGAGTATATTCCATGAGTTTGTTTATTCTGAAAAAGTTCCAGAGTGCGGCTTCTGCGTACTGCAAGTATACGGCATTGTTAACATGACCGAAAGAGTCAAGCTCATAGCCCCTGACTATCAGGTCGTACACACATTTTCTCATTTTCTGAATGCCTCCTCCAGTGCCGCTTCAAATGCTCCGAACGAAGGGTCAGGTTCACCGTCAAAAGATCGGTTCATTGTATTTATTACCGCATTTATCTGGGTGACACTCGCAGACGAGACTATATCCTCAGCAAATCTCATCGCCTCGGGAAGTGCGTCCTTTTCTTCGGTAACTTTTGTGACAAGTCCGATAGAGAGTGCCTTATCGGCAGAGAGCATTTCCCCTTGGAGTATCATTTGCAAAGCCTTTTCCGCCCCTATTATCCGTGAAAGCCGCTCAATTCCTCCCATACCGGGAACTACTCCATGCACGACTTCGGTAAGTCCAAGTCGTGCTTTAGATGATGCAATGCGGAACCTGCAGCTCATAGCTATTTCAAGTCCGCCGCCGAAGCAGCCACCATTAACAGCAGCCACGGTTACTATCGGCAGGCGCTCGATGGTGTTCAGCAGTTCCCTGCCCTTTTTAAGCTTTTCGGAAATATTTCTAACATTATCCGCATAAAAAAGCGAAACATCAGCTCCGTGGGAAAAATGTCTGCCCTTTCCTGTGATGACAAGCGCCTTAGTCTGCGGATTTTTCTCCAGCCATGCAAGAAGTATCTCACGCTCGATGAATTCCGGCTCGGATATAAGATTTTTCGCGCCATTTTCAATGGTAAGTACTGCAATGCTGCCTTCGGAATGGATCTCTGATAAAACTGAATTCACCGTTTATCCTCTTACTGCTCAACGATATCGTTACCGAACTGGTAAACCTTGCAGAACATATCGATAACGTCACTCATAGTATTCATAGGTGTTTTCAGCATATATTTTCCGATGCTCTGTAACTTGATGTCTAGGTCGAACTTGTCCGCTGTCATTTCGATAAGTTCGACAAGCATCAGCGAATCGCTCTCCAAATCGTCCTGAAGATTGGTATTATCATTGATCGAAGCCTTGTCAACTTCGCATTCCTCAGCATAATAATCAAATATCATGTCCTTGATCTCAGCTTTGATCTCGTTTGTAATTTCTCTCATTATGTTTACCTCCAAAACCGTGTATTAGCTGTTGGATACAGCTTTCAGCTTTCAAAGCTTTCCGCTGAAAACTGAAAGCCACACCCGGCAGCTTCTGCTCACCGAGTATTATTGCAATGTCATATTGATAAAATTTTAACACGCCTGATTATAATTACAAGCGAACCAGGTTTCACCTAAGAAAATATGTCATCAAAAGTGTAGATTTTACACTTTCTGCCCACCCTTGATAGTTTACTGAGTGAGCCGTTCGTGCTTATGTCAAAAAACTCTGTTGCTCCAAGCTGTTCCAGCTCTTTCAAAGCAAGATCCCAGCGCATCTGAGTATACACATTAAGCTGGTTTTCACGGGCAACCTGTTCTGCTGTAGTGAGAACAGAGAAATCGAAAACAGACATCATCGGGTACTCAGGAGCATTGTATTTCAGATCATCACAGTAAGCAATGTATTCCAGCGAATATTTCTTCATTATGGAATGATGGAAAGCTGTTCCCGTATTCAGACGGAAAGCTTTCAGCGCACCCTCTTTTATGCAGAGTTCCACAGCCTTTTCAACTGCTCTTGCTTTACCGCTTATCATAGCGTGGAACGCAGAGTTGCCGCTTCCAATAACCAGATCCTCAGGTGAGAACTCTTTGTTCAGCAGTTCTGAAAGGTCATCATAAGAAAATCCTACGATTATTCCTGTATCAAGTTCCTCATGAGCCTCATCCAGCGCAATCAGCATAGATCGGTGAGATTTTACAATATCCCATGCAGCTTCATGAGGTATCGCATTGAAGCAGGCGCTTGCACTTACTATGCCGGAACTGTATCCCATGCCGATATCAGGAATAATTCCTTTGCAGATGAAGTGCTCATAGATCACTCTGTCGCAAATGAACGGAACAAGCCACTGAGCGATTTTTGAGTCATAGCCCAGATTTTTTTCGATATCCTTGTTCAAACCCAGTCTTGCGCAGGCGATTTCGTAATAATATGAATATTTATCATTTAGTTCAGGTGGAAGCTTAGCCAGAAGTTTCTCATAGCTTGATCCAATACCGTTAAATAAAAAGACTTTTTGAAACATTTATTAGTCTCCAGTTCATTAATAATAATAATAAAATTAGCGTGGTAATTATTTAATTGAGTTAGAATGTGTAAACTTTGAACGAATTAAACACATCATCAATTTGATGTTAATTAATTCAGGAATGAACCTAAACGTCAGAATAGATATTGATATTTTAGTATTTATAAATTATTTGTTTGTATATTAATAATAACATTTTTTTATTTAAAAGTAAAGCAAAATATTGCGACATTATATTCTTTCGGCAGAAAAGTCAATTTAATCGTTAGTATCGTGCGATATTTCGGTATTTTTGTACAATCGTTATTTCTTTATACTATATTGTTATGCGTCAAAAATTGCTTTTCGATAGCTAAACAACATAGTAAATTTTCAGATATAGAAAAAACGCCTCTCGAAAGAGACGTTTAAATAAACTATATTTAATGTAGATTAATTATACATAATGGTTTAGTTCAATAAACCTCTGTGTAATTATTGTTTAAACGTTCATAAACACAAAATCTAAGTCCTAGTGATATTGCTTCTGAATCAGCAGCGAACCGAGTGCCATGCGCAGGGGCTTTGCAGGCATACCGGTATGGCTCGGGAACAGCTTCGCATACTCTGCCTCGATCGTTTCCCACGGAATCATTGCTGCTTTCTTCACCCAGCGGTTATCCGGGTTCATTTG